>NZ_JBVJNO010000003.1:38385-362511 GCF_055583645.1 Amycolatopsis sp. NPDC104587
CCACCCCCCCCCCCCACACCACCCCCCCCCCCCCCCCCCCCCCCCCCCCCCCCCCCACCCCCCCCCCCCCCCCCCCCCCCCCCCCCCCCCCCCCCCCCCCCCCGGGGCACCCCGGATTGCACGACGATGCATAGCCGTGCATAATCATTCGCATGTCCAAGGTGCTCACTTCCCTGCCCGTCGGCGAGCGTGTCGGTATCGCCTTCTCCGGTGGCCTCGACACTTCCGTAGCGGTCGCGTGGATGCGCGACAAAGGCGCGGTCCCCTGCACCTACACCGCCGACATCGGCCAGTACGACGAACCCGACATCGACTCGGTGCCCGGCCGGGCCGGGCAGTACGGCGCCGAGATCGCCCGGCTGGTCGACTGCAAGGAAGCCCTCGTCGAAGAAGGGCTCGCGGCGCTGACCTGCGGGGCGTTCCACATCCGCACCGGCGGCCGCAGCTACTTCAACACCACCCCGCTCGGCCGCGCGGTCACCGGCACGCTGCTGGTGCGCGCCATGCTCGAGGACGACGTCCAGATCTGGGGCGACGGCTCCACCTACAAGGGCAACGACATCGAGCGGTTCTACCGCTACGGCCTGCTGGCCAACCCCTCCCTGCGCGTCTACAAGCCGTGGCTCGACGCCGACTTCGTCACCGAGCTCGGCGGGCGCAAGGAGATGTCGGAGTGGCTGCTGGCCCACGACCTGCCCTACCGCGACAGCACCGAGAAAGCGTACTCGACCGACGCCAACATCTGGGGCGCGACGCACGAGGCGAAGTCGCTGGAGCACCTGGACACCGGCATCGAGATCGTCAAGCCGATCATGGGCGTGGCGTTCTGGGACCCCGAGGTCGAGATCGCCACCGAGGACGTGACCGTCGGCTTCGAGCAGGGCCGGCCGGTGACGATCAACGGCAAGGAGTTCTCCTCCGCCGTCGACCTGGTGCTGGAGGCCAACGCCATCGGCGGCCGGCACGGCCTGGGCATGTCCGACCAGATCGAGAACCGGATCATCGAGGCCAAGAGCCGCGGCATCTACGAGGCGCCGGGCATGGCGCTGCTGCACGCCGCCTACGAGCGGCTCGTCAACGCCATCCACAACGAGGACACCCTCGCGAGCTACCACAACCACGGGCGCCGGCTCGGCCGGCTGATGTACGAAGGCCGCTGGCTGGACCCGCAGGCGATGATGCTGCGCGAGTCGCTGCAGCGCTGGGTCGGCACCGCGGTCACCGGCGAGGTCACGCTGCGGCTGCGCCGCGGCGAGGACTACTCCATCCTGGACACGACCGGCCCGGCGTTCAGCTACCACCCGGACAAGCTGTCGATGGAGCGCACCGAAGACTCGGCGTTCGGCCCGGTCGACCGGATCGGCCAGCTGACCATGCGCAACCTCGACATCGCCGACTCGCGGGCGAAGCTCGAGCAGTACGCCAGCATCGGCATGGTCGGCGGCAACTCGCACCCGAAGCTGATCGGCGCCGCGCAGGCCGCGTCGACCGGCCTCATCGGCGCGATGCCCGAGGGCGGCGCCCAGGTGATCGCCTCGCGCGGCAAGGCCGACGACGCCGAGCTGCTCGACAGCGCCGCGATGGAGTTCGGCACCGACTGACACGCTTTCCGAAGGCCGCACTTTCACGTGAAAGTGCGGCCTTCGGCGCGTTCAGGGGACGAGCACAACCTTGCCGGTGACCGTGCCGGATTCGGCCAGCGTCAACGCCTTCGCGGCTTCGGTCAGCGGGATCCGTGCCGCCACCTGCGCCTTGAGCCGTCCCTTCGCCGCCAGGGCGAAGACGGCCGTCAGGTCCTCGGTGAGGCGCGCGCGGAACCGGGTGAGGTTCCGCTTGCCGCCCCAGACGTTGTAGAAGTGCGTGCGGCGCCGGTTCGGCAGCGCCTGCCACCAGAGCAGCCGGGCGACGAGCTTGAGCACCGGGAGCCGCGAGTTGCCGCCGGTGTCCTTGGTGGACGCGCTGCCGTAGGCGACCAGGGTGCCGCCGGGGGCGAGCAGCCGGAACGAGTCGACGATGCCGGGGCCGCCGACGTGGTCGAAGACGGCGTCGACCCCGCCGGGCGCCAGCTCGCGCACCCGCGCCGGGACGTCGCCGCGGTAGTCGACGGCGGTGGCGCCGAGCGCGGTCACGACGTCGAGGTTGCGCGCCGACGCGGTGCCGATCACCTTGATGCCGGCCGCCTGGGCGAGCTGGACGAGGGTGGTGCCGACGCCGCCGCTCGCGCCGTGGACCAGGATCGTGCCGCCGGTCCCGACCTGCGCGATCCGGTGCAGCATCTGCCAGGCCGTGATGCCGTTGACCACGAACGTCTCCGCTTCGGCGGCGTCGAGGCCGTCGGGCACGGGGACCAGGTCGGCCGCGGGGACGACGAGGTGGCTGCTCCAGCCGCCGATCTTGGTCATCGCCGCGACACGGCGCCCGACCAGCGCGCGGTCCTCGGCTTCGAGCACCGTGCCGACGACGTCGTAGCCGGGCACGAACGGGAACGGCGGCTGGTCGTAGTACTTCCCGCGGCGCATCTGCTGCTCGGCGAACGAGATCCCGCTCGCTTCGACGCGGACGAGTGCTTCGCCGGCGCCCGGGGCGGGCAGCTCGCGGTGTTCGACGCGCAGGCCGTCCGGCTCGACGAGGCCGGGGAGGACGATTTCGGTGGTGGTGGTCATGGTGCTTTCCTTCCGATGCGTGAGTGACTGATCAATCACTCGACGGGCGTGAGAAAAGAAGGGCCGGGCCGGCTCAGTTCTTGCCGGGGTGGCGGATGCCGGCGGAGAGGATCGCGGCCCAGTCGCCGGTGTGGTCGTCGAGGTCGAGGGTGGCGATGAGGTGGCAGAGCTGGCCGTAGGCGATGAAACGCTGGACCTGCTCGCCGGCGGCGCCGGAGCGGTCGTGGGCGAGCTCGGTGACCTTCGCGAGGCCACGCCGCAGGGCGTCGGCGATCTCGGGTGTGTCGGCCGCCGACTGGGCGTGCACCTGCAGCATGAGCAGGCTCCGGTCGGCGATCAGCTCGGCGTAGGCGCCGCCCATCTCGTAGAGGATCTTTTCGGGGTCGGTGCTGTCGGCGCGGGCGGCCCCGTTCGACAGTGCGTGCGCGACGAGCTCGTAGCACCGGTCGAGCGCGGCGACGAACAGGGAAACCTTGCCGGGGAACAACTTGAAGACGTAGGCGGGGGAGATCTCGGCCTTGGCGGCCACGGCGCTGATCGGCGTGCTGTGGTACCCGGCCCGGGCGAACTCGGTGATGGCCGCGTCGACCACGGCGTCCCGCCGGGCGTCGGAGGTGGAGAGGGTGGCACCGCGCTTCGTCATGTGAGTGACTGTACACTCACTCTCGTCGGCGAAGCAAGCCCCCGGGTCCCGGGGGCTTGCTCGCGGAAGGCTCAGACGCCCGCGGTCTGGGAGATCCAGTCCCGGTACTTCGTGATGTTGATGTAGGCGGTGTAGGACTGGCGGTCGCTGGTCGAGGCGACGCCGACCTGCTTGCCGTTCGCGTACATCGGGCCACCGGAGTCGCCGCCCGCGGTGATGCCGTCACCGCGGTTCGCGCACACCGAAACGCCGGCCGCGCCGTCCGGGCAGTCGATCGAGGTGACGCTGACCTTGGCCACCTTCAGCAGCTGCGACTGGCACTCGATCTCCGGCTTGTCGGTGCAGGTCGCACCCCAGCCGTAGACCTCGGCCTGGTCGCCCACCTTGACGTCGCCCTCGCTGCCCAGCGGCGCGTACTCGGTCTGCACCTGCTGGTCGATCTGCACCAGCGCGATGTCGGAGTCCGGCGCCTCGTGCACCGAGGTCGCGTTGACCGTGGTGCCCTTCGTCTGGTCGAGGTCGCCGACGTGGAAGCTGATCGGCTGGCCGTCGGCGCCCTGCGTGCAGTGGCGCGCGGTGAGGATCCAGTCCGGGGCGATGATCGTCGCCGAGCAGATCTCCTGGCCGCCGGCGAACATCCGGGCCGCGGAGTGGAGCGAGTCGGCGTTGCCGCCGTCGATGATGGCCGGCTCGGCCGCCAGGGACGGCGCCGCGGCCGCCAGAGCCGAGAGGAGCACACCGGAGACGACTACGCCGGTTCGCGCGATACGCACTTTACGATCAACCTCCAGCCGCGGACCGGGGTCTCGCGGTGACGAGTGGTCAAGGACACGCTTACCGTCACCGTTGTGAGTGAATCCCGGAACCCGACGATGGTCGGTTGATCGAAAACACGACTTTCGTCGTGGGCTGTCCGGCGCAACCGGGAAACGGCTTCCCCTCGCGCCGCGTCGCAGTGCCGACACTGTCCGCGTGCAGGATTCACCCGCCTGGGGCGGGCTCCGGAACGGGGGGCTCGATGGGGTCTGACGTGCGCTTTCACCTGCTCGGGCCGCTGCGGGTGACGGTCGGGGACCGGCCACTGCCGCTCGGCGGGACGAAGCAGCGGGCGCTGCTGGCCCACCTGCTGCTCAACGCGAACCGGACGGTGACCCCCGGGCAGCTCGTCGACGTCGTCTGGCCGCGTGAGCCCCCGACGTCGGCCACCGCCAACCTGCAGACCTACGTCTGGCGGCTGCGCCGGCTGCTGCCGGAGACCGCGCTGCGGACCCACGGCCCGGGGTACTCGCTGGCCGTCGAGCCCGGCGCCGTCGACGCGCACCGGTTCGCCCGGCTCGTCGCGGACGCCGCGCGGGCGGCCAAGGACGGCTCGCCCGAGACGGCCCTGACCCTGCTCGCCGAGGCGGAAGCGCTGTGGCGCGGCGACCCGCTGGAGGACCTGCCCACCGCGCCCGCCTGGGACGCCGAGCTCGGCCGGCTCGTCGAAAACCGCCTGGCCGCCGTCGAGGAACGGCTTTCGCTGCAGGTGCGTCTCGGCCGGCACGACGCGGCGATCGCCGAGCTCACCGTGCTGCTCGCCGAACACCCCTACCGCGAGCGGCTGTGGCAGCAGTACCTGCTCGCGCTCACCGCCGCCGGACGCCGCGCCGAGGCGCTGCGGGCGTTCACGACGGCGCGGGAGCGGCTGGTCACCGAGCTCGGCGTCGAGCCGGGACCCCAGCTGCGAGCCCTGCAGGCCGCGATCCTCGCCGGCGACCCGCTGCCCGGGCCGGTCCCGGAACCGGCTCCCTTGCGGCAGCTGCCGGCGGACCTGCCCGACTTCACCGGCCGCGAGGACCACGTCCGGGAGCTGGAAGCCGCGCTCGGCGCGGGACCGGCGCCGGTCGTGCTGACCGGCGCGCCGGGAACCGGCAAGACGGCGCTCGCGATGCACGTCGCCCACCGCGTCGCCGGCCGGTTCCCCGACGGCCAGCTCTACGTCGACCTCGCGGGCACCGGCGCGCCGCGCGACCCGGCCGAAGTGCTCGCCGACTTCCTGCATGCCCTGGGGGTCACCGGAAACACCGTCCCGGCCGGGCTCGGCGGGCGGGCCGCGCTGTTCCGCTCCCGCCTCGCCGGCCGCCGGGTGCTGCTGGTGCTCGACGACACCGCGACCGCCGCGCAGGTCCGCCCGCTGCTGCCCGCCGACGCCGGGTGCGCGGTGCTGGTGACGACCCGCGGGCGGCTGCCGGAGCTGGCCGGCGCGAAGCACGTCGAGCTGCCGGTGTTCGGCGAAGCCGAGGCCGAGCGGCTGCTGGCCGGGGTCGCGGGCGCCGACCGCGTGGTCGGCGAACCGGCCGAAGCCGCCGCCATCGTGCGCTGCTGCGGCTACCTGCCGCTGGCCATCCGCATCGCCGGCGCGCGGCTGGCCGGGCGGCAGGCGTGGAGCCTGCGCACCCTGCACGACCGGCTGGCCGACGAGTCGAGCCGGCTGAGCGAGCTGCGGGTCGGCGACCTCGGTGTCCGGCCGAGCTTCGAGCTGAGCCTGCGCCAGCTGCCGGCGGCCGCGCGGACCGCGTTCTGCCGCTCGGCGGTGCTGGGCGCACAGGACTTCCCGAGCTGGGTCTTCGACGCGCTGCTCGGGCACGGCGGCGCCCACGAGGTGCTCGACGTGCTGGTCGACGCCAACCTGGTTTCCCTGGTGGGCCGCGACTCCGCGGGGCACCCGCGGTACCGGCTGCACGACCTCCTGCGCTGCTACGCGGCGGAGCTCCTGGCCGACGAGCCGGCTTCGACGCGGCGGGAGACCTTGGTGCGGGTGCTGTCGGTGCTGCTGGCGCTGACAAAAGCCGCGGCGGCGGGGCTGCCGCCCGCGTTCGGCGCGATGACCGGGCCGCCGCTGGGCGCGGAGCTCCCGGCGGCGCTGGTCCGGCTGGTGGCCGACCCGCTCGGCTGGTTCACCGCCGAACGCAAGCTGCTGGCCGGCGCGGTCCAGCTCGCCGCCGACGCGGGCCTGGACGAGCTCGCCTGGCAGCTGACCGCGGCCGCCGTCCCGTTCTACGACCTGCGCGGCGCCTACGACGACTGGCGCCGCAGCCACCTGGCCGCGCTCGCCGCGGTGGAAGCCGCGGGCAACCGGGCCGGCGCGGCGGTGCTGTGCCGCGGGCTCGGGCAGGTCCGGCTCTACCACGACGAATACGCCGCGGCCGCCGACGACATGGACCGCTCGGCGCGGCTGTTCGCCGAGCTCGGCGACGTCCGCGGCGAGGCGCTGGCGGTGGCCGGGCTCGGCACCGTGTACCGCGTCCGGGACCGGCCGCGCGACGCGCTCGGCTGCTACCGCCGGGCCCTCGAAGGGCTGGAACGGGCCGGCGACCGCAGCGGCGTCGCCCAGATGCGCAACTCGATCGGCTCGACGCACGTGCTGCTCGGCGAGTTCGCGGAGGCCCGGACGTGGCTGCAGCGGGCCCGGGACCTCGCGCGGGAGAGCGAAGACCCGCACCGCGAGGCGAAGGTGCTCACCGAACTCGGGACGCTGCACCGGGATTCGGGCCGGCTGCCGGAGTCGCTGACCTGCCTGCGGCTCGCGCTGAGCATCCTGGAGGAGCTCGACGACGAACGGTGCAGCGCGTACGCGTTGCTCGGCATCGGCCAGACGCTGCTGGCCGCGGGGGAGCCGGTCCAGGCCCGTGGGGTCTGCGACCGCGCGCTGCGCGTGTTCCGGGAAACCGGGAACCGGCAAGGCGAAACGACCGGACTGGCGTTGCTGGAGCAGGCCCGGCGATGGCGTCGCCCGTCGTCCGTGCGGGCGTGACGCGGGGAGGGGCCGCCCCGCGTCACGCCGGCGCGGCGATCAGTTGCTGTTGCCCGGCTTCCAGCCCAGGTAGCTGCCGAAGTAGCTCTGCTTCGCGTGGCCGATCGCGCCGTTGACGCTCGTCGCCCAGACGCCGCCGCTGCCGTCGGCGATGCCGACGTGGCCGTAGGCGGAGATGTCCCAGAACACGAAGGCGCCGCGCGGCGGGGTGCCGGTGGTGTGGCGGGCGCCGTCGGAGGAGCGCCAGTGCTCGATCGCGCTCGCGTGGTGCGTCGTGCGGTTCCACGACAGGCGCGCGGCCTTCTCGCAGTAACCCTGGTAGGCGGTGCTGCCCTGGCGGCTGGAGTACCAGGAGATCGCCTGGGCGGCGGTCCGCGCGGCGGCCGGCTCGGCCGGCGAGTCGGTGATCACCGCGCCCGGGTCGGCGATGTCGGCGGCGGTGACCTCGGCGTAGACGTCGGCGGGCGCGGGGGCGGCCGTGGCGGCGGTCGCGCCGCCGACGAGCAGGGCGGCCGAGAGCGCCACCGCCGGGTAGATGCTGCGCATGGGTTTGTCTCCCTCAGTGGACAAGTGCTTGCCCGGGAGGACCCTGGCCGTGGCCCCTACACCGCCACTACACCCGCACTCTCGCGGTGCTGACGCGCGTGAGTGCGCGTGCGTCGAAAATTGTCACTCGCGAACGGGTGTGTCACAAAAAACAAAACCCGCCACCTCGAACCGCGTGACAAATTCCGGGGCCACCGGAAAGCGCATTGGCCGGTTGGGAAGTTTCCACCTAGGATCCGAAATGCCGTTCAACGACGAAAGGACGTGACATGACGGAAACCCTCATGCGGAAAACGAGCCGACGTTTCCTCGGAATCGGTCTGGCCGCGCTGCTGGCGGGCGCGGTGGCCGTCGTTTCCGCGGGACCGGCCGCCGCGGCCGAGAAAACGCTCACCTACCGAGGGGGCTTCCCGCTGATCGGCGACCAGCAGGTGTCCGTGGTCGTCAAGGCGGACATCCCCGCGACGGCCACCGCGGGCACGCCGGTTTCGGTGCCGTTCAGCCTCGACGTCGACGCCGGGCAGGCGGCCGGGGACGGGCTGCGGCTCGTCGGCGCCACGAAACTGTCCGGCACGATCAAGTCCGAGGTGAACGTCGCGATCAGCGGCCAGACGGTCGCCATCCCGATCGAGCTGCCGATCCCGGAGACCCCGGTGCCGGCCGAAGGCACCCTGAAGTTCACCGCGCAGGGCCAGGTCGACTTCACCGTCCCGGCGGGCACCCCGGCCGGCGACGCGACGAGCAGCGTCGACCCCGCGGCGACCACGCACGTGGTGACCGACAGCAGCCTCGGCGAGTTCGACGTCGAGCTGGCGCTCGACCCGCCGGACCAGGACGCCACCCTGGGCACGACGACGGTCGGCTGACACCGGTCCGCCGGCCCGCCGGAATCCGTCCGGCGGGCCGGGGCCGCTGCCGGATTCCGGCACCCGGGAACTGCCGGGATCCGCCGGAAGTCGTTCCCTCCCAACGTGATCCTCCCTTAGTAGGTACCGGATCGACGGGCCGGGCGCGGAGTATTCCGTGCCACCACGTCGCATCGTCACCGGCTGGAGGACCATTTCGTGAAAACCACTTCAGGAGTCCTGCGTGGACTCGCGGCGGTCTCGGCCGCCGCGGCCGCCGTCGTCGCGCTGCAGGCGCCCGCCGCGGCGGCCGCAGCGCGGACCGATCTCGGCATCACCATGCAGGCGCAGCAGAAGGACCAATGGTGCTGGGACGCCAGCGGGAACACGATCGCCGGCTACTGGGGCCACTCCCTGACCCAGACCCGGTTCTGCCAGGTCGCCCACAACGAGTCGGGCAGTGACTGCGCGAACAACCAGGGATACCTCTCCGACCAGCAACGGGTGTTCCGCTGGCTCGGGTTTTCGAACGTCGGGTCGTACAACTCGAACGGGCAGGTGCTTTCCTTCGCCACCATCAAAAGCCAGATCGACGCCGGGCAGCCGATCGGCACGCGCATCGGCTGGCGTTCCGGCGGCGGGCACATGCACGTGCTCTACGGCTACGACAACTCCAGCGGCGCGACCCGCGTCGAATACGGGGATCCGTGGCCGAACAACAGCCGGTACAACTCGATGAACTACGACACCTACCGCTCGAACAACCAGTTCCAGTGGACCCACACGCTGTACGGGATCGAGGGATGAGCATGCTGAAGAAGGTGCTGGGCGCGGCCGTGCTGGCCGGTGCTGCGATGCTCACCACGACCGGTGCCGCGAGCGCGGCCGGCGGCCCGGACGGCGTCCCGACCGCGGCCGACACCGCCGCGATCGGGCAGGTCACCGGCGGCTCCGCCACGCTCGCGCGGCTGGCGTCGACGAAGTTCCCCGGAGCGCACGCGGCCGCGGCGGCGACCGCCGAGCCCCGGACGCAGATCGCGGTCTACGAGCCGACGGCGGCGTTCGTCGCCGGGCGGTCGGACGTCCCGGCCGCGCTGGCCTACGTCGCGGTCCCGGCGCGGACCGGCGACGGCAGCACCGCCACCGTCTGGGCCGAGCGGCAGGGCGCGGCCTGGACGGTGGTGAACGTCGCGTCCGGCGACTACGAGCGGAAGTACGCCGGGGCCGCGGCCGGCGGTTACCTCCTGCACGAGCCGCAGGTCAACGCCTGGTACGCGGTGCGCGGTGACGCCGTGACGGTGCTCGACGGCTCGGTCACCGGCCTCACCGCGGGCACGAAGCTCACCCTCGCCGATTACCGCGCGGCGCTGCACCAGCGCTACGCCGACAAGCTGCCGGGCTCGGCCTACGACCGCGACGGCGCGGGCGGCGGCTACGGCGGCCGGGAGCGCGCCGTCCCGGCCGCGGACCCCGCGGGGACCCCGGTGCTGCCGTTCGTGCTCGGCGGTGCTCTCGTGCTGGTCGCGGGCGCGGTCGTGGTGCCGCGGCTGCGCCGGCGGTAAGACCGCGAAGGGGCTCGCCGGCACGTCCGGTGAGCCCCTTGGCAGAAGATCATGACCAGGTCACAATGCGCCATGCCCGTTTCCCCCGGTGCGCAGGTGGAACCGGCGCGCCCGGGCCTGAGCGCCTCGGACCTCGCGCTGGTGGAGGCGCTGCAGCGCGACCCGCGGGCGCCGTGGACGCGGATCGCCGCCGCGGTGGGCACCGACGCGACGACGGCGGCCCGCCGCTGGGACCGGCTGCAGGCGGCCGGGCTGGCGTGGCTGACCGCGTACTCCACCGCCCCCACGACCACGGTCGGCTACGTCGACCTCGCCTGCCGCCCGGACGTGCTGAGCGAGCTGACCCGCGAGCTGTGCGGCTGGCCGTCGGTGTTCAGCGTCGAGCGCACGACGAGCCGGTTCGCGCTGTTCCTCAGCGTGGCGGCGCGGGACCTCGACGCGCTGGACGCCCTGGTGACCAGCCGCATCGGCGCCTTGCACGGGGTGCGCGAGGTCCGCTTCGCCGTCGCCACCCGCGTCTACCGGGAAGGCAGCGGCTGGCTGGTGAACGCGCTAGCGCCGGAGCAGCGGGCGGTGCTGGACAAGACGGCGGTGCAGGCCCGGCTGGTCGTGCCGCAGCAGTGGAACGACCGGGACCTGCGGGCGCTCGTCGAGTCCCTCGGTGAGGACGGTCGGCGCAGCTACGCCGAGCTGGCCCGCGACTGCCGGATGAGCGAGTCGGCGGTGCGCCGCACCCTCGCGCGGATGCTGCGCAACCACGAGCTGGACTTCCGGTGCGACCTCGCGCACGTCCCGGCGGGCTGGCCGGTGATCGCGGGGTACCGCGTCGACGTCGCCCCCGGCGGGCTCGAGCGGGCCGGAACGGCGATCGCGCAGCTGCCCGAGACCCGGCTCTCGGCCGCGGTGGTGGGAGAGGGCAACCTCGTGGTGTCGGCCTGGCTGCGGGTCCCGGCCGACTGCACCGGCTACGAGGCGCGGCTGGCGGCCGCGGCGCCCGGCGCGCGCATCCTCGACCGGGCGATCACGCTGCGGACGCCGAAACGGATGGGCCGGCTGCTCAGCCCGCACGGCCTCGGCGGCACCCACCAGGCGATCATCCCCGCCCGCTGAGCGGGGTAGGGTCGGGAGCAGGATCCGGCGCGGGGAAAGGACATCCGGTGGGCGAGTCGAACTGGGCCGGGAACCACACCTACGCCGCCGACGAGGTGCTGACCCCGCGCACGGTCGGCGAGGTCCAAGCCGCCGTCGCCGCCGCGAGCCGCGTCAAGGCGCTCGGCAGCCGGCACTGCTTCAACACCATCGCGGACGCGCCCGGCGGTGTGCTCCTCGACCTGCGGTCCCTCGCGAGCCCGGTGGAGATCGGCGACGGCACCGTGACGGTCGGCGGCGCGGCGCGCTACGGCGACTTCGCGGCGCAACTGCACGACGCCGGGTTCGCGCTCGCCAACCTCGCGTCGCTGCCGCACATCACGGTGGCCGGCAGCGTCGCCACCGGCACCCACGGCTCCGGACGACGTCAGCCGGGTCTCGCCGCGGCCGTCTCGGCGGTCGAGCTGGTCACCGCCGACGGCGAGCTCCGGACGTTCACCCGCGCCGACGAGGTGTTCCCCGGGGTGGTCGTCGGCCTCGGCGCGCTCGGCGTCGTCACGCGGCTGACCCTCGACGCGGTGCCGGCCTTCGACGTCCGCCAAGACGTCTTCGACGGCCTGCCCTGGGACGCCGTGCGCGAGCACTTCGACAGCATCGAGGACGCCGGGTACAGCGTCAGCCTGTTCACGAACTGGGCGAACGACGTCGTCGACCAGGTCTGGGTCAAGAGCCGCGTGGACGCCTTCACCGAGCGGTCCGGGCTCTACGGCGCGGTCCCGGCCGACGGGCCCCGTCACCCGGCGCACGCGGCCGGGATCCCGGCCGGCAACGGCACCCCGCAGCAGGGGGTGCCGGGCCCGTGGCACGAGCGGCTCCCGCACTTCGCGCTCGCGTTCACCCCGAGCGTCGGCGACGAGCTGCAGTCGGAGTACTTCGTGCCCTACGCGGACGCGCCCGCCGCGATCGAAGCGGTCCGCGGGCTCGGTGACCGGCTGGCGCCGCTGCTGCTGGTGTCGGAGATCCGCGCGATCGCGGGGGACGACCTGTGGCTGAGCCCGTGCCACGGCGGTGACCGGGTGGCCCTGCACTTCACGTGGCAGCCGCGCCAGGCCGAGGTCGAAGCGGTGCTGCCCGTCCTCGAAGAACGCCTCGCCCCGTTCGGCGCCCGCCCGCACTGGGGCAAGCTCTTCCACGGCGGCGAGGTCGCGGCGCGGTACCCGAAGCTGGCCGGCTTCCGGGCCCTGGCGGGGAAACTCGACCCCGCCGGCAAGTTCCGGAACCCGTTCCTGACGCGTCACGTCTTTACTGAGTAACCATTCGTCGATGATTTCGAAGCATGGATTCGCGTATTGACACCATTGTCGCGGACGCCCGGCGTGGATCGCCGGGCTTGAGGTAAGCGCTTTCTCGATTCTTTTTGACTGCCCGGGGCTACCGCGTCGCGTTCTCGGGCAGCGAGGGCCGGCTCGAGCTGGATGTCCGGGAAAACGAGTACGCGAACGACCCTGCCGAGCCGGGGTGGGCCCGGCTGACCCCGGCAACGGCTTGGGGAACCGCCTGAGGCCGTCCTGGCCGAACCCTCGGCGAAGGCCATGACGGCGGCGAGCGGATGCTCGCCGAACTGCTCGGCGAGGCCGGGCCGGACCCGCTCGGCTGCGCGGCCGACCACGGCGCGGGCCTGCGGGCCCTGCTCACCGGGCCGGCCGCCAACCGGTCGCTGGAGACCGGCCGGGCCGTGGCCGTGGCCGGGCTGCTCGCCGAAACCGGCGAGCAGCCCGTTTCCCTTGCGGGCTAGGTGATCGGCACCGTCGCGGTGCAGGACGCCGCGCCGCTGTCGAACGTCATCGCGGCGGTGCCGCGCCCGGTGACCGGCAGCGCGAGCCCGGTCGGCAGGAACTGCACGCCCTGGCTGGCCGGGCCGGTCTGGGAGTAGACGGTGTGGGGGCTGGGGCCCTCGAAGTACGAGATCCGCAGCGTCTGGGTGCCCACGTCCCCGATGTAGGGCCCCGAAACGGTGTAGGTGTTCAGCGGGCGGTGGTACCCGCCGGACGTCTCGTACCGCAGGGTGAAGGTGCCGCTGAAGGCACCGGAACGGCAGACGCTCGTGGCCTGCTTGCCGATGTCCGCCTGCGCCGGGGGCGCGAGCACAACGGCGGCCGCGAGCACGGCCGGGACGACGATCCTCATCGTTTTCACCCTGGACATCCTGCCGTGGATCGCCCCGGTCCCGCTCCGTTTTCGGCAAGCCCGCGCGGATTCAGGAGACCGTGCGGACCAGGAGCACCGGGCAGGCCGCGTGGTGCAGGAGCGCCTGGCCGGTGGACCCGAGCAGCAGGCCGGGGAACCCGCCGCGGCCGCGGTCGCCGAGCACGACGAGCTGGGCGTCGGCGCTGCGCTCGACCAGCTCCCGTCGCGGGTGCGCGGCCACCACGACCCGCTCGACGTCGACGCCGCCGGTGTCGTGCGCGAGGACCCGCTCGCCGAGGAGCCGGTGCCCGGCATCGGTGACGCAGCGCGGGTCCCGGTGGGACGGCGGGGTGTCCGCCCACGCGTGCAGCACCACGAGGGGAGCGCGGCGGGCGCGGGCTTCGGCGAGCGCGGTCGTGAGGACGCGGGTGCCGCTTTCGCTGCCGTCGATGCCGGTGACGACCGGGCGGGCGGCCGCGGCGGGCTCGTCCCAGCTGTCCCCGCGGACGACCACGGTGTCGCAGTGCGCGTGCGTCCCGGCGGCTCCGGCGACCGACCCGGCGAGCAGGCTGGTGAGCCGGCCGTGCCCGGTCGAGCCGACCACGAGCAGCGCCGCGCTGCGGGACGCTTCGATGAGCGCCTGGGCGGCGCGGTCGGGGTCGAGCCGGGTGGTGGCGCCGGCGAACCCTTGCGCGGCGGCCAGTTCCGCCGCGGTCCGCAGCGCCCGGCGGCCCCGCGCGCGCAGGGCGTCGACCATCTCTTCGGGCGGCGCCACGACCCCGCTCGCGACGAGCGCCGGGACGTCGAGGGCGTGCACGATCTCCAGCGGCGCGTCCCGCAGGCAGGCGGTCCGCGCCGCCCACCGCACGGCGTCGAGCGACTCGGCCGAGCCGTCCGCTCCGACGACGATCGGCGCCCCGGGCACGGCTGTCATGGTCGCCTCCTGACGCGGCTGTCGTCTTGACGACTGTAGGCCGCGTCGGGAGATCCGGCGGGGGTTCGGGTCAGCCCGCCCCGAGCGTCCGGCGCGCCGACCAGCCGAGCAGGGCCAGCTCCAGCACCGCGAACCCGGCCAGCACCACCGCGCCCGGCGCGACGAGCATCGCGAGGCCGACCAGCAGCACCGGCAGCACCAGTCCCGCGTAGGCCGCGAGGAACAGCGCGGCCAGGACCTCACCGCGGGTCAGGTCGTCGGCCAGCGCGGCCACCGCGGCGACCGACGCCCGGAAGCCCAGGCCGAACCCGGCGCCGGCGAGCACGCTCGCGCCGAAGAACAGCGGCAGCGAGGCCGCGAACGCCGAGACCGCCAGCAGCACCAGGCCGACGCTCATCAGCACGTACCCGGCCCGCAGCTGCGGGCGGGTGCCGACCCGGGCCAGCACGACCTGGGCGAGCGCGGCGCTGCCGAGCATCGTGAACGGCGCGATCCCGGCGAGCAGGCGGGACGGCTGGTGCAGCTCGTGCGCCAGCAGCGCCGGGGCGAGCGCCATGACCAGGCCGCTGATGGCGAAGGCGGCGAACGCGCCGAGCGCGGCGCCGGTGAACTCCGGCCGCGCGGCCGGCGGCAGGGAAAGCCGCTGCGGCCGGTACGCCGGCCGTTCCTCGCGGCGTTCGACGGTCTCCGGCACCAGGCTCACGGCGATCGCTTCCAGCAGCAGCACGACCAGGAACACGGCGAAGGGCGTGCTCAGCGGGTGGCCGGCGAACCGCGCGAACAGCCCGCCCACGAACGGCCCGAGGGCGAGCCCGCCGGCGTTCACCACGGTCGCGACCAGGCCGGAGCGCCCGAGCCCGGCGCCCGGCCGGGACACGGCGTGCAGCTCGGACAGGTGCGCGGTGGCCGTCGCGGTGATCACGCCGATCCCGGCGCCGCTGACCAGCCGCGCGACGATCAGGCCGGGCACCTCCGGCCAGAGCAGGAACAACGCCGCCGCGAACGCCTCGGCCAGCAGCCCGGCGAGCAGGACCCGGCGGCGGCCCAGCCAGTCGCTGAGGTGCCCGGCCAGGTACAGGCTCAGCATCACGCCGACCGCGTAGGCGGCGAAGATCACGGTCACGAGGAACGCCGGGAAGCCGTCGCGCTGCTGGTAGAGCGCGTACAGCGGGGTCGGCACGGTGGAGAACGCGAGCGCCGTCGTGAACGCGACCGCGACCACGCGGAAACCCAGGCCGTGGCTGAGACGCAGCCGGGCGGCCGGGGCGGTGAGGACGGACATCGGGACCTTCCGGGGTTAGAGGACCTTCCGATGTCCACAATCACCCTCCGGACTCAGCAAGTCCAACGAAAAGTCCTGGCCTGAGTTATCGGTCTGAGCGATAGATTGGTCGCATGGAGACGCGTCAGCTCGAGTACTTCGTCGCGGTGGCCGAAGAGCTCAGCTTCACCCGGGCCGCTCAGCGGCTGTTCGCGGTGCAGTCCACGGTGTCCGCGGCCGTCCGGGCGCTGGAGACCGAGCTCGGCACGCGGCTGTTCGACCGGTCGACCCGCCGGGTCGCGCTGTCGGCGGCCGGCGCGGCGTTCCTGCCCGAGGCGAAGGCCGCGATCGAGGCCCTCGAACGGGCGCGCGCTACCGTCCAGGAGGCGTCGGAAGGGCTGCGCGGCAGCCTCCGGATCGGCACGCTGACCTCGATCGGCACGGTGGACCTGCCCGCGCTGCTCGGCGCGTTCCACCGGCGCTACCCGCTCGTGGACATCCACGTGACGGTGTCGATCACCGGCTCGACCGGGCTGGCCGACGAGGTCCGCCAGGGCCGGCTCGACGCCGCGCTGGTCGGCCTGCCCGAGGCCGACCTGCCCGGGCTGAGCGTGCTGCGACTCGACACACGGCCGTTCGTCGGGCTCCTGCCGGCGTCGCACCGGCTGGCGGGCGAGCGCGCGTTGCGGCTCGCCGACGTCACCGGCGAGGCGTTCATCGACATGCCGCGGGGCTTCGGCAACCGCGTGGTCATGGACCGCGCCTTCGCCGCCGCCGGCCTGACCCGGCGGGTCACCGTCGAGGTCGCCGACCTGCGGACGGTGCCGGGGTACGTCCGCGCCGGGCTGGGGATCGCCGTCATCCCGGACACGCCGATGCCGGCGGAGCCCGACGTCGTGGTGCTGCCGCTGGCGGGCGCGGGCCTGGACTGGCCGCTCAACCTGGTGACCGCCGCGGCACCACCGCCGAGCCGCGCGCTGCGGACGCTGCTGGACCTCGTCGAGAGTATTTGAACACGTTCAACTCCTCCGGTACCGTGGTTCCCGGGCGGACCGGCGAGGGGGACTTCCATGAAGATCGTGATTCCGGGCGGCACCGGTCATCTCGGCCGGGTGCTGAGCCGCGTGCGGGCCGCACGCGGGGACGAGGTCGTCGTGCTCACCCGGCGGGAGGCGGCGCCGGAGCCGGGGGTGCGGCACGTCCGGTGGGACGGGCGGAGCGCCGGGCCGTGGACCGCCGAGGTCGACGGCTGCGACGTGGTGCTCAACCTGGCGGGCCGGTCGGTGAACTGCCGGTACACCCGGGCGAACCTGCGGGCGATGTGGAACTCGCGGATCGACTCGGCGCGGGTCGTCGGCGGCGCGATCGAACGCGCCACGCGGCCGCCGCGGGTCTGGCTGCAGATGAGCACGGCCACGATCTACGCGCACCGCTTCGACGCCCCGAACGACGAAACCACCGGCGTCATCGGCGGCCAGGAGCCGGGCGTGCCGGGCTACTGGGCCTACAGCGTCGACATCGCCCGGGCGTGGGAGCGCGAGCAGCGGCTGGCGGCGACCCCGCACACCCGCAAGGTCGCGCTGCGGACGGCGATGGTGATGAGCCCGGAGCCCGGCGGCGCGTTCGAGATGCTGCTGCGGCTGGCCCGGCTGGGCCTCGGCGGTCCGGTCGCGGGCGGCGGCCAGTACCTGTCGTGGATCCACGAGGTCGACCTGGTCCGGGCGGTCGACCTGCTCGTCGCGCGCGACGACCTGAGCGGGCCGGTGAACCTGGCGGCCCCGGAGCCGTTGCCCTACAAGGACTTCCTGCGCGAGCTGCGAGCGGCGGCGGGTGTCCCGTTCGGACTGCCCGCGACGCGGTGGCTGGCGGCGCTCGGCGCGTTCGTGCTGCGCAGCGACACGGAGCTGCTGCTGAAGAGCCGGCGGGTGGTCCCGGGCCGGTTGCTGGAGGCGGGGTTCGAGTTCGAGTACCCGGACTGGGCCTCGGCGGCGGGGGATCTGGTGCGCCGGCCGCGGAGTCCATTGAGGACGGTCAGCTGAGGTCGCCGTTGTCCCGCACCCGCCGCAGCATCAACGCCAGGTGCAGCCGGAAGCGGCCCGCGGGGGAGTCCACGTCGAACCCCAGCACGGCTTCCGCGCGGGCCAGCCGGGCGGGCATCGTGCTGTGGTGGCGGTGCAGCAGCGCCGCCGCCTTGCGGGCCGAGCCCGTCGCGCACAGCGCGTCGAGCGCCGCCAACGTGTCTTCGGTCGCCAGCCGGTCGAGCGCGCGGACGTCGGGCAGCTCGGCCAGCTCTGCCGGGCCGAGCCGGTCGGCGACCGCCGCCAGGCTGCCCAGGCGCTCCCACCACACCGCCGGCTCGAAGGCCGAGGTGAACCGCAACGCCGTCCGCGCGGCCGTCCACGAGCGGGCCACCTCGAGGGCCGGGAGCTCCGGTCCGATGCCCGCGCGGGCGCCGGGCGGGAGCGAACCGGGGACCGCGTCCGCGGTCAGCACCGCCCGGACGCTGCCCAGCCGCGCCGAGCGGCCCGCGAGCGTGTCGACGCCGGTGCCCGCCAGCACCCGCAGCCGGGCGGCCGGGCCGAACCCCAGCAGGTGCAGGGCCCGCGCCCGGTCCGCCGTGCCGACGTCGTCCGACAGCACCAGCTCGACCAGTGCGGGGTCACCGAGCTCGGGCCGCGGAACACCGTTGTGCTCCAGGAAGATCGCCGTGGCGATCGCGAACCGCTCCAGCAGCATGTCGTCGAGCGGGACCGGCGCGCCCGCGCGCGCGACCCACACCGCCACCCCGCCTTCGAGCGCGCGGACGGCGGCGCCCGGCGGTGCCGCGCCGGGCGTGGTGACCTCGCCCGCCGGGTCCGCGCGCAGCGACATCCCCTGGCCGGGCGCGTGCACGCCGACCGGGCAGCCGGCGAGCTCGGCCGTGCTGCGCACCAGGGCGTCCAGCCCGGCGTGCCCGGTGATCAGGCGGTCGAAGAACCCGATCACCCGGACGGCGTTCTCGGCGTCGGCGTCGAGCCCGGACAGCCGCAGCAGCAGGCCTTTCATGCCGTCACGATAGGCGCGTCCGCCGCCGGATGGCGAGGTCCGGGCGGGGAACGCCCGCCGCGTGGCGGTGGCCGGGGCACCGGTGGCGGCCGATGATCGGAGCATGACCTACGCGATCGATCCCGAGCTGCTGCCCTGGCTGGACATGCTCCCGGCGGTGGTCCTGTCCGACTACGACTCCCTGCTCGCCGCGCGCTCTTCGATGGCACAGCTGGGTGACGTCATCCCGGCCTACGAGCCGGCGAACCCGCTCGACGTCCGGGACACGTCCGTGCCCGGCCCGGCCGACGCGCCGGAGGTCCCCGTGCGCGTCTACAGCCCGGCGAACCGCACCGGCGCCGTGCCCGGCCTGCTCTACATCCACGGCGGCGGGTTCGTCGTCGGCGACCTCGACATGTTCCACGCGTCGCTGCTGCGCCTGGTCGACGAGCTGGGCATCGTGATCGTGTCGGTCGACTACCGGCTCGCGCCCGAGCACCCGTTCCCGGCGCCGGTCGAGGACTGCTACGCGGCCTTGCAATGGGTCGAGGCCAAGGCCGCCGAGCTCGGCATCGACCCGGCCCGCCTCGGCGTGGGCGGCGAAAGTGCGGGCGGCGGCCTGTCGGCGGCGGTCGCGCTGCTGGCCCGCGACCGCGGCGGCCCGGCGCTGAGCTTCCAGCTGCTCGGCATCCCGGAGCTGGACGACCGCCTGGACACCCCGTCCATGCGGGCCTACACCGACACGCCGATGTGGAACCGGCCCAACGCGGTCTACAGCTGGACCAGCTACCTCGGCGCGGAACCCGGCGGTGACGACGTCTCGCCGTACGCGGCCCCGGCCCGGGCGGCGGACCTCGCCGGGCTGCCGCCCGCGTTCGTGACGACGTGCCAGTTCGACCCGCTGCGCGACGAGGGAATCCAGTACGCGCAACGCCTCGCGCACGCGGGCGTCGCCGTCGAGCTGCGGCACTACCCGGGCACGTTCCACGGGTCGGCCCTGGTCGAGACGGCGGAGATCTCGCGCCGGATGTTCGCCGACGAGGTCGACGCGCTGCGCCGGGGCCTGCGGGTCTGAGCGGCGGTCAGGCCCGGGGCAGCTTGCCCACGAGCGCCTTGGCGAACGCCGTCGCCTGGTCGCAGGCGCCGCCGGTCTTCTGCGCGCGGACCCGGATGTGTTCGGCCTCGCTCGCGGACAGCGGCCGGTGGCTCCAGCTCACGACGCAGCCGTCGCCGGTCGCCAGCCGGGTCGCGGTGACCCCGCCGAGGTCGACCGGGCTGCCGGTGTCGGGCACGGTGAGCGGCTGCTGGTCGAAGGTCAGCGTCAGCGCCGTCGGGGCCGTCCAGTCGCACTCGCGCAGCCGGGTCGGCTTGACCTCGCGGACCGGGCCGATCGCCTGCGCGGTCACGGTCTTGTCGACGACCGTGCACGGGTCGAGCGTGAGCAGGGTCCCGGCCGCCAGGGTGTATTCGGTGCCGCCGCGGATGCGCTCGAGGACCTTGCCGAGCGTGGACTTCGCCAGGCCGCAGGTCTCGGCGAGCGCCGTCACACCCAGCTCCGGGTGCGCCGGGACCTGGACGCTCGCGTCGCACGTGCTGCCGCTGACCTCGGTGAACAGCACCAGCCGGCCGTCCAGGTCCTCGGTGGGCCGGCCGCCCTCGAGGTAGATCGGGTCGCCGAGGTGGACGGAGATCTTCTCGCCGGCCTTCGTCCGGTAGTCGCAGCGGCCGAGGTACAGCGAGTCGGTGTCGGCGCGCAGCTTCCCGGCCGAGGGCACGGTCACGGCGTCGAGCACCCGGCAGGGATCGGTGCGCCGCAACGTCTCCAGGCTCGTCGGGTCGAGGTTCCGGCCGGCGGTCGGCGAGTCCGGGTCGCGCGCGGTGATCGTCACCGCGAGCAGGCCGCCCAGCGCGAGCGCGGCCACGGCCGACAGCGCGGTCACGACCGGCAGCCGGCGGCGACGGCGGGGCGCCGCGGCCACCGGCACCGGCTCGGGCACCGGCCACGACAGCGCGGTGCGGACCGCGGCCTCCTGCGTCCCGATCAGCCGGTGCACCGCCTCCGGCCACGGCCGGGTCCCGGGCGCCACCGGGCCGAGGAAGTCGAGGATCCGCTGCGGCGCGGGCCGCCGGGCGGGGTCCTTCGCCAGGCACGGCTCGACGAGCGCGCGGATCTCGGGCGGCAGTCCGGTCAGGTCCGGGACGGCGTGGACGACGTTGTAGAGCATCTGCGCGGTCGTCGAGCCGGTGAACGGGCCACGCCCGGTCGCGGCCATGACCAGCAGGCCGCCGAGGGAGAAGACGTCGCTCGCGGGGGTGAGCGGGCGGCTTTCGGCCTGCTCGGGCGACATGAACGCGGGGGAGCCGACGATGCCGCCGGTGCCGGTGAGGTCCGAGCCGCCCTCGGTGGCGCGCGCGATGCCGAAGTCGATCACGCGCGGCCCGTCCGCGGTCAGCAGGACGTTGCCGGGCTTGAGGTCGCGGTGGATCAGGCCGACCCGGTGGATCTCGACCAACGCCGTGGCGAGCCCGACGGCGAGCCGGCGGACCGCCTCGACCGGCAGCGGCCCGGTCGCTTCGACGGCCTCCTTCAGCGACGGCCCGGTGACGAACACCGAAGCGAGCCAAGGGGTCTCGGCGTCGGGGTCGGCGTCCATGACCGCGGCGGTGAAGGCGCCGGAAACCCGTTGTGACGCCTGCACTTCCTGCTTGAACCGGCTGCGGAAGCGGGCGTTGTGGGCGAACTCCGGGTGCACCTGCTTGAGCGCGACCAGCCGGCCGTCCGGGGCGACGCCGAGCAGGACACGGCCCATGCCGCCCTCGCCGAGTGCCGCGACCAGCCGGTACTTCCCGGCCTGCCGGGCGTCCCCCGGCTCCAGCGGCTTCACGGCTTCGGCAGCCCGGGCCGGACCGCCTTGGCGAACTCCCGCGCCTGGCGGCAGATCTCGTCGTCGGTGAGCTTGCTGGCGGACGTGCGGTAGTCGACGATGACGTTCTCCGAGGTGTCTTCCCCGAGCGGGCGCTGCTGCCAGGTGAAGCTGCAGGTGCCGGTCGCGGGGTTGAAGCGCTTGGTGGTGAAGTAGGCGGTGACACCGCCGAGGTCGGCGCTGCCGGTCGAGTCCCAGTACGGGTCTTTCGCTTCCTTCGGCCGGAAGCCGCGTTCGAGGGTCACGACGACCTCACCGCCGACCTGCCAGTGGCATTCGTGCAGCCCGCGGGGTTCGACCTTGGTGACCGGGCCGACGATCCGCTGCGCGGTGGCGGTGGCGACCAGGCCGCACGGGTCCACCGGGGCCAGGCTGCCCGGCGCCGCGGGCGAACCCACGCTCCCGGCGCGGAGGCGCTTCAGCGTTTCGGTGAGCGCCGCCTTCGCGGAGTCGCACGGCTTGGCGAACTTCGTGGCTTCGACGCTGATGGTGGTGTCGGGCCGGTCGACGACGGGCACCGAGGCGGTACAGCGGCCCGCCTTGTCGTCGAGGGCGAGCGGGAGGCCGTCGAGCTCCCCGGAGACCGCGCCGGCGGCGGTCACCGGGCCGCCGACGGTCAGGTCCAGCCCTTGGCGCTGCGCGGTCTCGTAACCGCACTCGAAGAAGTGGACGTCGGTCTCGGGCGTGAGCTTCCCGATCCCGGGCACCGACGGCAGCACCTGGCACAGGGTGACCCCGCGCAGCTTGTCCGGGCCGAGCGGGTCCGGGTTCGGCGGGGCCGTGCTCGTCGTGACCGGCGGTGGCGCCGGGGTGCTCGCCGGGGCGGCGGTCGCGCCCTCGTCGCCGTTCTGCACCGTGACCGCGGTGACCGTCCCGGCCGCGACGATGACGGCCGCGGCGGCGGCGAGCACGGCCCGGCGGCCCCGCCGCCGGGGCTTCGGCGGCTTGGTGACGACCGCCGCGACGTCGGCCTGGTGCCGCGCGATCAGCCCGTGCACGGCGGGCGGCCACGGGCGCTGGACCGGCGGCAGGGGACCGAGCAGTTCGAGGACCTGCGCGGGCGTCGGCCGCCGCGCCGGGTCCTTGGCCAGGCACGGCTCGGCGAGGGCGCGCAGCTCGGGCGGGAGGAACCGCAGGTCCGGGTGCGTGTGGACGACGTTGTAGAGCGACTGCGGCGCCGAGGAGCCGGCGAACGGGCTGTGCCCGGTGGCGGCGAGCAGCAGCAGCGCGCCGAGGGAGAAGACGTCGCTCGCCGGGGTCAGCGGCCGCCCGTCGGCCTGCTCCGGCGACATGAACGCGGGCGAGCCGAGGATGACGCCGGTGTGGGTCAGGTCGGCGCCGCCCTCGGCGGCGCGCGCGATGCCGAAGTCGATGACCCGCGGGCCGTCGTCGGCCAGCAGGACGTTGCCCGGCTTGAGGTCCCGGTGCACCAGCCCGGCGCGGTGGATGCCGATGAGCGCCGACGCGAGCCCGGCGGCGAGGTGCCGCACGGCGGCCGGTGGCAGCGGCCCGGTCTTGTCGACGGCCTCCTGCAGCGACGGCCCGGCGACGAACACCGAGGCCAGCCACGGAGTGGGCGCGTGCGCGTCGGCGTCCATCACCGCCGCGGTGTAGGCGCCGGAGACCAGCCGGGAGACCTCGACCTCCCTGCGGAACCGCTCGCGGAACCCGGGGTCGCTCGCGAACCCGCGGTGGACCTGCTTGACGGCGGCGAGCCGGCCGTCGGGGGCGACCCCGAGCAGCACCCGCCCCATCCCGCCCTCGCCGACCGCCGCGAGCAGCCGGTACCGCCCCACCTGCGCCGGTTCCCCCGGACCCAACGGCTCCACGCCCACCTCCCGCGGGCGATCGTAGAGCGTCCAGTGGCCGCGGCGGGGCCGAACGGCCCAGTCCGGCCCGGTGCTCTCCGCCACCGGGCCGGACCGCGTGAGGTGTGAGCGGTTGGCGGGAGAGCTGGGGTTGCCGGTGCCGGCGGACCGTTGAGCGCTGAGCGAGCGGTTCCGCGCGTTGCCCGGGCGCGACGCGCGATGCCGAGGGACGGTGCGGAAGCCGGGCTGGTGCCGCCGGACCGCCGAGTGCTGGGCAGGCGCGGCGCGATGCCGACGCCGTGCGGTGAACGATCGGCGCGGAAGCCGGGCCTCCCGCCGGACCGCTGACTGCCGCCCTGCCCGGTCCGCGCTAGGAAGGACTCATGACCACCGCGAAGACCACCGTCGGACTCCTCCACCCCGGGGCGATGGGCGCCGCGATCGGCGCTCTCCTGACTGCCGGCGGCACCGAGGTCCGCTGGGCCTCCGCCGGCCGCGGGCCCGCCACCCGGCGCCGGGCCGACGAAGCCGGGCTCACCGACGTCACCGACCTCGCCGCCCTGCGAAGCTGCGACGTCCTCCTCAGTGTCTGCCCGCCCGCCGCCGCGCTCGATGTCGCTCGCAGCGTCAATGGCTTCGGAGGCCTCTACCTCGACGCCAACGCCATCAGCCCCCAGCACGCCCAGGCGGTCGAGGAGATCCTGAGCGGCGGGACAGCGACCGTCGCCGACGGCGGGATCGTCGGGCCGCCGCCGCGGTCGGCCGGGACCACGCGGCTCTACCTGTCCGGCTCGGCGGCCGCGACGACCCGGCTGGCGAGCCTGTTCGCCGGCACCCACCTCCGGACCATCGTGCTCGACGGCCCGGTCGGCACGGCGTCCGCGCTCAAACTGGCCTTCGCCTCCTACAACAAGCTCACCTTCGCGCTGGCCGCGCAGTCCCACGCCCTCGCGCAGCGCCACGGCGTCGGCGACGAGCTGCGTGAGCTCGCCGCCGACGTGCTGCCGCACACCCCGCTCGGCTCGCCCGACGGGATCACCTCCGCCGGGCGGCGGGCGTGGCGGTGGGAAGGTGAAATGGCCGAGATCGCCGAAGCTTGCGCCGGCTCCGGGCTGTCCCCGGCGCTGCTCACCGCCGCGCAGGAGCTGTTCGGCCGCTGGCGCGAGCACCGCGACGACACCGGCGTCACTCTCGCCGAACTCCTTCAGGCGCTGGTCACCCCGCCGGGGTGACGTCGATCAGCACCTTCCCGGTGACACCCTTCTCCGAGGCGATGTGGGCCTCGGCGGTGTCGGCCAGCGCGAACCGGTGGATCGGCACCCCGCGGTCCTCGCCGAGCCGGAGCGCGCCGTCGGCCAGGGCCGCGGTGACGTCTTCGGCGCCGACGCGCAGCTTGTCCGCGCCGACCGTGTAGAGCACCAGGAACTGGTACCGCGTGTTCAGCCACAGGTTCGCCCCGAAGTCGAGGCTGACGGTCCCCGTGCCGCGGTCGTCGCCGTACACCGCGACCGTGCCGCGCGGGCGCAGCACCTCCGTGTGCAACCCGGCGTTGACCCCGGCGGCGACCTCGACGACCAGGTCGACACCGTCGGGCGCGACCTCGCGGATCCGGGTGGCGAGCTCCGGGTCGGGGTAGCGCAGCACGTGCTGGGCGCCGGCCGCGCGGGCGAGCGCGGCCTTCTCGTCGCTGCTGACGGTCGCGATCACCGTCGCGCCGGCCCAGCGACCGAGCTGGATCGTGGCGTTGCCGACCGCGCCGGCGCCGCCGCTGACCAGCACCGTCCGGCCGTCGAGCGCGCCGGGGGAGAGCCGGGACGGCCCGTCTTCGGCGACGGTGAGCGCGCGGTGCGCGGTGAGCGCCGGGACGCCGAACCCGGCGCCTTCGTCGAAGCCGGCGCCGTCGGGCAGGCGCACCAGCTTCTCCGCCGGGAGCACGGTGTACTCCTGGGCGGTCCCGGCCGCCGGTCCGTGGGTGCCGGCGAGGATCAGCCACACGCGGTCGCCGGGCGCGAACCCGGTGACCTCCGGGCCGAGGGCGTCGACGACGCCCGCGCCGTCCTGGTTGGGCACCGTGTCGGGCGTTTCGGTCCCGGCCTCCGCGCCGCGGCCGAGCCGGGCCTTCCAGTCGGTCGGGTTGACCGCGGACACGACGACGCGGACGCGGACCTCGCCGGGCCCGGGGTCGGTGAGGGCACGCTCCGCCAGCGACAGCACTTCGGGCCCGCCGTGGCGGCGGTAGACGACTGCTTTCATGTCCGGTGCAATCCCGCCCCACCCGGGGTTATTCCCCGCGCCCGGAATTGAATCCGCGGTGCTTTTTCCCGCCGGCGACCGGAAAAACGGCGCCACGCGGGTGATCCCCCGGCCGGGCGATTTTCCGTGCTGCCCGAGCGAAATCGACCGCCGTCGCAGAAACTGGGCGCGTGGGAGAGGAAAAGCGCAGTCCGGGGGACGAGCGGCCGAAGCGCGACGACGGGGAACCGACGCCGATCTTCGACGCCGTGTTCAGCGCCACGCGCGCGCGGGCCACTACGAAGAATCCGCCGGGGGAGCCGGAGAAAACGGGACGCTGAACCACCATCGGCCGTGACGTACGCGCTGGTCGCGGTGGCGCAGGCCACCTCGCGAGCGGGTCCGCCGCCGACCTGAAGCACTTTGTTCGACGTCCGCAGTGAACATGTAGCATTCCGCGTGCACGTGCAGCTGCAGAGGAGAGGTGAGGCATGACGGGAGTCGTGAACAGCATGATCGCCGCCGAGCACGCGGCGGGCGCCTCGATCTCCGAGCTGGCCGAGCGTTGGGGCATCGACCCGCGCCAGGTGGTCGAGCGGATCTCCGCCGCGCGCGGCTGACCGGCGTCAGATCGCCCGTTCCCCCTTGCCGAGCACCACGATCCCGCCTTCGCTGACGTGGTAGTGGCCCCGGTCGCGGGCCAGGTCCACCCCGATGTGCGCCCCGGGCGGGACCACGACGTTCTTGTCCAGGATCGCCCGCCGCACGACCGCGCCACGGCCGACACGGGCGCCGTCCAGCAGCACCGAGCCCTGGACCACCGCGCCCTGCTCGACCAGGACGTCGGGGGAGAGCACCGAGTCGACGACCTGCGCGCCCGAGATGATGCAGCCGTTGCTGACGATCGACTGGTTGGCCGAGCCGCCCTCGACGAACTTGGCCGCCGCGCGCTGGCCCGGGTGGGCGAGGATCGGCCACTTCCGGTTGTAGAGGTTGAAGATCGGGTGGGTCGAGATCAGGTCGGTGTGCGCGTCGTAGTAGCTGTCGATCGTGCCGACGTCGCGCCAATAGCCGTGGTCGCGCTCGGTTTCGCCGGGCACGACGTTGCCGCTGAAGTCGTAGACCGCCGCCTCACCCGACTTGACCAGCGCCGGGATGATGTCGCGGCCCATGTCGTGGTGCGACGCCGCGTTCTCGGCGTCGGCGTGCAGCGCCTCCAGCATCACCTTGGTGGTGAAGACGTAGTTGCCCATCGACACGTACGACTCCTCGGGGGAGTCCGGCAGGCCCGGCGGGTCGTCGGGCTTCTCCATGAACGCGTCGATCATCAGCCCGTCGGTGGTCCGGATGACGCCGAACGAGCTCGCCTCCGCCCGCGGCACCCGGATCCCGGCGACCGTGACCCCGGCGCCCGAAGCGACGTGCGCCTCGAGCATCTGGCGCGGGTCCATCCGGTAGATGTTGTCCGCGCCGAAGACCGCGATGTACTCGGGATCCTCGTCGTAGACCAGGTTCAGGCTCTGGTGGATCGCGTCGGCGCTGCCCTGGTACCAGCGCGGCCCCAGCCGCTGCTGGGCCGGCACCGGCGTGACGTACTCGCCGGTCAGCGCCGAGAGCCGCCAGGTCGTCGAGATGTGCCGGTCGAGCGAGTGCGACTTGTACTGCGTCAGCACGCACAGCCGCCGGATGCCGCCGTGCACCAGGTTCGACAGCACGAAGTCGACCAGCCGGTGCACACCCCCGAACGGCACCGCCGGTTTGGCGCGGTCGGCGGTCAGCGGCATCAGCCGTTTGCCCTCGCCGCCCGCGAGCACGATGCCCAGCACGTCGGCTCCAGTGTTCACGACGACCTCCCGCACGCCTCGTAGAGGGCGACCGTCCGCTCGGCGATCGCCTTCCAGCCGAACTCGCCGACCGCGCGCTCGCGGCCGGCGGTACCCATCGCGGCGGCCCGGTCCGGGGAGCCCGCCACCTCGTTCAGCGCGGCGGCCAGGCCCGCCTCGAACGCTCGCGCGTCCTGCTCGTCGTAGTGCACCAGCAACCCGGTCCGGCCGTCGTCGACGACCTCCGGGATGCCGCCGACGTCGCTGGCCACCACCGGCGTGCCGCACGCCATCGCCTCCAGGTTCACGATGCCGAGCGGCTCGTAGACCGACGGGCAGGCGAACACGGTGGCGTGGGTGAGCAGCTGCACGACCTCGGGCCGCGGCAGCATCTCGGGGATCCAGCGGACGCCGGTGCGCGTCTGCTCCAGCTCGGCGACCAGCCCGCGGAACTCCGCGTCCAGCTCGGGGGTGTCCGCGCCGCCCGCGCACAGCACCAGCTGGATGCCCGGGTCGAGCGACGCGGCCGCGCGCACCAGGTGCGGCACGCCCTTCTGCCGGGTGATCCGGCCGACGAACAGCACGTACGGCCGGTTCGGGTCGACGCCGTGCTTGACCAGCGCTTCGGTGCCGGGGTCGGGGCGGTAGAGCGTCGTGTCGATGCCGTTGTGGATCACGTGCACCCGCTCGGGCGGCACCGCCGGGTACGCGGCGAGCACGTCCCGGCGCATCCCGCCGCTGACCGCGACGATCGCGTCCGCGCTCTCGTAGGCCTCGCGCTCGATCCACGACGAAACGCGGTAACCGCCGCCGAGCTGCTCGGCCTTCCAGGGCCGCAGCGGCTCCAGCGAGTGCGCGGTGACGACGTGCGGGATGCCGTGGGTGAGCTTCGCCAGGTGCCCGGCCAGGTTCGCGTACCAGGTGTGGCTGTGCGCGAGGTCGTGGCCTTCGAGCGCGTTCGCCATGGACACGGCGATGTCCATGGTCGTGAACGCGGGCTGGCCGTACCCGTGCGGATCGGTGTGCCCGGTGGCGTCGGGCCGGTCCGCGCCCCAGCAGTGGACGTCGAGATCGACCAGCGGCCGTAACTCCCGGGCGAGGAACTCCACGTGGACCCCGGCTCCGCCGTAGACCTCCGGCGGGTACTCCCGGGTGAGCAGGCCGACCTTCATGACCGAACCCTATGGCCTTTCCCGCCTTCCGCGCAGTCTGGCGTCCAGGGGAAATCCCGTGAACTTCCCGTGACTGCTCAGTTGAGCGCGGAGATCACGGCTCGCGCGTGAGCGTGAAGTGGCCGACGCCCTTCGCCGCGGAGGAGACCTGCCAGCTGTCCGGTCCGGTCGCCGGGCCCGTGGCGTACTGCAGCCGGTACTCGGGCTTGCGCGGCGCGACCGAGGTGTCCAGCCAGTGGTAGTTCACCCGCAGCGCGAGGCTCATCAGCGGGTTCGCCGTCGCGATCCGCTGCTCGACCAGCTTCACCGCCTGACCGCGGTCGGAGAACTCGTCGATGATCGCGCACTCGCAGTAGTAGGCCAGGGTGCCGATCTCGCCCGGGCTGGCCACGCTCGCGCCGTTCAGCCGGGCGCGCAGCTCGGTCCCGACCCGGGCGTAGTCCCGCGCGCTCGCCCAGTTGCCGAAGATCACCGGCGACGGCCACGGCACACCCTGCGCGACGTCGACCGCCGCGCCGCTCAGCACCAGCACCCCGGTGAGCCCGAGCGCCACGGCGGGCGGCCCGGTCCGCAGCGGCGGCCGCTCCCGGGTCTGGGCGTACCAGGTCCCGAAGGCGGCGACGGCGAACGTGCTCGCCGCCGTCACCGGGGCCACGTAGTACCAGTGGAAGGGGCCGACGCCGATGAACGAATACGCGACGTAGTACAGGATCCCGCCGCCGCAGAGCGCGGCGAACGGGCCGAGCGCGGGGAAGTCCGGCCACCGGACGCCGAAGCGCGCCGCGGCCCACGCGGCGAGCGCGACCACGCCGACCAGCGCCGGGACGAACGACACGAGCACGGTGACCGGCCAGCCGAGGTAGTACATCATCGGCCCGGTGCTGTAGCTCCACGGCGCGAACAGCCCCGCCTGCAGCTGCTTGATCACCAGCGTGTCGGGCACGAACGAGCCGAACGCGACCCAGCTGACGACGAACCACGGCGCGGCGGTCAGCACCGCGGCGGCCACGACGGGCAGCAGCCGCCGCCGGATCGCCGGGGCGCTCACCGCGACCACCACCACGAACACGACGAGGTCGAGCCGGGTCAGCACGGTGAGCCCGCCGGTCACGCCGAACCAGTGCGGCCGGCCTTCGAGCGCGAAGACCGTGAGCACCAGCAGCACCGCCGGGATCAGCAGCACTTCGAGGCCGATCGCGGACAGCACGAAGGGGTTGAGCAGCACCAGCGCGATCCCGAGCACCCCGGCCGCGGGCGGCAGCGCGAGCACGCGGCCCGCGCGTTGCCACGCCCAGCCGAGCACGCCGCCGCACAGCACGGTGAGGATCCCGAGGGCCACCACCGGGTGCGGGCCGCCGGCGAGCCGCGTCACCAGCGTCAGCGCGCCGAGGAGCAGGACGTTCAGCGGCGACGTCGCGGAGTTCGCGGGCGAGCCGGGGATGATGCCCCATTCGCCGTGCACCGCGAGGTTCTTCGCGTAGGCGAGGGTGATGTAGCTGTCGTCGGTGAGGCTGCCCCGCACCAGCAGGAAAGCGACGGCGCCCAGCACCGCCCCGAAGACGGGCAGCCACCACCGGCCGCGCGTGGTCGTCGCCGTCTGCTCCGTTTGAGTTTCCGCAAGCACCTTTTCACCTTGCGGATGCGCCATCGGCGCGGGATCCGCCCTCTGCCCGATCACCATGACCCGAGGACCGTAGGGGCGGCGGGTTACCGGGGTGCTACACCCGTGTCACGTCCGCCGTTCCCGTTCGGTCTCACCCGATGGTGTCACGCCCCGCGTGGTCCCGCAGTGTGGCCGGGGTCCCTTGTGGACACGCGGGACGGAACGGTCAGCGGGTCCGGCGGCGGATCGTGAGGAGCACCAGCGCGCCGCCGCCGGTGAGCAGCAGGGCGCCGAGGCCGAGGACCGGGCCGACGTCGACGCCGGTGTCCGGCAGGGTGCCGGTGCCGCCGGGCGTGGTCGGCACGGGCGGCGGGACGGCCGAGGTCGACGACGTGGCCGTGCTGGTGGCCGTGCTGGTGCTGGTGCTCGTCGCGGTCGAGGTGGTCGTGCCGGTCGGGCTCGTCGATGTGGTCGGGCTGGTGCTGGTCGAGGTCTGCGTGGTGCCGGTCGGTTCCGTGGTCCCGGTCGGCTCGGTGGGGGTGGTGGTCGCCGTGGTGGTGCTCGTGGTCGGCTCGGTGGTGCTCGTCGGCGTCGTGGTGCCGGTGGTGGTCGTCGTGGTCGGGGTGGTGCTGGTCGTCGTCGTGGGCTCCGGCTTGCCGCACGAGGGCAGGTCGCCGGTGAACGGGTACGCGTGGAACTCCTGCCCGCTGCCCTGGCCGGCGCTGGAGCCGTGGACCAGGTCGCCCGCGGTGAAGAAGCGGCCGTTGGTGCCGGGCAGGGTGACCGTCGTGGTACCGGCCGGGTTGCCCGCCAGCACGCTGCCCTGGAACATGCCGCTGCCGGTGAGGTGGACCGCCGTCGCGGCCGGGAAGTTCCACAGCAGGCGGGGTCGCAGCCGGTTGAGCGGGTCGCGGTCGTCGAGGGTGCCGCTGTAGGTGCTGATTGTGCGCGCCGCGCCGGTGAGGTTGACCAGCACGGTCGCGCCCTCGGGGATGCCGGTGAACTCGATGCCCTGCGCGCCGCCGCCGGGCGCGGCGATGTCCTGGGTGACGGTGAAGACCTGCAGCGCGGACTTGCCGTCACCGGTGAAGAGCGTCCGGTAGTTCTGGTTCTGCACGGTCCCGGTGGCGGCGGCGGCCGCGTAACACTCGCTCGCGGCGGTGAGCTCGGCCCGCAGCCCCGCGTACGGCTTCATCGCCGCCGGGTCGTGGACGAGCTCGCCGATCACGGTGCCGGTGACCGTCCCGGCGTGGCGGACCACGCCGCCGGCCGAGTCGCCGACGGCGTCGAGCCGCTGGCGTTCGGCGACGGTCAGGTCCCCGCCGACGGTCAGGTAGTCGGCGCCGTCCGGCGGTGGCACGCGGGAGCCGACCCCGGCGACCCCGACGTTGTAGATCGAAGAGCCGGAGGTCTTCCGCAGCGTGAAGTCCCCGCCGACGACCACCCGCCCCTCGGCCTCGGCGGCGCTGCCGGTGACGCGCATGCTGCCGCCGACGAAGACGTTGATGCCGTTGTCGCGCCCGGCGAACGCGCCGTTGCCGACCGGCGGATAGGTCCCGGGGCAGGTGCCCGGCACGCACGGCCCGAGGCCACCGGGCAGCGGATCGGCCTGCGCGGACCGCACGAACGGCACCGAAAGCACCACGAGCCCGCAGGCCGCCAGCGCCGCCAGCGCGGCATGGGTCACGCGCACGACAACCTCCCCTGGTCCACTGTGGACTCTGCGGGTCGGACGATAGTGCCAGGTCACGCGGGTCGCCCGCCGATCCACCCGATCGGTGGCGCGCCGGTGTTCACCGCCCGGCGGCCACAGTGGACCGACCAGGGCCGATGAAATCCGGATGACCGCGGCTCTCCTCCCGGGGCCGGATGCGCCGCGGTCGCGGGCTTCCTAGGCTGGTCCGGTGCGGGCGAGGGTGGTGAGCGGGCTCCGGGCCCGGATGGAGGCGAGCCTCGACCGGGCGGGCATCGCGCTGCCCTGGTGGGTGCCGGTCGCGGTGAGCGCCTTCGGGACCGTGCTGGCGGTCACCGCGGTCGTGCAGCGCGGGGCGCCCGTGCCGGCCGTGCTCGCCGGGCTGCTGGCGGTCGTGACGGCCCTGGGCTGGGCCGTCACCGGGGTCATCGCGCCGCCGTGGCTCAAGGCGCTCACCGTGCTCGGGGCCGTCACGATCCTGCTGGCCGACCCCGTCGTCCCCGACTTCGCCCCCGTCGTGCTGGCGGTGCTCGTCGCCGAGACGGCGTCGATCGCCCGGCCGGTGCTCGCTTTCGCCGTGAGCGCCGCGAGTGTCGTGCTGCTGAGCGTCGCCACGGCTCGCGTCGGGCTCGTCGGCTTTCCGGTCTACGTCGCGGCCGTGCTGCTCGGGCTGGCCGCCGGGTTCATGCTCCGCTGGTACGTGCGGGCGCTGGCCGCCGAGCGCGCGGCGCGGGACGCCGTGCGCGACCAGGCCGTGCTCGCCGAGCGGCAGCGGATCGCCCGCGAGGTGCACGACGTCGTCGCGCATTCGCTGAGCATCACGCTCCTGCACCTGACCGGCACCCGGCACGCCCTCCGCCAGGACCGGGACGTCGAGGAGGCGCTGGAAGGGCTCGAGGAGGCCGAGCGGGTCGGCCGGGCCGCGATGGCCGACATCCGCCGGACCGTCGGGCTGCTCGCCGAGGCGCCCGCCGCGACCCGGCCGCTGCCGGACGCCCGTGACATCGCCGCGCTCGTCGAGCGCACCCGCGCGGCCGGCCTGGCCGTGGACTACGAGCAGGACGGCGACCCGGCCGCGGTGCCGGACCTGGCCGGGCTCGGGCTGTACCGCATCGCGCAGGAGTCGCTGGCCAACGTCGCCAAGCACGGCGCCGGCGCGCCCGCGCGGATACGGCTGGCCGTCGAGGCGGGCGAAGCGCGGCTGACCGTCTGCAACCGGCTCCCGGCCGGGGCCCCGCCGCGGGCCGCGGGCGGGTCCGGGCTCACCGGGATGGCCGCCCGGGCGGGACAGCTGGGCGCGCGGCTGAGCGCCGGACCGGAAGGGGCGGACTGGGTGGTGGCCGTCAGCGTGCCCGCGGGTGTCGCGCCGTGACCGGCGAAGAGCCGGTGCGGGTCCTGCTCGTCGACGACCAGGAGCTCGTGCGGTCCGGGCTGCGGCGGATCCTGCGCCGCCGCGACGGGTTCGTCGTCGCGGGGGAGTGCGGTGACGGCGCGGACTTCCCCGCGGCGCTCGCCGCCGCCGAGGTCGACGTCGTCGTGATGGACCTGCGGATGAAGCACGTCGACGGGATCGAGGCGACCCGGCGGCTGCGGCGGGCCGGTCCTCGGCCGCCGGTGCTGGCGCTCACCACGTTCGACGACGACGAGCTGCTCGCGGGCGCCCTGCGGGCCGGCGCGGTCGGCTACATCCTCAAGGACTCGCCCGCCGAAGACCTCATCCGCGCCGTGCGCGCGGTCGCCGCGGGGGACGCCTGGCTCGACGCCGCCGTGACCGCCCGGGTGCTCACGACCTACCGCCGCGCGGCCGCCGACGGGTCCGCGGGCCCGCCGCCGGGTCTGCTGACCCCGCGCGAGCTGGACGTGCTGCGCGCGGCCGGCCGCGGCCTGAGCAACGCCGAGATCGCCGCCGCGCTGGTCGTCTCCGAGCTGACGGTGAAGAGCCACCTGGGCCGGATCTTCACCAAGCTGGGCCTGCGCGACCGGGCCGCCGCCGTGGTCTACGCGTTCGACCACGGCGTCGTCAGCCCGCGCGGTCCGGCGGTCGACGACGCGCCGATGCGGCCCGCGCCCGAGGCGGATCCGGTGCCGGGACTGCGGTTCTCCGTGCTCGGCCCGCTGCGCGCGTGGCGGGGCGGCAGCCCGCTGGACCTCGGACCGGTGCGCCAGCAGGCGCTGCTGGCCGCGCTCGTGCTGCGCCCGGGGGTCACGGTCAGCCAGTCCGAGCTGCTCGACGGCGTGTGGGGGCTGGAGCCGCCGGGCACCGGGGGCCGGGTCGTGCCGGTGTACGTGCACCGGCTGCGCAAGTGCCTGCGCGGGCCCGGCGAGCGGACCCCGGACTCGGTGATCGGCCGCACCCGCGGCGGCTACCGGTTCGCCGCCGACGGCGTGCGGCTCGACGTCGCCCGGCTGGCGGAGCTCGACGCGGACGCGGGCGCCGCCGAAGAAGCGGGCGACCTGCCCGCGGCCGCCGCGTGCTGCGCCGACGCGCTGGCGCTGTTCCACGGTGAGCCCCTCGCCGGGTTGCCGGGGCCGTTCGCCGAAGGCCAGCGGCTGCGGCTGGGCGAGCGCCGGAACACGCTGTGGACCCGGCGTGCCCGGCTGCAGCTGAGGCTGGGCCGGGCCGCGGAAACGGCCGACGAGCTGTCCGCCGTCCTCGCCCTCGAACCGCTGCGGGAGCCGCTGGCCGCGTTGCTCATGCGGGCGTTGCTGGCCACCGGCCGTCGCGCCGAAGCGGTCGCGGTGTACGGCCGCGTCCGCGACCGGCTGGCCGGGGACCTGGGTGTCCAGCCCGGTGAGGAACTGCGGCGCACCTACCGGGCGGTGCTCGGTGACGCCCCCGCGTAGGTCCGGTTCAGCCGGCGCGGCGGCGCGGGGCCGGTGCCACGGCGGCCTGGGCCTCGGCCGAGGTGGGGTGCAGCGGCAGGTCCTCGTCGAGGCCGAGGATTTCCAGCGGCCGGGCGACGGCCTCCGCGTCGGCCGCGATGGCGAAGGGGACGTCACGCGCCCGGGCGTCGCGATGGGCTTCCACCAGGACGCTGAAGATCGTCGAGTCGCAGAAGGTGACCGCGGCGAGGTCGGCGACGACCCCGCGGGAGCGGCGGCGGATCGGAGGCAGGAGCGCGCGGCGCAAGCGCGGCGCGGTGTCCAGGTCGGCGGGGCCCGCGCACCGGACGGTCACAATCCCGGCGGCGGTGGTGGTCTCGAGCGCGGTGGGGTGCTCTGTCATGGTTGTCCTCCTGGAGAACGGGTACCCGAAGCCGCGTGAGATCACTCGTCCGGCGTAGGCCCGCTGCGGCATCCGAGGGATAACGATGCGCAAGCGATGCGATTGAGGTATAGCGTGGCCGCGCAGCACCGTTTCCCCGGCACGTCGCCGGCCACGGCGGGTGCCACACCCCGCGGCCGGCGGGATCCGGCTGACGCGGGCCGGATCACCGGCGCCGGGCGGCGCCGAAGGGGACGCGGCAGGCCGACGCCTCGCCGCCGCGTCCCCCGCACGCCTCCGCCCGGCGAGGTCCCGGTTGCGCGCGGGCGGCGGTGACCCGGCGGGTCGGCCGGTCGCCGCCGGGTGCGGCGGGCATCGCGTCGCTAAGCTTCGGCCCACTCCGGTGAGGTGAAGGGACACGGTGGAACCCGAGAACGTCGACCCGCCGCCCGTCTGGGCGCCCGGCAAGGTGGCCGGGCTGCTCGGCGTGTCGCCGGTGACCCTGCGCAGCTGGAGCGCGCGGTACGGGATCGGCCCGCCGGTCGACGAAGGGCGCCATCGCCGCTACTCCGACGCCGACGTCCGGCGCCTGCAGCACATGCAGCGGCTCGTCGCGCGGGGGATGCCCGTGCGGGAGGCCGCCGCGACGGCGTTCGCCGGCCCCGCGGCGACGACGTCCGGGGTGCCGGCCGCCCGCCGCGTCCGCGAGCTCGCCGACGCCGCCGACGAGCTGCAGTTCGCCTCGGTCGCCGGCCTGCTCGACGAAACCCTGGGCACGCTCGGCCCGGCCGCCGCCTGGACCGAGGTCTTCGCGCCGGTGCTGCGCGGCCTCGGCGACCGCTGGCAGAGCGGCGACGTGTGCTTCGCGTCGGAGTGGGCGCTGACGAGCGAAATCTCCCTGGCGTTCGAGCGGTTCAGCCGCCGCTTCCCGGCCGCCGTCCCGGGCCGGCCGGTGCTGCTGGCCTGCTGTCCCGCCGAACGGCACTCGCTCCCGATGGAAGCGCTCCGCGCGGCCTTGGCCGAGGCGGGGGTGCCGGTCGCCTACCTCGGCCAGCTCGTGCCGGCCGAGACGGTGGCCGACCTGGCGGAGCGCCTCGACCCGGTGCTGGTCCTGCTCTGGTCCCTGGCGCCCCCGACGGCCGACGACCTGCTCGCCGCGCGGGTCCGGGACCTCGGGCGCGCGGTCGGTGTCGCGGGCCCGGGCTGGACGCACCTCGGCGACCGCGGGTTCCCGCGGGTGGCCGACCTGACGTCGGCGATGGAGCTGGTCGTGGCGTACGCCCACGCCTGATGGCGGTCGAAAGCGTCAGCGGAGCCTGCCGAGCTCCCGGGTCAGCTCCGGCACGACGTTGTCGCCGAGCCGCTCGAACTCCCGCTTGAGGAACGGGCCCGCCAGTTTCGCCAGGCCGTGGAACTCGATCGTCGCCTGGTAGCGAACTTCGGTGCCGTCCGGGCCGGAGGTCAGTGTGAAGTCGTCGGTGGACGTCGCCGTCTTGTTCTTGCCGACGAAGGTCACCCGGCCCGGGTCGCGCCGCGTGAGGCGGTACTCCAGCTCCGTCTTCTTGCCGCGGAACTCCGACACGTTGTGCCACACCGCGCCGACTTCCAGCGGGCCCGCGTCGGTCCGCGTGCACGTGACTGTGCCGGGGTCCCAGTCCTCGGTGTGCGCGAAGTCCGCGAGGTAGCCGGCGACGAGCTCGACCGGCGTGCGCACGGTGACGGTGCGTTCGACCTGGACCATGGGGCCTCCCGGGACCGGTTCGCTGCGGAGTCGATGCAACCGTAGCGGTGCCCGCTCAGCGGGGCACAACGGCGGCGCGCGCAGACATCGATGTCATTATTCCTAATTCTTGTCTTCCTTGTCGTCTTGACGGCTCCCGCGACCACCGTCGAAGCTTCGTGGCAACGTTGTCAGCCCACGGCGCCGACTCCCCGCGAGGCCCCCGCGTCCGTTCACGGCTGCCGCTTCGAGAACGGAGTTCGCATGGCTGAGGAGTACGGCGCCGGCCCGGACGTCGAGCCCGCGGAGGTGGCCGCCGTCTCGCGGCGGCACGTCCTCGCCGCCGGGACCGGCCTGCTGGCCGGGTTCGGCCTGGCCGCCGTCCTGCCCGGGGTCGCGTCGGCGGCGCCCGCGGTCGCCGAAACGTCCCCCAAGACCGACCTCGCGCTGTTCCGGCCGGTGCAGGTGTCCTCGACCGACTACGCCGCCACACCGGCCGAGTTCGCCGTCGACGGCCTCGCACAGTCCGGGGTCGGCGGCTCCGGCTGGCGCGCCGCGCCCGGAGACGACCAATGGATCGTCGTCGACCTGCAGGCGCCGTGCCGGATCGAGTCGGTCGTGCTGACCTTCGAGGCGAAGCCCGGCGACCCGGCCTTCGACGCCGGCGCGTCCCGCACCCACACCAGCGGCTTCGAGATCCAGTCGAGCTACGCGACCGTGTTCGACCTCGACGTCTCCGGTGACGGCAAGGCCTGGCGCACGGTCCACCACAGCGACGCCGGCGCCGGCGGGGTCGTGACGATCCCGCTCGCGGCCGTCACCGCCCGCTGGGTGCGGTTCTCCGCGTCGGGCCGGTCGACGACGAACCCGCTGGGCCTCAACGGTTTCCAGGTGTTCGGCACCGGCCCGCGCGACCGCCCGGCGGTGCACGGCTGGACGAGCTTCCCGGTGCGCCCGCACGACGACCCGCCCGCGCTCGCCGTCGCGCCCGACGGCACCGTCCCGCTCGAGTCCGGCTGGGTCCTGACGATGGACGACTGGGCGCCCACCGGCGACGGCAAGGCCCTTTCGGCGTCCACAGTGGACACCCGGGGCTGGCTGCCGGCGACCGTGCCCGGCACCGTCCTGGCCTCGCTCGTCGAGCAGGGCCGGCTGCCGGATCCGGTGTCCGGCATGAACAACCTGCACGTGCCGGAGGCGCTGTCCCGGCACGCCTGGTGGTACCGCCGCCGCTTCGGCCTGCCGCGCGGCCTCGACACCTCGCCGGGCCGGCACGTCTGGCTCGAGTTCGACGGGGTCAACCACGAAGCGCAGATCTGGCTCAACGGCGCGGAGATCGGCACCCAGAGCCACCCGTTCGGCCGCGGCGCCTACGACGTCACCGCGGCCCTGCGGCGCACCGGCGAGCAGGCCCTCGCCGTGAAGATCTCGCCGATGCCGCGGCCCGGCAGCCCCGGCGACAAAGGGTCCGCGGGGTACGCGTTCGTCGACGCCGGCAGCACGATGTTCGACAGCTCGCCGACCTACCTCGCGGTGTCCGGCTGGGACTGGATGCCCGCGGTCCGCGACCGCGCCTCGGGCATCTGGGACCACGTGCGGCTGCGCTCGACCGGCGCCGCCGTGCTCGGTGACGTCCGGGTCGACACGAAGGTGCCCGACGCCGGCACCGCAGAGGTGACGCTCACCGTGCCGGTGCGCAACGCCGCCGCGACGGCCCAGCGGATCAAGGTGAGCGCCGCGTTCGGCCCGGTGAACGTGTCGGCCACGGTCACCGTCCCGGCCGGACAGAGCACCGACGTCGTGTTCCCGAAGCAGCAGGTGAAGAACCCGAAGCTGTGGTGGCCCAACGGGTACGGCGCCCCGAACCTCTACGACCTGACGCTCACCGCGGCGATCGGCGCGGCGACGAGCGACCGGCGGACGGTCAAGATCGGCCTGCGGCAGATCGGCTACCAGTACGACCTGCCGATCGTCATCGCCGACGGCCGCGCGACGCAGACCGTCGACCTCGCGCCGCAGACCGCCCGGCACGTCCGGATGCAGGGGCTGAAGCGCGCCACGGGCTGGGGTTTCTCGCTCTGGACGATGGCCGTGCTGGACAGCTCGGGCACCGACGTGGCGCAGGGCAAGACCGCGACGTCGCAGTCGGTGGCCGACGGGAACCCGCCCGAGCGGGCCTTCGACGGCGACCCGAACACGCGCTGGACGTCCGCCTACGAAGACAACCAGTGGCTGCAGGTCGACCTCGGCGCCGCGACCGCGTTCGACCGGGTCGTGCTGACCTGGGAGACGGCCTACGCGGCGACGTTCAAGATCCAGGTGTCGCAGGACGGTGACACCTGGACCGACGCCGCCTCGGTGGACAACAGCCCGAAGCCGCTGACCTTCCTCGTCAACGGCGTCAAGGTGTTCGCCCGTGGTGGCAGCTGGGGCTGGGACGAGCTGCTGCGCCGGATGACGCCGGAGCGGACCGACGCCGTCGTCGCGATGCACCGCGACATGAACTTCACCCTGATCCGCAACTGGGTCGGCTCGTCGTACCGCCAGGAGCTGTTCGACGCCTGCGACAAGTACGGCATCCTGCTGTGGAACGAGTTCTGGGACGGCTGGTCGACCGACCCGGCCAACCACGACATCTTCCTCGCGCAGGCGAAGGACACCGTGCTGCGCTACCGCCACCACGCGTGCGCGACGGTCTGGTTCGGCTGCAACGAGGGCACGCCGCCGCCGGTGATCGACAACGCGCTGCGCGAGATCGTCACCGGCCACACCGACCTGCTCTACCAGGGCAACTCCGCGGGCGGCGTGATCACCGGCGACGGGCCCTACCGCTGGCTGGACCCGAAGCAGTACTTCACCGGCGAGGCGACCGGCGGCAAGGCCGGGTTCTGGAGCGAGATCGGGCTGCCGACCGTCTCGGTCGTGGAGAGCATGCGCAACCTGGTCGGCAAGGACGACCCGGGCTGGCCGATCGGCGCGTCGTGGTTCCACCACGACTGGTCGGGCAACGGCAACCAGGCCCCGCAGACCTACCTCGCGGCGATCGACGCGCGGCTCGCGCCCTCGACGAGCCTGGCGGAGTTCTGCCGCAAGGCGCAGTTCGTCAACTACGAGAGCATGCGCGCGATCTTCGAGGCGTGGAACGCGAAGCTGTGGAACGACGCCACCGGCGTGCTGCTCTGGATGTCGCACCCGGCCTGGCACAGCACGGTCTGGCAGACCTACGACTACGACCTCGACGTCAACGGCAGCTACTACGGCGCGCGCAAGGGCTGCGAAGCCCACCACGTCCAGGCCGACCTCACGACGTGGCAGGTCCGGGTCGTCAACCACACGCCGGCGGCGCTGAGCGGGGTGACGGTCAACGCGCGGCTGTACGGCCTCGACGGCGCGAGCCTGGGCCCGGCGAAGGAGCAGCAGCTCGACGTGGCCCCGATTTCGGGCGCCGCGGCGTTCACGGTGCCGTTCGACGCCGGGCTGCCGCCGCTGCACCTGCTCCGGCTGACCCTCACCGACGCCCGTGGCGCGGTGCTGTCGGAGAACACCTACTGGCGCTACACGACGGACACGGCGATGCGGGCGCTCAACCAGCTGCCGGGCGCCCGGCTCACCACGTCGCTGCGGCCCGACGGCGACGCGTTCACCGCGACGGTCCGCAACGACGGCCGGACGGTCGCGGCGATGATCCGGCTGTCACTGCGGGAACGCAACGGTGTCGACCGCGTGCTGCCGACCCGCTACGGCGACAACTACTTCTGGCTGCTGCCGGGGGAGAGCCGCACGGTCCGCGTCGAGCCCCGGCGGCGGGTGCCGGGCGCCAAGCTGCTGGTGGAGGCCTACAACGTGGCGGCGAAGCTGGCGGGCTGACCCCTCGGGCACCCGAGTTCGTCGTCCGGGACGAACTCGGGTGCCGAATTCGTGGCCTCCGACGAACTAGGCTGGGGTCGGCCCGCCTAGCTTCGGGAGGTGCTCGTTTCCGTGAACCTGCGCCCGCACGCCAGCCTCGGCCGTGTCCTCGACGACCTGGGCGGCACCCTCCTGGACCTGGTGCTGGGGGACGGCGACCGGCCCGGCGGCATCGGCGGGGTCGCCATCCACGACCCGCTCGACGAGCCGGCGCTGCCCCAGCACGCGCTGGTGCTGGGCGTCGGCCTCGGCGAGCCGGAGGAAGTGGTGCGGCAGCTGCGGGCCCTGGCCCGCCACGACGCGGCCGGGCTCGTGCTGCGGGCGCCGGTCACGGTGACCCCCGCCGTCACGGCCGCGGTCGAGGAGACCGGCGTGGCGCTGCTCGGGTTCGCGCGCGGCGCGTCGTGGGCTCAGCTCGCCGCCATGCTGCGGTCGCTGCTCGCGGAGGGCGACGTCGGTGACGCCGAGCCCGAGACCCTGGCCGGGCTGCCGTCGGGTGACCTGTTCGCCGTGGCCAACGCGATCGGGGCGTTGATCGACGCGCCGGTCACCATCGAGGACCGCCGCTCCCGCGTGCTGGCGTTCTCGGGGCGGCAGGACGAAGCCGACCCTTCGCGCGTCGAGACGATCCTCGGGCGGCAGGTGCCGGAGCGGTTCGCCCGGATGCTGGCCGACCGCGGGGTGTTCCGGGAGCTCTACCGCACCGACCAGCCGGTGTTCGTCGACCGGCCGCCGGAGAGCCCCGACGGGTTCTCGCTCCCGCGGGTGGCCGTCGCGGTCCGGGCGGGCGACGAGATCCTCGGCTCGATCTGGGCCGCGGTGCGCGAACCCCTGACCCCCGACCGGACCCAGGCGCTCTGCGACGCGGCCCGCCTGGTGGCGCTGCACCTCCTGCGCGTCCGGGCGGGCGCCGACGTCGAACGGCGCCTGCGCGCGGACCTGCTGAGCACGGCACTGGAAGGCGGGGCGGGCGCGCGCGAGGCGTTGAGCCGGCTGGGGCTGGCCGACCAGCCGGTCGTCGTGCTGGCGCTGGCGGTGCTCGACACGGCCGACCCCCGCGCGGCCGAGCTCGCCACCGAACGCCAGCGGCTCAGCGACGGCCTCGCCATGCACCTGAGCGCGGTGCACCCGCGGTCGGCCGCGGCGCTCGTCGGCGACACGGCGTACGGGCTGGTGCCGGTGACCCGCGACGCCGACGGCGAGCGGCGGGCCCTGCGGATCGCGAAGGACTTCCTGGACCGGGTCGGCGACCGCGTCCGGGCCGTCGTCGGCATCGGGCCGGTGGCGCGCAGCGCGGGGGAGCTGCCGGAAGCCCGCGACAGCGCCGATCGCGCGTTGCGGGTGCTGCGGTCCGGCAACGGCGCCGGCCGCCGCGTCGCGCTGCTGGCCGACGTCCACGTCGAAGCACTGCTGCTGGAGCTGCAGGACCTGGTCGCCGCGCGCGGCGACCGCCCGACCGGCCCGGTCGCCCGGCTCCTGGACTACGACGAGCAGCACCACGCGCACCTCGTCGAGACCCTGCGAGCCTGGCTCGACGCCTTCGGCGACGTCATCGCCGCTTCGGCCGCGGTCCACGTCCACCCGAACACGTTCCGGTACCGCCTCCGCCGCCTCGCCGAGGTCGGCGGCTTCGACATGACCGACCCGGAAGCCCGCTTCGCGGCCATGCTCCAGCTCCGAGTGGTGGCCCCACCCGCCCCCTGACCGTGCGCCAAGAGGCATCACACGTGATCAGCCGGGCATCACGCGTGTTTTGCGGGGCATCACGTGTGATGCCCGCCCAGTCACGTGTGATGCCCACCCAGTCACGTGTGATGCCCCTCCGGTCACGCCTGGGTCGTCCGAAATGTCGGTGATTAACTACCGGTTGCCCGACTCCAGATGGTCAGTTACCTACTTTCGACCGGTGTGCGACCCCTTCGGGGCATGTGACTCTGCACGGACTTCACGTCAGGTGATCAAGCTTCCACGGAGGTGTACCGGGTGTCACGCAAACGGGTCATCGCGGGGGCGGCGACGGTGAGCGCGGCCGTCGTCGCGGTGTCGCTGGCCACGATCAGTTCGCCCGCCGAGGCGACCATCGCGCAGCCGTCGATGCACGCGCTGAGCTCGCTCGCGATGCCGTTCGGCAGCGTGCAGCGGCAGCAGCAGGAGATCGGCGGGGTGCCGGTGTTCGGCGGTCAGCTGGTCCAGCTGCGCGACAAGGCCGGCGCGGTGCTCGCCACGCACGGGCGCACCACGAAGAAGACCACCGGCGCCTTCCCGAAGAGTGACGCGGGGGCCGCCGACGCCGCCATCGCGGACGTCGCGAAGCGCACCGGCCTGGCCGCGAACACGCTGAAGGCCGACGCGCCCCGCCCGTACTGGTACGACGCCACCCTCGGCGGCGCGAAGGGTGACGGCGTCGCCGTGCCGACCTACCAGGTCACCGTGCACGGCAAGAAGTTCCAGGGCAAGTGGACCGAGGTCGTCAAGGCCGGCACGGCCGACGTCCTGACGTCCTGGTCGGAGGTCCGCGAGGCCAACCGCGACGTCTGCGACGCCGACCGCAAGGTGGTCAGCGGCACGACCGACTCGGTCCGCTGCGGCGCCGCGTTCGACGTCACCCGCAAGGAAGGCGGCGCCGAGTCGAGCGTCCCGGACGTCAACAACGTCTACACCTTCTTCGGCCAGGCCTCGGACTTCTACCAGAAGTACGTCAACGTCGACCTGACCGGCCTCATCGGCGCCGACTACGGCGACGGCACCGGCAAGGCCCTGCGCGGCACCGTCCGGATCTGCGTCGACGGCGAATGCCCGTTCGCCAACGCCTTCTGGGACGGCGAGCAGATGGCCTTCGGCGAAGGCGTCACCACCGACGACATCACCGGCCACGAGCTGACCCACGGCGTCACCCAGCACACCTCCGGGCTGAGCGGCGGCCAGGCCGACTCGATCAACGAAGGCCTCTCGGACGTCTTCGGCAAGTTCATCGGCATCACCTCGAACGACCCCAACGACACCGGCGACAACCGTTGGCTGCTCGGCGCGGGCTCGTCGCTGGGCGCGATCCGCGACATGAAGGACCCGCGCTCGTCGCTGTCCCCGCAGCCGGACATGGTCAACGGCCCGGGCTGGCAGACGAACAACCCGGACGAGCACATCAACGACGGCGTCGTGAACAAGGCCGACTACCTGATCACCGACGGCGACACGTTCAACAACCAGACCGTGCGCGGCCTCGGCCTCGACAAGTCGGTCCAGATCTGGTGGGGCGTGGAGAACACGCTCACCCAGAGCGCGACCTTCAAGGACGTCGGCGAAGCCCTCAACTCCTCGTGCGCCGCGCTGGCCAAGGCGGGCACCGCGGGCATCACCGACGACGACTGCACGCAGGTCGCCAACGCGGTGAAGGCGACGCAGCTCGATCAGGACCCCAGCTGATCCGAGCCCGCGCGACGGCCACCCCGGGACGACTCCCCGGGGTGGCCGTCGGCGTTCAGCGCGGGAGCGACGCGACGCCGGCGAGCAGCCGGTCGACGTCGGCTTCCGTGGTGTAGGGCGCGATCCCGGCCCGCACCGCGCCGGTGTCGCCGAGCCCGAGGTGCCGCGCGCACTCGATCGCGTAGAAGCTGCCCGCCGGCGCGTTGACGCCCTGGGCGCCGAGGTGCTCGTAGACCGCCTGCGGCGGGACGCCGTCGACGGAGAACAGCGCGGTCGGCGTGCGGTGCCGGTCCGGCGCGCCGTGCCGGGTCACGCCGGGCAGCCCGGCCAGGCCGGTGTCGAGCCGGCTGAGCAGTGCGTTCTCGTGCTCCTCCAGCGCCGCCAGGGAGCGGAGGAGACGCGCGCGCCGCGTGCCCTCGCCGGGGACGAGCCCGGCGAGGAAGCCGACGGCCGCGGTGGTGCCGGCCAGCAGCTCGTACGGGAGCGTCCCGAGCTCGAAGCGTTCCGGGACGGCGTCGGTCGAGGGCAGCAGCTTGTCCGGGTGCAGGGTCTCCAGCAGCGCGGGTGCCGCGGCGACCAGCCCGAGGTGCGGGCCGAGGAACTTGTACGGCGAGCAGGCGTAGAAGTCGGCGCCGAGAGCGGTGACGTCGACCGCCGCGTGCGGGGTCAGGTGCACCCCGTCGAGGTAGAGCAACGCGCCCGCGTTGTGCACCGCCGCCGCGATCGCCGGGACGTCCGGGCGGGTGCCCAGCAGGTTGGACGCCGCCGTCAGCGCGACCAGCCGGGTCCGCGAGGACAGCAGGCCGGTGACGGCGGCCGGGTCGAGCAGGCCGGTCGCGGGGTCGAAGTCCGCCCAGCGCACGGTCGAGCCGGCGGCCGCCGCGGCCTGCACCCACGGCCGGATGTTCGCGTCGTGGTCGAGCCGGGTGACGACGACCTCGTCCCCGGGACCCCAGTCCTTGGCCAGCGCGCGGGAGAAGTCGTAGGTCAGCTGCGTCATGCTCCGGCCGAAGACGACCCCGGCCGGGTCGGCGGCGAGCAGGTCGGCGACGGCCTGGCGGGCCTCGGTGACCACCGTGGCCGCCCGGCGCTCGGCGGCGGTGACCACGCCGCGGTTGGCGATCGCCGCGCACAGCGTGCCGGCCACCGCCTCCCCGACGACGTCGGGAACCTGCGAGCCGCCCGGCCCGTCGAAGTGGGCGGCTCCCTCGGCGAGGGCGGGGAAGTGCTTGCGGACCGTCTGCACGTCGTAGCTCATGGCTCCAGCGTGCCAGGTGTGCGTCACCGCCCGCGGTTGCGCGCGTGGTCGCGGGCCTGCCGTTCGTTGCCGTGCTTGTAGTTGCCGGTCGCGCGGGCCATCAGCAGCTGCGCGTCATCCCCGCGGTCGAGCGCGGCGAGGAAGCGCACGGCGGCGCCACCGCGGAGCGTCCCGGCGGGACGGCCGTGGTGGGTGATCGTCACGGTGCCGCGTGCGTCGACGCGGTGGCCGAAGCCGTCCGGGGTCCCCATCCGCCCAGGGTGGCACGGGCGGCAACCGGTTTTCCCGGGGTCGGCCCGGGGGTTTCCCGGATGGCGCCCGCGCGGGGAGCCGACAGAATGCGTGAGACGACCGGAGGGGGACGAGGGGTGCGGGCGAAGCTCGGGAACAAGTACGTGCTGCTGAGCGCGCAGGTGCTCGTGCTGGTCGTGCTGCTGGTGTCCTACAACGACGGCCGCCTGCGGTTTCCGGCGTACCGCGTCGACCTGGACGTCTACCGGCTCGGCTCGGCGGCGCTGCTGCACGGCCAGGCGCTGTACGGCACGCTGCCGCCGACCGGGGACGGCCAGCTCCTGCTCTTCACCTACCCGCCGTTCGCGGCGATCGTGCTGGCCCCGCTGACGCTGCTGCCGTACTGGGCCGCCTGCCTCGCGCTCACCCTGCTCTCCCTCGGCCTGCTGGCCGCGGTGCTGACGACGGTGCTGCGCGCGCTCGGCGCCCGCTGCGACTGGCGCCGCGTCGGGGCGCTCCTGCTGGTGGCCGAGGTGCTGGAACCGGTGCTGCGCACGGTGTACGCGGGCCAGATCGACCTCCTGCTGCTGGCGCTGGTCGTGCTCGACGTGCTCGTGGACCACCCGAAGTGGCCGCGCGGCCTGCTCATCGGCCTCGCCGCCGCGATCAAGCTCACGCCGGCCGTGTTCCTGCTGTACTTCCTGCTCCGCCGCGACACCCGGGCCGCCGTGACGACCGTGGTGACGTTCGTGGCCGCGACGGCGCTGGGCTTCCTGCTCGCCGGCGCGGACTCGATGCGGTACTGGACCGGCGCCCTGTGGGACACCGGGCGGGTCGGGGAGCCGACCTACGCCGGCAACCAGTCGCTGCTGGGGCTGCTGGCCCGATCCGGGGTGCCGGCGGACGCGCGCACGGCGTGGTGGCTGCCGCTGGTGGCGGTGGTGCTGGTGCTGACCGCGCTGTGCGTGCGGCGCGCACTGGCCGCGGGGGAGACGACCGTCGCGCTCGGAGTGAACGCCGTCGGCGGGCTGCTGGTCTCCCCGATCTCCTGGACGCACCACTGGGTCTGGGCCGTGGTCGTCGTGCTCGGCTGGGCGGCGCTGGCGCGACGCACCCGGCGGCGTGGCTTCACGATCCTCGCCGGAGCGGGCGCGGTGCTGTTGGTCGCCGGCCCGCAGTGGTGGTGGCCGCGCGGGGGCGAGGTCGAGAACCGGTGGAACGTTCTCCAGCAGCTGACCGGGAACGGCTATGTCCTCTTCGGACTGGCGGTGCTCGGGGCCGCCGCCGTGGTGCGCTTCCCGCGGCCCGGCGACGACGTCGTCAGCGGCGGCGTCCTGGCCCGAGCCGGAGCCAGCCCAGCCCGAGGATGAGCATCGCCGTGCCGAGGCCGAAACTCAGGCAGACCGCGGCGGTGTTCATCGGCAGCAGGTCCTCGACCGCGCCCGGCAGCGGCAGGAGCCCGGCGAGCCCGAACACGGCGTACAACCCGCCGGCCCCGACGAGGAACCGGGCGGACAGCGCCGACGAACGGGTGCAGAAGACCGCGGCGGCGCCGGTGAGCAAATGGAGCAACGTCCATACCGCCGAAACGGCGAAGACGCCGAACAACCGGCTCGGCTGCTCGCCGGTGGTGACCCCCGGAATCAGCTCCAGCGCACCGAGCACGAGGAAGAGCAGGCCGATGAGCATGCCGATGCCCTGGATCGGAGCCGGGCCCGGTTTCGGCACCCGGGCGACGGGTTCGGTGCGTGCCATGGCATCCGGGTTCCCCGCCGGGCGGCTTTTAAAGCACCGGCGCGGGATTGTGTCCGGGCCGGCTGGGTAACCCGGGCTCGACCGGTCCGCCGACGAGGAGCTGACGATGACCCAGTACCGCCACACCGCGACCGCCGACGTCCCCGCGGACGAGCTGTTCGCGTTCCTGAGCCACCCCGAGAACCTCCCGCGGTACTTCCCGGAGATGAAGCTCGCCGAGCCGACGGGCGGGGACGGCGTGCACGTCGAGGCGGAGGTGCACGGGCAGCGCGTCGCGAGCGAGGCGTGGCTGCACACCGACGCGGCGAACCGCTCGCTGTCGTGGGGCGCCGAAGGCCCGGACGACTACCACGGCGAGCTGCGGATCGACGACGCCGGACCGGCGTCGTCGGAGATCACGGTGACCCTGCACAGCGTGCGCGAGGCGGACGACGACGAGGTCCGGCAGGGCCTCGAACGCACCATCGCGGCGATGACCCACGCGGTGGCCGCCGACGCCGACGTCGCCGCGGCCGAGGGCGAGGGTGGCTGGAGCTCCTACGACAAGAGCGATTCGTCCAGCTGAGGCGGGAACGGGCCGTAGGCGTTGCCGCGCGCGCCGCGGGCGCGCACCGCCGGGATCGCGAACAGGAACTTGAGCAGCGCGGGTGGCGCGGTGCCCCGGCCGCGGGCCCGGGCCGCCGCGGCCCGCCGCTCGACGCGCACCTGGTCGGCCTGCACCCGTTCGATCGCGCGGATCCGGTCGGCTTGGACCGCGGCGAGGTCTCCGTCGGTGAGATCGCCGCGCCGCAGCGGCGGGACCAGGCGGTTCGCCGCGGCGACGGCGTCCTGCACCGCCATGAGGATCCCGTTGCCGCCGACCGGGGAGATGACGTGCGCGGCGTCGCCGAGCAGCAGCAGCCCCGGGCGGTGCCAGCGCTCGACGCGGGAGATGTCCACCGAGAGCAGCGTGGTCTGCGCGAAGTCCGTGAGCAGGTGTGCCCGGTCGGCCAGCCACGGGACGCGCTCGCGCAGGAACGCGCGGATCGGCTCGACCCCGCCTTCGCGCAGTGCCGGGTAGGAGCCCTTCTCGATGCTGTAGCCCACCTGCCAGTCGCGGACACCGCCGAGGACACCGACGTAGGCGTCCCGGCCGAAGTAGAGGTCGAGGTCGGCGTCGGGCGGGTCGCCGGGGGAGCGCGGCAGCCGGAACCACAGCAGGTCGGTGGTCGCGCCGAGCGGTTCGGCGGGGAGCCCGGCCAGGCGACGCACGGTCGAGAACCGGCCGTCGGCGCCGACGACGAGGGACGTCTTCAGCTCGCCGCCGCGGTACTGGACGCCGGTGACGGTCCCGTCGTCGTCTTCGAGCAGCCCGGTGACCTTCGCGTTCGTCCGGAGCGTGAACGTCGGGAGCGCGCTCGCGCGTTCGGCGAGGAAGTCGAGGAACCGCACCTGGGGCATCAGCGCGACGTACCCGAACGGCGTGTCGAGCCGGTCGTAGTCGGCGCAGCGGTAGACGCCGGCCGGGGTGTGGAAGCGGAACGATCGCGCCTTGAAGTGGTCGAGCCGCAGCAGGTCCTCGGCCAGGCCGAGCCGGTCGAGCAGCTCCAGGGTGTACGGGTGGAGGGAGTCGCCGCGGAAGTCGCGGTCGAAGTCCGACCGCGCCTCCAGCACGGTGACCTCGATCCCGGCGCGGGCGAGCAGGTACCCGAGCAGCAGGCCGCCGGGCCCGCCACCGGCGACCGCGACGCTCACTCCGTGTCCACTGTGGACAACCGGAACACCGCCATGCTCGGCAGGTGCTCCAGAATCCGGTCCTCGGACGCGTCCTGCGGGACCGGGAAGGCCTTGACCGCCCACGGCACGGACATCGCGGCCAGGTACGTCGCGACGACGCCGGCGGCTTCGGAGCCGTCGACGGTTTCGGCGCGGCAGTCCTGGCGTTCCCCGGCCGAAAGGAGTGCGCACTCGGGCGCGTCGAGGAGGTTCGCGACCCAGTCGCGGTCGCGGACCGGCGAGACGAGGTAGCGCCCGCCGTCCCGCGCGACGACGGCCAGCGGCACGCGCCGCGGCTCGCCGGTGCTGCGGCCGCGGGTCTCGACCACCCGCAGCGCATACCCGCCTTCGGGTGGCGGCTCCGCCGGGGCGTCGATCAGCCGGGCGGTCATCTGCGCGTTCATCGCTCGGACATCCACCGGGCCCACGGTAGCAAAACTAGCTAGATTGTCTAGCTACCGTAGAATGGGCCGGTGGAAGACAGCGTCGCGCTCCAGGTGAACCTCGCCCTGCGGGACCTGCTGGCGCTCGCTCACGACGTCCAGCTGGCCCTGGCCCGGCGCCTGGACCTCGGCGCGACCGACGTGCAGGCCCTGCAGCACCTCGCGGCGGGCACGCCGATGGGCACGGTCGAGCTGGCGCACGCGCTCAAGATCCGCTCCGCGTCGGCGACGGTCCTGGTCGACCGTCTGGAGGCGGCCGGCCACGTCCGCCGCGACCGTCACCCGAGCGACGGCCGGCGCGTCACGCTGGTCATCGCCGACACCGCACGCGCCGAGGTGCGGACGGCGCTGGCGCCCCTGGTCGCCGCGATGACCCGGCTGACGGCGGAGCTGGCGCCGGGGCAAGCCGAGGTGGTGGCGAAGTTCCTGGGGGACACCACGGAAGTGCTGCGCGCGTACGCTGCGGAGCCGCCGGAAGCGGGTTAGCGTTCGGCCCATGGGAGACGAACCCGCGCTCTGGCTGTTCGCCGATCAGCTCGGGCCGCACTTCCACAGCACTCCCGGGCTCCGCGACCGCGACGTGCTGCTGGTCCGCTCGGCCGCGGCCTTCGCCGGGAAGCCGTTCCACCGGCAGAAGCTGCACCTCGTCCAAGCCGCCCTGTACCGGCTCGCGGCCGACCTCGGCGACCGCGTCACGCTCCTCGACGCGCCGGACTACCGCACCGGGCTGCGGCGCTTCGGGAGGCCGGTGGTCGTGCACGAACCGACGTCGCACGCGGCCGACGCGTTCGTCCGGCGGCTGCGTGCCGAAGGCGTCGTGACGGAGATCCTGCCGACCCCGGGGTTCGTGCTGTCCAAAGCGGACTTCGCCGAGTGGGCCGACGGCCGCACCCGGTTCGTCATGGAGGATTTCTACCGCGACCAGCGCCGGAAGTTCGGCGTTCTGCTCGACCCCGGCGGAGAGCCGGCCGGCGGTCGGTGGAACCTCGACCGCGACAACCGGGAGCCGCCGCCGAAGGCGACCCGGCTCGGCGTCCCCGCGCCGTGGCACCCGCGCGAGAATCCGATCGACGACCGCGTCCGCGCCGAGCTCGACCGCGCCGAGCGCGCGGGGGAGATCCACCCCGTCGGCGTCGACGGCCCGCGGCGGTTCGCCGTCGGCCACGACGAGGCGGAGCGGGCGCTGCGGCGGTTCCTCGAGCACCGGCTGCCGGACTTCGGCCCGCACCAGGACGCGATGCTCACGCACGACTGGGCGATGGCGCACGCGCTGCTCTCGGTGCCGCTCAACCTCGGCCTGCTCGACCCGCGGGACGTGATCGAAAAGGCCGAAGCACGGTACCGGACCGGGGAAGCGCCGCTGAGCAGCGTCGAGGGGTTCGTCCGGCAGGTGCTGGGCTGGCGTGAATGGGTGTGGCACCTGTACTGGCACCAGGGGCCGGACTACTTGCGCCGCAACGCTTTGCGGGCGCGCCGGGAGCTGCCGCGGTGGTGGCGCGAGCTGGACGCCGACGCGATCGAGGCGGCCTGCCTGCGCACCGCGCTCGCGGGGGTGCGCGACCGCGGGTACGCCCACCACATCGAACGGCTGATGGTGCTGGGCAACCACGCGCTGCAGCGCGGGTACGACCCGGCCGAGCTCACCCGGTGGTTCGCGACGGCGTTCGTCGACGGGTTCGCTTGGGTGATGCCGGCGAACGTGATCGGCATGAGCCAGTACGCCGACGGCGGGCTCGTCGCGACCAAGCCGTACGCGGCGGGCGGGGCCTACATCAACCGGATGAGTGACCACTGTCCCGGTTGTGCCTTCGACCCGAAGAGGCGGACGGGGCCGGACGCGTGCCCGTTCACGGCGGGGTACTGGGCGTTCCTCGACCGCAACGCCGAGCGTCTCCGCGGGAACCACCGGATGCGGCAGCCGTTGCGGGGCCTGGAAAAGCTCGCGGACCGTGACGAGGTCGTCGCCCGGGAGGCGGACCGGGACCACTTCTGAGTCCACCCCATCAGGTGGCTAGCCGGGGCGGGCGCGGTCTCTTACGGTGGTTGTCTCCCTTTCCCCGGCGAAGGCGATCCCCTGATGCCCGAAGCAGATCCGCGCGGCGCCGCCCGCGCGGGGGTGCTGTCCAAGCGTGCCCTGGTGACCGCGTCCCACGCGGTGGAGCGGGCGGCGCTCGCGGAGGGCGCGGGAGCCGACACCGTCGTGTTCGCGCTGTTCCAGCGGCTGCCGTACTTCGACCGCGAGCGCGAGGTCTACGCCCGGATCGCGCGGCGGGCCGCGGTGACGGTCGTCGGCATGGTCGACTCCGGCCGGCCCGACCTGCCGCACGGCGTCACGCCGGTGCTGCTGCGCGCCGACGAGCCGATGGCGCGGGAGTGGTCGGTCGCGGTGCTGTCGCCGACGTTCGGCGCTTCGGTCGTCGCGCAGGACCTGGACGAGGTCGACCCGCAGGCGTCCTCGGTGGAGCGGGCGCGGCTGTTCCGCGGGCGCTGGGGCCTGCGCCGCGACGAGGCGTACGCCGAGGTCGTCCGGCTCCGCGACGCGATGGGCGACCGGCTGCCGCCGTCGGTGCGCCGCCGGGTCGACGACGTCCTGGCGTCGGTCGACACCCCGGCGGCGCTCGACATCGAGAGCCGGGCCGAGGCGGCGTTGCGGCACGTGGCGGCGAAGCTGGACTCGGCGCGCGCGGAAGAGCCGCCGCCCACCGGCCCGCCGGTCGACCCGGACACCGGCCTCGACACGTTGGCGGGCATCACGTCCTGGCTCGGCGACGCGACCGACACGGTCCCGCTGGGCCTGGTCCTGGTGGTGGTCGACGACCCGGCGGCGGTCGAGCGCCGCCACGGCGTCCGGGTCCGGATGCACACGGAGCAGAACATCGCCGACCTCCTCCGCGACGGCCTCCGCCCCCTCGACCGCGCGGTGCGGCTCGGGCCGGGGGAGTTCCTGGTGGTCCAGCCGGCGGTCCCGGCGGGGGAGCTGGCCGAGCGCAGCCGCCGGCTCGAGAACCGCCTGGCGGCGTTGCACACGACGTACCCGTTCGTGGACCTCCACCCGCGCACGACGACGATGCTCACCCGGCGGCGGCCCTTGCCGTTGGCCGGTTTGCGGGCGCAGGTGCGCGACGTCCCCGCGGTGACGCTGTGGCCGCCGAGCCAGGGGTCGTTGCCGATCCCGCCGAAGCCACGCGGCCCGGTGATGCGGTCGGGTGCGGGGAGTTGGTTCCGGTGAGGGTTGTGTATAACAACCTATACTGCGGGCGTTGAGCCGGTTCGCCCAGGACCGCAGCTCGACCAAAGCTGCGAGGCGAGGGGCGGGCGTTGAGTCGGTTCGCCCAAGACCGCAGCTCGACCGGCGAAATGGCGAGGCGGGTCCGGCGAGCTGTGAGTCAGATCGCCCTGCCCCGGCACAAAAACGACACCACCGCAGCGACCGCGAACAGTCCACAAGCGACTCCCGCCGCCACCTGCACCCCATCCGCGCAAGCCGCCCGCGCCGCCGCCAGCAGCTCGTCCGCCGCCGCCAACCCTCGTGCCGCCGTCTCCGCCTGCGCCGGACCCGCCGCTGCGAGCCGGGCAGCTTCCAAAGGCACCCCTGGCGGGACCACCAGCCGCGCCGCGTACACCGCCGCCGCCAGGGAACCGAACACCGTTGTCCCCAGACCGGCTCCCAGCTCGTAGCCCGTCTTCTCGACCGCCGCCGCGCCACCCGCGCTGTCCGCCTGGGCCGCCGACAGGAGCGTGTCCGTGCTCGACGTCAGCGCGAGCGCCATGCCGAACCCCGAACCCACCAGCGCGCCGCCCAGCCACCACGGCGAGCTCGACGCCCCCGCGGCCGGGATCAGCAACGCCAGCGCCGCCACCGCGAACCCCGCCGTCCGGACCCGGACGTTGCCGAACCGTGCGAGCAGGCCCGGAGCCACCACGCTCCCGGCCGCCGACGCCCCGAGCACCAGCAGCAGCCGCGCCGCCGCGGCCGTCGGGGAGAGGCCGAGCACCACCTGCAGGTACTGGGCGAGCAGCAACCCCAGCCCGACCAGCGTGCTCATCACCAGCAGCACTCCGCCGACCGCGCCCGGCACACCCGGCCGCCGGAACAGCCCGAGGTCCAGCAACGGCTCCGGCGACCGGCGTTGCCGCCGGACGAACAGGCCGAGCAGGAGACACCCGGCCGCGCCCGCCGCGAAGCCGCCCCCCGACGGCCCGATGGCGGACGCGACCCCCAGCACCCCGCCGGCGGCGAGCGCGGCGCTGAGCGCGTCCCACCGGCCCGGCCCCGGTGGTGTCCGCGGCAGCCACCGCAGCGCCGCCACCACCGCGGCCAGGATCACCGGCGGGTTGACCAGGAACGTCGCCCGCCAGCCCCACGCCTCGACGAGGACCCCGCCGAGCACCGGCCCGAACACCGAGCCGGCGCCGGCGATGCCGCTGCACACCGCGATCGCGGTGCGCCGCTGCCGCCGCTCGGGGAACAGCTCCCGCAGCAGCGACATCGTCACCGGCATGATCATCGCGCCGCCGCAGCCGAGCGCCGCCCGCGCGGCGAGCAGCGCCGGGACGCCGGGGGCGAGCGCGCAGCCGAGGGACGCCAGCCCGAACACGACGTAGCCGGTGACCAGCACCCGCCGCCGCCCGAAGCGGTCGCCGAGGGTGGCGAACGGCAGCAGCAGCGGCGCCGCCGTCAGCGGGTAGATCGCCACGATCCACACCTGGGCGGCGGCATCGGGCCGCAGCTGCCGGACGACGTCGGGCAGCGCGACGTGCAGCACGGTCGCGTCGACCGCGACCAGCAGCAGCCCCGCGCCGAGCACGGCCAGCAGCGGCCAGGCCCGGACCAGGGTCACGGCCACAGCAGGCCCGCCAGGTGCCGCGCGACGACGTCGACGTGCGGCGGGTCGACCACTGAGAGGTGGTGCGCGGCGACGGGCACGATCTCCAGCCGCGGGCACAGGTCCGCCCAGCCGGCGGCGAGGTCCGTACGGGAGTACCGCGGCTCCATCGCCAGCCCGGCGGCGTACGGCTCGGTGGCCCGGTAGAGGACGACCCGGCCGTCGTAGCGCCGGGGCGTCCCGCGTTCGGCGGCCAGAGTGTCCAGAAAGGACTGACGCTGGTGCCGCAGCACCCCCGGGCTCAGCAGCCCGGCTTCGGCGACGCGGCGCATGGTGAGCTCGATCTGCTCCTCTTCGGGCAGCGGCGCGAGCTCGTCGTGGCCGAGGGCGACGGGCCGGCCGTAGGTGCCTTCGACGTAGCCGGTGAACCGCAGGAACCGCCGGGCCGACGACGCCCGCGGGTCGAGGTCCGGTTCCGGCAGCGGCAGCATGGTGTCGACGAGCGCCACGAGCTCGACCTCGGCGCCTTCGTCTGCGAGCCGCGCGGCGACGCCGTAGGCGAGCGCGCCGCCGAACGACCAGCCGGCCAGGCGATACGGCCCGTGGGGCTGCCGTGCCCGCACCAGCGGGAGCAGGCGGTCGACGCGCTCTTCGACGCTCGTGCCGGGCACCCGTTCGAAGCCGACGCACGGCACGCCGCCGGGCAGCCGGTCCAGCAGCGGCCGGTAGACCGTGCAGGTGCTGCCGCCGGGGTGGAACAGCAGCAGCGGCGGGGTCCCGGCGTCACCCGGCGAGAGCAGGTGCACGGGCCCGCGTTCTTCCCGCGTGTCCAGGACGGCGCGCGCGACGTCGGCGATGGTCGCGAGGGAGTCGTGCCGCAGCAGCTCGGCCGGGTCGACGGGGGTGTCGAGCTCGGTGGTGAGCCCGTCCGCGAGCAGCCGGGCGAGCGGCTCCGGCCGGGCGGCGCCGGACAGCCGGACGTGCGTGCCGCTCGCGTCGGCGCCGGTGTGGTCCCGCCACAGCCGCAGGACGAGCCGGTCGGCGGCGTCCCACGCGCGGCCGCGGGCCGGTCGCGGAGTCTCGTCTTCGCGCGGCGCGAGATCGCGGTTGAGGTCGGCGAGGGTGGCGCCGCGCAGGACGGCGGCGGCGTCGGGTTCGGCGCCGAGCTCACGCCGGACGGCCTCGCGGATCCGGTTCGCCATCAGGGAGTCCAGCCCGAGCTCGACGAGCGGGACGTCGGCGTCGAGCCGGTCGGGGGACAGGCCCATGATCGCGGCGACGATCTCGGTGAGCCGGTCACCACCGGCGGCGCGAGGCGCCGCACTCGCCGGACCCCGGCGAGCGGGGGCCGGCTCGGGATCGGTGTACCAGAACCGTTCGTGCCGCCAGGGCATCGGCGGGACGTCGGTGAGCCGCGCCCCGTCGTCGGGGTCCGTGAGACTCAGCCCGATCCCCGCGCAGTACACCGTCGCGGCGGCCGCGCCGAACGCGCGGACCTCGTCCTGGCCGCGGCGCACCGTCCCCGTCACCACCGCGTCCGCCACTCCGGCGGCCGCCAGCGTCCGGGCCACCGAACCCCGCAGGATCGGGTGCGGGGACACCTCGACGAACACGCGGTGCCCGTCCGCGGCCGCCGCCGTCACGGCTTGGCGGAACCGCACCGGCCGCCGCAGGTGCGCTGCCCAGTACCGCGCGTCGAAGTCCGGCAGCTCCCGCGGGTCGGTCAGGACCGTGTCGTACCAGGGCACCAGCGGCCGCCGCCCGCCCAGCTCGGCCAAGGCGTGCCGCAGGTCGCCGAGGACCGGTTCGACGCCGGCCGAGTGCCCGGCCACCGCCACCGGGAGCCGCCTCGCCGTCCGGCCGGCGGCTTCCAGCTCCGTGACGAGCCGGTCCAGCACGTCGGCGTCCGCGGCCACGGTCAGCTGCCCCGGTGCGGAGTCGACGGCCAGCTCGACCCCCGGGTACGCGGCGAGCTCTTCGGCCGTCAGCTCGACGGCGGCCATCGCGCCGCCCGGCCGGACCGTGCCCAGCAGCCGCGCGCGGGTCGCGACCAGGTGGACGGCCTCGTCGGCGGTCAGCACCCCGCTCACGACGGCCGCGGCCGCCGACCCGAGCGAATGCCCGAGGACCGCGGCGGGCCGGACGCCGAGCGCCTCCCACCGGGCGGCCAGCGCGACCTGCGTCCCGAAGATCGCCAGCTGCGTTTCGGCCAGCGAGAACGGGCCGGCGGAGCCGAGCAGCGCACGCAACGACCGCCCGGTGTGCTCGGTGAACGGGTCGCCGAGCTTGTCGACCTGCGCGGCGAACGCCGGTTCGGCGGCCAGCAGGCCGCGGCCCATCCCCGGCCACTGCGAACCGTGCCCGGAGAACACAAAAACCGGGCCCTCGCCGGGATTCGCGCTCCCGGTCGCCGCGCCTGCCGGCAACGGGTCGGCGCCGGCGCCGACGGCCCGCAGCAGCGTCGCCAGCTCGGCCCGGTCCCCGGCGACCACCGCGGCGCGGTGCCGGCCACCGTTGTCCCGCCGGAAGAGCGTGTGCGTGACGTCGGCGAGAGAGGCGGCCGCGGGGGAGTCCAGCCAGTCCGCCAGCTGCGTCGCCCGCTCGGCGAGCCGGTCGCGGGTGCGGGCGGACAGCAGCCCGATCCGGACGCCGGCAGCTTCCGGGGGAGCGGCCGGGAGCGCGTCCTGCTCGACGACGACGTGCGCATTGGTTCCGCCGAAGCCGAAGGCGGACACGCCGGCGGTGGCCCGCCCGCTGTGCCGCGGCCACGGTGTCGGCTCGGTGACCACGCGCAGCCGCAGCTCGTCGAACGGGATGTGCGGGTTCGGCGTGGTGAAGTGCAGCTGCGGCGGCAGCTCGTCGTGGGTCATCGCCAGGACGACCTTGATCAGCCCGGCGATCCCGGCCGCGGCTTCGGCGTGCGCGATGTTCGTCTTCACCGAGCCGACCAGCAGGGGCGCGTCCGCGTCGCGGCCCGCGCCCAGCACCGCGCCGAGCGCGCCGGCCTCGATCGGGTCGCCGAGCAAGGTGCCGGTGCCGTGCGCCTCGACGTAGTCCACAGTGGATGGATTGAGCCCGGCGCCGCGGTAGGCGTCCCGCAGCATCGCTTGCTGGGCCACGGGGTTGGGCGCGGCGAGGCCGTTCGAGCGGCCGTCGGAGTTGACTGCGGAGGAGCGGATCACCGCGAGCACGCGGTCACCGTCGACTTCGGCGTCCGCGAGCCGCTTGAGCACCACGACCCCGCAGCCTTCGGCCCGCGCGATGCCGTCCGCGCCGGCCGAGAAGGTCTTGCACCGGCCGTCGTCCGCCAGCAGCCCGGCGGCGGCGAACGCGGCGGTCGGCCCGGGCAGCAGCATGAGGTTCACCCCGGCGGCGAGCGCCAGGTCCGCTTCGCCGTCGCGCAGCGCCCGCACGGCGTGGTGCACCGCGACCAGCGAAGACGAGCACGCGGTGTCGACGGCCATGCTCGGCCCGCGCAGGTCGTAGAAGTACGAGAGCCGGTTGGATGCGATGCTGCCCGCCGCGCCGGTCGCCGTCGCCAGGTCGGGCTCGGCACCGGCCATGGTCAGGTGGCCGTAGTCGTGCGTGGCGATTCCCGTGTAGACACCGGTGCGGCTGCCACGCAGCGACGCCGGCGCGATCCCGGCGTGCTCCAGCGCCGCCCAGGTCACTTCGAGGAGCATGCGCTGCTGGGGATCCATCGTCGCGGCTTCGCGCGGGGTGACGCCGAAGTGCTCGGCGTCGAACCCGGCGACGTCGTCGAGGAACCCGCCGACGACCGGCGCCGCGTCGCGGTGCCAGCGACCCGGCGGCGCGGTCCGGACGGCGTCCCGTCCGCTGTGCAGCAGCTCCCAGAACTCCACGAGCCCGTCGGCGCCGGGCCAGCGGCAGCCGAGGCCGACCACGGCGACCGGGTCGGTCCGGCGGCGGTCCGTGGCCCGGGTTTCGGGTACGGGCTCGTCGTCCGGGGTGAGGCTGCGGGCGAGGTGGTCGACGGTCGGGTTCTCCCACAGCAGGGTCGCGGGGAGCCGGGCGCCCAGCAGCTCTTCGAGGTCCGCGGTGATCCCGACGGCCTGACGGGAGGACAGGCCGTAGTCGGCGAGCGGGCGGTCGGGCTCGACGTCGGCGCCGAGGTGCTCGGCGAACAGGTCGAGCAGCCGCCGGCGGAGGGTGGGGTCGTTTCTCATCGCGCCAGGGCCTTTCCGTAGTCACCGGCGAGGTAGCGGTCGCGACAGGCGGCGCGCGCGATCTTGCCGCTGGAGGTGCGCGGCACCCGGCCGGCCGGGACGAGCAGGACGGCACGCAGCGCGAGACCGTGCGCGTCGGCGACGAGCCGCCGGATCGTGGTGACGAGGTCGCGTTCCGCCTGCTCGCTCAGCTCTTCGTGGGCGCGGTGCTCGGCGACCACGACGACCGACTCGGTGTCGGCGCCGCCGACCGCGAACGCGGCGGTGCTGCCGGGGCGGATCGCGCCGTGGGCGGCCGCGGCGGTCGCCTCGACGTCCTGCGGGTAGTGGTTGCGGCCGTCGACGATGATCAGGTCCTTGATGCGGCCCGCGATGTAGAGCTCCCCGTCGTGGCGGAGGCCGAGGTCGCCGGTGCGCAGCCACGGCCCCTCGGGCAGCCCGCCGGCCGGCCGGGCGCCGAAGGTTTCGGTGCTCTCGAGGGGTTTCCGCCAGTAGCCTTCGCCGACGTTCGGGCCGTGCACCCAGATCTCGCCGACCGATCCGTCGGGGACCACGACGGCGGTGTGCGGGTCGACCAGGGCGACGTCCTGACCGGCCGGAACCCCGCAGGCGACCAGCCGGACGCCGTCGCCGGCCGGGCGCGCGGTGCCGGTGGAGAGGGCGTCCCGGTCGAAGGTCGTGACGCGCGGGGGCGCGGCGGGGCCGGTGGTGACGAAGACGGTCGCCTCGGCCAGGCCGTACGCGGGCCGCGTCATCTCCGGCCGGTACCCGGCGGCGGCGAACGCGGTGTGGAAGCGGTCGAGGACGTCCGGGTTGATCGGCTCGGCGCCGTTGACGATCGCGGCGACCCGCCCGAGCCGCAGCCGGGCCCGGTCGGCCTCCCGCACGCGGGTGGCGCAGTAGTGGAAGGCGAAGTTCGGCGCGGCGCTCCAGGCGCCGGCGTGGTCGCCGAGCAGCTCCAGCCAGCGGACGGGCCGTTCGATGAACGCGAGCGGGTCCATCAGCACCGACCGCAGGCCCAGCGCCAGCGGCGTGACCAGACCGAGGACGAGGCCCATGTCGTGGAACAGCGGCAGCCACGACACCGTCGTGGCCGCGGCCGGGTCGAGCCCGAGCCCGCGCACGACCTGGCCGACGTTGCCGAGCACGTTCGTGTGGGTGAGCACCACGCCGGCCGGGCTTCGCGTCGACCCCGAGGTGTACTGCAGGTACGCGACGTCGCCCGGGGCCGCTGCCGGCGCCGGCCAGGACTGGGCGGGGCCCGGGCGATCGGCGGCGACGACCGGGACGTCGACGAACTCCTCGACCGCGGCCTGGACGGCTGTCGTCGTGACGACCGCGGCGGGAGTGCAGTCGGCGAGCACCGCGGCGAGCCGTCCCGCGTGGCCGGGCAGGCCCGGGTCGAACAGCGGCACCGCGATCGCGCCCGCGGTGACCGCGGCGAGGAAGCCGACGACGTAGTCCGGGCCCTGCGGGCAGAGGACCGCGACCCGGTCGCCGGGACGCACCGGGAGCGCGGCCGCGGCGGAGTCGACGCGGTCGGCCAGCTGCCGCCAGGTGAGGGTGCGCCGCCGCCCGTCGCGTTCGGTGCTGAAGTCGGCGAACGTGAGCGCGGCTTCGTCGGGCTTCGCGGCCGCCCAGTGCCGCAGGCAGGCGGTCAGGGTGTCGCCGCCGGTGTGCTCCAGGGACATCGGGTTCTCCTCTTGGTTCAACGGGGTCAGCGACCCAGCCGCGGGAGCGCGTGCTGCCACGCGGCGACGGCCAGGGCGTCGAGGTCGACATCGGTCGCTCCGGCGTCGCGGAGCAGGACGAGCACGGTGCCGGCGGCGATGGCGACGGTGCGCAGACGGAGTCCCGGCAGCCCGGCCTGCTGGCCGGGAAGGGTTAGGACCTGCTGGTAGGAAAGGGTTTCCGCGCCGGGGACGGCGGGCGCGGGGCGCAGGGTGAGGGTCGAGACCGTGGGGAGGTCCTGGTCGTCGACGGTGACCTGCGCGCACCGGCGGACCTGCGCGGTCCAGGCGGCGAAGTCGGGCGGTTCGGGGGTGCGGGCGACGAGCTCGGACACCTGGCCGCCGGGCACCGCGGCCTGGAAGCCCTGCCCGGTCGTGGTTCCGGGGCCGAGCAGCCGTCCGTGCGTCACGTTCGCGCACCCGTCTTGCGGCTCCGGCGCCGCTCGTGCGGTGGCGGCGAGGTCGAAGACAGCACGCGGGCCGCTCCCGGGGACCGACTCGGCGGGCAGCAGCGCGGCGGGCGGGACGGCCGGTTTTCCGGCGGCCCCGGAAATGGTGGTCGCGGCGGCCGCGGCGACCAGGAGAGCGGCGGCGCGGACCGGGGGAAAGCGAATTCGGGCAGGCATGAAAAGCCCTTTCGGGGAGTGTTCTCGAGGGGGTTCGCGGTCCCCGCGTTGGGACCTCGCCGGGGGACGGGTCAACGGGGTCCGAGCCCGGCGGCAGGGGAAGGCTACGACAGGAAATCGGTTACCGGAAGCCCGTCAAGAAAACGTAAACGGTCTTCGTGTACAGGGGGTGACCTGCTGATTTTCAAGTTACTGGCGAGTTTGGTGCGGGGATGTGGCACGGCCGTCCGACTCTGGTGACGGTCGGTGACCGTACCCTCACCCCGACGGGGGAGGAGAAGCGTGGTTTTGTTTGCCTGCGCTTCACATTGTCCGGTGAGATCGACGACCGGACAATTGCCAAGCGAGCCGTTCTTCCTCTAGGTTGACCGCGCATCCGACGCGGTTTCCGCGTGATCGCCGTCACTTTTCAGAATTCGATCGACCGACCGGGGAAAGGAATGCGTATGCGCATATCTGGGAGGTGGCTCGGCGCGGCCGCGGTGGTGGCCACGGTGGCCTTGGTGGTGCCGGTGGCGCCGGCGCGGGCCGCGACCGGCGTCCCGGACGCCCGGGCCGACGACGGCTCGCACGTCGTCGCGGAGTCCACTGTGGAGGGTGACCCGCGGGTGCTCGACCTGACCGTGCGCTCGACCGGCGTCGGCGCCTACACGATGGTCCGGCTGATCCTGCCGCGGGACTGGGCGGCCGAGCCGGACCGGAAGTGGGCGGCGGTGTACCTGCTCGCCGGGGAGACCCGCCTGCAGGACTACCGCGGCTGGAGCGCCAACACCGACATCCGGGCGCTGGCCGACAACGCCGGTGTCCTGGTCGTCATGCCGGGCGCCGGGCCGGCGGGGTTCTTCAGCGACTGGTGGAACTACGGCAAGGACATCGCGCTCAACCAGTGGGAGACGTTCACGGCCGGCGAGCTGCCCCAGCTGATCGACCGCGGCTACCGCGGGGACGGCCGGCGGGCAGCGGCCGGTCTTTCGCTCGGCGGTTACGGCGCGATCGAACTGGCCGCGCGCCGCCCCGGCGTGTTCCGCTACGCGGCGTCCTACAGCGGGAACCTCAACCCCACCGGCCCGACGGGGGAGCTGCTGACCGACGCGATCGTCAGCTCGGCGCACCTCGACCCGGAGGCGCTCTGGGGCGACCGGCGACGGGAATCCGCGCGCTGGGACGCCCACGACCCGCTGGTGAACGCCGAGCGCCTGCGGGGGACCGAGCTCTACCTGTCGGCGGGCAACGGCCTGCCGGGGCCGCTCGACTCGAAGCTCCCGATCGACGTCCTGCCGGGCGCGATGCTGCTGGAGTTCCTGTGCGGCGGCCAGACCACGGCGATGGCCGGCCGGCTGCGCGCGCTCGGCGTCCCGGCGACGGTGGACCTCTACGGGCCGGGCACCCACCAGTGGGCGTACTGGCAGGAGCAGCTGCACAAGACGTGGCCGCGGATGCTGCAGGTGCTGGCATCGTGAAGGCGTCCTATGTGGTCACGGGCGCGTCGAGCGGGATCGGCCGCGCGTGCGTGGCGGAGCTGGTCCGCCGCGGCGCGCACGTGTGGGCGAGCGTCCGCACCGACGGCGACGAGAAGGAGCTCGAACGCGCCTACGGCGAGGCGGTCACGGTGCTGCGGATGGACTTGCGCGACGCGGCGTCGATCGAGGAGTGCGGCCGGCGCGTCACGGCCGGCGGCCCGCTGCGGGGCCTGGTGAACAATGCGGGCCTGGCCCGGCCAGGGCCGCTGGAGTACGTGCCGCTGGAGGCGTTCCGCGAGCAGCTGGACGTGAACGTCACCGGGCAGCTCGCGGTGACCCGCGCGATGCTCCCGGCGCTGCGGATCGCCTCGACGGCGCGCGTGGTGACGGTCGGCTCGATCGGCGGCCGCATCGCGGGGCCGATGATCGGGCCGTACCACACGTCGAAGTTCGCGCTGGTGGGGTTGACCGACAGCCTCCGGGCCGAGCTGGCGCCGGAGGGGATCGAGGTGGTCCTGGTCGAGCCGGGCGCGGTGGCGACGGCCATCTGGCCCCGCGCCCAGGCGGCGGCCGAGGAGGTCCGGTCGTCGCTGCCACCGGCGGGGCTCGAGCGGTATGGCGCGCAGTTGGCGGCAGCGGAACACAGCGCGGCGCGGTCGGCCAGGACGGGAGTGCCGCCGCGACGGGCGGCCCAGGTGGTGGTCCGCGCGTTGACGGCCCGCCGCCCGGCGCCGAGGTACCTGGTGGGAGGGGACGCGCGGGTGGCGGCGGTGCTGGCCGGCCTGCCGTTCCGGCTCCGGTACCGCCTGACGGCGGCCAGGCGATGAGCCGACTCGTGGTGATCCTCGCGCCCGGATCGCGCGGTGATGTCCAACCCTGCGTCGCGCTCGGCCGGGGGATCACCGCCGATGACGACCGCGTCCGGATCCTCGCCGCCGAACGGTTTCGGTCCCTCGTCACCACGCACGGCCTCGCCTTCGCGCCCCTCTCCGCCGATCCCGGCGAAATCCTCGGCTCGGCCGCGGGCCGCGCCTGGACCGCCGGACGCAACCCGCTCAAGTTCCTCTCCGGCCTCCGGGAAGTCCTCACCCCGCTCCTCGACCGCCTCCTCGCCGACGTCCACACCGGCACGAAAGACGCCGACCTCGTCCTCGCCCCGACCCTCGGCTTCCTCGGCACGCACCTCGACGTCCCCAACGTCGAACTCCACTACCAGCCCGGCATCCCGACGCGCGCCTTCGCCCACCCCCTGCTGCCCCGCGCCCGCCACCTCGGCCCGTGGGGACGGCAGCTGAGCTTCACCGCGGTCGACACCCTGGCTTGGCAGCTCCTGCGCCCCGAGATCGACCGCTGGCGCACGGCCACCCTCGGCATTCCCGCTACCGGCCGTCGCGGGCCCCGGCGGAACGGGCCCGTGCTCTGCGGATTCTCCGACGCCGTGGTGCCGCGCCCGCCCGACTGGCCCCCACGAGTGCACCTCACCGGCTATTGGTTCCTCGACGCCGACGACGGCTGGCGCCCGGACCCGCGGCTGCGCGACTTCCTCGCCGCCGGGCCACCGCCGGTCTACGTCGGCTTCGGCAGCATGGAATCCGGGGGTGCCGCCGGGACCGTCCGGGAAGCTCTGCGGCGAGCCGGGCTGCGCGGCCTGCTCGGCATCGCGGGAGAGGACTCCGACGACATCCTCACCGTCACCGACGTCCCGCACTCCTGGCTGTTCCCGCGCACCGCGGCGGTCGTGCACCACGGCGGCGCCGGAACCACCGCCGCCGCGTTGCGCGCGGGGGTGCCGGCGCTCGTCTGCCCGGTCTTCTCCGACCAGCCGTACTGGGGCGACCGGGTCTCCCGGCTCAGCGCCGGGCCGCGGCCGCTGCCCCTCGAGCAGCTGGACGTCGACGTGCTGACCGCCCGGCTGCGCGAGCTCACCGGCAACCCGCTCTTCCGCCGGGGCGCGCAGTACGTCGGCGCGCGGCTGCGGGCCGAGGACGGTGTGGCGCGGGCGTGCGGTGTGCTGCGGGAGATCAGAGCGTGAGCAGCACCCCGGCCGCCACGACCACGACGCACGCGGCGATCGTCGTGCGGCGGTAGTGCAGGATCAGCGCCGCGAACTCCCGCAGCAGCGCGCTCGGCAGGAAGTACCGGGCCGTCGGGGAGCCGACCGCGTGGAACGGCAGGTGCAGGCGGCGGCACTCGACCGCCGCGCGGAACACGTGGTAGTTGCTGGTCACCGCGACCACCCGGCGTGCGTCGTCCGGGAGGAGCGCGGCCGAGAACCGGAGGTTCTCCTCGGTGGTGCGCGCCCGGTCTTCGCGGCGGATCCGGTCGTCCGGCACCCCGCGCTCGCGCAGGTAGGCGTGCATCGCCTCGGCTTCGGTCACCTTCTCGTCCGGCCCCCGCCCGCCGGACACCACCAGCAACGGCGGGGTGGACTCCCGGGTGTAGAGCCGGAGCGCGCGCTCGAGCCGGCCGGCGAGCAGCGGCGGCACCTCGTCCCCGGCGAGCCCGGAGCCGAGCACGATGACGGCGTCCAAGCCACCGCGCCGGCCGAGCCGGCTGTACAGCACCGAATAGACCAGGAGCGAGAAGAACAGGAACCCGAAGTACCCGGCGAGCACCGCCGCGATGGCCACGGCCGCCGCGCCCCACCGGCCGAGCGGGACGAAGAGCAGCGCCTCGAGGAGGATCATCCCGGCACCGAGCGCCAGCGAGAGCAGATTCCCGGTGGAACGGCCTTCGCGGCGCCACATCTGGGCGCCGTTGACGAGCAGGGCGACCGGTAGCGCCAGCGCGACCAGGGCGATCACCCCGAGCACGACCGGTGTCAGCCAGTCCAGGTGCAACGCCTGGCGCAACAGCCACAACCCGGTAAGCAGAAGCGCGACGCCGAGCCACACGGCGTTGCCGAGCCGCCGCGGCTCGTGCGCCAGGCGCACGGCGAACACGAGCAGCGCCACCGCGGCCGCGACGGGCAGCACCCCGTCGGCAAAACGCAAGCATGGCCTCCCTGATCGGTCCCCGAGGAAGCCAACCTAGCCGAACGCCCGCGGCGGTCTCCGCCCGCCCGGGAGCGGAGACCGCCGCGAGTCCTCAGGCCTTGTGCTGCATGCTCGACCGCGCCGGGTTGCCCTGGTCGGCGGCCTTCGGGTCCTTCTCGTCCTGCTTGGCGCGCACGCCCGACTCGATCCGGTCGCCGACGTCCTTGTCGACGTTGCGCCAGTAGTCGAACGCCCGCGCCAGCACGGGCTCGCTCACGCCGTTGAGCAGGTGCCCCACGACGTTGTCGACCAGCCGCCCGCGGGCGTCGTCGTCCAGGACCTCGCGGACCATCGTGCCGGCCTGCCCGAAGTCGTCGTCCTCCTCGCGCAGCGTGTACGCCGTGCGGACCATTTCTCCGTCGGCCTGCCAGCCGGACGGCTGCCCGTAGCGGGCGACGTCGGCGTGCGGGCCGCCCTTCGAGTTCGGCGCGTAGACCGGGTCGGACACCTTCGTGTACCGCATCGCGCCGTCCTTGCTGTAACTGTGGACGGGCGCGACGGGGGCGTTGACCGGCAGCTGCTTGTAGTTCGCGCCGATGCGGTAGCGATGCGCGTCCGGGTAGGAGAACAGCCGGCCCAGCAGCATCTTGTCCGGGCTCACGCCGATGCCGGGCACCAGGTTGCTCGGCTCGAACGCGGCCTGCTCGATCTCCGCGTGGTGGTCGGTCGGGTTGCGGTCGAGGGTCATCCGGCCGACCTCGATCAGCGGGTAGTCCGCGTGCGGCCACACCTTCGTCAGGTCGAACGGGTTGAACCGGTAGGTCTTGGCGTCCTCGAACGGCATGACCTGCATCTTCAGCGTCCAGCTCGGGTGGTCGCCGCGCTCGATCGCCTCGTAGAGGTCACGCGTGTGGTAGTCGGTGTCGGCCGACGCCATCTGGTCGCCTTCGTCCTGCGTGAAGCACTCGACACCCTGGTCGGACTTGAAGTGGTACTTCACCCAGAAGCGGTCACCCGCCTGGTTGACCCACATGTAGGTGTGCGAGCTGTAGCCGTTCATGTGGCGCCAGGTCCGCGGGAGGCCGCGGTCGCCCATCAGCCAGGTGACCTGGTGCGCCGACTCCGGGGACAGCGTCCAGAAGTCCCACTGCATGTCGTGGTCGCGCAGGTTGTTGTCGGCGCGGCGCTTCTGCGACCGGATGAAGTGCTGGAACTTCAACGGATCGCGGATGAAGAAGACCGGGGTGTTGTTCCCGACCATGTCGTAGTTGCCTTCGGTGGTGTAGAACTTCACCGCGAAACCGCGCGGGTCGCGCCAGGTGTCGGGGCTGCCCCGCTCGCCGGCGACGGTGGAGAACCGGACCAGCAGGTCGGTCTGCACGCCCGGTTGGAAGACGGCCGCCTTGGTGTACGCGCTGACGTCGCCGGTCACCTCGAACCGCCCGAACGCGCCGCTGCCCTTGGCGTGCGGCTGGCGCTCGGGGACGCGTTCGCGGTTGAACTGCGCCATCTGCTCGATGAGGTAGTTGTCCTGCAGCAGGATCGGGCCGTCGGGACCGATCGTGAGGGAGTGCTCGTCGCTTTCGACGGGGATGCCGGCGTCGGTGGTGGTCGGTTCGGGTCGGATCTGTGTCACAACGTTCCTCTTTCCGCGGGGCGGGCGGCGCACCCGGGGCAGATGCCCCAGAACACCACTTCCGCCTCGTCGATGGTGAAGCCGTGCGCGGTGCCGGGGGTGAGGCAGGGCGCGGCGCCGGTCGCGCAGTCGACGTCCTCGGTCCGCCCGCACCGCCGGCACACGACGTGGTGGTGGTTGTCCCCGGCCCGGCGTTCGAACCGGGCGGGGTGGCCCGGCAGCTCGATCCGCCGGACCAGGCCGGCTTCCGTGCACGCGCCCAGCACGTCGTAGATCGCCTGGGTGGACACGGAGTCCAGCAGTTCCCGGACGCCGGTGCCGATGGCGTCCACAGTGGAATGAGGATGCTCGGTCAGCCAGCTCAGCACGGCCCGGCGGGGCGCGGTGACCCGCAGACCCGCCGCCCGCAGACTCGACGCCGCATCGCTCATGACTCCCCACCGTGCGCCCTTCTCTGGAACCGGTCAAGTCCACGGATGGACGGTTTTGCGGGCGCCAAAACGGGTAGGGCGCCTGGTCTGGCATCGTGGGGGAGTGAGCGAGCGACCGGCGTTCGTGCTGCACGAGCACTGGCGCCCCCGGCACCACTTCGACCTCCGCCTGGAGGAGGACGGCGTGCTGCGCTCGTGGGCGGTGCCCCGCGGACTGCCCCCGGACACGAAGGGCAACCGGCTCGCGGTCGCCGTGCCGGACCACGCGCTCGACCACCTGGCCTTCGAGGACGACACGAAGAAGATCGCGGACACCGGCTGGTGGGAGGAGCACGACCGGACGGACAGGCGGATCCTGTTCACGCTGCACGGCCGGGCTGGTGCGGTGCGGTACGCCCTGATCCGCACGAACCGGGACTGGTTGCTGCATCGGACGCGGGACCAGCCGGGTCAGACCTCGGCCCAGGCGTAGCGAATTCCCGGGCCCAAGGGCTGGGGGCTTGAGTGTCGCGAATGGGTCATGGCGACGTCACGCCGCCGCGGGTTGTGCTCGTCCGGGGAGGCGGCGGTCGCGCGGTGCTCGAGAAGGCCGCATAGCGCGGTGCGCCCACTGGCCCAGCACCGCCAGCAACGCGATCTCCAGCACCATCATCAACCGCTCCACCAGCCCGGTCGCCACCGTCGGCAGGTGGCCGCCGAGGATGACGTTCACCGCGAACGGGACGATGAACGGCAGGTAGAACGGGATCGCGGCCAGGGCGAGCCGCCGCGACCAGGACGCGAAACGGCGCCAGCGGGGGTCGTCGCGGTGGCGGCGGCCCAGGGCCCAGCCGACGATCGGCAGGCTCAGGCACGTCACCGCCGACGCGTACAGGTGGATCTTGCCGGTCGCCGTGATCGCACCGCCCTGGGGGTCCTTCGCGAAGATGGCCACCGCCACCAGGCTCACGCACCACAGCGCCTTCGCCGCCACCAGTGCCGGGTTCGCCAGCAGGCCACGGCGGTAGAGCGCGACCAGCAGCAGCGCCGAGCCGGTGCTGGTGAGGATCAGCGCGCCGTCCCACAACCCACGGCCCGGGCTCAGCGCGTAGTCGCTGAGCATCGAGCTGACCGGGTCGAGCGGCGCGAGGCTCCGGTCGAGGTGCAGAACCACGAGCAGGACGACGGCGACGGCGAACGCGGCCAGCGCGCCCGGCACGAGCAGGCGGGCGCGGAGGCGGGGACGGACCGGTGAAGGGCACAGCATGCGTTAAGACACTCCGGGACGGCTCGGCTGGTTCAGGCGCAAGCCGCGGACGCTACCGTGACCGTTCCGTGACCAGCGTGAAGCCCGGCCGAGATGTGACGCAGGCCTCAGTGCTCGCCGTCCTGCGGGATCTCCGCCGAGTCCGTCAGCCGCAGCTTGCGGCGCGCCCGCTGGTAGAACGTCGTCATCCCGAGCCGGACGACCCGGGCGGCGCTGGGCCGGCCGCGCAGGTCGAGGCGGTCGCCGGCGGAGACGTACCCCGCGACCTGGCCGTCGACCTCCACCGCCAGCCGCCCGCTGGTCGGCAGGATCTCCAGCGACACCTCGTCGTGCACCGACAGCACCACCCCGCGGCTGTACGCCGAGTGCGGCGCCGCGGGCGTGACCAGCAGCGCCTCCACCGCCGGACTGGTGATCGGGCCGCCCGCGGAGAAGCTGTAGGCCGTCGAGCCGGTCGGGGTCGCGACGACCACCGCGTCGGCCGAGTAGCTCACGAACGGCTGGCCGCCGACGCGCACCGCGACCACCGCGCTGCCGTCGCCGGGCACGCGGACCACCGCGATGTCGTTGAACGCCGTGATCTTCCGGCCCTCCAGCACGGCGTCCACGGCCAGCCGCGGCTCCACCGTGAACTGGTGGTCGTCGATGGCCGAGAGCGCGCCGGGCAGGTCGGGGACGTCGACCTCGGCGAGGAAGCCGAGCTTGCCGAGGTTCACCCCGAGCACCGGCGCGCGCTGCCCGTCGGCCAGCCGCATGGCGCGCAGCATCGTGCCGTCGCCGCCGAGGCTGACCACCAGGTCGGAGCGGCGGCCGAGCTCCTCGGGGGTCACCCCGACCGCCGCGCAGTTGAGGCGGACGATCTCGTCGGCGATGCCGAGGATCTCGATGTTCCGGTTGCCCGCCCAGCCGAGCACGGCGTCGACGGCGGCCGCGGAGTCGCGGCGGGGGTGCAGGACCAGGCCCGCGGAGTGCATGTCAGCGGGCCGGGTCGGGAGCGAGCGTCATGCGCCCAGTCTGCCCGCTCCCGCCCGCCGCCGCGAGAACCGGAGCGCGCCGTCGTCGATCCGGCCGTGCCGCAGCTTGACGACGTCGTGCGCGTAGCTCATGCCGAGCGTCCACGGCGCCCGCGAACCGGCCTTCGGGAACTCGTCGATCGACCGCAGCACGTACCCCGCGTCGAAGTCCAGCAGCGGCCGCTCGGTGACGGCCGGGTCGTCGTTGACCGGCACGCACTGGTCGAACCCCTGCCGGTCGAGGTGGCGCAGCAGCCGGACGAAGTACTCGCCGACGAGGTCGGCCTTCAGCGTCCACGACGCGTTCGTGTACCCGATCGTGAACACGAAGTTCGGCACGCCGCTGAGCATCATCCCCTTGTACGCCATGGTTTCCGGCAGCTTCACCGGCTCGCCGTCCACCACGAGCTCGATGCCGCCGAACGCGAGCAGCTTCAGCCCGGTGGCCGTGACGACGACGTCGGCTTCGAGCTCGGCACCCGATTCGAGGCGGACTCCCCGCTCGGTGAAGGCGGCGATCCGGTCGGTGACGATCGAGGCGTCACCACGCTTGATCGAGCGGAAGAGGTCGCCGTCCGGCACCAGGCAGAGCCGTTGGTCCCACGGCTGGTACCGCGGCTTGAAGTGGGTGTCGACGGCGTACCCCGGCGGCAGCTGCTTCATCGCCGCCTTGCGGATCATCGCCTTGACCACCCCGGGCCGGCGGCGGCTGAGCTGGTAGATCAGCGTGCTCACGGCGACGTTCTTCCAGCGCGCGATCGGGTACGCCAGCTTCGCGCCCAGCAGGCCGCGCAGCCGGTTGGCCAGCGCGTCTTCCGACGGCAGCGAAAGGATGTAGGTGGGGGAGCGCTGCAGCATCGTCACGTGCTTCGCGCGGTCGGTCATCGCCGGGACCAGCGTGACCGCGGTCGCGCCGCTGCCGATCACGACGACCTTCTTGCCGGTGTAGTCGAGGTCCTCGGGCCAGTGCTGCGGGTGCACGACGGTGCCGCCGAACCGCTCCAGCCCCGGGAACTCCGGCGTGTGGCCACCCGCGTAGTCGTAGTAGCCGCTGCACAGGTAGAGGAACTTCGCGGTGAGGGTCACGGGCTCGCCGTCGTGCACGGCGTCGACCGTCCACAGTGCGTCCTCTCCTGACCATTCGGCGCGGACGACCTTGTGCCCGAACCGGATGTGCCGGTCGATCCCGGCCTCGGTGGCGGTGTCGCGCACGTACTGCAGGATCGACGGCCCGTCCGCGATGGCCTTCTCGCTGGTCCACGGCCGGAACCGGTACCCGAGCGTCTGCATGTCCGAGTCGGACCGCACGCCGGGGTAGCGGAAGAGGTCCCAGGTGCCGCCGATGGCGTCGCGGGCCTCGAGGATCGTGTACGTCCGGCGCGGGAACGCCGTCCGCAGGTGGTGGGCCGCGCCGACGCCGGACAACCCGGCGCCGACGATCAGCACGTCGACGTGGTCGGTCATCTCAGGCGGCCTCCGTTCGCCGCAGGCGCTTCAGCAGGAGCGAGAGCACGGCGTTGTAGTGGGTGGGGGTGACACGCGCGAGCGCGTCGAAGAGCCGGGCGTCGGGGCCGACGAGGATGCGGGCCTTCCCGCGGTCGACGCCGGTGTGGATGACCTCCGCCGCCTTGTCCGGCGACGTCATCGTGACGGCCTCGAACTGCGCGGCCATCTGCTCCTTCGTGCGGCCCAGTCCTTCGGGGTCCTGCCGCATCCGGGCGTTGCGCGCGATGTTGGTCGTGATGCCGCCCGGGTGCACGGTGATCGCGCGGACCGCCGAGCCGCGCAGCTCCTGGCGCAGCGACTCGGTGAACCCGCGGACGGCGAACTTCGCCGCGCAGTAGGCGCTCTGGTGGGCCACCCCGAGCAGGCCGTAGACGCTGGAGGTGTTCACGATCGCGCCTTCGCCCTGCTCGACGAGGATCGGCAGGAACGCCCGCGTCCCGTGCACCACGCCGTGGAAGTTGATGTCGTGCAGCCAGTCGTCGTCCTCGGGCACGGCGTCGAGCACGGTCGAGGTCACCGCGACCCCGGCGTTGTTGAACACCGCGGCCAGCGGCGCCGGGAGCCACTCGCGCACCTCTTCGGCGAACCGGAGCTGGTCGGCGGCGTCACGGACGTCGAGCACGCGGGTGAGCACCTTGCCGTGCAGGGCCGCGGCGGTGGCCTTGAGCCCGTCCTCGTCGACGTCGGCGAGGGCGACCGGCGAGCCGAGCCGCGAGAGCCGCGCGGCCAGCGCCCGGCCGATGCCGGACGCGGCGCCGGTGATGACCACCGGGCGGCCGGTAATGCTACGGGGCCGTGACATCGCTGCTCCTCACGTGCTTGTCGATGAGGTCGAGGACGGTCGGCCACGCGCCTTCCGGCAGGTCGTGACCCATGCCGGGGACGGTTTCGAGGCGGGCGCCGCGAATCGCGCGGGCGGTGGCGGCGCCGCCGGTCGGGTGGACCATCCGGTCACGGTCGCCGTGGATCACCAGCGTGGGCGCGGTGATCCGCTTCAGCCACGCCGTCCGGTTGCCGGACTTGAGGATCGCGCCGAGCTGACGGCCCACGCCGCCCGCCGTCGGGTCGCGGTCCCAGCCCGTCCCGGCCGTCTCGCGGACCCACGGCTCGTCGAAGGGGAAGCCGTGCGAGCCGATGTGCCGGAACATCGTCACGGCGCTTTCGATCGCCTCTTCGCGTGACTTCGGCGGCTTCGCGCCCATCAGCCGCAACGTCGAGAACGCCGGGCGGCCGATCAGCCGGGAGCCGGTCGTCGACATGATCGACGTCAGGGTCCGGACGCGCTCGGCGTGCAGGGCCGCGACCGTCTGGGAGATCATGCCGCCCATCGACACGCCGGCGATGTGGGCGGTCTCGATGTCCAGGGCGTCGAGCAACCCGACGGTGTCGGCGGCCAGGTCGGTCAGGTCGTACTGCTCCGGCGGGAAGCGGCCGGCCAGCATCGCGGGCAGGCTCGCCGGCCGGAACCGCGGGTGCGTCGAGCGGCCCGCGTCGCGGTTGTCGAACCGGATCACCTCGAAGCCGCGTTCGGCGAGCCGGGCGCAGAACGCGTCCGGCCAGCTGTGCAGCTGCTGGCCCAGCCCGGCGACGAGCACGACCGGCTCGGCGCCGGCGTCCCCGATCCGTTCGCAGGCCAGGGAAATCCCCCGGCCGGCGTCGGCGATCTGTTCGGTCACGAATCTCCTCCGGTGCTCCGGCGGCGCACGACCGCGCGGCCGCCCTTGGCCGGGGCGTACGCGACGCCCCGAGAGTGCCAGCGTTCGTCCGGCTCCGCCGTCGGAACGAGCGTGAAGTCCCGCAGCAGGGTGCGCAGGACGACGGACATCTCCATGGTCGCGAACGCGGCCCCGAGGCACCGGCGGGTGCCGCCGCCGAACGGGATCCACTGGTAGAGGTCCGGGCGCGCGCCTGCGAAGCGGTGCGGGTCGAAGGTGGCCGCGTGCGGGAAGACCGCGTCGTCGTCGTGGATCAGCGCGATGCTGACCAGCACGTTGTAGCCCTTCGGCAGGGTCCACCGGCCGAGCTGGAAGCCGTCCTGCTTGACCTGCCGGGCGGTGAGGTCGATGACCGGGCGGGCGCGCTGGACCTCGAGGATCGTCGCCTCGAGGAGCTTCCCGTCCGTCGCCTCTTCCAGCTCCTTCAGGAGCGCGGGGTGACGGCGGAGGCGTTCGACGGCCCAGGCCAGCGTGGTCGCCGTGGTCTCGTGCCCGGCGGTGAGCAGGGTGAGCAGCTGGTCGGCGATCTCGTCGCGGCTCAGCCCGGACCCGTCGTCGTAGCGGGTCTGCAGCATCATCGAGAGGACGTCGTCGCCGTCCGGGCGCGCCTTCGCGATCAGCCGGTCGACGATCGTGTCGTACTCGCGGCGCATCGCCTCGAAGCGGCGCCAGGGGTTGAACCGGCCCTTCTTCGGGATCGGCGCGACCGCCAGCCGCGAGCCGAGGGTGACGAACGGCGGGAGCAGTTCGCGCAGTTCGGCGAACTCGGCCCCTTCGGCGCCGAACACCGCCCGGAGGATGGCGTTGAGGGTGATCCGCATCATCGACGGCAGCGTCGCGAACGCGCGGCCTTCGGGCCAGGTTTCCAGTTCCCGGACGGTTTCTTCCTCGACGATCTTTTCGTACGCGGCGAGCCGGCGGCCGTGGAACGGCGGCACCAGCAGCTTGCGCTGCCGTTTGTGCTCGTCGCCGGACAGGGCGAACATCGACCGCGGGCCGAGCACCCGCCCGAGGTTGACCTCGAGGTTGTCGACGAGGTCCGGCCCGGACGTGAACAGCTGCTTGATCTCGGCGGGGCCGCTGATCACGACGGCGTTGCCGAAGATCGGCACGTTCACCGTGAACGCGTCGCCGTAGCGCGCCCGCAGGCGGCGCATGCCGCGCAGCGGGAACGTCAGCGCGTAGGCGCCCTGGACTGCGCGCGGTGCGGTGGGGCCCGGCGGCAGCGCCACCGGCCTCGTCATGGTCGTCATCGACCCTCCCGGAAAGGTGGTACGCGAACGTACCGTCGGTACGGTACGCCGGTGTACCATTCGATTTCAAGAGGAGGGGTATAGCGTGGCGACGGTGACGACAACGGCTCCCGTGGCCGGCGGGTTCCGGCAGCGGCTGCTCGACGGCCTCGCCGCGGCCATCACCGCGGATGGCTTCCGCGACACGACGGTCGCCGACATCGTGCGCCAGGCCCGCACGTCCCGCCGGACCTTCTACGAACACTTCGCCGGCAAGGAAGAATGCCTCGTCGCGCTGCTGGCCGACGCCAACCGCGAGATGATCCGCCAGATCTCCGAAGCCGTGGACCCGCAGGCCCCGTGGGCCGACCAGGTGCGGCAGGCGATCGAGGCGTGGATCGCCTGCGCGGAGTCCGAACCGGCGATCACGCTGAGCTGGATCCGCGACGTCCCGGCCCTCGGCGCCCCGGCCCGCGAACTGCAGCGCGACGCGATGGAGGGGTTCATCGCGATGACGCACCGGCTGACCGACACACCCGAGCTGCGCGCGGCGGGGATCAGCCCGCCGTCCCGGCAGCTGGCGATCATGCTGCTGGGCGGCCTGCGCGAGCTGATCGCCACGACGGTCGAGGACGGCGGTCGCGCCGGCGACGTCACCGAGGTGGCGGTCCGGGCCTCCTTGGCGTTGCTGGGCCCGGCCTAGTGCTCGACGCCCGCGCACCAGACGCGGGTGATCGCGCGGGTGGCGTGGATGTCCGCGACCGGGTCGCCTTCGACGAGGACCAGGTCGGCGCGCAGCCCCGGCTCGATCCGGCCCCGGTCGGTCAGGCCGAAGTGTCGCGCCGGCAGTTCGGTGGCCGCCCGCAGCGCGTCCACTGTGGACAAGCCCGCCTCGACGAGCAGGGTCAGCTCGGTGTGCAGGCTTTCGCCGTGCGCCACCTGGGAAGGCAGGCCGGGCTGGGTGTGGGAGTCCGTGCCCGCGAGGATCGGCACACCCGCGCGGTACAGCTCGCCCACGGACAGCTGTGCGCCGTTGTACGCCTCCGGTGAGCCGAACCCGGACGCCAGGCCCTGCATCATGACCAGGGTCGGGACGACCACCGGCTCTGCGGCGACCGCTCGTTCGACATCGTCGGCCGCGACGGGAGCGCCGAGCGGCGCGTGGGTCAGGATGTCGGCGCCTGCGTCCAAAGCCATCGTGTACGCCCCGGCCGAAGCGGCGTGCGCGACCACCCGCAGCCCGGCTTCGTGCGCGGCCTCGACCAGCGCCCGGGCGGCGGGCAGCTCAGGGCCGCCGTTTCCCGGCGCTTCCAGGACGATTTTGAGGTAGTCGGATCCGGCGGCCACCCGCGCCGCGACGAACTCCGCGGCTTGGGCGGGATCGGTGACGATGGCCTCGGCGGGCAAGCCGAGCACGCGAGCGTGGGGCCCACCCGGGCCGATCGCGGGCAGCCCGGCGCTGCGGATGTCGGTGAGCCCGGGCTGGTTCCGCAGGGACGTGAGGAGCTCGATGTCCGCCGTGGCCATGTCGAGCGCGGTCGTGACGCCGTGCCGGGTCAGCTGCTCCAGGTTGTCCCGGCTGTCGAGGTGGATGTGGGCGTCGACGAGCCCCGGCAGCAGGACGTGCCCTTCGCCGTCGACCGTCCGTGCGCCGTCGGGATCGGTGCCGAGAACGGCACCGTCGATCACGACGGTCCGCGGCTCGGTGAGCCCGGCGCCGTCGAACACCCGGACACCGGTGATGGCGGTCTTGGTCATGGACACTCCCACGTTAAGGAACGATACTGTTCACTATAGCGGAAGGAGCGGACGATGACGGCGACGCGGCGGCGGGGTGACTCGCTTGTGCGGGCGATCTACGAGACGACGCTGGCCGAGCTGGCTTCGACGTCGTTCGAAGAGCTGAGCTTCGAGAAGATCGCCGCCCGCGCCGGCACCGGGAAGGCCGCGCTCTACCGGCGCTGGTCGGCGCCGGCGGACCTCGTGCTCGCGGCGCTCACCGACCCGGTCGCCGGGTTCGAACAAACTCCGCCGCCACGCACGGGCTCGCTGCGCGGTGACCTCGTGGTGCTGCTCGGCGGGCTGGCCCGGGTGCTCGACGAGCCGCACGGCCGGGCGCTGCGGCCGCTGATCACGCAGCGGGACCGGCACCCGGAGCTGTTCGAGCGCATCCGGGCGCTGGTGCTGCGCCCGCGTCAGGAGCTGATCGTGGCGGTGCTCGCGGAAGCCGTCTCGCGCGGGGAGGCGCGGCCTTCGGCGGTCACCGCGCGGTCGGCCGCGGTCGGGCCGCGCCTGGTCGTCGTCGAGCACATCGAGTCCGGCGCCGTGCCGGCGGCGGAGGTCGAGGCGATCGTCGACGAGGTCCTGCTGCCGCTGTACCGGCGGTAGGTTGCGATTCATGGAAAGCGACAACAGCCAGAGCGTGTTCGACGTCCACGCCGAAGCCGCGGCCCTGCCCGCCACCGCGACGACGATGCTGGTGGACAAGTACTTCGTCGACAAGCCGTCGGCGAGCGCGCGGATCTTCCGGATCTACCGCGAGGTTCCGCTGCACTACCACGAGGAGTGCGACGAGCACCTGTACATCCTCAGCGGCGGCGGCACGTTCCACCTCGACGGCGAGGAGCTCGAGGCGCGGCCGGGGATGTTCCTGTGCTTCGAACGGCGGAAGGTCCACGGCTTCCCGGTGGTGGCCTCCGAGCCGCTGGTGGTGCTGGCGATCGACGTGCCCCGCCGCCGCCCGGACGACATCGTGTTCGTCGACCCTTCGGCGGGCGACGCGAAGACCTTCATGGCCCGCAACACCTGAGCCGCTGTCTCGAATTGCGACAGCCGGACGGCGGTGGCGGTCCTACCGTCGGTGGGCGGCCGTGCCCGGACGCCGATGCCGGGCGGTACGCCGGAGGCGACGATGAAGGCGCTGGTCTACCACGGTCCGGGCGCGAAGGCCTGGGAAGACGTCCCGGACGCCACCGTCGGTGAGCCCACCGACGTCGTGGTGCGCGTCGACACCACGACGATCTGCGGCACCGACCTCCACATCCTGCAGGGCGACGTCGCCGCGGTCACCGACGGCCGGATCCTCGGCCACGAAGCGGTCGGCACGGTGACGGCGGTGGGTGACGCGGTCCGCGCCTTCGCGGTCGGCGACCGGGTGCTCGTCCCGGCCATCACCCAGTGCGGGCGTTGTGAGTACTGCGGCCGCGGGATGCCGTCCCACTGCCGGACGGTCGGCGGGATCGGCTGGATCTTCGGCCACCTCATCGACGGCACGCAGGCCGAGCTGGTGCGCGTGCCCTACGCGGACACGTCGCTGTACGCGGTGCCCGACGACGTCACGAACGAGCAGGCGATCTTCCTGGCCGACTCGCTGCCGACGGGCTACGAGGTGGGAGTCCTGGCCGGCCGCGTCCGCCCGGGCGACACGGTGGCGGTGGTCGGCGCGGGCGCGGTCGGCCTGGCGGCGATCCTGACCACGGGCCTGTGGGGCGCGTCGAAGGTGATCGCGGTCGACTCCAACAAGTTCCGCCTGGAGAAGGCCCTGGAGTTCGGCGCGACGGACGCGTTCGAAGCCGGCCCCGGCGTCCTGTCCGACGTCCAGGCCCTGACCGACGGCCTCGGCGTGGACGTCTCGATCGAGGCGGTGGGCTACCCGGAGACCCTCCGGACGGCGGCATCGCTGGTCCGCCCGGGCGGCCGCATCGCGAACATCGGCGTGCACGGGGTGCCGGTCGAGCTGCCGATGCAGGAGATGTGGATCCAGAACCTGACGCTCACGATGGGCCTGGTCGACACGGTGTCGATCCCGACGCTGCTGAAGATGGTGTCCTCGGGCCGCATCCCGGCCGAGCGCATGGGAACCCACCGGTTCACGTTCGCTCAGATGGACGAGGCATACGAGGTGTTCGCCAACGCGGCGGCGAACTCGGCGCTGAAGGTCGTCATCACTCCCTGAGCGCGTCACGCAGGATCCGGTCGTCGACGGTGCCGGGAGTGAGCAGGTCCATCCCGTGCCCGGCACCATCGACGACCTCGACTTCGATGTGCTTCATCCGCGTTGCTCCCGGACTTCGGTGAAGTGGTTCCGCCGAGCACCGGCGGTGCTGTAACGCGGCTCGTAGGCGGCTTTGCCGCGAGCGTCCGGAAATCCGCCGATCATCTCGGCTCCGTCGAATCTTCGCCGTCCTGTCGATCCTGCCAGGGCCCGTCCGACGCTTCCGTGACGGCGAGCCCAGGGAGGCCCCACCATGACCGGTCCGGTCCGGCTGTACATGACGATGTCGCTCGACGGTTTTGTGGCGGGCCCGGACGACCGCCCCGGTCAGGAGCTCGGGGCCGGCGGTGGCCGGCTCTTCGACTGGCTGGACCACCGCCACGGTGACGGCGCCAGCGGGCAGATCTTCGCCGAGGCGATGGCCACGGGAGCGCTCATCTCGGGGCGCCGGACCTTCGAGCTGGCCGGGCGGTGGGGTGGCGACCACCACGACGGTGTCCCGATCCACGTGCTGACACATGAAGTGGATCCGGCGGACGTCCCGCCGGGCAGCGCGCGGTTCTTCACGGACGTCGTGGCGTGTGTCGAGGAGGCACGGTCCGCGGCGGGCGAGCGCGCGGTGATGGTCCACGGCGCCGGCGCGGCTCAGGCTTTGCTGGCGGCGGACCTGCTGGACGAGCTGGAGATCCACCTCGTCCCGGTCCTGCTCGGCGCCGGGCGCCAGTTGTTCGGCGAGACCGGACTGGACCGGCGCGAGCTGGAGCTGGTGCGGCAGCTCACCGACGAGGGAGTGCTCCACTTGCGTTACGTCGTACGGCATTGAGCCGTCCCGCGGCTCCGGCTTCGGACAGAAACCGGAGCCGCGGGGAAACGTCAGTCGGCGTCGGGGAAGTGGATGTCGGTGATGTGGACGTCCACCAAGGCGACCTCGAGGCCCAGGTACTGTTCGACCGCCTCGATCACCTTGATGCGGATCTGCTCCGCCACCGTCTTGACCGAGCGCCCGAAATCGAGGACCACCGCGACGGTGATCGTGGCGACGTCGTCCAGGATGTCGACCAGGATGCCGGACTCGTCGAGGGCGTGGACGCCTTCGGCCTTCGCCGTGACCTTCGTGACGATCTTGGTCACGACGCCGTCCGCGACCGTCGTGCTGCCGCGGGTTCCGGCCGCCTGGCGGGATTCCGCGGCCTCCGGCTCGGCGACCGCTTCCTCGGCCACGGCCGGCTCGGTCTCCTCGGCTTCTTCGGCGGTGTCCTCGTCCTCTTCCTCGACGGCGTCCTCGTCCGCCTCGGCCGAGTCCTCGTCGTCCTCGTCAACCTCGGCGGTGTCTTCGTCCTCGGTCTCGACCGCCTCGGCGCTGTCCTCGGCCTCTTCGGTCAGGTCACCGTCGGCCGCGCCGGTCTCGACGATTTCCTTCGCCGAAGCCGTCTCGGGAGCGGATTCCGTTTCCTCGGTGGCGGGCTCGACGACAGCGGTCTCGGTGGCGACCGGTTCGGGGGAGCTGTAGCCGTACCCGCCGGAACCGGCGGTTTCGTTCTTGGGGCGGCCGAAGATGCTGTTGATGACGTCGGACATGTTTTCCCTTTCCGGGAGCGACGACTTCGGGTGGGGGGACGAGCAGACGGGCGAAATGATAGGGGCATCGCCCGGCTTTCGATCAGCGGCCCCCGCATCGAGACTTGCTTGTGTCCCAACGGATAACGCGCTCACTGTGCGTCAGGTCGCGATCAGCGATCAGCTACCGCGGTGGCCCGTTGTTGTCCCGGAGTTGTCCCTCGCCCGGCCAGTCCACAGTGCTATGTCAGCGTTCCTCGAACAGCCGGGCCGGCACGCTCGAACCCAGCGCCCGGTACCCGGCCGGGTTGAGGTGGAGATGATCACCCACGTCGTACGCCGGCAGCAGCCGCGAAGGCGCCGCGGATCACGGACCACCCGGTCGAAGTCCAGCACCGCGTCGAAGTGGCCGCCGCCGCGGATCCATGCGTTCACCGACGTCCGGGCCGCCTCGCGCTCGGGTGCGTCGTAGCCTTCGTTGCCGCCGAACGGTGTGAGCGTCGCGCCGTAGACCTGGATTCCGGCCGCGTGGGCGCGGACCAGGATCTGGTCGTACGCGTCGATCAGGTCCGACGCCGTCCGGGCTGCCGCCGCCGGGGCCGCGGTGCCGAGGTCGTTCACGCCCTCGAACACGATCGCCCGCGAGACTCCGCTCTGGGCGAGCAGGTCACGATCCAGGAGGGCCAGGACGTTCGGGCCCAGGCCGTCCTGCAGCACCCGGTTGCCACCCGCCGCCTCGTTCACGACGGCCGTCGGCACCCGTGCGGCCGTTGGTCGTTGCCGTTGGTCGTCGAACCGCGGCCGTCCGAGAGGGAGTCGCCGATCACCGCCGCCGTCACCGGGAGCGCAGGCGGATCCGCGGCCCGCCCGCCGTCACGTGCGCGGTCTGGCGCAAGGAAGCGTTTTCGAAGACCCGGTCGACACCCGTGAACGGCGCCGGCGGCAGGTTCGACGGCTCGGTCAGCTGCGGCATCGACGTCCAGGTCGCGACCCAGCGCAACGACGGCGGGCGGCCCGACGCGCCCACGAACAGCGCCGTCAGGACGGCCAGGAGCAGGATCAGCAGTGGCCGTCTCATCCGGAGAACTCCGGGGAGAGCACCCGGTCGAAGCCGACGAGACGGCGCGGGCCGGTCAGCGTGCAGTGCAGCGTCGTCACGATCTGCTCGCTCGACGTCCCCACCCGCAGCTCGACGTCGCCGGGATCGACCTGGCGCCGGCCCGCGCGGCCCGTGTACGACGTCAGGTCGGCGTGCAAACCGATCTCCAGCACGGAAGTCGCCCCGGCGGCCAGGGTGACCCGGCGGGCCGCGACCAGCTGACGTTCGGGCCGCGCGACCTCGGCGACCGGGTCGTGCAGGTACACCTGGACCACTTCCGTGGTCTCCCGCGAGTGGTCGTTGCGCAGGGTCACGCGCACGCGGCACACCCCGTCCGTCGGCCACACCGAGCCCGTCGCGCTGACGTCCAGCCAGGTCGCCGGCGCGTAGGAGAGCCCGTGGCCGAACGGGAACAGCGCGGACGGGTCGACCGTGCTCACCTCGCTGCGCCGGCCCAGCGGCGCCGCGAGGTAGGTCGACGGCTGGCTCGCGCCGGCCGCCGGGAAGCTCACCGGCAGCCGGCCCGAAGGGTTGATCCGTCCTTCGAGGACACCGGCCAGGGCCGCGGCGCCCTCCTCACCGGCGTAGAAGCCGCAGACCACCGCGGCCAGCCGGGAGATCTGCCGCGAGAGCTCGTACGGCCGTCCGGAAAGCAGGACGACGACCACCGGGGTGCCGGTGGCCAGCAACGCTTCCAGCAGCTCCTCCTGCCGGCCGGGCAGCCGCAGGTCCGCCGCGTCGCAGCCTTCGCCGGACGTCCCGCCGCCGAACAGCCCGGCCCGGTCGCCCAGCACGGCCACGCAGACCGCAGCGGAAGAACACGCCGCCACCGCTTCCGCGATCCCGTCGTCGTCCCCGCCGGTCACCGGGCAGCCCAGCGCGTACACGACGTCGTGGGACGAGCGCAGCGCTTCCAGCACGGTCGGCACCGAGACGCCGAACGGGACGTCGGGGTGGTGGACACCGACGTGCAGCGGGAACGAGTAGCAGCCGAGCATCGCGCCGGGGGCGTCGGCGCGGGGGCCGACCACAGCGAGCCGGCCGTCGGGGGAGAGCGGCAGCGTCCCGTCGTTGTGCAGCAGCACGATCGACTCCTCGGCCACTTCGCGCGCCAGCGAACGCGAAGCGTCGTCGTCGAGGTTGATCTCCTCGGGGACGTCCGGCGCCCAGTCCGCGTCGAGCAGCCCCAGCTCGCACTTCTGCCGCAGCACCCGCTCGAGGGCGCGGTCGACGACGGCGGCGTCGACCGCGCCCCCTTCCACCGCGGCGAGCAGCGGCTCGCCGTAGCAGTCCATGGTCGGCAGTTCGACGTCGATGCCCGCGGTCAGCGCCTGCCCGGCGGCGTCGGCGCGGTCGGCCGCGACGCCGTGCAGCCGGTGCAGGAACGCCACGGAGAAGTAGTCGGACACCACGGTGCCGGTGAAGCCGTAGGTGTCCCGCAGCAGCTCGGTCAGCAACGAAGGGTCGGCGGCGCCGGGCACGCCGTCGATGTCGGTGTAGGTGTTCATCACCGAGCGGGCGCCCGCGCGCAGCGCCTGCTCGAACGGCGGCAGCAGGACGTCGGCGATTTCGCGTGGCCCCGCGGAAACCGGCGCGAGGTTGCGGCCGGCGCGTGAAGCGGAGTATCCGACGAAGTGCTTCAGCGTCGCGACGACGCCGGCCGATTCGAGACCGGCGACGTAGGCGCTGCCGATCGTGCCGACCAGGTACGGGTCCTCGCCGATCGTCTCCTCGACGCGGCCCCAGCGCAGGTCGCGCGCGACGTCCAGCACCGGCGCGAGCCCCTGGTGCACCCCCAGCCCGCGCATCGTTTCGCCGATCCGCGCGGCCATCCGGCGGACGAGGTCCGGGTCGAACGTCGCACCCCAGGACAGCGGCGCGGGGTAGATCGTCGCCTGCCACGCGGCCAGCCCGGTCAGGCATTCTTCGTGCACCACGGCGGGAATCCCGTACCGGCTGTTCGCGACGATCTGCCGCTGGGTGCGGGCGAGGCTGCGCGCGCCGATCACCGGGTCGACCGGGCGGGTGCCGAAGGCGCGGGTCAGCTGCCCGATGCCGTAGCGGGCCAGATCGTCGAGATCGATCGAGGCGTCCACGAAGTCGTGCTGGTGCGGCGCCATCTCCCCGCCGGAGTCGATGCCGACCCAGACGCCGTAGAGCTGGGCGATCTTCTCGCGGAGGGTCATCCTGGCCATCAGGGCGCGGACGCGCTCGGCCGGGTCGGCCGCCGGGTCGCGCCACGGCTCGGGAGCCGTCGCAGGCTGCGTGGTCAAGGCTTTCCGCCCTTCGTCAAGAGAGGCTTTCGGGGGTTCCGGGTGGCGGAGCCCCCGGCCCGGGGCGAAGCCCCGGATGTCACAGGAGGGATCAGGAGAGGGCGCGGGTCGAGTGCCGCACCACCAGGCCGGTCTCGAGGGTGACGTGGGTGCGCTCGACGGCGTCGCCGTTGATCAGGGCGATGAGCATGCTGATCGCGCGGTGGCCCATCTCGCGGATCGGCTGGTCGACGGTGGTCAGCGGCGGGCTGCAGAGCGCCGACTCGGGCACGTTGTCGAAGCCCACCACGGAAAGGTCGTCGGGCACCGAAAGACCCAGCTCGCGCGCCGCGCCGACGGTCGCGATGGCCGAGATGTCGTTCGCGGCGAAGACCGCGGTCGGCCGGTCCGGGCCGGTGAGCAGGTCGTGGGCCGAGGCCGCGGAGATCTCCGGGTCGTAGGCGCCGATCCGGATCAGGTCTTCGTCGGCCGGCACGCCCGCGGCTTCCAGCGCCCGCAGGTAGCCGGTCTTGCGCAGCGACGCCGATTCGAGGTCGGGCCGGCCGGAGAGGAACCCGATCCGCCGGTGCCCCAGCTCCAGCAGGTGCTCGGTGGCCAGCTGCGCGCCGCGCAGGTTGTCGGAGTCGATGGTCGGCAGGTGGGACGGCCCGGTGTGCGGGTCGACCGCGACGACCGGCGTCCCGGGCACGGCTTCCAGCGAGACGGCCGGCGTGACCAGCACGGCGCCGTCGACCAAGGTGCCCGAAAGCCGTGACAGGTAACGCTTTTCCCAGCCCGTCGGGTCGCCGGTCCGCCCGCCCGCGGAGTAGACGACCAGCTCGAAGCCGCTGCCGCGGATGGCGTCCGCCGCGCCCTTGAGCAGCTCCGTGGAGAACGGTTCGAGGTCGGCGACCAGGATCCCGATCACGTTGGTCCGGTGGTTGCGCAGGCTCTGCGCCACGAGACTCGCCTCGTAGCCGAGCTCCTCGATCACCGCGCGGACCTTCGCGAGCGTCGCGGCGGAGACGCCGTAGCGCTCGTTGATCACTTTGGACACCGTGGCCACCGAGACGCCGGCACGGGCCGCGACGTCACGGATGGTCACCCTCGAACTGGGCTGCATCGGCTCAGACTAACCATGGAAAACGTTATCGACAACGATTGACATCCGATTTGCCCGGGAGCAAACTCTTCGCCAACCCGGGCGCTGTGACGCCCCGTCCTACTCGGCCGAAGTCGTCAGGAGTGGACCCACGATGTTTGCGAAGCGCAGAATCCCCGTTCTCGCCGCGCTGGCGGCGATCGTGCCGCTCGCGCTCTCGGCGTGCAGCGGGGGGAGCGAAGCACCCGCGCAGCCGAGCGGGCCGGTCACCCTCACCTGGTGGCACAACGGCACCACCGACCCGCTGAAGTCGATCTGGGAGAAGGTCGTCGCGGACTACCACCAGGCGCACCCCGACGTCACGATCAAGGCGCAGCCGCTGCAGAACGAGGACTTCACCACGAAGGTCCCGCTCGCCCTGCAGGGGGCCGAGCCGCCGGATGTCTACCAGTCCTGGGGCGCCGGCGAGCTGAAGTCGCAGGTCACCTCGGGCAAGGTCGCCGACATCACCGACGCGACGAAGCCGTGGATCTCCTCGGCCGGGAAGTTCGCCGAGAACTGGCAGGTCGACGGCAAGCAGTACGGCGTGCCGTTCGAACAGCACTTCGTCGGCTTCTGGTACCGCAAAGACCTCTTCCAGCAGGCCGGGATCACCGCGCCGCCGAAGACCATGGACGAGCTCGACACCGCCGTCACCCAGCTGAAGGCCAAGAACATCGCCCCGGTCGCCGTCGGCGGCAAGGACCGCTGGCCGGACGCGTTCTACTACAACTACTTCGCCGTCCGCGAGTGCTCCGCCGACGTGCTCAAGCAGTCGGTGAACGCGGTCAAGCTGACCGACCCGTGCTGGACGAAGGCCGGGCAGGACCTCAAGAACTTCCTGGCCACGCAACCGTTCCAGACCGGGTTCGCCGGCACCCCCGCCCAGCAGGGCGCGGGCAGCTCCGCGGGTCTGGTCGCCAACGGCAAGGCGGCGATGGAGCTGCAGGGCGACTGGGAGCCCGGCACCATGTCGTCGCTGTCCGAGGACAAGGACCTGGACTCGAAGATCGGCTGGTTCCCGTTCCCATCGGTCGCCGGCGGGCAGGGCGACCCGGCCGCGGTGCTCGGCGGAGGTGACGGGTTCGCCTGCACCAGCCGTGCGTCGAAGGCGTGCGCGGACTTCCTGTCCTACCTCAACACCGAGCCCATCCAGACGCAGATCGCCGCGCAGGGAGCCGGCCTGCCCGTCAACGCGGTCGCCGCGAAGTCGCTGAAGACCGACACGCTCAAGCAGGTCTACGACTACGGGATCAAGGCGCCGTACCTGCAGATGTACTTCGACAAGGCGTTCCCGACCGCGGTCGGCGCGGCGCTGAACGACGCGGTGGCGAACATGTTCGCCGGTCAGGGCACCCCCGAAGGCATCGTGGCCGCCGTCAACCAGGCCGCGGCGGGCAACAAGTGACCACGACGACCAGTCCGGTGCGGGCGGCGCGACCGCCCGCACCGGCGGCGCCGGTCCGGAAGCGGCGCTCGAGCCTGCGCAAGCGGCTCGAGCTGGCGTTGCTGCTCGGCCCGGCGCTGCTGCTGTTCGCCGGGTTCGTCCTGGTGCCGATCGGGATCGCCGGGTTCTACAGTCTCTTTCAGTGGAACGGGTTCGGCCCGCTCGAGGACTTCGTCGGCTTCGACAACTACGCCGACGCCTTCGCCGGCGACGTGTTCCAAGGCGCGATCGGGCACAACCTGATCATCGCCGGGCTGTCGATCGTGGTGCAGCTGCCGCTGTCGATCGGGCTCGCGATGCTGCTCAACCGCAAGCTCCGGGGCCGCGCGGTGCTGCGCGCGCTGGTGTTCGCGCCGTACGTCCTGTCCGAGGCGATCACCGCGGTGATCTGGGTGCTCATGCTGCAGCCGAACGGGTTCGCCGACCAGGTGCTCCAAGGCGCCGGGCTCGGCGGCCTGGTCCGGCAGTGGCTGGCCGACCCGGGCATCGTGCTCTACACGCTCTTCGCGGTGATCACCTGGAAGTTCATCGGCTTCGGCATCATCCTGCTGCTGGCCGGCCTGCAGGGCGTGCCCGCCGAGCTGCGCGAAGCCGCGGCGCTGGACGGCGCGTCGGCGTGGCAGACCACCCGCCACGTCGTGCTGCCGCTGCTCGGGCCGACCATCCGGATCTGGGTCTTCCTGTCGGTGATCGGCTCGCTCCAGCTGTTCGACATCGTGTGGATCATGACGCTGGGCGGCCCGGCGAACGCGTCGACGACGATGGCGACCTACCTGGTCGACCACGGCTTCAAGCGGTACGAGTTCGGGTTCGGCTCCGCCGTCGCGGTGATCCTCTTCGTCATCTGCTTCGTGTTCGCCTTGCTGTACCAGCGGTTCGCGCTGCGCCGCGACACCCAGGGCGCCCTGACGAGGATGGTGGGCTGATGCGCTCGCGCCGGTTCGGGCTGTCGATGGGGTACCTCGCGGCGATCGTCGTGGTCGGCGTGACCGTCGTGCCGCTGCTGTTCGTGGTGCTCGGCGGGTTCCGCAGCAACGCGCAGATCAACTCCGACCCGGCGGGGTTGCCCGGGCCGTGGGTCACCGAGAACTACGCCTCGGTGCTCGGGTCGGGCGCGTTCTGGACGTTCCTCGGCAACAGCGCGCTGATCGCGGTGATCGCGACCGCCGTCGCCGTCGGCCTGGGCTCGATGGCCGGGTTCGCGCTCTCGCGGTACCAGTTCAAGGGCCGTGAAGCGCTCTACACGTTGTTCACGCTCGGCCTGCTGTTCCCGCTGACGGTGGCGACGCTGCCGCTGTACCTGTGGCTGCGCCAGCTGGGCATGCTCGAAAGCTTCTGGGGCGTGGCGATCCCCGAGGCGGCGTTCTCGCTGCCGGTGACGATCGTGATCCTGCGCCCGTTCATGCACGCCATCCCGGGCGAGCTGGAGGACGCCGCCGTGCTCGACGGCGCGAGCCGGCTCGGGTTCTTCTGGCGCATCCTGCTGCCGCTCTCGGCGCCGGCGCTCACCACGGTCGGCGTGCTCGCCTTCGTGACCAGCTGGAACGCCTACCTGCTGCCGCTGCTGGTGTTCAACGACACCGCGCACTTCACGCTCCCGCTCGGCGTCGCGACGTTCCAGTCCCAGTACTCCCAGGACACCGCCCGGGTGCTCGCGTTCACGGCGTTGTCGATGATCCCCGCGCTCGCGTTCTTCGTGCTCGCCGAACGGCGCATCGTCGGCGGGCTGACCGGATCCGTGAAGGGCTGACTCAGGAGGTCTGCCGTGCCGTCCGAGGTCCACCGTCGTGCCTTCCTGCAGTTGCTCGCCGTGGCCGGGGCGGGGTCGGTCGCCGCGCCCGGGCTCGCCGAAGCCGGGACGGGGTTCCCGCTGGTGTCGCGGGGGAAGGCCGCGACGATCGTGGTCGACCCCGGTGACCGGCCGGGCGTCCGGCGGGTGGCCGCCGACCTGGCCGCCGACGTCGAGCGGGTCACCGGGATCCGGCCGGTTGTGGCGGACGCCGTCCCCGCGCACGGGCCGGTGGTGCTGGTCGGCACGCTGGGGCACAGCCCGTCGGTCGACTCGCTGGTCGACGCCGGCCGCCTGGACGTCCGCGACATCGCCGGGAAGTGGGAGACGTCGCTGAGCCAGGTCGTCGACGGACGGCTGGTGCTCACCGGCAGCGACCAGCGGGGCGTCGTCTACGGCGTCTACGAGGTTTCGCGGCGGATCGGTGTTTCGCCATGGTACTGGTGGGCCGACGTCCCGCCGGCCCGGGCTTCGGAGCTGCACCTTCCGGGCGAGCGGTTCAGCCTGGGGACACCGCACGTGAAGTACCGCGGGTTCTTCGTCAACGACGAGAACCCGGCGCTCGGGACGTGGGCGCCGGCGTTCTTCGGGCCGGGCCTCGCCCCAGGTTATCCCGGCGGGTTCAACCACAAGTTCTTCGCCAAGGTCTTCGAGACGATGCTGCGGCTGCGCGCCAACTACCTGTGGCCGGCGGTGTGGGGCCGCGCGTTCGCCGAGGACGACCCGCTCAACCACGCCACCGCCCAGGAGTACGGCGTCGTCATGGGCACGTCGCACGAGGCGCCGATGATGCGCGGGATCGAGGAGTGGAACCGGCACGCGTCCCCGGGGCACGACCCGTATGGCGGCACGGGGGAGTGGAGCTTCCGCCGCAACGGCGAGGCGATCAAGGCGTACTGGACCGACGGCATCCGCCGGATGGCCCGGGAAGGCTTCGAGGGCGTGGTCACGCTCGGGATGCGCGGTAACGGCGACGTCAGCCTGCCCGACGGTGACGGCATCGAGCTGATGCGGGAGATCATCGCCGCGGAACGGGAGATCCTGGCCCGTGAGCTGAGCACGGACGTCCCGCAGGTGTGGACGCTCTACAAGGAGGTGCAGCGGTACTGGGCGCAGGGCCTGCGCCCGCCCGACGACGTCATCGTGGTGTTCACCGACGACAACTGGGGCAACATCCGCAAGCACCCGGACCTTTCGCTGCCGCCGCACCCGGGCGGGTACGGGCTGTACTACCACTTCGACTACGTCGGCGGCGGACGCAACTACAAGTGGGTCGACACCGCGCTGATCGCGAACACGTGGGAGCAGCTCAACCAGGCTGTTTCGTACGGGAACGACCGGCTGTGGGTGGCCAACGTCGGCGACCTGAAGGGCAACGAGCTGCCGCTGCAGTTCTTCCTCGACTTCGCGTGGGATCCCTCGGCGCTGCCCGCTTCGCGGCTGTCCACTTGGGAGCGGGGCTTCGCGGCCGAGAACTTCGGCTCCGCACTGGCGTCCGACATCGCTTCGGTGCTCCACGACTACGGACGGCTGCAGTCGCGCCGGAAGCCGGAGCTGCTGAACCGGCTGATCACGCTCCAGCCGGACGGCACGATCGTCTACGACGACCAGGCGTCGCCCTTCAGCCTGGTCGACTACGGCGAGCTGGACCGGGTCACGGCCGAGTGGCAGGCGTTGTCGGCGAGAGCGTCACGGATCTCGGCGCGCCTGCCGTCCGCCTGGCGTGACGCCTACTACGAACTGGTGCTCTACGAGGTGACGGCGACGGCGAACCTGTACGCGCTGCGACGGGCCGAGTTCACGAACCTGCTCTACGCGGCCCAGGGCCGTGCTTCGGCGAACGGGCTCGCCGCCGTCACGGAGGCCCGGTTCGCCGACGACCTGGCGCTGGCGGAGAAGTACAACACCGGCATCGCGGGCGGCAAGTGGCGGGGGTTCCAGACCCAGCCGCACATCGACTACGGCGACGTCGAGCGGTACGGGCCGAACGCGCCGTGGCAGCAGCCGGAGAAAGACAACGTGGCGCTGCCGGACGTGATCTTCCCGGCGGTGAAACGGCTCTCGGTGCCATCGGCGGCTTCGCTCGGTGTCGCCGTGGACGGCTCGGCGGAGGCGTGGCCGGGCGCCGCGGGGCGTCCGGTGCTGCCGGAGTTCAGCCCGTTCCAGACGGCGCCACCGCAGTACATCGACGTCTTCAACCGCGGCCGGACGGCGTTCCGCTGCACGGTTTCCGCTGGTGTGCCCTGGGTCGTGGCCGAGCCGCGCGGCGGCCGGGTGGAGGAGGAGCTGCGCGTGACGGTGCGAATCGACTGGAGCCGGGCGCCCCGAGGCGTGACGACCGTGCCGGTGACGGTCTCGGGCGCGGGGGCTTCGGTGGTGGTGGACGCGGTGGTGCGCAACCCGGTCGTGCCGCCGTCGTGGCGGCGCGGGTTCGCCGAAGCCGGGGGATACGTGTCGATGGAGGCCTCGCGGTGCACCGCGAACATCGGCGCGGCGGGCGTGACCTGGCGGCGCATCCCGGACCTCGGCATGACGCCGTTCCCGGTGACGTCCCCGAGCCACGTGGCGGGCGCCGGACCGCGCCTGGAGTACCGGATGACGCTGTTCACGGCCGGTCCGGTGACGGTCTGGGCGTACCTTTCGCCGCGCAGCAACGTCCTGCCGGGGGACGGGCTGAGGTACGCGGTGTCCTTCGATGACGCGTCGCCGCAGGTCGTGAACATCACGAAGGCCACGGGCGCGGACGACATGACCATGAACCGCCAGTGGGAGCGGACCACTTCGGACAACGTGAACCTGACCTCGACGCGGCACGAGGTGAGCGCGGCGGGCCCGCACGTGCTGAAGTTCTGGATGGTCGACCCGGCGGTAGTGGTGCAGAAGCTGGTCGTCGACACCGGCGGGGTGCGGCCGAGCTATCTGGGGCCGCCGGAGAGCCTGCGGTGGCCGGGATGAGGGGCTGCCGCGGAATCGAGGCGACCGCCCGCGGGGGCGCCCCCCGTCTTCCACTCTACCGGTGGGTACCGACAGTTCCGGCGCCCGGAAGCCCGACGGCGGCCGGTTGTCCCCAGCCCGCCGGAACGATCTCGGGTGCCGGTGCCGGTGCCGGTGCCGGACCACCGGGCTCGTCGCCGGCTCCGGCCGGTTATCCCCGGCCCGCCGGAACCACCTCGATCGCCGGGGCCGCCGTGCTGTGCCGCACCACCAGGCTCGTCGCCAGCTCCAGCCGGTGGCTCTCCGGGTGCGTCCCCCTCGCCAGCGAGATCGCCAGCCGGGCACCCGCCGCCGCCATCTCCTGGAGGGGCTGGCGGATCGTGGTCAGCTCCGGGGTCAGCCAGCGGGCGATCGGGAGGTCGTCGAACCCGACCACGCTCAGGTCGTCCGGGATGCGCAGCCCCGCGTCGCGCGCGGCCTCGTACACCCCCAGGGCTTGCAGGTCGCTGCCCGCGAACACCGCCGTCGGCCGGTCGGGGAGGGTCAGCAATGACGCCAGCTCGCGATAGCCCGACCGGGTGTGGAAGTCGCCGCGGCGGACCAGGGCCGGGTCGAACGCCAGGCCGGCCGTCTCCAGCGCCGTGCGGTAGCCGTCGATGCGGGCGCGGCTGCACAGCACGCCGTCCGGGCCGCCGATCATCGCGATCCGGCGGTGGCCCAGCTCCACCAGGTGCCGCGTGGCCGTCAGCCCGCCCTGCCAGTTGGTGGCCCCGATCGAGGGCGTCTCCGGGCCGGGCGCGCCGGCCGGGTCCACCACCACCAGCGGGATGTCGCGGGCGCGCAGCTTCGCCAGCTGCCCGCCGGTGAAGTCGGAGCACACCGACACGATGCCGACGGGCCGCCGGGCGAGCACGCTCTCCAGCCAGCTCTGCCCCGGCGTGTGCCGGCCCGACGATTCGGCCAGCACGACCGCCATTCCGTTTTCGCGGGCGACGAACTCGACCCCGCGGATGATTTCCAGTGCCCACGTGCTTTCGAGTTCGTGGAACATCAGTTCCAGCAGCCGGGAACGGCGGGAGCGCTCGTCGCCCCGGCGGCGGTATCCGTATTTCCCGATGACCGCTTCCACCCGCGCGCGGGTGCTTTCGGCGACGTCGGGACGACCGTTGAGCACCTTCGAAACAGTCGGGACGGAAACCCCGGTCTCGGCGGCGATCCGGGCGATGGTCACCCGGGACGCCACGGGCTCGAGGTCCTCGGACTTCGTTGTCATGAAGGAGATTCTAGGACATCGAAACCCGAATTGACACTCGTCGAAACTTTCGGAAAACGGAGGAAAGAGATGCTGCGAAGTATTCCTATTAAACGCGCTCCGCTGACGGTGGCGGTCGTCGCGCGTTTTGCGGCGTGTCGGCAGTGCGGTGGCGGCGGCGTACCTGATGGACGAAACTGATTACCGGGCTGTGCTCACCCGGGAATTCGACAACGTGACCCCCGAGAACGAGATGAAGTGGGACGCGAGCACGCCACAGGACCGCCTGAGGTCACGCACTCGTCTGGCGTGCCGATCGGCGGCGTCGGCGTCCAGGCGCACCTGTCGAACCGGTACGGCTTCCCGGCCGAGTACCGGGCCAACCTCGACCGCCTGACGAAGCTCGGCGTGGACGTCGCGATCACCGAGGCGGACGTCCGGATCCCCGCCCCGCCCGACGCGGCGAAGCTGGACACGCAGGCGAGCTACTTCGACCGGCTGTGGGACGGCTGCCAGGCGGTCCGGCGGTGCCTCTAGTTCACGACGTGGGGCGGATCAACCCCTGACCGGACGAAGCCGCCTCCGCGGCCGTCGAGGCTGCGGAGGCGGTTCCGGCAAGTGGGTCAGCGCGCGAGGGCGGCGAGCCGCTTGGCTGTCGGCCAGCGGACGTTCCACGCCCAGCCGAGCTTCTCGAACAACCAGATGACCCGCGCCGAGATGTCGATCTGCCCGCGCTGTGCGCCGTGGCGGGCCGAGGTCGGGTCGGCGTGGTGGGTGTTGTGCCAGGACTCACCCATCGACAGGATGGCCAGCGGCCAGAAGTTCGCCGAGCGGTCCCGGCTGGTGAACGGGCGTTCGCCGATCATGTGGCAGATCGAGTTCACCGACCACGTCACGTGGTGCTGGAAGGAGATCCGCGCCAGGCCGGCCCAGAGGAACGCGGTCAGCGCGCCCCACCACGAAAGGGTGATCAGGCCACCGAGCAGCGGCGGGATCAGCAGGCTCACCACGACCCAGAGCGGGAAGAGCCGGTCGACGACGCGCATGTCGCGGTCGGCCGCCAGGTCGGGGGCGAAGCGGTCGATGTTGGTCTTGTCGCGTCCGAAGAGCCACCCCATGTGGGCGTGCCAGAAGCCGCGCGCCAGCGCCATCGGCGACGTGCCGAACAGCCACGGCGAGTGCGGGTCGCCCTCCCGGTCGGAGAAGGCGTGGTGCCGGCGGTGGTCGGCGACCCAGCCGATCACCGGGCCCTGCGCGGCGAGCCCGCCGGCGATGGCCAGCGCGATCCGGAGCGCGCGCTTGGCGCGGAACGCGCCGTGGGTGAAGTAGCGGTGGTAGCCGACGGTGATGCCGAGGGTCGACAGCACGAAGAACGCGCCGCCGATGGTCAGGTCGAGCCAGCTGACGCCCCAGCCCCAGAACACCGGGACGGCCGCGGCGAGCGCGAGGAACGGGACGAGGAGGAACGTGCGGATGGTGATCAGCTCGGCCACGGTCTGACGGCCGGAGAGCACGGGTTTCGCGACGGGACGGGGAGCCTTCACGGAGGCTGTCATGCACTACTCGTTTCGATGTCGTTCGCGCGCGGAGCGGGGGCTCACGCACGGGTGGCCGGGGAGCGGAACACCCGGCGGTCAGCGGTCTGCGGTGGGGCTGGACGTGCCGCCGCTCCTGTCCGGCGATCCGCCTCGATGCCCGTGAGCCGGGAGCGAGACCGGCAGGACGCCGGCATCCGAGGGGCTCTCGGCACCCTCCACGTTACCTGACCGTTGTAAACCCGCAGTGTGGCGCGAACGAGAAAGGCCCCCGCCCCGGCGAGTGCCGGGACGAGGGCCTGGGTGCCTCGTGGCTCAGATGACGCTGACGCGCTGGGCCTGCGGGCCCTTCTGGCCCTGGCCGATTTCGAACTCCACGCGCTGGCCCTCGTCGAGCGACTTGAAGCCGCTGCCCTGGATCTCGGAGTAGTGGACGAACACGTCCGGACCCCCGCCGTCCTGCGCGATGAAGCCGAAGCCCTTTTCGCCGTTGAACCACTTGACACTGCCCTGAGCCATACCCATACCTACTCTTTGTAGTGAGCCTGGACGTCCCGTTCGGACACCCGGTCTCACGACCATCCTCCCATTACCGGTCCGGACGGGCTAGTCCGGTCGTCAAACTCCCCAATCGGGGCGCAGCGGTATGCCCATTCCGCCCTCGCTGTCGGTCCGCACCCCGAGGATGTGGTGCAGCTCGATCTCCCGCCGTTCGAACGCCAGCCGGCAGGCCGCGAGGTAGAGCGCCCACACGCGGCTGCGCCCGGGGCCGGCCTCGGCGACCGCCTCGTCCCAGTGTTCGTCGAGGTTGGCGCACCACGCCCCCAGCGTCGTCGCGTAGTGCTCGCGCAGGTTCTCGGTGTGCCGGACCTCGAGGCCGGCGTCGTGCATCGCCGTGACGAGCTCGCCGGGCGACTCCAGCTCGCCGTCCGGGAAGACGTACCGGTCGATGAACCCGCGGGAGCGGTGGGCGACGCTGCTGTCCGGGTTGGTGATGCAGTGGTTGAGCAGGCGCCCGTGCGGCTTGAGCTTGCCGGCGAGGAAGCGGAAGTACCCGGGCACGTTGCGCGCGCCGATGTGCTCGGTCAGGCCGATCGACGAAATCGCGTCGAACCCCGTCTCGGTGACGTCCCGGTAGTCGAGGTGGCGGATCTCGGCGCGGTCGGCGAGGCCGAGGGCGACGACGTTCTTCTGTGCCCACTGCGCCTGTTCACGCGAAAGGGTGACACCGAGCGCTTCGACGCCGTAGTGCCGGACGGCGTGCGCGACCATGCCGCCCCAGCCGCAGCCGACGTCGAGCAGCCGCATCCCCGGCTTGAGGCCGAGCTTGCGGCAGATCAGGTCGAACTTGTTCGCCTGGGCCTCCTCGAGGGTGGCCTCCGCCGACGGGTAGACGGCGCACGTGTAGGCCATCGACGGGCCGAGGACCAGCTCGTAGAACCGGTTGGACACGTCGTAGTGGCTGGCGATGGCCTCGCTGTCGCGCTCCTTCGAGTGCCGCAGCGCGGTCATGCCGCGGCGGAACCGGCTCGGGTGCTCCTCGGCCGGCGGCTTGACCAGCCGCAGGTGGCGGGGCCCGAGCCGGCGCAGCAGCCACACGCGGTCGGCCGTCGAGAGCTGGTCGACCTGGGCCGAGAGGGCGTGCAGCGCCGTGTAGAGGTCGCCGGTGACGTCCAGCGCGCCGGCGACGTACGCGCGGGCGAGGCCGAGGTCGCCGGGGGAGGACATCAGGTAGTCCAGCGCCAGCGGCGAGCGCACCTCGATGGCCACCGGCGCGTCGGCCGGGCCGCTGCTGCTGCCGTCGTAGGCGGTGATCGACACCTGGGCCCGCGGGCCGAGCAGGCGCTCGAAGACGGCGCCGACGGAGGTGTTTTCCTGGGTCACGATGGTTCCTTTCACCGGCGGCGGACGCATTTTTCGTAGAGGCCGAGCAGCCGCCCGGCGGGGTCGTAGGTCCGCTTGAGGTCCCGGTAGACGTCGCCGTTGTAGAGCCGCCAGAACTCGTCCTCGGCGTAGAAGCTGTCCGAATAGAGCGACTTGTGCCCGCCGAGCCGGGTGACCTCGGCTTCGATCATCCGGTTGTGCACGCCGTCCCGCTCGCCGGGGTCGAGGGGGACGGCCGACCAGAACCCGAAGTTGACGTACAGCTCGTCCGGGTTCAGCTCGTAGAGCGGCCAGCGGACACCGCCGGGCCGCTGGCGCAGCGGGCAGATCCAGACCGGGCTGATCGGGATCTCCCGCTCGAAGAACTCGAGGAACTCCGCGGCGCGTACGAGCGGCACCTCGATGTCCTGGACGATCGTCTCCTCGGGCGGCATGCGCCGGAGCTTCAAGAGCTTGTCGGCGATCTTGAACCGGCGGTCGAGCGCCACGGCCTTCCAGTACACCGACGAGCGCAGCAGCCGCCGGCCGAGCAGCAGCCGCGGCAGCCGGTGCTGCACGCCGAACGCGCGGGAGCACCAGAACCAGTCGGTGTCCCAGCGCCAGAGGTAGTCCCGGACGGTCAGGTGGTCGGTCTCGCGCCGCTGGATCGAGCGGTAGTAGATGTCCAGCCAGGTGTAGTCGCTCGTCGCCGGCGCGTGGTCGGTGAACGTGCCGAGCGTGAGGTACAGCTCGTCCGGGCCGAACACCGTGCCGTCCACGAAGTCGACGTGCGCACCCTCGAACTCGCTGGTCCGGCAGATCTCGCCCAGCGCGGTGAAGTAGGTCTCCCGGTCGCGGTGGCGGACGTGGCGCACCCGCACGAAGGGCTTCACCGGCTCCAGCAGGATCCGCAGCCGGAGGGCGTAGCCGAGGGAGCCGTAGGAGTTGGGGAAGCCGTGGAACAGGGCGCTGTGCTCGTTGTCCGGGCGCGCGACGACGATCCCGCCGTCGCCGGTGAGCACCTCGAGCTCCAGCACCGACTCGTGCGGCATGCCGTTGCGGAACGACGAGGACTCGATGCCGAGCCCGGTCACCGCGCCGCCGAGGGTGATCGTCTTCAGCTGCGGGACGACCAGCGGCATCAGGCCGTGCGGCAGCGTCGCGTCGACGAGCTGCTCGTAGGTGACCATGCCTTCGACGTCGGCGGTGCGGGTCTCGGGGTCGACGCGCAGCACGTGGGTGAACCCGGAGACGTCCAGGCCCGGGTGTTTCGTCCGGGTTCGGGCGCGGAAGAGGTTGGACGTCCGTTTCGCCAGCCGGACGGTGCTTTCGCCGCCGAGGGCGGAGAGCTGCCGCCGCAGGGCGTCGACACGGGCTTCGTGGTCGGGGAAGGCCGGGGCTTCGGGGGCACCGGCCCGTTGGGTGGTCACCACCTGATCCTGCCTCACGGGAAGAGCGGGCGCACCGTGCCTCCGGCGTGAGGAAGATCCGGGTGTCCCGCGAGGTGGGAACGGCGCGGTTGATCGCCCCGGGGCGGGGTATCCGGCGCTCGGACCGCGGGGATCCCGCGGCGGCACGGGAAAGCGAGGCGGCGTTGAGCATTCTGATCGACTTCGGGCGCGACACGGAGTTCTCGTTCGAGCGGCGGCTGCGGAGGTACCTCGGCGCCGTCGCCCGGGCGGTGGGGGTGGGACTGGAGTCCTGCACGCTCGACGCGGGCACGCCCGCCGCCGCGTACATCGCCCTCGACTGGCGGCTGGACCGCTTTCCCGGCCACGACCTGTCGCTCGTCTGGGACGAGGTGCACGGGTGGGCGGCCGCGATCGAGGACGCCGGCGGCGACGCTTCGACCGTCCTGGCCTACCTGGGCCGCGAGGTGCACCCGGAGCCCCGCGCGGTCGTCCGCTTCCTCGCGGCCGTGCGCGCGGATGACCCGGCGGCCGGCCTGCTCGAAGCGCCGAAGCTGCGCGACCCCGGCGACCACGAGCAACTGCTCACCGACGTGAAGTCCGTGTGAGGCCTTGCATCTTTCTCAGGGAAAGTGGCGTGAAGTTCGTGTGAGGTGCCGCATCTTTCTCAGGGAAAGTGGCAGGATCTGGTGCGGTGAACAGTTCGTTTTCGCTTGGTCCGGTGCCGCGGCGCCTGACCGTTGACGTCGGTCAGGTGCGCCGGCTCGTCGCCGGGCAGTTCCCGGAGTGGGCCGGGCTCCCGGTGCGGCCGGTGGCCCGCGGCGGCTGGGACAACTGGACCTTTCACCTGGGTGCGGACAAGGTGGTGCGGCTGCCCAGCGCGTCCGAATACGCCCTGGCCGTCGCGAAGGAACAACGGTGGCTGCCGGTGCTCGCGCCGCGGCTGCCGCTCCCGATCCCCGTCCCGCTGGGGGCGGGCCGGCCCGGCGCGGGGTATCCGCACCCGTGGTCGGTCTACGCCTGGCTCGACGGTGAGCCCGCCCGAGCCGACCGGATCGCCGACCCCGTCCGGTTCGCGCACGACCTGGCCGGGTTCCTGGCCGCCCTGCAGAGCGTCGACCCGGCCGGCGCGCCCGCGCCCGGGAAGCACAACTGGTTCCGGGGCGGGACAGTGCGCACGTACGAAGAAACGGCCGAGCGCGCGCTCGCGAAGCTGGAAGGCCACGTCGACGCCGCCCGGGTCCGCGAGGTCTGGAAGACCGCGGTGGACGCCCCCTGGGACGGCGTGACGCGCTGGTTCCACGGTGACGTCGCCGCGGGAAACCTCCTGCTCGAAAACGGCGAGCTGGCCGCCGTCCTCGACTTCGGGACCTGTGGCGCCGGTGATCCGGCCTGCGACGTCGCCATCGCGTGGACGCTGCTGACCGGCGACGCCCGCGAGGCGTTCCGCGAGCGGTTGTCCGTCGACGACGCGAGCTGGGCGCGCGGCCGCGGGTGGGCCCTCTGGAAGACCCTCGTCGCCTGCGCGCAGGCCCTGGGCCGGGACGACGCCGACGCCGTGGCCGCCCGGCGCGTGCTCGGCGAGCTCCTCGCCGGGCAATAGTTCCGTAGCCGTACGGGGTGGCTCCCCGGTTGTTCTCGCACCCGGCGTCACCGGAAGGTGACCGGCAGCAACCTAAGGAGCTGCCGTGAACTCGAGACAACGCTTGCTGGGGGCGTTCGCCGCCGTCCTCGCCCTGCCGCTGTTCGCCGTCCCCGACGCCGGGGCGGCCGGGAACCCGCCCGCGGTCACCCCGCTCGGCGGAACCCCGCTGCCGGCCGGGGTTTCGCCGTCTTCGGTCGGCGGGTCGCCGGCTTCGGTGGCCGACTACCCGTTCATCATCGCCGGCCTGCGCGAGGGCGGCACCCGGCCGCTGGGGCAGACCTGCACCGGCTCGGTGGTCGCGCCGCGGAAGATCCTCATCGCCGCCCACTGCAAGGCCGCCGAAGGGCAGAAGTCCTTCCTGTACGGACTGGACGACCTCAACGCCGGCGGCGGCACGCCCATCGGCGTCACCAGCTATGACACGCACCCCAAGTACGTCAACTTCGACCAGGGGTACGACGTCGCGGTCGTGACCACCGACCGGGACATCCCGGTGCCGGGCGGGAAGTACGCCAAGGTGGCGACGTCGGCCGACACCGACCTGAACAAGCCGGGCAAGACCGGGCTGGGCCTCGGGTACGGGAAGAAGGACTTCAACGACAACACCCGCGACGTCACGCTGACGAAGTTCAGCCTGCCGGTCGTGGCCGGGAGCAACTGCAGCGGCGTCGGCGCCGGCTTCCAGGAAGCCACGATGATCTGCAGCGGGTACTCCGACGGCCACGTGACGATCCTGCCCGGCGACAGCGGCGGCCCGCTGATCGTCGACGGCAAGGTCACCGGTGTCGCCTCGTGGAGCCGCAGCGACTTCAAGTGGTACAGCGTCTACGGGCGCCTGAACAACGACATGGGCGACTGGGTCGCGCAGCAGATCGGCGACGTCACCCCGCCGCAGACCTTCGGCCTCGGGGTCACGCCCGGCAGCGTCAAGGTCGACCCGGGCAAGTACGTCTCGGCCACGGTGACCAGCACCGCGGGCCAGAACGGGAGCGAGAAGGTCGACCTGACCGCGTCGGGCCTGCCGGCGGGGGCGAAGGCGACGTTCCAGCCGGCGACGATCACCTCCGGTGACACCGCAAAGCTGACCATCGAGACGGCCGCGAACACCCCGCAGCAGGACTACCCGGTCACGGTCACCGGCACCGGCCCGAGCGGCACGGCGACCGCGAAGCTGACCCTGACCGTCGGCACCGGCCAACCGCCCACCGGCGACCTGAAGGTGAGCGTCAACCCCGGCAGCGGGACCGTGCAGCCCGGCTTCTTCACCACCGCGACGGTCACCGTGTCCGGCGGCACCGGCACCGTGACGCTGTCGGGGACCGGCCTGTCGTTCGCGCCGTTCTTCAACCCTTCCACGGTGAACGGCGCCGGGACCTCGCAGATGCAGGTGGTCGGGCCGTTCCAGCGCGGGACCTACCCGGTCACCGTGACGGCGAAGGATTCGACCGGCAAGACGGCGACGGCCAAGTACACCCTGACCGTCCAATAGGGACGAACGGGCGGGAGGCCGCCGCGCCACGGCCTCCCGCCCCGCCCGCGTCAGAAGGTGATCGTGAAACCGTCGATCGTCCCCGTGTCGAACCGGTAGACGTCCTGCACCCGCAGCTGCCAGGTGCCGTTCGCGGCCTCACTCGCCGCGTTCACCGAGCAGGTGGTGTGGACGCCCGACGCCGTCCCGGAGCCACCGGCCTTCTGCAGTCCGAAGACCGCGCCGCTCGGGCCGACGAGGTCGATCACCAGGTCACCGGGGTAGGAGTGGCTGATGTCCACCTTCACCGCCAGCGACGCGGACGCCTTGCCGTCACAGCCGTCCTGGGTCACCGAGCTGGTCACCGCGGCCCCGGCGTCCGGGATGGCCACCGGGGTGGTGTTCGACTTCGCGCCGCACCGGGACGGCGGGGTGCCGCCGCCGATGAACGACACGTTGAGCAGCTTGTTCGGCGAGCCGCTCCCGGCGTTCTTGACCACGCCCGAGGTGGCGCCGCGGACGAGCGCGTCGCGCACCTGCTGGGCCGTCGCGCCCGGGTTCGCGGCCAGGTAGAGCGCGGCCGCGCCGGTGACGTGCGGGGTCGCCATCGAGGTGCCGCTCATGTTCGCGCTGCTGCCGTTGGACAGCCCGAGCGAGGTGATGTTGTTGCCCGGCGCGAAGAGGTCGGTGCAGGTGCCGTAGTTGGAGAACGACGCCCGGTTGTCGTTCTCGTCGGAGGCGTTCACCGTGATCGCTTCCGGCACGTGCGCCGGGCTGGTGTTGCAGGCGTCGGTGGAGCTGTTGCCCGCGGCCACCGAGTAGACGATCCCGGCCGCGATCGAGCGTTTGATCGCGTCGTCGCCCACGCCGACCTGGTCCATGGTCAGGCTCATGTTGGCCACCGCGGGCTTGACGGCGTTGGCCGTCACCCACTCGATCGCGTCGACCGCGGCGGAGTCCGGGCCGTTGCCGGAGCAGTCGTTGCCGAGCACCTTGAGCCCGACGAGCTTGACCTTCTTCGCGACGCCGTAGGTCTTGCTGCCGATCGTCCCGGCGGTGTGCGTGCCGTGGCCGTTGCAGTCGCTGCCGTTCCCGCCGACGAAGTCCTTGCCGATCGACGCGCGGCCTTCGTACTCCGGGTTGTCCGGCTTGATGCCGGTGTCGAGGTCGTAGGCCGTGACGCCTTCGCCGGTGTTGGGGTAGGTGTAGGACTTGTCGCGGGGGAGGTTCGCCTGGTCGATGCGGTCCAGGCCCCAGGTCGGGTTGGCCTGGGTGCCGGCGATCGTCGCCGTGCCGTCTTCGTAGACCGCCGCCACCGCCGGGTCGGCCGCCAGCCGCCGCGCCTGCGCCGCGGTGAGGTGCCGCGCGGAGAACCCGTGCAGGACGCGGCTGTAGGTCGACCGGACTTCGCCGCCGTACCGGCCGGCCAGCGACGCCGGGTTCGCGAGCCCCTGGGCGTCCTTGAGCACCACGATGTACTGGTCGCCGTAGTGCCGGCCGGCCGCGACCACGCTGCCTTCCGGCTGGGCGGCGGCGGCCGCGCCGGTCGTGGCCAGGGTGGCCAGGACCGCCGCGGCGAGGACGACCGCCTTCCGATGAACTGTGCGCATGCTTCAGCTCCACTCACTCGAACAGGTGAATCGGTGCGCGGCGCGGCCAGGTGACCGAGAGCCACCGCCGTCTCACTCTCGGGGGTGATCACCTGCACTAACAAGCGAGGCAGCGCCCCGTAGGGCTACGTAACTAATGGCTCCGGCGTCGCCCCTACGAAAGTTCCGTGCCCGCTCGCGCGGGTTCCGCGCGCCCGAGCGGCGGACCTAAGCTCCGGACCATTCGGACAGGGTGGTCCGGGTGGCGGTGCCGCTTTCAGGCGGGGGACGGTGATGACGGACGGGATCGTGGCCAGGACCAGTTCACCGGTCCTGATCGGGCGGGCGGACGAGCTCGCCGCGCTCGTGTCCGCCGCCGCGCGCCCGCCCGCGGTGCTCGTGCTCGAAGGGGAGGCGGGGGTCGGCAAGACCCGGCTGGCCGGCGAGCTGCTGGCCCGCCCGGAGCTCGCCCGGACGCGCGTGCTGGCCGGCTGCTGCCAGCCGCTGCGGGAGCCGTTCCCGTACGGCGTCCTCGTCGAAGCGCTCGGCGACGCGGGGAAGTACCTGCCGGCCGCGGCGCGGCTGAGCCCGCTCGCCGGTGTCCTCGGCCGGTACCTGCCGGAGCTGGCGCCGCAGCTGCCGCCGGCCCCGGAGCCCCTGGGTGACGGCCGCGCCGAAGCCCACCGCTTCTTCCGCGCGGTCCGCGAACTGCTGGACCTGCTGGGACCGCTGGTGCTGGTGGTCGAAGACCTGCACTGGGCCGACGACGGGTCCCGGCGGCTGCTGCGGTTCCTGATGAGCGACCTGCCGCCCGGGACGGTGCTGGTGGTGAGCTACCGGCCCGAGGACGTGCCCGGCGACCTCCCGCTGGGCCGCGCGCACCGGCCGGCGCCGGGCAGCTCGACCACGCTCGTGCGGCTGGGCCCGCTCGGCCCGGACGGCGTGCGGCGGCTGGCCGGCGCCCTGCTCGGCGAGCCCGGGGTGTCCGCCGCGTTCGCCGCGCGGCTGCACGAACGCACGGCCGGGATCCCGTTCGTCGTCGAGGAGACCCTGCACGCGCTGCGCAACCCCGCCGGTGCGGTGCACGCCGACGGCGCGGCCGCGCGGCGGCTGCTCGACACCGCCGAGGTGCCCGCGCTGCTGCGGGAAGCGACGGTCGAGCGGCTCGCGACCCTGCCGCTCGCCGCGCGCCGGATCACCGAAGCCGCCGCGGTGCTCGCGGAACCCGCGCCGGCCGAGCTGCTCACGACGGTCGCGGGACTCGGCGCGGCTCGCGGGCGGCACGCGCTGGTCCTGGCCCTCGAACGCGCCGTGCTGGTCGAGGTGGCCGAGTGCCGCTACGGCTTCCGGCACGAGCTCGCGCAGCAGGCCGCGTACGGGACGATCCCGGGACCCTCGCGCCAGGAGCTGCACCGGCGGGTGGTCCGCGCGCTGGCCGGCCGCCGGCCGGCGCCCCTGGTGCGGCTGGCCGAGCACAGCCGCAAGGCCGGTGACACCGCCGACGCCCTGCGGTACGGCGAGGCCGCGGCCGACCGCGCGATCGACGTCGGCGACCCGGCGACGGCCATCGGGCTGGTGCGGGCGCTGCTGGCCGCCCCCGACCTCGAACCGTCCGATGTGGACAGACTGGCCGCGAAGCTGGCTTCGGTGGCCAACAACGACGTCTCCCAGGCCGAGGTCGTCGCGACGCTGGAGGCGCTGCTGACCGACGACCGGTTGTCCGGCCGGCTGTCGGCGGAGATCCGGCTGAGCCTGGGTCTGCTGCTCATCCGGCAGGCCGGCGGGCTGGAGGCGGCCCGGGCCGAGATCGAGGTGGCGCTGGCCGGCCTCGGGCACCGCCCGGACCTGGCCGGGCGTGGCATGGCGGTGCTCGCCCAGCCGTGGATCGGCGCGACGCCGTTGCGCGTCCACCGGCCGTGGCTCGACCGGGTCGACACGCTGATCGAGACCGCGGCCGACGCGCGGCTGCGGCTCACCCTGATGGCCAACAACATCCCGTCCCGCCTGCACACCGGCGACCCGCGGGCCTGGGCGTCGCTCGACGGCGCGCCGGCCGTCGCCGGGACGGCCGAGGAACAGCGCCAGCTCGCGCGGCTCTACTGCAACGCCGCCGACGCGGGCGCGTGGACCGGGCACCACCGCCGGGCGCGGGGCCTGCTGGAACGCGGGATGCAGCTCGCGGCCGACTCCGGGACGCCGTACGTGGTCAGCACGGCGCGGACCACGGGGGTGCACATCGACTGGCTCGGCGGCGCGTGGGCGGGGCTGGACGAGCGCGCGCTCGCGCTGCTGGCGGAGTACCGCGACCTGTTGCCGGTCACCAGCGAGCTGTCGCTGGTCCTGGGCCTGCTCGCCACCGCGCGGGGCGCCTGGGACCGCGCGGCGGCCTGCTTCGCGGCCACCGGCGTCGACCGGCCGGAGAACGCGTTCACCCCGGTGGTGGTGGCCGCGCACGGCGGGATCGCCGGGATGCTGCTCGCGCAGGACGCCGTCGACGCGGCGGCGGCCGAGGCCGCGCGCGGGCTGGAGCTGTTGCGCACCAAGGGAGTCTGGGCCTGGGCGGGGGACCTGGTCCCGGCGGCGGCAGAGGCGTTCTGCCGGACCGGCCGCGTCGGCGCCGCCCGGGAGCTGCTGGCCGAGCTGGAGTGCGAGACGAGTGTCCTGGACGCGCCGATGGCGGCCGCGGTCCTCGCCGAGGGACGCGGGATCGTCGCCGCCCACGACGGTGAGGTCGCCGACGCGGTGAAGGCGTTCGACGAAGCCCGCGACCGGTACGAGCGGCTCCCGGCGCCCTACTCGGCGGCGCTGGCGGCGGAACGGCGGGCGCGGTGCCGGCTGGACAGCGGCGAGGGCACGGCGGCCGCGGAGTTCGGCGACCTGGCGGACGTCTTCGCGGCCCTGGGCGCGACCCGGGACGCGGCCCGTTGCCGCCACACCTTCCGCTCGACGGGGGCGACCGCGCCGTCCCGGCGCGGCCGCCGGGGATACGGGGACGAGCTCTCACCCCGCGAGCGCGACGTCGCCCGGCTGCTGACCGACGGGCACACGAACCGCGAGATCGCGGAGGTGCTGTTCCTGTCCCGGCGGACGGTCGAGCAGCACGTGGCCAACGTGCTGCGGAAGCTGAAGGTGCGGTCGCGGGGTGAGCTGCGCACGGGCTGAGGGCGGCGGGCTCAGCGTTCGAGGAACGTCCGGTTCGGCACCAGCGCCCACACGACCTTGCCGGCCGGGGTGGTCCGGACGCCCCAGCCGTGCGAAAGCTGGTCCACCAGCCGCAGGCCGAACCCGCTGCCGGCCGCCACCGGCTCGATCGAGTCGTCTTCGTCGGCCACCTCCACCAGCAGGCCGCCGCGCTGCCTCGTCACCTGCAGCCACGACGGCCGGGAGGAGTGGCGGTACGCGTTGCTCACCAGCTCGTCGACCACCAGCAGGAGCGCGCCGAGCAGCTCTTCGCGCGGGCGTCCGAAGGCGAGGCAGTCGGCGACCGTCGCGCGGATCCGGCGCGGTGGCGGCCGGGTGCTCAGGTCGAGCTTCAGCTCCGCCGCCGTCGCGACGCGCAGGCTGAGCCACTCCACGGCCTGCTCCCAGTCGGGCGGCAGCTGACCACCGACGTCCATCCCGTCGCTCCCTCGCACCGGACACCCCCGCGAGGTGTTCGGTCTCACCCGCCGGTTGGATGGGCCTGGCAGACTGGTGCCACCGGAACGGGGGTACTGCGTGGGGGAGCTGACGGCGGAAACCGTGGTGGACCGGGTCGTGCCTCGCACGCCGCGGATCTCCCCGGACGGCCGGTGGGTCGTGTACGTGACCTCCCGCGTCGGCGGGCACCTGGTCAGCGGCCTGTGGCTGGCGCCGGCCGACGGCAGTGCGCCGCCGCGGGAGCTCGCGCCGAGCCCGGCGCGGGACCACGAGCCGCGGTGGTCCGGGGACGCGGTGCTCTTCCTTTCCGACCGGGGTGAGCGCGGCACCTCGCAGCTCCACCGGATCGGCCTGGCGGACGACGAGCCGTCGCGGCTGACCGACCTGGCCGCCGGAGTGACCGGGTTCGCGCCGCTGCCCGGCGGGGACTCGGTGGTGCTGATCGCGCCGGGCGAAGAGGAGCCGGCGGATCCGCGCGTCCGGTCGGTCGGGAGTGCGTCGCCGCGGTGGGACACGGCCGTGGCCCCGGACCGGCTCTGGCTGGCCGACGTCGCGAGCGGCGCCGTCCGGCCGCTCGGTGACCTCGGCGAGCGGCACGTCGACGAAGTCGAGCCACGGCCGGACGGGCGGACCGTCGCCGTGCTCACCTGGTCGTGCGCCGACCGGGAGCCCGGGGTCTTCGAGCCCGGGCTGCACCTCGTCGACCTCACCACCGGTGCGGTCGAAGACCTCGGTGTCCCCGCGCTCGAAGCGTCCTCCCTCAGCTGGTTCCGCCACGAAGACGAATGGCGCCTGACCTACCTCGGCCTCACTCCGCCCGGGCTGATCGGCGGGAGCGCCGTCTTCACCGTGCCCGGGCACCACAACCTGACCGCCGGGATGACCGTCTGTCCCCTGGAACTCGCGCCAAGCGGGCTCGCGTTGTTCGCCGAAGGCCTCGACACGAGCGTCCGCCGCCTCGACCCCGCGACCCGGACGTTCGTGAAGGTCGCGGAAGCACGAGGTTCCCTGACCGGCCTCTCCGCGAGCGACACGGGCGACATCGCGGTGGTCGCGAGCACCGGGACTGAGCCGGACGAGGTCTGCGCCGGACCGCCGGAGAAGCTCCTCCGGCTCAGCGAGACCGGCCCGGCGGGCATCCGCTGGGGCACCCAGCACCGCTTGCACTGCCGCGCCGAGGACGGCCTCGACCTCGACGGCGTCCTGGTCCTCCCGCCCGGAAAGACCCGCGGCGACGGGCCGTTCCCGCTGGTCACCATCGTCCACGGCGGACCGTACGACCGGAACGCCGACCGGTTCCACCTGGGCTGGCACGGGTCGGGGCAGTGGCTCGCGCCCGCCGGCTTCGCCGTGTTCCTGCCCAACGCCCGCGGCGGCGTCGGCCACGGGCACGCCTTCGCCGAGTGCGTCGCCGGGGACGTCGGCGGCGCCGAGCTCACCGACGTCCTCGGCGGGATCGACCTGCTGGTCGCCGAGGGTGTCGCCGACCCCGACCGGCTCGGGATCGGCGGCTGGAGCCACGGCGGGTTCTTCGCCGCCTGGGCCGTGACGCAGACCGACCGGTTCAAGGCGGCCGTGGTCGGCGCGGGGGTCATCGACTGGCCGTTGCTGGCCGCCACCGGCGACCACAGCCGGTTCGAAGCCGGGCTCGGCGGCGCCCGCAACAGCCCGATCACTCATGCAACGAAGATCCGCACGCCCGTCCTCATCCTGCACGGCGAGGACGACACGAACGTCCCGCTGTCCCAGGCGGAACTCCTGCACTGGGCCCTCGGCGACCGGCCCCACGAGTTCGTCGTCTACCCGCGCGAGGGCCACTCGATCCGCGGACGCGCGCACCAGATCGACGTTCTCGACCGCACGCGCGCGTGGTTCTCACACCTGCTCGCCTAGCTTGAACTCGGCCTCGCCGGTGCTGAAGGAGAACCCGTCCGCGCCGATGGTGACGTCGGCTTCGCGCGGCTCGGCCCGTTCGAGCACCGGGCGCACCTCGCCGTCGAGGTCCAGGACGACCGACGCGTCGGTGTACCAGCTCGGCACCACCGGGTTGCCCCACCAGTCGCGGCGCTGGTTGTCGTGGACGTCCCAGGTGATCACCGGGTTGTCCGGGTCGCCGGTGTAGTAGTCGTGGGTGTAGAGCTCGACGCGGTGGCCGTCGGGGTCCCGGACGTAGAGGTAGAAGGCGTTCGAGACGCCGTGGCGGCCCGGCCCGCGTTCGATCATGCCCGACTGCCGCAGCGCGCCCAGGTGGTCGCAGATGTGCAGGATCTGGTGCCGTTCGTGACCGGCGAAGGCGATGTGGTGCAGCCGCGGCCCGTCACCGCCGGTCAGCGCGACGTCGTGCACGGTCGGCTTGCGGAACAACCAGGCCGCGTACACCGTGCCTTCGTCGTCCTGGATGTCTTCCGACACACGGAAACCCAGGCCCTCGTAGTACTTCCGGGCCGCCGGGACGTCCGGGGTGTCGAGGTTGAAGTGGTCCAGGCGCGCCAGCGCGCCCGCACCGTGGACGTCGTAGCGCTGCGTGAACCGCTCGACGTGCTCGGCCTCGTGGAAGAACTCCACCGGGAACCCGAGCGGGTCCTCGACCCGGACCGCCTCGCCGATGCCGCGGGTCGCGCCGGCCGCCCGGCGCTCCACCCGGCAGCCGAGCTCGCGGTAGTACGCGTCGGCGAGGTCGAGGTCCGCCGCGCTCCGGACGCGGTAGGCCAGCACGGCCAGCGCGGGGGTGGATCCCTTGCGCAGCACCAGGGAATGGTGCAGGTACTCCTCGAAGGCACGCAGGTAGAGCGCCTCGGCGTCCTCGTGGGTCACCACCAGCCCGAGCACGCCGACGTAGAAATCGCGGGACGCGGCGAGGTCGGTGACGACCAGTTCGGCGTAGGCGCAGCGGAGGACGTCCGGCGGGGTGGCGGTCATGACTGTCCCTTCTGGACGCTGCCGAAGCGGGCCGTGTGGACCGGCCCGAGCGAGACGTGGATCGCCTGCTGGTGGGTGTAGAAGTCGAGTGAGCGGTAGCCGCCTTCGTGGCCGAGGCCGGACGCCTTGACCCCGCCGAACGGGGTGCGCAGGTCGCGCACGTTGTGCGAGTTCAGCCAGACCATCCCGGCTTCGACCGACTGCGCGAAAGTGTGCGCCCGCCGCAGGTCCGACGTCCACAGGTACGCGGCCAGCCCGTACTTGACGTTGTTGGCCAGCGCCAAAGCCTCGGCTTCGGTGTCGAACGGCGTCAACGCGACCACCGGCCCGAAGATCTCCTCCTGGAAGATCCGCGCGGACGACGAGACATCGGCGAACACCGTGGGCGCCACGTAGTTGCCGGTGTCCAGACCGGACGGACGCCCGCCGCCCGCGAGCAGCCGGCCCTCCGCCTTGCCCAGCTCGACGTAGCTCATCACCTTGTCGTAGTGCTCGGGGTGCACCAGCGCGCCGACCTCGGTGGCCGGGTCGTGTGGGTCGCCGACGACGATGCTGCGCGCCCGCTCGGCGTACCGCTCGCAGAACTCGTCGTAGATCGGGCGCTCGACGAGGATCCGGCTGCCCGCGGTGCAGCGTTCACCGTTCAGGGAGAACACGCCGAAGAGCGTCGAGTCGAGCGCGGCGTCGAGGTCGGCGTCGGCGAACACGATCGCCGGGGACTTGCCGCCCAGCTCCATCGACATGCCCTTGAGGCCGGTCGCGCAGTTGCGGTAGATCGTCTGGCCGGTGGTGGTCTCGCCGGTGAACGAGATCAGCGGGACGTCCGGGTGCTTGACGAGCGCGTCGCCCGCTTCCTCGCCGAAGCCGTTGACCAGGTTGAACACACCGTCCGGCAGCCCGGCGTCGGCGAAGATCCCCGCCCACAGGCTCGCCGACAGCGGCGTGAACTCGGCCGGCTTGAGCACCACCGTGCACCCCGAGGCCAGCGCGGGCGCGAGCTTCCAGCTCTCCAGCATGAACGGCGTGTTCCACGGCGTGATCAGCCCGGCCACCCCGACCGGCTTGCGGTGCACGTAGTTCACCTGCCGCCCGGGCACCTGGTAGGTGTCGTCGGCTTGGGCGACGACGAGGTCGGCGAAGAACCGGAAGTTCTCGGCCGCCCGCTGCGCCTGCCCGAGGGCTTGGGTGATCGGCAGGCCGGTGTCGAACGTCTCCAGCTCGGCGAGCCGGGCGTCCTGCGCCTCCACGGCGTCGGCGATCTTGTTGAGCACCCGGGCCCGGGCCCGCGGCAGCATCCGCGGCCACGGGCCGTCGGTGAACGCCCGGCGCGCGGCGGCCACCGCCCGGTCGACGTCCTCGGCCTGCCCCGCCGCGGCGGTCACGTACGGCGTGTTGGACACCGGGTCGAGCACGTCGAAGGTCTTGCCGGAGACGCTGTCGACGAGCTCACCGCCGATGTGGTGCTTGAGCTCGCCCGGCAGTCCGTCCGGGACGTAGTGGGTCATGCCTTCCCCTCCACAGTGAAGCCTTCGGTCGGCGACAGGTACTTCGCGCCTTCCGCCATCAGGCCCTTGATCCGGGCGAGACCCGCTTCGGTCGGCGGGATCAGCGGCGGCCGCACGTGCCCGGACGCGAGCAGCCCGCGCTGCTGCAGGACCCACTTGCCCGGCGCCGGGTTCGTCTCGACGAACAGGAGGTCGACCAGCGGGTGCAGGCCGTAGTGGATCTCGCGGGCGCGCTCGTGGTCGCCGGACTGCCACGCCGTGTACAGCTCGGCGCAGGCGGCCGGGGCGATGTTGGCCGTCGCGCTGACGAACCCGGCGCCGCCGAGGGCCAGCAGCGGCAGGCAGAGCAGCTCGATCCCGGACCACACCAGCAGCTCCCGGCCGCAGAGGTGCAGCACGCGGGAGAAGTGCTCGAAGTCCTTCGTCGTCTCCTTGATCCCGACGAAGTTCTCGCACGAGCGGTAGAGCTTCGCGACCGTCTCCGGCGCGAGGTCGACGGCGGTCCGGCTCGGCACGTTGTAGGCGACGATCGGCAGGTCGGGGAACTCGCGGCAGACCGTGCGGTACCAGACGAACAGCGCGTCCTGCGTGGGCCGCGCGTAGTACGGCGTGATGACGAGCGCCGCGTCGATCCCGGCGTCGCGCGCCGCGGCGGTCAGCTCCAGGGTTTCGTCGAGCTTCGCCGAGCCGGTGCCGGGCACGAACGGCACCCGGTCGCCGACCGCCGCGGCCACCGCGCGGATCGCCTCCGCGCGTTCGGCGACGGTCTGGGAACCCGGTTCGCCGGTGGACCCGCCGATCGAGATGCCGTGCGAGCCGGAGGCGAGCTGCCAGCGCACGAGGTTCTGCAGGCCGTCGTGGTCCACCGCGCCGCCGGCGGTGAACGGCGTCATCAGCGGCGCGATCGACCCGCGGATGGCCTGGGGGTCGGAGCGGAAGCGCATGGGGTGCCTTTCTGCGTCAGGGGTGGCGGTAGGCGAGGTACGCGTCGAGCGTGGCCAGCCGGTGGTCGCGGACGGCCCGCTCGACCTCGGCGGCCGGCGCGCCGTCGCCGAGCAGGGCGAGGATGTGCTCGTGCTCGGCCACCGACTCGCGGGCGCGGCCGGGCACGAAGCTGAACGTCGAGGTGCGCAGCCCGCCGAGGCGGTCCCAGCCGCGCCGGACCAGGTCGAGGACCTGCGGGTTCGGGCAGGCGTCGAACAGCACGGCGTGGAAGTCCCGGTTGAGCGCGGTGAACCGCGCGGGTTCGAAGTGCCCGAGGCAGCCGGCCAGGTCGGCGTTCAGCGCGCGGGCCTTGTCGAGCGTGCCGGGGGCCAGGTGGGGCGCGGCGAGCGCGGCCGCGTACCCCTCGACCAGTGCGAGGGTCTGCATCGTGTGCTGGTACTCGCTCTTGTCGACCATGGCGACCTGCGCGCCGACGTTGCGTTCGAACGTCACCAGGCCTTCGGCCTCGAGCAGCCGGATCGCCTCGCGGATCGGGACCACGCTCACGCCGAGCTCCTGGGCGAGCTGGCCGAGGACGAGGCGGTAGCCGGGGGAGAAGGTGCCGTCGCCGATCCGGGCCTTGATCCACTGGTAGGCGATCCGCGACTTGCTCATCGCGGCGCCGTTCACCGCTTCGCGAGCCATTCTGCGTACCTCCCGCGCCAGTGCTCGTCCATCGGGTAGAGGCCCTCGACGCGCTCGCCCGCGGCGACCTGCTCGGCGATGAACGTCTCCTGCCGCTCCTGCTCGATCGCCGCGTCGACGACCTCCTCGACCAGGTCGGGCGGGATGACCAGGACCCCGTCGCCGTCGCCGACGACCACGTCGCCCGGGCACACGGCCGCGCCCCCGCAGGCGATCGCGACGTCGACGTCCCACGGCACGTGCCGTCGCCCGAGCACCGCCGGGTGCGGCCCGGCGTGGTAGGTGGGAATGTCCAAAGCGGACACTGCCGCGAGGTCGCGCACCCCGCCGTCGGTGACGATCCCGGCCGCGCCCCGGACCTGCGCCCGCAGCGCCAGGATGTCGCCGACGGTGCCGGTGCCGCGTTCCCCGCGGGCCTCCATGACGAGGACGTCGCCGGGCCCGAGGCTGTCGATCACCTGCTTCTGGGCGTTGTAACCGCCGCCGCGGGACTTGAACAGGTCTTCGCGGTGGGGGAGGTAGCGCAGGGTCCGGGCGCGGCCGGTCAGCCGGGCGCCCGGCCGGGTCGAAGTGAGCCCTTCGACGAAGACGTTGCCGAGCCCGCGCTTGCGGAGCTGGACGGACAGCGTCGCGGTGCCGACGGACTCGAGCTTTTTGCGCAGTTCCGCGGTCAGCTCGAAGTCTTCGGAGGTCCCGTAGGCGTCCGCCCGCTGCTGCTCGTCGGTGCGGGGGAGCGCGCCGTACGGTCCGAACGGGACGGTTCCTTCGGTGATCGTGGTGACCAGCCGGCCGGTGGTGTGCCCGGCCGTGTCGACCTCGACCTCGACGACGTCGCCGGGGACGGCGACCGACGCGCCCGCGGGGGTGCCGGTCAGGACGACGTCGCCGGGGTCGAGGGTGATCAGCTGCGAGAGGTCGGCGACCAGCCGGCCGAAGCCGAAGAGCAGGTCGCCGGTGGTGTCCTCCTGGACCAGCTCGCCATTCAGCCAGGTGCGCAGGCGCAGCGTCGTCGGGTCGACGTCCGCGGCGGGCAGCACCGCGGGGCCGAGCGGGGTGAACCCGTCACCGCCCTTGGACCGCAGGTTGCTGCCCTTGTCGGCGTAGCGCAGGTCGTACACGCCGAAGTCGTTGGCCGCGGTGACGCCGCCGACGTAAGACCAGCCGTCTTCGGGGGTGACGCGGCGGGCGGTGCGGCCGATGACCAGCGCGATCTCGCCTTCGAACCCCAGGAGCTCAGTGCCCGCCGGGCGTTCGAGCACGTCCCCGCTCGCCGCCACCGACGTCGGCGGCTTGAGGAAGTACGACGGCTGCTGCGGCACCCGGCCGCGCTGGGCGGCGCGGGAGCGGTAGTTGAGGTGCAGCGCGATGATCTTGCCGGGCCGCCCGATGCTGGTCATCCGTGGTTCCTGCCTGCCGGTACGAGAAGATATCCCAAATGATATACGATCTGCGGCACGATCAGTAGCCGTAGTGCAGCCACACGGACTTCGTCTCGGTGTACGCGTCCAGGGCCCAGGGGCCCATCTCGCGGCCCCAGCCGGACGCCTTGTACCCACCCCACGGCGCGGCCATGTCCGGGACCGGCGGCATGTTCACGAACACCGCGCCGGCCCGGATCCCGTCCGCGTAGCGCTGGGCGGTGCGGATGTCGCGGGTCCAGACCGTCGCGGCCAGGCCGTACTCGGTGTCGTTCGCGCGGGCGAGCAGCTCGTCGCCGTCGTCGTAGGCGGTCACGGCGAGCACCGGGCCGAAGATCTCCTCACGCATGATCGCCATCTCGTCGGTGACCCCGGCGAAGAGCGTCGGGGTGTAGAAGTACCCGTCACCGTCGACCGGGCTGCCGCCGGTGACCAGGTCGGCGCCCTGCTCACGGCCGGTGCCGACGAGGAAGTCGACGTGTTCGCGGTGCTTGGCCGACACGAGCGGGCCGAGCTGGGTGTTTTCGTCGGTGCCCGGCCCGATCCGGAGCCCTTCGAGGCCGCGCGCCAGCTTGTCGACGAACTCCTGCTCGCGCTTGCGATCGACGAAGAAGCGGGTGTAGGCCGCGCAGACCTGGCCGGTGTTGAGCGTCGCCCCGGCGAGGTTGCCGGCGACGGCGGCGGTGATGTCGGCGTCGGCGGCGATGATGCTGGGGGCCTTCCCGCCGAGCTCGAGGGTGAGCCGCTTGAGGTTGGACGCCGCGCTCGCCGCCGTGATCAGCTTCCCGACCGCCGTCGAGCCGGTGTAGGAGACGTGGTCGACTCCCCCGTGCTCGGTCAGCAGGGCGCCGACCGCGCCGTCACCGGTCACGAGGTTGACCACACCCGCCGGGAACCCGGCTTCGTGGGCCAGCTCGACGAGCCGGATGCTGGTCAGCGGCGTCACCTCGCTGGGCTTGATCACCACGGTGTTGCCGGTGGCCAGCGCGGGCGCGAGCTTCCAGGCGAGGATCATCAGCGGGAAGTTCCACGGCGTGATCAGCGCGTTCACCCCGACCGGCTCGCGGCGGGTGTAGTGCAGCGTGTCCGGGAAGGACACCGGGTTCGTGGTGCCCTGCAGCTTCGTGACCCAGCCGGCGAAGTAGCGGAAGTGCTCCGCCGCCCCGGTCACGCTCACCTGCCGCGAGACGCCGATCGGCTGGCCCTGGTCGAGGGTTTCCAGGCGGGCCAGCTCTTCGTGGTGCTCCTCGACGAGGTCGGCCAGCCGGAACAGCAGCGCGGCGCGCCGGACCGGGAGGAGCCCGGCCCACCCGGGCGCGGTCAGCGCCCGCCGGGCGGCCCCGACGGCGGCGTCGACGTCGGCCTTCGACGCGGTGCCGACCTCTTCGAGCACCCGGCCGGTGGCGGGGTCGCGCGTCGGGATCGTCCCGCCGCCGGCCTCGGTCCACTGTCCGTCGATGCACAGGCGTGTCGCCATCCCGGGTTCCTCCTCGGCCTTGGATGAGGCGAGTATCGGGTTCCGGGGCGGGACGGGTCTTGTCCGCTCACGCATGCCCGTTGACCGACGGCGAAGGGATGGTTCCCGCCTCCCGGCGCACGCCCCAGGCTGGACCGCATGGACGTGATCGTGGTGGGCGCCGGCTCGGCCGGCTCGGTGGTGGCCCGGCGGCTGGTGGACGCGGGCGCGGCGGTCACGCTGCTCGAGGCGGGCGGCCCGGACGCCAACCCCGCCATCCACGACCCGGGCCGGGCGGCGGAGCTGTGGCACGGGCCGGAGGACTGGGACCTGTACACGGTCCCGCAGCCGCACGCGGCCGGCCGGCGCCTCCACCTGCCGCGCGGCAAGGTCCTCGGCGGCTCGCACGCGCTCAACGCGATGATCTGGGTCCGCGGCGCGCCCGCCGACTACGACGGCTGGGGCCTGCCCGGCTGGACGTGGGCGGAGGTGGCGCCGGTGTTCGAGCGGATCGAGAAGGACCTCCTCGACGTCGTCCCGAACGAGCCGCTGCACCCGATCCAGCAGTCCATCATGGACGCCGCCGTTTCCGTGGGCTTGCCGCTGGATCCGGCCGAGGGGGTGTCCGTTCAGCGGATCACGGTGCGGGACGGCCGGCGGCTCACCACTTGGCGGGCCTACGGGTTGCCGGTGGCTTCGCGGATGACTGTCCACACGGGAGCGGAGGTGCACCGGCTGCGGTTCTCCGGTTCGCGCGTGACCGGCGTCGTGGCATCCATCGATGGTGCGGTACAAGAGCTCTCGGCGGACCTGGTGGTGCTGGCGGCGGGCGCGCTCGCGTCTCCGGCGATCCTGCTGCGCAGCGGCGTCGGCCCGGCGGACGAGCTGGCCGCGCTCGGCATCACCGTCGTCGCCGACCTGCCGGGTGTGGGGCGCAACCTCCACGACCACCTCCTCTCTCCGGTGATCTTCGCGACGGACCGCGAGGTCACGCCGTGGCCGGGCCGGCCGGTGACGCAGGTGCACTGGTTCTGGCGCAGCCGCCCGGGTCTCGCGGTGCCGGACACCCAGCCGATCTGTTTCGGCGTGCCGATGTACGAGTCGTGGATGTCCGGGCCGCCGACCGGGTTCTCGCTGATGGCGGGGATGGTGTCGCCGGAGAGCCGGGGGAGCCTGCGGCTGGCGCCGGACGGCTCGCCGCTGGTCGACCTGAACGCGCTCGCGTCGCCGGCGGACTTCGAGAGCCTGGTCGCCTCGGTGGAGCAGTGCCGGGCGGTCGGCCGGGCACCGGCGCTGGCTGCCGGGTGGGGCGCGCGGCCGCTGTACCCGGCGCCGGAAGACGACGTCCGGGAGTACGTCCGCCGGACGGCGATCACCTACCACCACCAGGTCGGGACCTGCCGGATGGGCACGGACGGCGACGCGGTCGTCGACCCGGCGCTGGCGGTGCACGGTCTCGACGGGCTGGTCGTCGCGGACGCGTCGGTCCTGCCGCGGGTCCCGACGGGCAACACCAACGCCCCGGCGGTCCTGGTCGGCGAGCAGGCCGCGAAGGTCATCCTGGGTGGTTGAGCAGCCGCCGCAGCCAGGAGGAGCGGGCCGCCAGCGCCGCGCGCGTCACCTCCGACCCCGGGGCGAAGCGGTCGAAGCCGTGGTGCGCCTCGGCCCAGACGTGCAGCTCCGTCGGCACTCCGGCCTGAGCCAGCCGCTGCGCGTACGCCACGTCCTCGTCGCGGAACAGCTCCGCCCCGCCGACCTCCACGAACGCCGGGGGCAGCCCACCCAGGTCCGCCATCCGCGCCGGGGCAGCGTACGGCGACGTCTGCCCGGCGAGGAGGCTGCGCCAGCCGAAGTTGTTGGCTTCGCGCGTCCACACGAGATCCGGGAGGTCCGCCGCCGTCCGGTCGTCGAGCATCGGGCACAACAACAGCTGACCGGCCAGTGCCGGGCCGCCGCGGTCCCGGGCGAGCAGCGCCACTCCCGCGCTCAGCCCGCCGCCCGCACTGCCGCCGCCCACGATCAGCCGGGAGAAGCCGAACGCCGAAGCGAACCAGACCAAACCCGCGTAACAGTCCTCCAGCGGCGCCGGATGCGGGTGCTCGGGTGCGAGCCGGTACTCGACGGTCGCGCAGACGAACCCGAACTCCTCGATCAACGCCACCAGCCGCGGCAGGTCGGCGAACCGGTCGTCCATCACCATGCCGCCGCCGTGGATGCTGTACAGCCCGGGCGCGCCGGTCCGGGGTGCGCGCGGCCGCAGCACCGTGAGCACGACCCCGTCGTCGAGGACGTGCTCCGAGGACACGATGTCCCGGTCGCCGATCGCCTCGGCCGGAGTGGGGTTGCGCAGCGATGCGCGGACCTCGGGCAGCGTCGAAGCGGACAGCTCGGGAGTCACGGCCCCTCCGGGTCAACGGCGTCGCGGTCGGCCCAGAACGGCTCCACGAGGGAACGCAGGGTCGCGGCCCCGACGCGGTTCACCAGCGCGACCGCCTCGAGGTTCTCGGAAAGCTGCTCGACGCTCGTCGCGCCGAACAGCGTGGTCGTGTTCGCCGGGTGGGTGAGCGTGAAGGCCAGGCACAGCTGGGCAGGCGTCGCCCCGACACTCGCGGCGACCTTCGCGAGGTCCGGCGCCGAGTCCGCGATCCGCTGCCGGACGTCGCCGGGGTCCCGGCCCACCTGGCGCCCGCCCTTGCCGAGCAGCACGCCGCCCTCGAACACGTCCGAGGACTGAAGCGAAATGCCGAGGGAGAACACCGATTCGAACGGCGCACCGTCCGGAATGGACCGTCGGGCGACGCTGTACTTCAGCTGTGCGATCGCCGGCCCGGGCGCGCCTTCGGAGAGCGAGAAGTCGTGGATCGCCCGGATCGCCGCAGCCGACCAGTTGTTGACGCCCCACTGCCGGATCAGCCCGGCCGAACGCAGCTCGGCGAGCTCGCCGGCCAGCGCGGGCAGGTCGGTGTCTTCGCGCCGCAGGTCGCCCAGGATCACGAGGTCGGCGTGCGAGACCCCGGCCCGGAAGAACGCGTTTTCCAGCTGGGCGCGCAGGCTCTGCGCGGGGTAGCCCTCCAGCCACAGCTTCGCCGACAGCAGGTAGTCCTCCCGTCGCAGGCCCGCGGCCCGCACCATCGCGGAGAACAGCACGTCGGTGAAGACCGGCGGGCTGCCGGGGAAGCCGTACACACCGACGTCGAACAGCGTGACGCCGGCGTCGACCGCGGTGCGCACCAGCGTCACCGCCTCGCGGAAGTCCATCCGGTCGTAGGTGTGCCAGGAGCCGAGCGACAGGACGCCGGTCTGCGGGCCGTCACGGCCGATGCGGCGCCGGGGGATGGTCACGGAAGCCCTCCTAGGGCAGTCGGGGGTCGATGACGGCTTTGAGCTCGCCGAGCCGCGCCATCGACTCGACGGCGGCGGACGCGCCGGCCAGCCCGACCGGCGGGCTGAACAGCTCGGCCCACGGCAGCCGGCCGGCGAAGGCGCGGAAGAACTCGACCGAGCGGTGGTAGTCGGCGATGTCGCCGTTGAGCGAGCCGGCGATCGTCAGCTCCTTGCCCATCACCGTGCCCAGCGGCACGGGGGAGGGGACCGGCCCGGTCGACCCGACGATCGCGACCGTTCCGCGTTGCGCGGCGAAGGCGACGGCCTCTTCGCCGATCGTCGGGCCGCCCGCGAAGTCGAAGACGTGGTCCGCGCCGCGTCCGCCGGTCAGCTCGCGCACCCGCTCGACCCGTTCGTCCGGAGTGGACTCGACGGATACGGTCGCCGTGGCGCCGAACCGCTCCGCCACCTCGAGGCGGGAGGACGGCCCGCCCACGGTGATCACCACGCCCGCCCCGCAAAGCCGCGCGACGGCGGTGGCGAACACCCCGAGGGCGCCCGCGCCCTGCACGACGACCGTCGCGTTCGGACGGATGCCGCCGGACCGCGCCACCGCGCGCAGCACGGTCTTGCCCGCGCAGCCGGACATCGACGCCCACGTGTCCTCGACGTCGTCCGGGAGCAGCAGCTTCGCCGCGCCAGGCGTGACATAGCAATGCCGCGCGAGGCCGCCGGTGGCGTACGGGAGCCGGTCGGCTCGTTGGAGAAAGCCGTAACCGCGGCTCTCGCAGGCGACCGGCTCACGCAGGATCGTGCAGCCGTAACACTTTCCGCACGTCGACTCCGACCAGCCGAGGCGGTCGCCGGGACGGATTTCGCGGCCGAGCGTGTCCGTCGTGCCCGGTCCGACGGCGACCACTTCGCCGACCATCTCGTGACCCAGCACCATCGGCAGCATGCCGGGGAGGCTCATCTGCCCGGACCAGAGGTGGACATCGGTGCCGCACAACGTGGTGCAGGTGAGCCGGACGAGGGCGGCACCCGGTTCTGGCTCCGCGGGCAAGGGAAGCTCCCGCAGCTCGAGGGGTGCGCGGTGGCCGGTGAGCACGGCGGCCTCCGTGTGGGTGGGCAGAGCCATCTTTTTAGTCTACATTTGTGGAAGAAAAAGTCCAGGTCCGGGAGGAAACCATGACAGCACAGCGGATCCGCCCGGCGGACCTCGTCGCCGGCGGGGGCACGGTGCTCACCTTCGACGCAGCCGGCACGGTGGCGAGCGGCCTGGCCGTGCGGGACGGCCGGGTGCTCGCGCTGGGCGACGTCACCGGCCACATCGGACCTGACACCGAGATCGTCGACCTCGCCGGGCGCACGGTCCTGCCCGGCATCAACGACGCGCACCTGCACGCGACCTGGCTCGGCGCGCGCTGGCCGCACCCGCTGCTCGGCCCGCCGCACGAGGAAAAGCCCGTGACGACGGCGGCCGAGCGCCGCGTGGCGATCCTGCGCGCGGGTGAGGTCTGCGCGTCGCTCGGCATCACCAGCTACACCGAACCCGGCCTCGGCCCCGGCGAGACCGGCTGCTTCTCGGCGGAAGTTCTGGAGGAGTACGCGGCTCTGCAACGCGAGGGGCTGCTGCGCGCGCGGGTCACCGTCCTCCGGCTGTTCGGGCTCCTCGACGGACGATCGGCCCTGGTGGAGTTCGAAAGCGGGCTGGCCACGCCGGTCCCGGACACCGATCCGGACTGGCTGGCGGTCACCGGGGTGAAGATCTTCGCCGACGGGATTCCGCCGATGCGGACGGCCTGGACCCACCACTGCTACGCCGACGGCACCCATGGCGCCCTGCTCGTCGACGGTCCCGACGACGCCACCCGCGCGGCCGACCTGGCGTTGATGATCAAGCTGGCGCACGAACGGGGATATGTCGTCGGCGTGCACGCCACGGGGGAGCGGAGCATCGAGACGGCGCTCGCCGGTCTTCGCGCGGGCGACCACCTCGTCCACGGCGACCTGGTGACCACGGCGCAGCTGCGGCGGATGGCGGCCACCGGGGTCGGCCTGACCACGCAGCCCGGGATCGCGACCGCGATGCGGCCGATGGTCGCCGCGGCCCTCGGCGACGACGTCGCCGCGAAGGCGTGGCCGCTGCGGAAGATCCTCGACGCTCGCGTGCCGCTCACGCTGAGCAGCGACGCCCCGGTCGTGACCCCCGACTGGCGCCTGCACCTCGCGGCGGCGGGCGAGCTGCTGGACGCGCGAGGCAGCACACCCGGCCTGACCGAGCGGCTCCTGCGTTGCTACACGACCGAGGCGGCCGCGCAGGACGGCTCCGCGCGCTGGAAGGGCTCGCTCGGCCTCGGCATGGCTGCCGACTTCTGCGTCCTGGCCGCCAATCCGCTGGACGTGCCGCTGGCCGACCTGCCGTCGGTCTCGGTCGAGCTGACCGTGACCGGCGGCCGGATCGTCCACCGGGGATGGTCAGGTCAGCAGCTGGCCGCCGTCCACCGCGAGACTCACGCCGGTGACGTGCCCGGCCGCCGGTGAGGCCAGGAAGAGCACGGCGGGCACCACGTCCTCGACGGCCGCGATCCGGCCGAGCGGGATCCGGGACTCCCACGCCGCGCGCGCCGCGGTGTCGGCGGCGAACCCGGCGGTCATCGGGGTGAGCACCGGGCCGGGCGCGACGGCGTTGACGCGGATTCCGTGCGGCGCCAGCTCCAGCGCCGCGGACCGGGTCAAGGCGTCGACCGCCGCTTTGGTGGCTTCGTAGTGGCCGAGCCCGGGCGTCGGCTGCCGGGCGCCGATCGACGAGATGGTGACGATCGCGCCGCGGGTCCCCGCCTCGACCATGTGCGCGCCGACCGCGCGGGTCACCAGGAAGGTGCCGCGGAAGTTGACGCGCACACATCGGTCGAACACCTCGACGTCGAGGCCGGTGAGCGGGCCGCCGCCCCCGGCGAGCCCGGCGTTGTTGACCAGCACGTCGACCGGGCCGAACCGAGAGGTGACCAGGTCGAGAGCGGCCTGGACCGAAGCCGGGTCCGAGATGTCGAGCTCGACGTGCCCGGCGCCGAGCTCGCGGGCGACGTCGTGGGCCGCGCGGGCGTCGACGTCGGCGACGATCACCCGGTCGCCCGCGCCGAGAAATCCTTCGGCGACCCCTCGGCCGATGCCGCTCGCCCCGCCGGTGACCACCACGATCCGTGTTTTCATTCTACAATCGTAGACGTAAGATGCGCTGCGACGAAAGGAAAACTCGTGAGCCTGCTCGGGAAGTCGGTGTTCGGCCTCGGCTCGTGGAACACCTGGGACCGGATGGCCTTCGGTGACGCCGTCCGGCTGCTGAGGACCGCCGTCGACGCCGGCGTCACGCTGTTCGACGTCGCGCACTACGACTTCGGCCCGCACGCGGAGAACTCGCGCACCGACGTCCTCTTCGGTGAAGCCGTGCGGGAAGCCGGGATCGCCCGCGAGGACTACCTGCTGTGCGGGAAGCTCTGGCTCTGGGACTACCCGCGCACCGGCTTCGCGGAGCAGCTCGAGACGTCGTTGGGGCGGATCGGCACCGGGCACGCGGATCTGGTCGTCGTGGGTGACTACCGCGACCGCCCGGACGTCCCGCGGGTGGTCGCCGAGGTGGCCGCGCAGGTGCGGGCCGGGCGGGTCGGCGGCTGGGGGGTCAACAACTGGCTCGCCGCCGACCTCGACCTCGCGTGCGAGTTCGCCGACCGGGAAGGCTTGCCCGGCCCGGAGTTCGCGCAGCTGAAGTACTCCATCGCCCGCCGCTCGATGGCCGAGGGCGAGTGCTACGCCAGGCACTTCGCGAGCGGACGGCTGGTGCTGCAGGCCTCCGACGTCTTCGAAGGCGGGGTCCTGCTCGGCACCGTGGCGCCCACCCGGAAGATCGGCGCCGACGTCGGCGGGATCCGTGGGTCCATAGTGGACGCGTCCGGCGCGCTCGCGGCCATCGCGGCGGAGTTCGGCGTGACCCGCGCTCAGCTCGCGCTGGCGTTCTGCCTGGCGTACGAACCGGTGGCGAACGTCCTGTTCGGAGTGAGCCGGGCCGCGCAGCTGACCGACAACCTCGGCGCCCTCGAGCTGGCCCGCGACCACGGCGCCGAGATCCGCGCGGCCGTGGCCCACCTCTGGCTGGACCGTGACGTCAGCCCCGACGGCTCTTGGTGACGCCCGGCGTCAAGGAGTGTCGAGGAACGTGAGCGCGGCGGTGCGGAAGGGCGCGCCTCGCAAAGCCGCACCGTGGTCGCCGGGCACGCGCAGCAGGTCGCTGCCCGGCACCAGCGGGACGAGGGTTTCGATGCCCGCGCTGACCGGGTCGTCCTGGCCCGCGACGAACCTCGTCGGCACACCGACCGTCCCGATCCGCGGCGCGAACGGCTCGCGCCGCAGCCCCTCGACGCAGCGGGCCAGGGCGGCCGGGTCACGGCCCGGCGCGGTGATCATCCGGGCGATCACCGCCGTCAGCGGGTCGGCCGGGAGCTTTCCGCCGGTCGCGAAGGCCAGTGCGGCCTCGACGTCGACCGCGCCGAACGGCTCGTACGGGCTGAGCCCACCCAGGACCAGCCGCCGGACCGGCAGCAATGCAGGCAGCTCCCACGCGAGCCGCGCGCCCAGCGAGTACCCGACAACGTCCAGTTCGGACACTTCGCCGACCGCGAGCGCCAGCTCTTCGGTGATCGCCTTGGGGGTCGGGTCGCCGGGGGCCGGGCTCGACCCGTGACCGGGGAGGTCGGGCACGATCGCCTCGCGGCCGGACGCGGTCAAAGCCGCCGGCCAGCCGGTGCTGACCCAGTCGGTGGCGCCGTCGGAGGCGAAGCCGTGCAGGAGCAGGACCGGCGGGCCGGAAGCCGGGCGGGCCGGGGCGAACCGGCGCACGGCGAGGGACGTCGGGAGCGTCAAGGAAAGGCCTTTCTCAAGAACGGGACCGGACGCGCAGGCGCTGCAGCTCGCCGAGCGTGCGGGCACGGGCGTCGACGGCGATCCGCAGCGCGGAGCCGATGAGGTTGAGCAGGAAGACGCAGAGCATGATCGTCACGCCCGGCACGACGACCAGCCACGGCGCGACCACGAGGTACGAGCGGCCCTCGGCGATCATGTTCCCCCAGGTCGGCGTGGGTGGCGCGATGCCGAGCCCGAGGAAGCTCATCGCGCCGTCGACCAGCATCGCGGCCGCGGCGAGGATGACGACCTGGACCAGCGCGAGCGGCAGCACGTTCGGGAACACGTGCACCAGCAGGATCTTGCCGCGGCTCATCCCGGACACGCGCGCGGCGCCGATGTACTGCCGGCCGGCGATGCCGAGCACGCGGCTGCGGATGACCCGCGCGGTGAACGGCGTGAAGATCACCGTCAGCGCGATCAGCTCGGTCCAGATGCTCGCACCCAGCGAGATGGCCAGCGCCATCGCCAGGATGATCGCCGGGAACGACATCCACGCGTCCATCAGCCGCATCAGGACCGCGTCCGCCGTCCGGTAGAAGCCGCTGACCAGGCCGATCACCATGCCGGAGAACGCCGCGCAGAGCGTGATCAACGCCGAGAGCCCGAGCGACGCGCGCCCGCCGGAGACCAGCCGGGCCAGCACGTCCCGGCCGAAGGAGTCGGTGCCGAGCGGGTGCGCGGCCGACGGCGGCAGCAGCCGGTGCACCGGGTCGGTCGCGCTGACGCTCGGCAGGAAGAACGGCAGCACGACCACCGCGAGCACGACCAGCCCGAGCAGCACCGAGCAGATCACCAGGGTCCGGTTCCGCCGGAACACCCGCATCGCGCGCCGCGTCGGGGGAGTGTCCACCACGGACGGCTGGTCGGCGACGGCGAGGCTCATGCGACACGCACCTTCGGGTCGAGCAGCGCGTAGGAGAGGTCGACCAGCAGGTTGACCACGACGAACAGCACCGCGACGAACAACGTGACCCCCTGGATCAGCGGGAAGTCGCGAGTGGACACCGCGCCCATGAGCAGGTGCCCGAGCCCCGGCACGACGAAGATCGACTCGATGATCACGATCCCGCCGACCAGCATCGCGAAGTTGCTGCCCAGCTGCGTCACCAGCGGCATCAGCGCGTTCGGCAGGACGTGCTCGAGCATCACCCGCCGCTCGGGCAGGCCCTTGACCCGCGCGGTGCGCAGGTAGGCCAGCGGCAGCTCGCCGAGCACGCTCTCCCGCAGGGTCAGCACGAACAACGCCGTCTGCCCGATCACGAGCACGGTCACCGGCAGCACCAGCGCGGGCACCGCGGCGACCGGGTCGGTCAGCAGGTCGTGGTAGCCGCTGGAGGGGAACCACCGCAGGGTCACCGAGAAGACCAGCACGAGCACGAGCGAGATCCAGAAGTCCGGCATCGCCATGCCGAGCGAGGACAGCCGGTCGAGCGTGCGGGCCACCGGGTTGCGCGGCGACACCGCCTGCCACGCCGTGATCGCCACCGACAGGAAGAAGCTGATCACCGTGGACAGCACGGCCAGCGTCAGGGTCGGCACGATGTGGCTCGCGACGACGTCGAGCACCGGCTGGTGGTAGGTGATCGACGTCCCGAAGTCGCCGCGCAGGACGTGCCCGGCCCAGGTCAGGTACTGCTGTCCGAGGGAGCCGTCGAGGCCCATGCTCGACCGCAGCGCCGCGACGTCGGCCGGGCGCGCGGTCGGGCCGAGGATCGCCTGGGCCGGGTCACCCGGGATCAGCCGGATGACGAAGAACATCATCGTGCCGACGATGACCAGGATGATCACCAGGTCGCGCAGCCGGCGCAGCAGCACCCCGGTCATGCGGCCAGCCAAGCGTTCCAGAACACGCGGTAGAAGTCGCCGTAACCCTTGAGCCGTGGCGTGTAGGCCGCCCAGAGCTTCGACTGGCTGAGCGTGATCACCGACAGCTGCTTCCAGGTGAAGGCCTGCATCTTGTCGATGACAGTTTTGGCCTGCTCCGGTGTGGCCGAGGCGTTGAACTCGGCGAGCAGGCCGTCCATCTCGGCCGACGACGAGCCGTTGAGCGTGCCGAGGGTGAGCGCCGGCATCTGCGCGGGCGAAGTCAGCGACGAGTCGAAGAACAACGTCGTGATGTCCCAGCCCGCCGGGTCCTTGGTGAGCGTGCCGAGCATGGTGGCGAAGTCGTAGGTGTCGATCTTGGTCTTGAGGCCGATCTTGCCCAGCTCGTCCTGGATGAGCACGGCCCACTTGCCGAACTCGGGGTAGGAGTTCGTGGTCACGATGTGGATCGTCGACCCGGCGGGCACGCCGGCCTCGGCGAGCAGCTGCTGGGCGCGGGCCGGGTCGTGCTGCCGGTAGACCTCTTCGCCCGCGGTGGAGTACGACGCCTTGTTGTCCGGCGAGGCGAACGCGCCGGTCTCGATCGTCAGGTCCTTGCTGCCGCCGGTGGCCGCGTTGATCGCTGGCTTGTCGAGCAGCAGGTTCAGCGCCTGGCGGGCCCGCGGGTCGGCGAACTTCGAGCCCGGCGTGAAGTTCGGGATGATGACGTTCTGGTTGCCGCCGGGCAGGTTGTGCACGACCAGGTTCGGGTTGGCCTTGAGCGTCTCGTACTGGTCGTTGGCCGGCGTCGCGTGGTCCCACTGTCCGGTCTGGAGGCCGTTGACCAGCGCGTCCTGGTCGCCGACGATCTTGTAGGTGACGGTGTCGAGGTAGGCGTGCTTGGCGCCGGCCTGCCCGCCCCAGTCCTCTTCGGACCGTGACTTGTACCCGGCGTAGCGCTCCAGCACGAGCTGCTGGCCGATGTCCCAGCTCTTCAGCTTGTACGGGCCGGTGCCGATCGCCTTGTCCTGGCCGAACCCGGTGGCGGGCAGCCCGGCGAGGTTCTTCGCCTCGTAGATCTCGGTGCCCGCGCCGGCCAGCTCGTCGATCAGCGGGTAGCGCGGCCGCTTGAGGTGGATGGTGACGGTGCCCGGGTCGGGTGCGGTGATCGTGTCGATGTCGGGGGTGACCAGCTGGCCGGTCCGGTGGCTCTTCTGCCAGCGCTGGAGGCTCGCGACGACGTCCCCGCCGGTCAGCGGGTTGCCGTCCTGGAACGTGACCCCCTGGCGGAGCTTGAACGTGTAGGTCAGCCGGTCCGGGCTCGTGGTGAACGTGTCGACCAGCATCGGCTGCGCGACGAAGTGCTGGTCCACTTCGAACAGCTTCTCGTACATCATGTTGCCGATCTGCGCGGTCACCTGGCCGGGGTTGGCGACCATGTCGAGCGACTGCGGGTCGGTGGGGACGGCGACGGTGAGGTTGCCGCCGCGGACGGGCGGGCCGTCGGCGGCGGCCGTGGTGCCGGCACTTCCCATGCAGCCGGCGAGCAGGGTGGCCGCGGCGGCGAGGGCTGCGAGCAGGGGAGTTCTCTTCATGGGCGCGTCGATCCTGTGTGGGGGAGGGCGGGCAGGTCGGGGTTGGCGGCGAGCAGCCGCCGGGTGTAGTCGTGACGCGGGGAGAGGCGGATCTCGTCCGGGGTGCCGGTCTCGATCAGCTCGCCCCGGTACATCACGCCGACCCGGTCGGCCACCGAAAGCACGAGGCTGAGGTTGTGGGTGATGAACAGCAGGCTGAGCGTGCGGGTGCGGCGCAGGTCCAGCAGCAGGTTCATGACCTGGCCCTGCACCGAGACGTCGAGGGCGGACGTCGGCTCGTCGGCGACGATCAGCTCGGGCCCGGCGGCGATCGCGCGGGCGATGGAAACGCGCTGGCGCTGCCCGCCGGACAGCTGCGACGGCAGCTTTCCGGCGGTGTCCTTCGGGAGGCCGACCTCGTCGATGAGGTCGGCGACGCGCCGGTCCAGCTCGGCGCCGCGCAGCGGGGTCAGCTCCTTGAGCGGTTCGGCGATGATCCGGGCCGCGGTGTGGCGCGGGTCCAGTGAGCTCTGCGGGTCCTGGAAGATCAGCTGGACGCGGCGGCGGAGCGCGCGCTCGGCGCCGACGAGCCCGGCAGGCGTGATCCCGTGCGCGCCGAAGGCGATCGTGCCCGAGGTCGGCGGTTCGAGCGCGCTCACCAGCCGGCCGAGGGTGGACTTCCCGGAGCCGGACTCGCCGACCAGCCCGAAGAACTCGCCGGGCGGGATCTCGAGGGAGACCTCGCGCACGGCGTCGACCCGCCGTCCTTTTCGTCCGTACACTTTGGACACCGCGGTGATCGTGAGCGGAGTTCCTTCGTGGTCCTTGACCGGACGCGGCTTCAGCGTCCGGGTCTCGACCGCTTCGGTCGCCTCGCCGGTCATCGCGGATTCGAGCAGGGCGGGGGAGATGGTGGGGAAGCCGTCGCGGCGGCTGACACCGAGCTGCGGCACGCAGCCGAGCAGCGCCCGCGTGTACGGGTGGCGCGGCCGCGTCAGCACGTCGTCGCGGGAGCCGGCCTCGACCAGGCGGCCCCGGTACAGCACCGCGATCCGGTCGGCGACCCGCGCGGCGACCCCCATGTCGTGGGTGATGAACACGCAGGCGGTGCCGTGGTCGCGGCGCACCCGGTCGAAGAGCGTGAGGATCTCCGCCTGCGTGGTGACGTCGAGGGCGGTGGTCGGCTCGTCGGCGATGAGCAGGTCTGGGTCGGCCATCAGGGCGAGCGCGATCATGACGCGCTGCTGCATGCCGCCGGACAGCTGGTGCGGGTACTGGCGCAGGATCCGGTCGGTGTCGGTGAGCCCGACCTCGGTCAGCAGCCGGCGGGCCTTGGCCTCGGCCCGCTTCCGCAGCGGGCCGCCGCGGCGGGTCGCCTGGCCGGGCAGGGACCCGGGTTCGCGGTAGGCCTCGACCAGCTGCCCGCCGACCCGGCGGCCGGGGTTGAGCGAGTCGAGGGCCTCCTGGAAGATCATGCCGATCCGCGGGCCGCGGTAGGCGCGCATCGTGTCGGCGGGCAGCTTCGTCACGTCCACGCCGTCGATCGTGATCTCGCCGCGGGTGCGGACCGGCGCGACGAACTCGAGCAGCCGGATGATCGACAGCGCGGTGACGGTCTTGCCGCTGCCGGACTCGCCGACGACGCAGAGCGTGCGGCCCTGCGCGAGGTCGAGGGACAGCTCCCGGACGAGTTCGCGCTCGCTGTCCTCGGTGACCACGCCGACGGTGAGATCCCGGATTTCGAGCAGCGTCATGGGTTCCCCTTCCTCGCGCCCGCCGCGAAGGGGCGGGCCGGACTGCCGGGCACCGGCAGGGGTAGTTCTACGCATGTTGACACTCGCTGCCGACCGTGTCAATGGTTTTATTCTACGAACGTAGGAAGTTGAAATGCGACAGTTTTCCGTTGCTGCGCGTGGAAAATCGGCACTGGACTCTTTTATCTACGGATGTAGAGTGTCCGGGTCGGACAGAAGGAGGACACCGTGACGAGAACCCCGCCCACACCGGAACGCATCGTGGACGTCGCCGTGGGGTACATGGCGGCCCAGCAGCTCTTCGCGGCCAACCGGATCGGGCTGTTCCCGGCGCTGGCGGCCGGTCCGCTGAGCGCCGGGGAGCTGGCCGGCCGGACGGGCCGGCCGGAGAAGACCACCCGGATCCTCGGCGACACCCTGGCCGCCCTCGGTCTCCTGTCCCGTGTGGACGGCCGGTACGCGCTCACCACCGACACGGCCGCGTACCTCGGCGGGGAAGGCCTGGACCTCGCGCCGTTCCTGACCTTCCTCGAGACCATCAGCTACCCGCACTGGACGCAGTTCGCGCACGCCACCGACACCGGCGAACCCGGCGACCTCGACCTCACCGGCGACCGCTGGACCACCTTCCTCGGCGGGGTGATGGTGTATAACGCCCTACACGCTCGGCTGCTGGGGCGAGCTTTCGATTTCAGCGGCTACAAAAACCTCCTGGACCTGGGCGGGCTTTCCTCGGCCTTCGCCCTGGAGGCGCTGCAGGCCAACGACGTCCTGCGCGCGACGTTCGTCTACGACCCGCGGTCGGTGCCGTCGGTGACCGAAGCGGTCGCGTCGTTCGCGGACCGCACGAGCGTCGTCGGCGCGGCGACCCCGGACGCCGAACCGGAGGGCGAGTTCGACCTGGTGATGGTGAACCACGTGGTGCACCGGTTCTCCGTCGACGAGAACCGGGCGATCCTGCGGCACGCGCGCGCCGCGGCGGCACCGGGGGCGCGGCTGCTGCTGCTCGACTTCTTCCTGGACGACGACGCCGAACCGCGTCCGCTCGACGCGCTGCACGCGGGGGAGTACCTGGTCATCGACGGCACGGTGGTCTACCCGGAGGCCGACGTCCGGGGCTGGCTGTCGGGCGCCGGGTGGCGCCCGGTCGACCGGCTGACGCTGCCCGGTTCGCCGCGTGTGCTCGTCGCGGAAGCGGTGTGACCATGAGCCTCGACCCCGCGGTGCGCGAGCTGCTCGCCCGCAGTCCCGAAGGGCCCGAGCGGCCGCTGACCGCCGTCGAGCTGCGGGCCGCGTTCGCGGCTTCGCGGCCGCAGCCGGGTGCGGTGGCGCCGGTCGCGTCGGTGACCGACCACTGGCTCCCCGGCGATCTCCGGGTCCGGCTGTACCTGCCCGAGGCGCCGGGTCCGGTGCCGGTGTTCCTCTGGATCCACGGGGGCGGCTGGACGATCGGCTCAGTCGACGAGAACGAGGTCGCCTCCCGGGCGGTGTGTGCGGCGGCATCGGTCGCGGTGGCGGCCGTCGAGTACCGGCTGGCGCCCGAAAATCCTTATCCGGCCGCGCCTTCCGACTGCTACGCGGTGCTGGAATGGCTGGCCGCGGGCGGCGCGGGACCCGCGGTGACGCCGTCACGGATCGCGGTCGGCGGGGAGAGCGCGGGCGGCAACCTGTCCACTGTGGTCTCGATGATGACGCGGGACCGTGGCGGGCCGGAGATCGCGGCGCAGGTGCTGATCTGCCCGGTGTTCGGTCACCCCGACGACGGCCACGAGTCCTATGCGGACTTCGCGACCGGGTATGGGATGACGGCCGACGCGATGCGGTTCTTCTTCGCGCAGTACGCGCCGGATCCGTCCCTTTTGGACGACGCCTACCTGCTGCCTTCACGCGCGTCCGATCTCTCGGGCCTGCCGCCGGCATTGGTGCTGACGGCGGAGTACGACGTCCTGCGCGACGAGGGGGAGGCGTTCGCCCGGCGGCTGTCCGACGCGGGGGTCGCGGTGGACCTGAGCCGGTACGCCGGGCAGATCCACGGGTTCTACGGGCTGTACACGGACCTGCCCGCGTCGCCGCGGTCGCACGCGGAGGTGGCGGCCTACCTGCGTGGGGTCTTCACGGGCGGGTGAGCCGGTCCAGGAGGGAGCCGAGGTGGCGGTGCTGCAGGTCGACGGTGGAGAACTCGCCCGCCACCAGGCTCATCACGTTCGCGCCGGCGTTGAGCAGGACGATCTCGTCGACGAGCTGCTCGTCCGGGGTCTCGGTGACGATTTCGCCGTCTTCGCGGCCTTCGGTCAGGAAGCGGTGCAGCAGGCCGCGCCACTCGCGGACGTGCTCGAGGTACTTGTCGTGCATGCCGGGGTTGGCCAGCGACATCTGCCAGAAGATCAGCAGCACGCGCCCGGCGGTGATGCGCTCGTCGTCGATCGGCATGGACGACACGCAGAGCTCGCGCAGAGCGGCCATCCCACGCAGGCCGTCGAGCTCGACGTGCCGCCGCATCATGTCGAGCGCGCGCTCGTAGGTGGCGGCGATGATGTCTTCCTTGCTGGGGAAGTAGAGCTTGAGCGCCCCATTGGCAAACCCGGCCGCGGCGGCGATCTCCCGCATGGTGGCGGCCTCGATCCCGCCCCGCACGATCAGGTCCCAGGTGACGTCAACGATGTCACTGCGCCGCTGGTCGTGGTCGATGATCTTGGGCACCGGGCACCTCCCGCACTGGTTTCTCTACCAGTGTAGGAGAAACTACCGGCGAGTACAGCCCCGGGGCACCGGGTGAGTACGCGCCGCCCCGCGAAGCGGTCCTCGCGAGGGATGGGCGGGAGGTGGCTCCTGGAGGCGGGCGGCGCGCGGCGCAGTCGGCTGGCGGAGGCGGAGCGCCTCGCCCAGGCCATCCAATTCGCCTCGGGGCAACGGCGGCCGAGGCCGGCGAGCGGATACGCGCCGCCCTGCGAGGCAGTCCTCGCGAAGGCGGCGCGCGCTGCCCCGCCAACCAGGCTTCGCAGTGGTCAGGGTCAGCGAGCGAACACCCGCCGCCCCGCGAACCACGTCTCCACGACCTCCGTCGCCGCCACCTCCGCTGTCCGAAACGGGTCGCGGTCGAGCACCACGAAGTCCGCCGAGCGCCCCGGGGTCAACGATCCCGTCACGTCATCGAGGCCGCAGGCCCGCGCCCCACCCAGGGTGAACACCTCGATCGCCTCCGCCAGCGTGATCGCCTGCTCCGGCCACAACGCACCCGGGCGACGACCCTGCGGATCCTGCCGGGTCACCAAGCCCGCGATCCCCTCCCACACGTTCGGCGACTCGCTCACCGGCCAGTCCGACCCGCCCGCGACCAGCGCGCCGCTGTCCAGCAGTGCTCGGTTCGGCTGCATCCGCGACGCGCGCGGGCCGGGCAGCACCGACGCGATCGCCTCCGGGATCACTCCCGGGACCCACAGAAACGGCGAGATGTCCGCCGCCACCCCCAGCGACGCGAACCGCGGGAGGTCGTCCGGGTGCACGAACTGGCCGTGCGCCACCTGGAACCGCGTCTCGGTGTACCCCGCCGCGCGCACCTGCGCCACCGCGTCGAGGAACTGCCGCACCGAGGCGTCACCCGTGCAGTGCACCTTCGCCGAGAAGCCCGCCGACGCCGCCTTGAGCAGCCAGTTCGTCAGCTCCTCGGGCGGCATCGTGGTCGAGCCGTGGAAGCACGCGCCGTGGTCGTCGTCCGGCAGGTACGGCTCGAGGAACGCCGCCGTGCGGGTCGGGGGGACGCCGTCGAGGAAGATCTTCACGAAGTCCGGCCGGTGGTGTTTGGTGCGGTAGCGGCCGGCGACCTCCAGCAGCGGCACGCCGACCGGGTCGAACCCGAAGACCGGGTCGTTGACCAGCACCGACGTCACCACCCACGCGGCCAGCTCCCCAGCCGAGTCCAGCGACTGGAGCGCGCCCAGGATGTCGGTGGACACCCCGGCGTCCTGGAACGCGGTGACGCCGTAGCCGTGCAAGATCTCGATCGCCCGCTGGGACGCGCGCCGGTGCTGCTCCGCCGTCAGGCCGCCGGTGACGCGCTCGACCAAGACCCCCGCGGCCTCCAGCAGCAGCCCGGCCGGCGAGCCGTCGTCGCGGACGATCACGCCGCCGGGCGGGTCCGGGGTCGCCGCGGTGATCCCGGCCAGCTCCAAGGCGCGGCTGCTCACCCAGCGGTTGTGCCGGCTGTCGTCGGCCAGCGAGACCGGACGGCCGCCCGCGGCGTCGTCCAGCGCGCGCCGGGCCGACGCGGACGACAGCGTCCCGACCAAAGTGGACGCCCACGCCCCGCCGGTCAGCCACTCGTCCGGTGCCAGCGACGCGGCGCGCGCCCGGACGGCGCCGAGGATCTCCTCGAGACCCGCCTCCGCGCCGAAGCCGAGTTCGAACAGCTCCGCGCGCCCGGCCATCGCGTGGTGGTTGTGCACGTCGACCAGGCCGGGCAGGACAACCGCCCCGCCGAGGTCGACGACCTCCGTGTTCGGGCCGCGGCCGACGTCTTCGAGCGCGGCGATCTTCCCGTCGGCGACGGCGAGCGACGACGCCCACGGCCGCGTGGCGTCCACTGTGTACACCACGGCGTTGGTCAGGATCAGGTCGGCGGCCACGGTTCAGGACTCCGCCGGGTCGAGCTCCGCCGGGTGCACGGTGGTGCTCAGCAGCCGGCCGTGCGCGCCGAAGGTGAAGTGAGTCGGACGGCCGTCGCCGTCGAGTCCGAAGAGGACACCGTGGGAGCGCAACGCCCGGGCGTCGCGGTGGTCGGCGATCGTCACCGACGCGCACGGGATGACCTTCTCCCGCCAGGTGAAGACGTGGATCCCGGGCCGCACCCGGTAGACGGTGTTCTCGTCGGTGTCGGCCAGCCCGCGCTCGGGCCCGGCCAGGCACTGCCAGGTGTACCAGTGCGGGCTGAGGTAGACGTGCTCGTACGCGTGCTGCTCGCTGTAGACCCACAGCACCCGCCGCCCGATCAGCGCCGTGCTCGGCGCCATCACCTCCCCGCGGATCTCGACGCCGTCGATCGTCGCCGTCCGGAACTCTTGGGCGACCCGCGGGGTGCCCGTGTCGCCGATCCGGGTGGTGATCACGAGCGCGCGGCCGTCGCGCACGTCGAGGACCAGCGAAACGGCTTCGCGGGCGTCCGGAAGGGGCTGGACGTAGTACAAGCCGTCGTCGACGAGGAACGTTTCGCCGCCGTTCCCGGTGAAGACGACGGCGCCGTCGTCGTCACGCAGAACGAACTCACGGCCGTCCAGGTCGGTGGTCACGGGCGCCTTGTTCGCGTCGAAGCCCGGCGCGAGGCCGTCGAGGGGGAGCCAGGTCGAGGTGTCGGAGAGAGTGCTCACCCCGGTCAGTCTCGCGCGTCGCCGCGCCGGCCGGAACCGCTCGTGCGGGGGCGGACAACAAGGCTGCGCTCGACGCCAACCGCCGGGACGTGCCCGCGGTGAGGATGGGCGCATGCGAACCGAACTGGCCGGGAAGGCGGTGCTGGTGACCGGTGGCGCGTCGGGAATCGGGCTGGCGTGCGTGCAGGCGTTCCGCGAGGAGGGCGCGCGGGTCGGGGTGGTCGACCGGGTGCCGGGCGAGGGGGTGGCGGTCGCGGACGTCACCGACGAGCCCGCCCTGGTCGCGGCCGTCGACACCGTCGCGCGGCGGCTGGGCGGCCTCGACGTCGTCGTCGGGTGCGCCGGGATCTCCGGCCCGGTCGGCAAACCCCTCGCCGAGACGACCGCGGCGGAGGTCGCCGCGGTGCTCGCCGTCAACGTCACCGGGCAGTTCCTGCTGGTCAAGCACGCATTGCCACACCTGAAGGACGGCGGCGCGGTCGTGCTGCTCGGCAGCGACTCGGCGTTCACGGCCGCGCCCGGGATGGTGCCCTACTGCGCGTCGAAGGGTGCGGTCGTCGCCCTGACCCGGGCGCTCGCGGTCGAGGTGCCGGGCGTGCGGGTGAACTGCGTCTGCCCGTCGGTCGTGGACACGCCGATGGCGCGCGCCGACCTCGGCGACGTGCTCGACGACCCGGCGTTCCCGGTCCAGGCAGCCGCCGACGTCGCCCGGCAGGTGCTGTTCCTCGCGTCCCCGGCTTCGCGGCCGGTCAACGGCCAAGCCCTGCTCGCCGACTTCGGGCTGTCGGCCCGCTCCGCGTTTCCCGCCTAGGAAAGGATCCACAGTGGACACAGTTGTCGCCGTCACCGGCGGAGGCACCGGCATCGGCGCCGCGGTCGCCCGCCGCTACGCGAGCGAGGGTGCGCGCGTGGTTGTGCTCGGACGCCGTCGCGAGCCGCTCGAGAAGGTCGCCGCGGAGACCGGCGCGCACGTCATCACCTGCGACGCGAGTGTGCCGGACGACGCCGAGCGCGCGGTGGCCGAGATCGTCGGCCGCTACGGACGGCTGGACGTCGTCGTGGCCAACGCGGGCGGTCACGGGTTCCACTCGGTCGCCGACACCGGCGACGACGAGTGGGAGCTCGCGCTGCGGTCGAACCTCTCGAGCGCGTTCGTGCTCTGCCGCGCCGCGCTGCCGTCGCTGGTCGAGACCGGCGGGCAGGTCGTGGTGGTGTCGTCGCTGGCCGGGTTGTTCGCCGGGCCGAACGTCGCCGGCTACACCGTCGCCAAGCACGCGCTGATCGGCCTGACCCGTTCGATCGCCCGCGACTTCGGCCCGCGCGGCGTCCGCGCGAACGCCGTCTGCCCGGGCTGGGTCCGCACGCCGATGGCCGACGGCGAGATGGCCGAGTTCGCCGCCGCGGCCGGTTTCGACGGCGGCCACGACGAGGGGTACCGCCGGGTGACGGCCGAGGTCCCGCTGCGGCGCGCGGCCGAGCCGTCTGAAATCGCTTCGGTGGTGCGGTTCCTGGGTTCACCGGAGTCGTCGTACATCACGGGCGCGGTCCTGGTCGCCGACGGCGGCGCCCACGCGGTGGACCTCCCGACCCTGGCTTTCGAGCGCGCCGGGATGTGACGTCACCGGCCCAGGTAGGCGGCGTGGAGCGTGGCGGGGGCGTCCAGCAGGGTCTGGGCGTCCCCCGCGTACGTGACCCGGCCGGAGGAGACGACCAAGGCGTCTTGGGCCACCCCCAGCGCGGCCTGCGTGAACTGCTCCACCAGCAGGATCGCCGTGCCCTCGGCCGCGAAGCGCGTCACCACGGGGAGCAGGCGGGTGAAGACCACCGGCGCGAGGCCCAGCGACATCTCGTCGATGAGCAGGAACGCCGGCCGCGCCGCGAAGGCCCGTGCCAGCACCACCATCTGCTGCTCGCCGCCCGACAGCAGCGCCGCGGGGGAGTCGCGGCGCTTGTCCAGCTCGGGGAACAGGTCCAGCACGGCCTCGAGCTGCGCCGGCGTGCGCGCGGTCAGGCGGAGGTTTTCCAGCACCGTGAGCCCGGGGAACACCGCCCGGCCCTGCTCGATGTGCGCCAGGCCGAGCCGCGCCCGTGCCACCCGTGACTGCCGCGTGACGTCGACGCCGCCCACGTGGACGCGGCCGGCGGCGCACGGCACCACCCCCGACACCGCTTCGAGCAGGCTGGTCTTCCCGGCGCCGTTCGGCCCGACGAGCGCCGTGATGCGGCCGGGCTCGAGGGTGAACCCGACGTCGCGGATCACCGGGCCGGCGCCGCGCTTCACCGTGAGGCCCTCGACTCGCAACACGTTCACAGCAGCTCCTTTTCGCCCATGTACGCCTTCAGGACGGCCGGGTCGGCGAGCACGTCCGCCTGCGGCCCGCTCGCCAGCACCTCGCCGAAGTCGAGCACCGTCAGCCGGTCGCACACCGACCGGACGAGGTCGAGGTCGTGCTCGATGAGCAGCACCGAGACGCCGAACCGCGCGGGGACCTGACGCAGCCGCCGCCCGAACGCCACGTGCTCCTCGTGCGGCAGCCCGGCCGCCGGTTCGTCGAGCAGCAGCACTCGGGGCCTCGCCAGCAGGTGCCCGACGACCTCGACGAGCCGCCGCGCGCCGGCGTCCACTCGCGACAACGGCGTCCGCGGTGAAGGGCAGCCGAAGAACTCCAGTGCGTCGGCGACTTCGGTGCCCGGGATCCGGCGGCGGGCGACGAACCGCACGTAGGCCCCGACGGTGAGGCCCGGCGGGACGCGGTCCTGTTGGAACGTCCGCCGCAGCCCCGCGCGGGCCCGCCGGGTGGGGGAGCCGGTCAGGGGACGGCCGTCGAGCGTCACGGTTCCGGTCGCCCTCGGCAGGAACCCGCTGATGACGTCGACCAAAGTGGACTTCCCGGCGCCGTTGGGCCCGATCACGCCCAGCACGCCGTGTTCCGGCACCGAGATGTCCACCTCGGACAGTGCCTTGACGTGTCCGAACGAGACGCTCAGGCCGCGCACCTCCAGCACCGGGTCGCCCAGCGGCAGCGGCTCGGCTTCGGCGACGTCGGTGAGCCCGAGGCCGGCCGGCCCGCGGGACCGGTGCCAGAGGTTCCGCCAGGCCGTGCCGAGGTTGCCGCGCCCGGCGAGCGCCTGGACCCCGAGCACACCGAAGATCACGAACCCCCAGTCCTGCGGCACGCCCCAGCGCTTGAGCAGCTCCGGCACGGCGACCCAGAGCAGCGCGCCGAACACCGCCATGTCGATCAGGTGCGCGCCGGACATGATCGCCAGCACGTACAGCGCGAGCGACTGGATCGAGGTGAAGCTCGCCGGGAAGGCCAGGCCGACCTGGCCGGTGAGCAGGCCGCCGCTGATGCCGCCGAGCGCGGCGCTGACCGCGAAGGCCGTCAGCTTCGACGTCCGCACGCCGGCGCCCACCGCGGCGGTGCCGCGTTCGGAGAAGGCGACCAGGTGCCAGCTGCTGCCCCAGCGGCCGCGGCGCAGGAAGTGCACCACGAGCCCGCACACGACGAGCGCCAGCACCGCGAACAGGAAGTAGGACCGGTCGTCGGAGAACGCCTCCGGCCGCTCGACCGAGAGTCCCTCGGTGGCGCCCGGGAACTGGATCTGCACCAGCGTCAGGTCGGCCGCCGCGGCGAGCCCGAGCGTCACGACGGCGAGCGTGATGCCCCGCAGCCGCAGGGCGGGAAGCCCGACGAGCACGCCGGCCAGCGCCGCGGCCAGGCCGCCGAGGAGCAGCCACACGACGAACCCGCCCGGCACGCCCGCGACGTTGCACGCCGAGACGACGAACGCGCCGACCGCGGCGAAGGTCAGCTGGCACAGGGAGATCATCCCGGCGGTGCCGGTGACCACCCCGAGCCCGAGCAGGGCGATCGCCGCGACCACGGCGCTGACGCCGAGGTAGACGAAGTACCCCTCCAGCCCGACGCTCAGGGCGTAGCCCACGCCGATGGCGACGGCCGCGACGAGCAGCGGCAGCCCGAACCGCTCAGCGAGCCGCATCCCACACCTCCTTGCGCTGCGTCCACAGCAGCAGCGCCACGATGACCAGGAACGGGAGGAAGTACCGCAGCACCGACAGCCGGTCGGACTGGGCCACGGCGCCCTGGGCCATGCCCAGCACCAGGCCGCCCGCCACGGCCAGGTCGAGCCGCCGGAACCCGCCGAGCAGCGCCGCCGCGGCCGCCGGCACCACCAGCATCGCCAGGGACGTCGGGTCGTTCGACTGCGACGGCGCGACGATCGACACGGCGAGCGTCGCGATCACCCCGGTCGCCGTCCACACACCGACCGAGAGCGGCCGGGCGGGGATGCCCAGCAGCTCCGCCGTGGTCGGCCGTTCCGACAGCGCCCGCAGCCGGACGCCGAGCGTGGTGCGGGCCAGCACCGCGCGGCAGCCGAGCGCCACGAGCACCGCGAGCGCCACCGTGACCACGGTGACCTGGCTGACGACCACTCCGCCGAGGGTGAACGCCGGCCCGGCCAGCAGCGGGTGGAACGGCTGCGGCTTGTTCCCGAAAAGGATGAACGCCAGCGAGATCAGCAGCAGGAGCACGGCGACGGTCACCGCCGACCGTGTCCCGGTGTCGGCCTCGGCGAGCCAGGTCGAGACGATCCAGCCGAGCACCGCGCTCAGCAGGCCGCCCAGCACGATCCCCGCAAGCGTCGCCAGCCACTCGGGAAGTCCCCAGTGGACAGCGAGGAACACCGCGACGTAACAGCCGAACATCCCGGTGGCGGACTGCGCGAAGTTGACCACCCGCACCAGCCGCGACATGAGCGTCAGGCACACCGCGAGCACTGCGTAGAGGCCGCCGGCGGCAAGCCCGGCCAAAGCGCCCTGGAGCATGAGTGTCCTCCTAGGACCGGGGGATCCGGAGCCAGTCCTGCGCCGCCAGCTCCCACCGGTTGGTCCCGGAAGCCAGCTTGATCGGCCAGCCCGCGGTGTTGTCGTGGTGGGTCGGCGCGGGCCCGAAGACGTACGGCGTCCCGACCATCGGGTCGCTGACCGGTTTCATCTCGCGCAGCGCCTCGGTCACCGAATCGCGGGTGATGTCACCCTTGATGCCGCGCACGACGTCGAGGAAGTACTTCGCCGCGAGGTACCCGCCCTGGCTGAACGACGTCAGCGGGATCTTGTTCTTCGTCATCAGGTCGCGCCAGTCCTTCGTCTGCGGGCTGCCGGCGTCGGTGAAGGGGTAGAACTCGGCCGGGACGTACACGCCCGCGCCGGCGTTCGAGATCGCCTTGGCGTAGTTCTCGCTGTAGACACTGGTCAGCAGCAGCCAGGTGACGTCGGTCCAGCCCTGCGCCTGCGCGGCTTTGAGCTGGCCGATCGAGTCGGGCTCGACCGGGTTGACGGTGATCGCCTTGCAGCCGGCCGACCGCGCCTTGACGACGTAGGAGGTGTAGTCCGAGCCGCCGTAGGGGACGGTCGAGTCGACGTACTTCAGCTTCTTGCCGGTGATCTTCGTCCACTCGTCGATCGCCGCCTGGTACGCCGGGAGCGTGTTGCCCGCGATCTCCAGCAGCGCGCAGATGTCGGTCAGCTTCAGCACTTCCGAGCCGTAGAGCAGGGTGAGCGTCATGTCGTGGAACGGGCCGACGTTGACCGGCGCGATGTTCGGGCTGGCGAAGCACGCCGGGTCGACGCCGATGCCCTGCACCGAAAGGATCTTCTGCTGCTCGTAGTACTTCGAGTTGATCTCGCACTCGATGAGGCTCGACGACCCGACCAGCGCGACGGCGTCGTCGCCGCCGACCACTTCGCGCGCGGCGGCCGCGGCCGCCGCCGGGTCACCCTTGTCGTCGATCGCCTTGTACTCGATCTTCCGGCCGTTGACCCCGCCGGCGGCGTTGGCCGCGTCGAACACGGCCTTCGCCGCCTGCGAGGCCTCGGGGAACGTGGCCGCGCCGCTCAGCGCGTTCACCGAGCCGACGACGATCGGGCCGCCGCCGCCCGCGCCGGACCCGGCGCAGCCCGCGGCGAGCAGGGTGGCGGCCACCAGGATGGGAAGGATCTTTCTCATGAGTTCTCCCGGGCCGCGGCCACGACGGGCGCGGAGTCGACGATCTGCTCGAACGAAAGGACTTCGCCGCCGTCGAAACGCCACAGGTGCGCGACGCGGGCGGTGAAGGACTTTCCGGTGCCGCGGTGGGTCCCGGTGTAGGTGCCGACGCCGACGACCGTCTCGCCGGCGTCGAGGAGGTCGGCGAGGGTGAAGCGGTAGCCGTCCCAGTCGCGCCCGATCGCTTCGAAGACGTGCTCACGGACTTCTTCGGGCCCGGTGTAGGTGCCCGCGTAAGGGAATCCAGCGGCCTCCGTCCACTGTGTCTTCGGGCCGAGCGGGGCGAGCATGCCCGGCAGGTCGCCGCGGTCGCTGGCGGCGTAGTGCGCGCGGATGACGTCCAGGTTGGACACTTGCGGCTCCTTCAGACGGGCTGGGCGTCGGGGTAGCCGACCGAGCCCAGCGGGTAGACGTGACCCCCGGCGCGGGAGTGCTCGGACCGGCCGTCGCCGGTCAGGCCGAGGAAGACGCCGGTGGTGCGCAGGGCGTAACCGAGGTCGTGCAGCCACACGCTCGCCACGGCGATCCGGAACTCCCGGAAGCAGAACAGGTAGAGGCCGTCGGCGAACTTCCACACGGTCGAGAGGTCCATGTCGCCGTGGCCGCGCTGCACGCCTTCGAGGCACTGCCAGGCGTAGCGCTCCGACGAGACGTAGACGTGCTCGTAGAGGTGGTCGGGGCTGTAGCGGTAGAGGTTGCGCTTCCCGATGAGGTCACGGGAAGGGCCCGGCACGTCCCCGGTGGGCGGTCCGCCGGCGGTGACACCCGCGGAGAACCGTTGGGAGACCCGGGGAACCACGTCTTCGGCGCCGATCACCGAACGGACGGCGAGCGCGCGATGCGTCGCCGTCGAATACACGACGGTCAGCGCTTCGCCTTCGACGCTGGTGAGCGGCAAGTTCACGAAGAAGACGTCGTCGCGCACGGCGACCGCGTCGTACGGGTCCTCGACGCCGTTGTGGACAACGGTTTCCGCGTCCGTGAAGCTCAGTGCGAGAACTTCACCGTCGTCGAGGGTGATCGTGACGTCGCGACCGGAGAGGTCGGCGTTCGGCAGGCGGTAGGTGGCGATCCCGGCGGCGAACTCGTCGTAGGTGCGCCAGCCGTCGGTGGGGGCTTCGGGCATGCGCCCATCGTCGGGTCGGCCCGCCCGCCCGGCGAGTGGTCACGCGCCCGCGGACAACAACCCGTCGCGCACGGTCAACTCGCGCCGCAGCTCGCTCGGCGCGCGGCCGAACGCCGTCTTGAACACCCGGCTGAAGTGCGCGGCGTCGACGAACCCCCAGCGTGCCGCGATGGCCGCGACCGGGCGTCCCGCGTACACCGGGTCGAGCAGGTCACGGCGGCAGTGCTCGAGCCGCCGGGTGCGGATCCAGCCGGACACGGTGGTGCCTTGCTCCTGGAACAGGCCGTGCAGGTGGCGGGTGGAGATGAAGTGCTCGGCCGCGATCCGCGCCGGGGTGAGGTCGGCGGAGTGCAGGTTCGTGTCGATGTGCGCGCGGATCCGGCGCATCAGCTCGTGGTGCGGGTCGGCCTGGGCGTGCGCGAGGTCGAGCTCGGTGGCGACGAGCGTGGAGAGCAGGTCGACGGCGCTGTGCGCGAGCCGCGCGCCCGCCGGGCCGGCCAGCTGCTCGAGGTTGCCGCCGAGCTGGGCGAGGAACGGCACGACGACGTTGCCGACGCCCTCCTTGCCCGACATCCGCACCGCCGTCAGCCGGCCGACCAGCTCGGCGGGCAGGTCGATCAGCCGCTGCGGGAACATCACCACGAGTGTGCGGAAGTCCTCTTCGAACACCAGCGAGTACGGCCGGTGCGTGTCGTAGAGGGCGACGTCGCCGGGCCGCAGCACGGCCTGGCGGTCGTCCTGCACCAGCAGCCCGGTGCCGGCGAGGATCAGGCTCAGCTTGTAGAACCGCCGTTCGCCGCGCGCGATCAGCTCGGGCGTGCGCTCGACGACGTGGGGCGCCGCGGTGACCTCGGAGACCCGCACCTCGTCGGCGCCGGCCGAGCGGATCCGGCCGCGGAACGTGTCACCGCCCGCCGTGACGCGCAGGGGGACGAACGACTGCGAAACCGCGGTGCGGAACTCGGTGAAGTCGCGGGCGATGAGGGTCGTGGGGGCGGACACGGGGTCACCTCGCAGCGTCGAGAGGGGAGCAGTGTCGTATACGATAAGCGATACGATCTTCGCCGACAATGCTCCGGGCGCCCCGACGTAGGATCCCTCGCGGGGGGAGGGTGATGGACGCGTTCGGGACACGGCTGCGCCGCCTGCGGCGCGCGGCCGGGCTGACCCAGGAGGCGCTGGCCGAAAAGGCGGGGCTCAGCGCGCAGGCCGTCGGCGCGCTCGAACGCGGCGACCGCCGGTTCCCGCACCGCGAAACCCTCGACCGGCTCGCCGACGCGCTCGACCTCGCCGACGACGACCGGGCCGCCTTCACCGCCGCGGCCGCGCGGCCCGGAACCCCGGCGGGCACGGCCGTCGTCCCGCGGGAGCTGCCCGGCGGGGTGGCCGCCTTCACCGGCCGGGACGCCGAGCTCGAGCGGCTGCTCGGGTTCTTCGAGGCGCCCCGCCAAGGCGTGGTCGTCGCCATCGCGGGGATGGCCGGGATCGGCAAGACGGCGCTCGCGCTGGAAGCCGGGCACCGGCTCGCCCGGCGCTTCCCGGACGGATCACTGCACCTGGACCTGCGCGGGCACGCGGCCGACCCGCCAGAGCCGCTCGACCTGCTCGACCGGCTGGTCCGGGAGCTCGGCGGGGAACCGCCGACGCCGTCGTCGCTCGAAGCCGCGTCCGCGCGCTTCCGCACCCTGCTCGCCGGGAAGCGGGTGCTCCTGGTCCTCGACAACGCCCGCGACGCCGCGCACGTCGCGCCGCTGCTGCCCGGGGCGGGCGGCTCGGCGGCTATCGTCACCAGCCGCGTCGCGCTGCCCGACCTGCCGCAGGCGCACCAGGTGCTGCTCGACGTGCTGCCCGAGGCGGACGCGCTGCGCCTGCTGGCCGCGGAGATCGGCGCGGACCGCGTCGCGGCCGAACCCACGGCGGCCCGGGCGGTGGCGCGGCTGTGCGGTCACCTCCCGCTGGCCCTGCACCTGGCCGGCGCGCGGCTGGCCACCCGGCCGCACTGGCCGGTCGCGCACCTCGCGCACCGGCTCGACGACGAACGCCGCAGGCTCGACGAGACGGGTGTCCGGGCCGGCTTCGGGCTGGCGTTCGGCGCGTTGGACCCGGTCGCCGCCCGCGCGTACCCGCTGCTGTCCCTGCTCGACGTCCCGGAGCTGTCGGTGGCGGTCGCGAGCCGGCTGCTCGACGCGCCGGAGCGGGAGACCGAGGAACTGCTGGAGCGGCTCACCGACTGCCATCTCCTGACCACACCCGCCCCCGGCTGGTACCGGCTGCACGACCTGCTGCGGCTGTACGCCCGCGAGCACGCGGCGCGGCTGCCCGCGGGCGAACGAGCCGCGGCGGTCACCCGGGTGGTGGAGCTGTGCGCGGCGATGGCGTGGCAGAGCATGGCGCTGGTCTCGGCGGCGTCCCACCGCCACGACTGGGCGGCGGGGCGATGGACCGGTCCGGGGTCGGCGTCGGCTTCGGCGGACGAGGTGTTCGGCTGGCTCGACCGGCACCAGGCGCACCTGGTCACGGTGGTGCGGCAGGCCGCGGCGACACCGGGAGTGCCGCACGAGACGATCGCCGCCGTCGGGCTGGGCCTGTACGAGTACCACCGGGCGCGGGCGCGCTGGCGCGACGCGATCCAGGTCGACGAGGTGGCGTTGCAGCTGGTCGACGGCGTCGACCCGGTGGCGGCCGCGACCCTGCGCAACGACCTCGGCGTCGCCGAAGCCGAGCTCGCCCACGGCGGTGAGGCGGCCGACTTCCGCCGTGCGCACGCCCACCTCCGGCGGAGCCTCGCGGACTGGGAGGCGATCGGCGACGAGCGCCAGCTCGCCGGCGCGCTCAACAACCTGTGTTTTGTGTTCGGCCTCGGCGACGACGTCGAGACGGCGATCGAGTTCGGCGAGCGGAGCCTGGCGCTGAACCGGTCGCTGGGGCTGGCGCACGTCGAGACGTTGAACCTGGTCAACCTGGCGGTGTTGTACGGCCGTCAGGGTGACCGCGGCCGTGAGCTCGCGTACTCCGCCGAAGCCGTCTCGGTCGGCGAGGACACCGGGGACGTCCGAGGGATGGCGTACGGCTGGATGCGCATCGGCATCGTGCACCGGGAGGAAGGGCAGTACGCCTCCGCCGTTTCGGAGCTGAACCGGAGTGTCGCACTCTGGCGCGAGGCCGGAGTTCGGCTGTACGAGGCGATGACCCTCGCCGAGCTGGGCCGCGCGCACCTGGGCGCCGGTGACCGCGACCGGGCGCGGGAGGTGCTCACGGAAGCACTGGAGATGCTGGGGGAGTACGGCGGTGAGGCGCACGTGGCAGCGGTCCGGGCGGAGCTGGAAGCGTTGTGACCACGGCGGTCAGGTAGGGCCGGGGCCGGTGGGTGGCGTGGCAGGTGATCGTTCCGGCGTGCGGTGCGCAGGTGAGGAGCACGGTGTCCCGGACCCGCTGCACGAAGACCAGGTGCGTCGACGGCTCGTCGGCCGCGGCGGGCGTGCCGGTGAGGACGGTCGCCGCGAGGAGCGCGGCCGGAAGCGTCATCCAGGCGGTGGTCACCGGTGCCTTCCTCGTCCGGGAGCTGCGGCCTGCCGATCTTCGCCCGGGTGAGGTGGGGCGCGACAGCGACAACCTTTACGAACGACCTCTACAACCGGGGCTGGGCTGCTCAGGCGACCGTGTCCTCGGCCAAGCTCCGCAGCAGCGCGGCGAGGCCGTCCGGTGCCCGGCCGTCCAGCCTCGCGCTCGTCACCACCGGCGCGCCCGACTCGTAACACCGGCGGAACCCCGCCTGGCCGAGGCGGCGCCACAAGTCGTGGTCCTCCCCGGTCGCCCTCGGGCCGAAGCCGCCGACGACGTCGAACGCGTCCGCCCGGACGCCGAGGTTCGCGCCGTAGACCGAGCCGTGGCCCTCCGTCGTGCGTGCGTGGTCCAGGACGTGCTCGTACTGCGAAAGCGCTCGGGCCGACGAGCTGAACGGCGCGGACAGCTCGGCCGTTCCGGCGATCGCGTGGTATCCCTGCCGTGCCCGGGCCAGGTGGGCGCGCGCCCAGCCCGGCGTCACGCGGGTGTCGGCGTCCGTGCTCAGCAGCAGCGTCCGCGCAGGCGGGGCGCCCAGTGCCGAGCGGACCCGGGCGACGCCCAGATCACGGACCTCGCCGATGGTCCGCGGCGCCGCGTTGACCACCACCTCGACCGGCCCGAGCGCTGTGCGGGCCACCGCCGCCGTCGGGTCGGCGCAGCGGTCGGCGACCACGCAGACCGTGCGGGCGATCCCCGCGGGCAGTCGCCGCAGCGCTTCGCCGATGGCCCGCAGGCACGTGCCGATCAGTTCCGCTTCGTCCCGTGCGGGGACGACCACGCCGACCGCCGAGATCATCGGCGCCTCAGCACGTGCAGCAGGAACTGCTCGTCGGTGTGCTCGACCAGCGGCTCGAGCGCCGGGTGGGCGAGCAGCCGGGCGTGCGCGTCCCGGCCGTCGCGCGGCGCCTCGGGCGCCCACGGCAGCCAGTGCACCGCGAGCAGGTGCCCGCCCGGCCGCAGCGCCGCCACCGACGCCTCGACGGTCTCTTCGAGCGCCCGATCGTCCAGGTAGTACAACAGTTCGCTGTACACGAGCAGGTCGACCGGTCCCGCCGGGATCGCGGCCGGCACGGCTCCGATGTGGACGTCCACATGGGACAGACCGGCGACGGCGGCGCGCGTGCGCTCGGCCGCGGCGGGCACCGGGTCGAACGCGACCAGGTGGCCCGCCCGGTCCGCCAGCTCCCGGGTCAGCGCCCCGACGCCACAGGCCGGCTCGACGACTTCGGCGTAGTGCTCGTCGGGCAGGCACGCGAGCACCATCGCGCGCTTGCGCCGCTCGTACCACTTCGTGCCCACCGACCACGGGTCCTCGGCGGCGGCGTACAGCGACGCGAACCGGCTCACCGGCGCCGACGTCCGCGGCGGTTCGCGGAAGAACAGCTCGGCCCCGCCGGAGAAGTGGGCCAGCACCTCCTCCGGCAGGATCGGCTCCTCACCGCGCGGGCCGGGTTTGAGCTGCGAGGTGAACGTCCCGATGGCCGCGGCCTTCGTGTCCCGCTCGGCTTCCGTGAGCCGCAGCGACCGCGCGCGGTCCCAGGGGATCGCCGGGTCGTCGAGACGCAGCCAGTGCCACAACCAGATCGGGTAAGACCAGCACTGCGCGGGCACCGGCGCCGCCGCGAGGGCCGCCCGCGCGGCGGCCTGGTGGTCGGGGTGCGGGTCGCCCGGCCACGGCAGCAGGCACAGGTCGTGTCCGGCGGCGTGCTCGCGGACGACGGCCGTCAGCTCGTCCTCGTGCGCGGCCAGATCGGAGTCCGGGAGACCGGCCCACGTCGGCTCGACCCCGGAAAGTCCCTGCGCCCGCAGGGAATCCCGCAGCTCGCGCCGACGCGTCCGGGCCAGCTCGCGCCGTTCCGCGGTGTCGGCGGCCGGGAACGCCGCCTCGCCGTCGGTCGCGACGACGAGCGTCACCGCGGTGCCCGCCGCGTGCAGGCGCTGCAGCAGGCCGCTCGCGCCGAGCGTCTCGTCGTCCGGGTGCGCGGCGACCACGAGGGCCCGCTCGAACGGCTCCTCCGGCCAGCCGGGCACCGTCCTCATGCGACGCCCAGGACGTCGCGGCCGAGCGCGGCGAGGTCCCGCTCGGCGTGGTGCTGGCGGACGTACACCGGCAGATCGGCGACCCGCTGGGCGAAGCGCCGGTCCCGGCAGGCCGGCGTCGGCCCGGTCACCTTGAGCGCGCGTTCCAGCACCTCGACGGCGGTGCGTTCCGCCGCGGCGCGGCAGGTGCCCGCGAGCAGTGCGTCCACCTCGCCCCGCGAGGCCTGCGCGAGCACGGCTTCGGCTTCGCTGAGCGCGGTGTGCATCGCGCCGACGTGGGCCAGCTGGTGCTCGTCGGCCCCGCCGCAGTCGCGCAGGTACGTGAGCACACCGTCGAAGACGCCCGCGGCGCCGCCCAGCCAGACGGCCGCGACACCGGCGCCGCCGAGGGCGAACCCCGGGCGCGTCACGTACCAGCCCGGCGGGCCGGGGACCGCGGCCACCGGCACCCGGTCGAACACGACGTCACCGCTGTCGGAGGCGTCCATCCCGACGGCCTGCCAGGCGTCCGGGTGCCGCCGCACGCGCGGATCGGCCAGGTCCACCTCGACGAGCCGGTTGCCCGCCGCGACCAGGGCGCGTTCGAGCAGGGACAACCCGGAGCAGAACCGCACCGTGCCGGTCAGCACGTCGTCTTCCAGCACCGCGCCGGTGCCGCCGGACTTCGCCGCCCAGACGCCGTAGAGCGCGCCGGGAACGGGGGAGCGGCCCGCTTCGGCGAGGATCGCGACCGCGTCGGCGTGCCCTTCGGCGAGGCGGGCCAGCGTCAGGTCACGCCGGCCGAACGCCGCCAGCGCGGCCCAGCGCTCCGCCGTCCGCTCGCCGGGCAGTGGCAGGTCGAGCGCGCCCGCGGCGTGCAGCGAACGCAGTTCGGCGCCGACGGACGCGGCCGTGCGCGGCGACGAGAGGGGTTTCGGCGGGGTGTCCGCCAGCAAGGTGCTCACAAGATCGGCGGGTACCCCCGTTCCCGCGGGTTACGCGGGCGTGTGAAGGCTTTCCGGGCCGGGCATCCTCGGGACATGACACGAACCCGCGCCTACCGCGACGGCGCGCTGCTGAAGGAAGATTTCCCCGTCTCGGAGGTTTCCGACTTCCTGGCCGAACCGGACACCGCGGTGTGGGTCGACCTCTGCGCACCGTCCGAAGCGGACCTGGCCCAGCTCGCCGAGGAGCTCGGCCTGCACCGGCTGGCCGTCGAAGACGCCGTCCAGGAGCACCAGCGGCCGAAGCTCGACCGCTACGACGGGCACGCCTTCCTGACCGCCTACGCCGTCGACTTCCGGGCGGAGAGCGGGCGCGCGACGACCTACGAGCTCGCCGCGTTCGTCACCCCGAGAGCGTTGGTCACCGTGCGCAAGAACGACGGGTTCGACATCGAAGCGGTCGTGCGCCGCTGGGACGACGCGACCGACCTCGCGAAGGCGGGCGTGCCGTTCCTCCTGCACGGCCTGCTGGACTACGTCGTCGACGGGCACTTCGAGTCCGTCCAGGCCCTCGACGAGCAGGTCGAGGCCCTGGAAGACCTCGTGTTCGACGAGCGCCCGGACCAGTCCGAGCTGCAGCGCCGCTCGTTCCGGCTGCGCAAGAGCCTGACCGCGCTGCGCCGGGTCGTGCTGCCGATGCGTGAGGTGGTCAGCTCGCTGATGCGGCCGGACCTGCGGCTGGCCGACGAGCTGACCCGCCCGTACTTCGAGGACGTCCGCGACCACGCGCAGCAGGCCGCGGAGCAGACCGAGGCGCTGCGGGAGCTGATCGCGACGGTCCGCGAGACCCAGCTCAACCTGCAGGGCAACCGGCTGAACCTGATCATGAAGAAGGTCACCGGGTGGGCCGCGGTGATCGCGGTGCCCACCGCGGTGACCGGCTTCTACGGCCAGAACGTGCCGTACCCGGGGAGCGGGGCGATGAGCGGGTTCTGGACCTCGGCGATCCTCCTGGTGGTGCTGTCGGTGGGGCTGTACGCGCTCTTCAAGAAGAAGGACTGGCTATGACACGGGCACCGGGGCGCCGCGCCGGATGAGCTCCCGGCCGTGCTCGTGGTCGTCGTCGGCCTCGTGGGTGAGGACGCCGACCGCCGCGCCGTCGCGTTCGTACCAGATCGTGAAGCCGTCACCGTCGTGCGCGACCGGGCGGGCGCGGTCGAAGCCGTCACCCCAGGCCGCGTACTTGAGCACGCGGTCGCCGATCACCGACCAGAAGCCCGGCACGTCGTCCCACAACGCGTCCTGGCCGGCCGCGGTCCGGCCGGCCACCTCGCCCATCGCGAGGCCTTCACCCCAGTGCTCGACGGCCAGGGCGCGGCCGGCCGCCGCGTTGTGGGCGAAGGCGACGTCGCCGGCCGCGAGCACGCCGGGCGCGCTGGTGCGCAGGTGCTCGTCGGTGCGGATCCGGCCCTGCTCGATGGCCAGCCCGGCGGCCTCGGCCAGCCCGATCCGCGGCCGGACACCGGTGGCGAGCACGACCAGTCCCGCGTCGAGGATCGGCACCAGGTCGGTCCGGACCCGGTAGCCGTCCTCGATCGACTGCAGTTTCGTGCCGCGCAGCACGCTCACGCCCTCGGACTTGAGCCACCGCAGGACGAATGCGCCCGCCTCGCGGCCGAGACGCCGCTCCTGCGGGACGTCGTCCGGGCACACGACCGTCACCTGGAGCCCGAGGCGGTTCAGGCTCACCGCGGCCTCACAGCCGATGAACCCCGCGCCCACGACGATCGCGCTCCGGACGCCCGATGCGGCCTCGCGCAGCTCGCGGGAGTCGGCGGCCGACCGCAGGACCCGCACGTCCGGGTGATCGGCGCCGGGCACGTCGGGCCGCGCGGGCTCGGCGCCCGTGGCGAGCACGCACGTGGTGAACGGGTGCGCCACCCCGGCGGCCGTGCGGACGTGGCCGGTTCCCAGCTCGACCACCGGGTCGCCGACGCTGACGGTGACGTCGCTCCCGGCCAGGAAGTCCTTCTCCAGCAACGAGAGCTCGTCTTCGCCGCGCAGGAACTCCTTGGACAGCGGCGGGCGTTCGTAGGGCGGGTCGGCGTCGGCGGTGAGCAGGCGGACGGCTCCCGTGCCGCCCGCTTCCCGGTAGGCACGGGCGGCGGACACGCCGGCCGGCCCGCTGCCGACGACGACCAGGTTCTCGGCATCCATGCCCGGGGGTACCCGCTGGGCGCGCCGCGCACACCCGCGCCGCCGGCCTTCCACAGTGGAGTGTCCATAGTGGACGCAAGACGAGCGCCGGCGGCGCAGGCGTCAGCGGACGTCGTACCGCCGTTCAGCCGAACGGGTCAAGGAGGCCGGATGGCCTGGGAGGGAAGGAAAGACTCGCGAGCACCGCCTGGGAAACGTGCTTCGGCACGGGCGCGGCTGGTTGCTCAACCGTTGCCGCTCAGCATAGTGCAGCTGCACTATGCTGAGCCATCCGGTGTGCACACCGGGGCGGCGCCGGGGCGCCGACAACCGAAGAAACGGGTGGGGCGATGGGTGGGGCGATGGTCGACGGCGGGCGCCCGGGTGCGGACGCTTCGGGCGTGGGCGAGGCGGGGGAGCAGGAGCTGCGCCGGCTGCTGTCCGGCCTGACCGCGGTGCGCGACGGCGACTTCGGCATCCGGCTGCCCGGAGGCGCCGAAGGTCTCCTCGGGGAGATCGCCACGGTGTTCAACGGCATGGCCGACCAGCTGTCGCTGTTCACCTCCGAGGTCACCCGCGTCGCGCGCGAGGTCGGCAGCGAGGGGCAGCTCGGCGGGCAGGCGAAGGTCCCCGGCGTGTCCGGCACGTGGAAGGACCTCACCGACTCGGTCAACGCCATGGCCGGCAACCTCACCACCCAGGTCCGCGACATCGCCCAGGTCGCGACGGCGGTCGCGAAGGGTGACCTGTCGCAGAAGATCGACGTCGACGCGCGCGGCGAGATCCTGGAGCTGAAGGACACCGTCAACACGATGGTCGACCAGCTGTCGTCGTTCGCGGACGAGGTCACCCGGGTGGCCCGCGAGGTCGGCAGCGAAGGCCGCCTCGGCGGCCAGGCCCAGGTGCCCGGCGTCGGTGGCGTGTGGCGCGACCTCACCGACTCGGTGAACTTCATGGCCGGGAACCTCACCGACCAGGTCCGCAACGTCGCCCAGGTGACCACGGCGGTCGCGAAGGGCGACCTTTCGCAGAAGATCACGGTCGACGCCCGGGGTGAGATCCTCGAGCTCAAGAGCACGATCAACACGATGGTGGACCAGCTGTCGTCCTTCGCGGACGAGGTCACCCGCGTGGCCCGCGAAGTCGGCACTGAAGGGCGTCTGGGCGGCCAGGCCGACGTCAAGGGTGTCTCCGGCACCTGGCGCGACCTCACCGACTCGGTGAACTTCATGGCGGGCAACCTGACCGACCAGGTCCGCAACATCGCCCAGGTCGCCACCGCGGTGGCGAAGGGCGACCTGTCGCAGAAGATCAACGTGACCGCCCGCGGCGAGGTCCTGGAGCTCAAGGACACGCTGAACACGATGGTGGATCAGCTGTCCGCGTTCGCGGACGAGGTCACCCGGGTGGCGCGTGAGGTGGGCACCGAGGGGCGGCTGGGCGGCCAGGCCGACGTCAAGGGTGTCTCCGGGACGTGGAAGGACCTCACCGAGTCGGTCAACGTGATGGCCGACAACCTCACCGCGCAGGTCCGCTCGATCGCCCAGGTCACCACCGCCGTCGCGCGCGGTGACCTGTCGCAGAAGATCCGCGTCGACGCGCGCGGCGAGATCCTCGAGCTGAAGGACACCATCAACACGATGGTGGATCAGCTGTCCGCGTTCGCGGACGAGGTCACCCGCGTGGCGCGTGAGGTCGGCACCGAGGGCAACCTGGGTGGCCAGGCGACCGTCCGCGGGGTGTCCGGGACCTGGAAGAACCTCACCGACAACGTCAACGTGATGGCGTCCAACCTGACCGGCCAGGTCCGCTCGATCGCCCAGGTCGCGACGGCCGTCGCGCGGGGCGACCTGTCCGGCAAGATCACCGTCGAGGCCAAGGGTGAGGTCGCGGCGCTGGCCGACGTGATCAACACGATGGTGGACACGCTGTCCGCGTTCGCGGACGAGGTCACCCGCGTGGCCCGCGAGGTCGGCACCGAGGGCATGCTCGGCGGCCAGGCGCGCGTGCCGAACGTGGCGGGGACCTGGAAGGACCTCACCGACAACGTCAACTCGATGGCGAACAACCTCACCGGGCAGGTCCGCAACATCGCCCAGGTGACCACCGCCGTCGCCCAGGGCGACCTGACCCGCAAGATCGACGTCGACGCCCGCGGCGAGATCCTCGAGCTCAAGACCACGATCAACACGATGGTCGACCAGCTCTCGGCGTTCGCCGCGGAGGTCACCCGCGTGGCCCGAGAGGTCGGCAGCGAAGGCCGTCTCGGCGGCCAGGCCGAGGTCGAAGGGGTGTCCGGCACCTGGAAGCGGCTGACGGAGAACGTCAACGAGCTGGCCGGGAACCTCACCCGCCAGGTCCGCGCGATCGCGGAGGTCACCAGCGCCGTGGCCGAGGGTGACCTGACCCGCTCGATCACCGTCGACGCCTCCGGCGAGGTCGCCGAGCTGAAGGACAACATCAACTCGATGGTCGAGTCGCTGCGCGAGACGACGCGGGCGAACCAGGAGCAGGACTGGCTCAAGTCGAACCTGGCCACCATCACCGGGCTGATGCAGGGCCGCCGCGACCTCGCCGTGGTCGCGGCCGCGGTGATGGACGAGCTCGTCCCGCTGGTGAACGCCCAGTTCGGCGCGTTCTACCTGGCCGACGACACCGCCGAGGTCCCCGAGCTGCGGCTCGTCGGCGCGTACGGCCACCCGGAGTCCGGCGCTGTCGGCGACGGCCCCGCGATCCGGTTCCGGATCGGCCAGTCGCTGGTCGGGCAGGCCGCGCGCAGCCGCCGCCCGATCGCCGTCGACGACGTCCCGCCGGGCTACGCGACGATCTCTTCCGGGCTCGGCAGCACCGCGCCGGCCAGCCTGATCGTGCTGCCGATCGTCGTCGAGGACCAGGTCCTCGGCGTCCTCGAGCTGGCATCGGTGCACGGCTTCACCGCGGTGCACCGAGCGTTCCTCGAGCTGCTCATGGAGCAGATCGGCGTCAACGTCAACAGCATCGTCGCCAACGCGCGCACCGACGAGCTGCTCGGCGAGTCGCAGCGGCTGACCGCCGAGCTGCAGACGCGGTCGGAGGAACTGCAGGCGCGCCAGGAAGAGCTCCAGTCGTCCAACGCCGAGCTGGAGGAGAAGGCGGCGCTGCTCGTCACGCAGAACCGCGACATCGAGACGAAGAACCTCGAGATCGAGCAGGCGCGCCAGGAGCTGGAGGCGCGCGCCCAGCAGCTGACGATCGCGTCGAAGTACAAGTCGGAGTTCCTGGCCAACATGAGCCACGAGCTGCGCACCCCGCTCAACAGCCTGCTCATCCTCGCCCAGCTGCTCGCGCAGAACCCCACCCGCAACCTGACCGCCAAGCAGGTCGAGTACGCGGGCATCATCCACTCGGCGGGCTCGGACCTGCTGCAGCTGATCAACGACATCCTCGACCTGTCGAAGGTCGAGGCCGGGAAGATGGACGTCACCCCGGAGCAGGTGCCGCTGCGCGGGCTGCTGGACTACGTCGAGGCGACGTTCCGGCCGATGACCTCGCAGCGCACCCTCGACTTCCGGATCACCGTGGCGCCCGGCTCGCCGTCCGAGCTGCTCACCGACGACTCGCGGCTGCGGCAGGTGCTGCGCAACCTGCTGTCCAACGCGGTCAAGTTCACCGAGGTCGGCGGGATCGAGCTGCACATCGAGCCGGTCGAGCCCGAACGGCTGCCGCGGCCGCTGCGCGCGCACGGCCCGGCCGTCGCGTTCCGGGTGATCGACACCGGCATCGGCATCGCCGAGCACCAGCTGGAGTCGATCTTCGGCGCGTTCCAGCAGGCCGACGGCACCACCAGCCGCAAGTACGGCGGCACCGGGCTCGGCCTGTCGATCAGCCGCGAGATCGCCCAGCTGCTCGGCGGGTTCATCACCGCCGAAAGCACGCCCGGCGAGGGCAGCACGTTCACGTTCTCACTGCCGGTCGCGCGCCCGGACTTCGCCGCGCTGCCGGCGGGGGAGCACCCCGGCAAGGCCGTCTCGATCGGTGACGCGGGCACCGGGCTCGCGACGTCGGCGCCGCGGGCCCACCGGCGGCTGCTGGTCGTCGAGGAGCGCCAGCACGGGCTGCTGACGCTCGTCGCCGAGAGCGCCGCCGCGGACCTGGCCGACAGCCGGGACATCGGCATCTCCCCGGCCGACGTCGAGGTCGTCACGGCGGTCGGGACGCAGGAAGCCGCGGCCGCGCTCGCCACCGACGCCTACCACTGCGTCGTGCTGGACCTGGACCTCCCGGAGCGGGCCGCGTTCGGCTTCCTCGACGCGATGCAGGGGGACGCCGCGCTGCGGCTGGTGCCGGTCCTCGCGCACAACAGCCGCCGCCTCGACGGTGAGCTGGAGCAGCTGGTGCAGTCCCGCGCGGACGTCCAGTCGCTGGAGGTGCTGTCCGGGCTGGACGAGCTGCGCGAGCGGATCGCGCTGCACCTGTCGGCCGAGGAGCCGGGCGCGGTGCTGCCGCTGGTCCGCCCGGACGAGCCCGCCGCGCCGGTGCTCGCGGCCGACGTCGACACGACGCTGGCCGGGCGCACGGTGCTGATCGTCGACGACGACCCGCGCAACGTCTACGCGCTCACCGGGATCCTGGAGCTGCACGGGATGCAGGTGCTGCACGCCGAGGACGGCCGCAAGGGTGTCGAGACGGTGGGGTCGCACCCCGGCATCGACTTGGTCCTGATGGACGTGATGATGCCGGAGATGGACGGCTACACCGCGACCGCGAAGATCCGCGCGATGCCCGAGCACGCGGCGATCCCGATCATCGCGGTGACGGCGAAGGCGATGCCGGGCGACCGGGAGAAGAGCCTCGCCTCGGGCGCCACGGACTACGTGACCAAGCCGGTCGACGCGGACGACCTGATCGCCCGCATCAAGCGGCACGTGACGGCGTGATCGGGTGACCGCCGAAGAGGAGACGCTCCCGGTGCTCGCGCCGCCCGCCGAGGTGTCCGCCAACCTCGCCCGGCTTGCCGACACCGTCGCGCGCCTGCGCGGCGAGGTCGACCACGCGCACGCCGTCGCCGACGGCCGCGCGCTGATCGAGCTCGCCAAGGGTGTGCTGATGGAACGCCTGCGGTGCACCCCCGCCGCGGCCGCGCGGCAGCTGGAGACCCTGGCCGAGCAGGCCGGGATGACCCCGCTGGAGATCGCCGCGGACGTCGTCGGCGAGGCCGCCGAAGACCGCATCAGCGAGGTGGCGCAGGAGTTCCTGGCCCGCGCGGACGGCGAGGAGTCGGTCGCGGTGCGGCTGCGCACGGCCGAAAGCGGCGTGCTCGCGGCGGGGGACACCCAGCGCGTCGCGGAGTCCATTTTGGAGCACGCGCTGCGCCCGCTCGGCGCGACGGCGGTCGCGGTGTGGCTCGCCGGGCCGGACGGGTCGCTGACCCTGGCCGGGTCGGCGGGTTTCTCCGCCGAAGAAGCGGCGCGCTGGCGCTACGTCCCGCCCGGCGTGGCGACCCCCGCCCGCAGCGCCCTGACCGAGCGCGACTTCGTCTGGCTCCCCGCGCTCGGCGCCGCCGGGCTGCCCTCGATCGGGCAGCACACGCTCTCCGGCGGCGGCCGCGCCGCGGTGCCCACCGGCACCGGCGGGCGGATCATCGGCGTGGTCGAGATGTGCTGGCCGGACCCGCTGCCCGCCGAACCGGGCCGGGTGCGCCGGCAGCTGGAGGCGCTGGCGGAGCTGTGCGCGCACACGCTCGACACCTGGGACGGCGTCATCGCGCCGGTGGCCGCCGACGGCTCCGGGGACTTCCTCGGCGAGCTGGTGGCCTTCGTCGACGGCCTGCACGACCCGGCCGTGCTGCTCTCGCCGTGCCTCGACGGCGGCCGGCTGAGCGACTTCCGCATCCACCACGCCAACGTCCGGTTCGCCGACCCGGGCGGGCGTCCGCGCAGCCGGATCGTCGGCACCCGGCTGCTGGAGAGCTACCCGCTCGCGGCCGAAGAGAGCGGCCTGCTGGACATGATCCAGCGCGTCTACGCCACCGGCGAGCCGTTCCGCGCCGAAAGCATGGCGATCACCACCCTGGTCGACCAGGTGCCGCTGACCGTGCTCAGCGACGTCAGCGTGACCCGGTTCGCCGGCAACGTGCTGCTGATCCTGCGCATCCAGGACGACGCCGCGAAGCTCGCCGTGCTGCTGCAGCACGCCCAGCGGCTCGGGCGCATCGGCGGGTTCGAAGAGAACGTCGTGACCGGGGCGATCACCTGGAACACCGAGCTGTTCGCGCTCTACGGCCTGCCGCCGAACGCCACGCCGCTGTCGCTGCACGAGCTGGCCGGGCACGCGCACTCCGACGACGCGCCGGCCATCGGCCGGTTCCTGCGCGCGGTGCTGCACCACCAGCGCCCGTCGTCGACGGCGTTCCGGCTGCAGCGCTCGGACGGCGTCGCGCGCTACATCCGCGTGGTGGCCGAGCCGGTCGTCGACGGTCGCGGTGAGCTGGTCGCGGTCCGCGGCGCCTACCAGGACGTTTCGGCGCAGCACTGGACCGAGGTGGCGCTGGCCGCGACGCGCGACAGGCTGGCCGAGACGGAGCAGCAGGCCATTGAGCGCAACCGGCTCACGCTGCAGCTGCAGCACGCGATCATGCCGCCGGCGACCGGCCCGATCGACATGCCGGGCCTGCGCGCGGCGGTCCGCTACCGGCCCGCGGAGAAGGAGCACCTGGTCGGCGGCGACTGGTACGACGCGGTCGCGCTGCCGACCGGCGACGTGCTGCTGTGCGTCGGCGACGTCGCCGGGCACGGCATCGATGCGGCCACTGGGATGGTGAGCCTGCGCAACGCGCTGCGCGGCCTCGCGGCGACCGGCGCCGGGCCGGCCCAGCTGCTCAGCTGGCTCAACCAGGTGGCCTACCACCTGACCGACCACGTGACGGCGACCGCGGTCGCCGCCGTCTACGACCCGGCGACCCGCAAGCTGCGCTGGGCCCGGGCCGGGCACCTGCCGCCGATCGTGCGGCACACCGCCGGCACCGCGACGACGTTGCCGCTGATCCGCGGCTCGCTGCTCGGCGCGGTGAGGGACGTGACGTACCAGGAGGCGGAGCTCCAGCTCGACGAGGGCGACATCCTGCTGATCTACACCGACGGCCTGATCGAGCGCCGCGACCGCCCGGTGCAGGAGTCGGTGTCCCGCCTGGTGACCCTGGTGGAGGGCCACGGCGGCGGGTTGGAGCACCAGCTGGACACGCTCCTGACCTACAGCACGGCGGACACCGACGACGACACCTGCGTGGTGGGTATCGAGGTCACGCGGGGCAGGTGAGCGGGCCGCTTCATCCGGTGGAGGACAGCCGCCGGGCATCAGCGGGTTCGCCGCCGCCGAGAACCTCCGCCAGGATCTCCGCGCCGCGGACCACCCGCGGGCCCGGGCGGTTGAAGTGCGCCGGGCCGTCGAGGACCCAGACCTGCCCGGCCCGCACGGCGGGCAGGTCCGCCCAGCCGGGCAGCTCCGCGAGCTTCGGGGCCTCGGCCACCGTGCGCTCCGGCGTGAACCCGCACGGCATCAGGAGGAGCACGTCCGGCCGGGCGTCGACCACCGCGTCCCACGGGATCGGCCGGGTGTGCTCGCCCTTCGTGGCCAGCAGCGGTTCGCCGCCGGCCACCGCGATCTGCTCGGGCACCCAGTGGCCCGCCGGCCAGAGCGGGTCCAGCCACTCCAGCGCGACGACCCGCCGCCGGGGAAACCGGGGATCCAGCGCGTTCAGGCGTTTTCGGAGCGCGGTGATCTCGGCCTCGGCCCGGCCCGGCGCGCCGAGCACGTCGCCGACCTGGCGGAGGCAGTCGAGCACGCCGTCGAGCGTGGCCGGTTCGAGGCTCACCACGAGCGGTCCCGAGTCGAGCGTGCGGACGGCTTCGGACACCTGGCGGTAGGACACCGCGCAGACCTCGCACAGGTCCTGCGTGAACACGACGTCGGGAGCCAGCTCGGCGAGCCGGGCGCTGTCGAGCGTGTAGAGCCCGGACCCGCGGTGGGTCGCCTCGGAGATTTCCCGGCTGGACAAGGCATCGGGGTCGAACCCGGCCCGCGTCACCACCGTGACGTGCTCGACCCGCCCCGGCGGCCAGTCGCATTCGTGGGTCCGGCCGACCAGGTCGGGCAGCCGTCCGAGCACCGCGACGAGGTCCGTCGCGGCCGGCAGGAGCGAGACGATCCGCATCAGGGGTTGACGGCCAGCACCAGGAACCCGGCCAGCAGCACCAGGTGCACACCGCCCTGCAGCCGCGTCGCCCGGCCGGGGACCACGGTCAGGACGCTCACCACCACCGTCAGCGCCAGCAGCACGATCTGCGTCGGACCGAGGCCCAGCAGCAGCTCGGTCGGCAGCCAGATCGACGCCAGCGCGATCGCCGGGATCGTCAGGCCGATGCTCGCGATCGCCGAGCCGTAGGCCAGGTTGAGGCTGATCTGCATCCGGTCGCGCTGGGCCGCACGGGTGGCCGCCAGGGTCTCCGGGAGCAGCACCAGCAACGCGATCACCACGCCGACGAACGACTGCGGGAACCCGGCCGCGCGCACGCCCGCCTCGATCGCCGGGGACTCCACCTTCGCCAGCCCCACCACCGCGACCAGCGCCACCAGCAGCAGCGCGAGGCTGCCCAGCGCGGCCTTGTTCGTCGGCGGCTCGGCGTGGTCGTCCTCCTTGACCTCCCCGTCGGCGGCCACCGGGAGGAAGAAGTCGCGGTGGCGCACCGTCTGCGTCAGCACGAACGTCGCGTACAGCGCCAGGGACGCGACGGCGGCGAAGGTCAGCTGCGCCGGCGAGAACGCCGGGCCGGGGGTGCTGGAGGTGAACGTCGGCAGCACCAGGCTCAGCGCCGCCAGGGTCGCGACCGTCGCCAGCGCCGCGCCGCTGCCTTCGGAGTTGAACAGGGTGACGCCGTAGCGGCGCGCGCCGACGAGCAGCGAGATGCCGACGATGCCGTTGGTCGTGATCATCACCGCCGCGAACACCGTGTCTCGTGCGAGCGACCCCGCCTCCGGGCCACCTGAAACCATCATCGTGACGATCAGCGCGACCTCGATGACGGTGACCGCGACGGCGAGCACGAGCGACCCGAACGGCTCGCCGACCCGGTGCGCGACGACCTCCGCGTGGTGCACCGCGGCCAGCACGGTCGCCCCCAGCGCGACCGCGACGATCGCCACGAACACCGCACCGAGGTCGCGGCCCCAGGCGAGCGCCAGCACGAGCACGGCGAGCACCGGCGTGACGGAGGTCCAGGACGTCAGGAAGGATCTCAGCGCGGCCACCATGCCTCCACCCTGTCACACCGGCGATCACTTTGCGTGGTCGTACGGCAATTCTCACATTTCCGGCACAGTCCCTTGTGGACGGTCGAACGCGCCGAGGACGTGCCGCCGGAAGGTTTCGCTCAACGGCGGGAGAGTCCGGCCCGCCGCCCACGCGAGCCCGATGTCACGCGCGGCGTCCACATCGGTCAGCTCGAGGTGCGGCGCCGGGACCGCGCCGGTGTGCGGCAGCGGCAGCAGGGAGACGCCGAGCCCGGCGGTGACGAGGCCGCGCAACGTCTCGACCTCGTCACCCTCGAACCCGATGCGCGGCGTGAACCCGGCTTCGGCGCACAGGCGCTCGGTGGTTTCGCGCAGCGCGTAACCCGGGCGCAGGAGGATGAACGTTTCGTCCGCGAGCTCGGTGAGCCGGGCGCGGTCGCGCCGGGCCAGCCGGTGCTGCGGCGGCACCGCGAGCCGCAGCGGCTCGACGAGCAGGCGGGTCCAGCGCAGCTGCGGGTGCCCGGGGTCGTCGCTGGTGAGCACGAGGTCCGCGGTGCCGTCCAGCAGCTCGGCCTCGAGGCCGGCCTCGCCGTGCTGGCGCAGCTCGAACCGGGCGCCGGGGTAGTCGCGCAGGAAGCCCCGCAGGATCTCGGGCACGAGCCAGGTGCCGAAGGTGTGCAGGAAGGCGAGCGGCACCACGCCGGTGCCCGGCGCGACGATCTCGCCGACCTCGCGCAGCCCCTGGTCGAGCTGGTCGAGCACCAGGTCGACGTGCCGCTTGAACGCGTGCCCAGCCGGGGTCAGCCGCAGCACGCGCCCGGACCGGCGGAACAGCTCGGCGCCGGCGTCGTGCTCCAGCCGGCGCAGGGCGCGGGAGAGCGCGGGCTGGGTGAGGTGCCCGCGCGCCGCCGTCTCCGTGACGGTCGCGCCCGCGGCGACCTCGCGGAACAGCCGGAGCGTCTGGACGTCCATGTCCCCAGTGTATGGATTTTCATCCCATCAGGCATTGGACGCATCGATCGCGACGGGCCACGCTGGAGGTATGGCAACCGTGGCAGAACAGCTGGTCAGGACCCTGCGGGACGCGGGTGTCGAGCGGATCTACGGCATCGTCGGCGACAGCCTCAACCCGATCGTCGACGCGGTCCGCCGCACCGACGGCATCGAGTGGGTGCACGTCCGCCACGAAGAGACCGCCGCCTTCGCCGCGGCCGCCGAAGCGCAGGTCACCGGCAAGCTCGCCGTCTGCGCGGGCAGCTGCGGGCCCGGCAACCTGCACCTGATCAACGGCCTGTTCGACGCGCACCGCTCCGGCGCGGCGGTGCTCGCGATCGCGTCGCACATCCCGTCGAACGAGATCGGCACCGGCTTCTTCCAGGAGACCCACCCGGACCGGCTCTTCGCCGAGTGCAGCCACTTCAGCGAGGTCGTGGCGGACCCGGCGCAGCTGCCGCGGCTGCTGCGGATCGCCACCCAGGCCGCCGTCGGCAAGGGCGGCGTCGCCGTCCTGACCATCCCCGGTGACCTCGCCGACCGCAAGGCGACCGGCCCGCTGACCGAGCGCCTGCCGCTCGTGACGCCGTCACCCGCGGTGCCGTCGCCGGAGACGGTCGCCGAGCTGGCCCAGCTGCTGAACAACGGCGAGAAGGTCATGCTGTTCGCCGGCGCGGGGGTGCGGGGCGCGCACGCCGAGGTGATGGCGCTGGCCGAGAAGCTCGCGGCGCCGGTCGGGCACTCGCTCGGCGGCAAGGAGTGGATCCAGTACGACAACCCGTTCGACGTCGGCATGAGCGGCCTGCTCGGCTACGGCGCCTGCTACGACGCGATGCACGAAGCCGACCGGATCGTGTTGCTGGGCACCGACTTCCCGTACGACAAGTTCCTCCCGCAGGCCCGCACGATCCAGATCGACCACGACGCGTCGCGCCTCGGCCGCCGGACCCCGCTGGACCTGGCCGTGCACGGCGACGTCAAGGAGACGCTGCGGGCCCTCCTGCCGCTGCTGCGCCCGCGCACCGACCGGACCTACCTCGGGCGGATGCTGCGCGAGCACGTGCGGAAGCTGGAGAAGGTCGTCGGCGCGTACACGACGAAGATCGAGAACCGCCGGCCGGTCCACCCCGAGTACGTCGCTTCGGTGCTCGACGAGGTCGCCGCCGACGACACCGTGTTCACCGTGGACACCGGCATGGGCAACGTCTGGGCCGCCCGCTACCTGACCCCGAACGGCCGCCGGCGGGTGCTCGGCTCGTTCCGGCACGGCAGCATGGCGAACGCGCTGCCGCACGCGATCGGCGCGCAGCTCGCCCAGCCGGGCCGCCAGGTCGTGTCGCTCTCCGGCGACGGCGGACTGGCGATGCTGATGGGCGACCTGCTGACGCTGCCCGCCTACGACGTGCCGGTGAAGGTCGTGGTGTTCAACAACGCGACGCTGGGCATGGTGAAGCTGGAGATGCTCGTCGACGGCCTCCCGGACTTCGGCACCGACCACCCGCCGGTGAACTTCGCGGCGATCGCGGCGGCGTGCGGGATCTTCGCCGAACGCGTCGAGGACCCGGCCGACGTCCGCGGCGCGCTGGAGAAGGCCTTCGCCCACCACGGCCCGGCGGTGGTCGAGGTGGTCACCGACCCGAACGCGCTGTCGATCCCGCCGCGGATCACCGGCGAGATGGTCCGCGGGTTCGCGTTGGGCGCCACGAAGACGGTGCTCAACGGCGGTGTCGGCAAGATGGTCGACCTGGCGCGCACCAACCTGCGCAACGCGCCGCGCCCGTAGGCCTCACGGGCTGGCCACGATGGCGCCGGTGGCGGCGAGGTGTTCCAGCGCCGCCACCGCCCGGGCCCGGCTCGTCCCGCCGAGGTCCGCGGCGTCCAGGGCGTCGCGGACCGTGGCGTGCATGACCAGTGCGCGGACGAGCCGGATCACGTCCGGCGAGCCGAGCAGGCACCGCTCCCGGCGTTCGCAGCAGTGGGCCAGGCTGTCGAGAGCGGTGCTCGGGTTCAGCCGGTACGCCGCGTCGAGGTCCACTGTGGACATGGCTCAGCCGTGGACGATGACGCCGCGGATGTTCTTGCCGTCGCGCAGGTCCTGGTAACCCTCGTTGACCTGGTCGAGGGTGTACTTGCGGGTCACCAGCTCGTCCAGCTTGAGCTTCCCGGCGTCGTAGAGCCGCAGCAGCCGCACGATGTCGTACTGCGGGTTCGCCGAGCCGAACAGCGTGCCCTTGATCGTCTTCTCGAACAGCGTCATCACGCCGCCGGAGACGTGCACGGTGAGCTTCTCGGGGTTGGCGAGACCGGTGATGACGACCGTGCCGCCCTTGCCGACCACGTCGAACGCCTGGCTGACGACGTCTTCTTCGACGGTGCCGACCGTGATCAGCGCCTGGTCGGCCAGCTGGCCCCAGGTCAGCTCGTTGACCTTCTCGGCGGCCTCGGCGGCGGTGGCGAACGCGTGGGTGGCGCCGAACTTGAGCGCGGCCTCCCGCTTGAACTCGACGGGGTCGACGGCGACGACGTACTTCGCGCCGGCGTGCGCGGCGCCCTGCACGGCGTTGATGCCGATGCCGCCGATTCCGTAGACGACCGTGGTGTCCCCGGCCCGGACACCGCCGGCGTAGTTCGCGGTGGCCCACCCGGTCGGGACGCCGCAGCCGACGAGCACGGCGGTCTCGAGCGGCAGCCAGTCGTCGACCTTCACGACCGAGTGCTGCGAGATGGTGGCGCGCTCGGAGAACGTGCCGAGCATGCACATCGCGCCGAAGTCCTGGCCGCCGCCGTGGAAGCGGAAGGTGCCGTCCGGCAGGTGGCCCTCGAGGATGGTGGCGCCCATGTCGCAGAGGTTCTGGCGGCCGGTGGAGCAGTAGCGGCAGGTGCCGCAGTTGGGGATGAAGCTGCAGACGACGTGGTCACCGGGCTGCACCTTGGTGACGCCGGGGCCGACGTCCTCGATGATCCCGGCGCCTTCGTGGCCGCCGATGATCGGGAAGCGCGGCACGAGGTCGTTGTCGATGAGGTGCAGGTCCGAGTGGCACAATCCGGCGGCGGTGTACTTGATGAGCACCTCGCCCGGGCCCGGGCCGTCGAGGTCCAGCTCCATGATCTCGAACGGCTTACCGGCATCGAACAGTACGGCGGCCTTGGTCTTCACGGCGTTCTCCTCCACGTGCGGCGGTGGTGCCCTCGATTGTGTTGACCCGGCGGGGCGGTGAAGTGTCCGAATCCCGGACACCGGGGTCAGCGGACCCGCAGCGCGCGCATCCGGTTGTAGAGCGTCGACCGGCTGATGCCCAGCTGCTTCGCCGCCCGCACCTTGTTGCCGTCGCACGCTCGCAGCGTCCGGACGATCACGTCGTACTCCGCCTGCTCCCAGCCGCTCAGGGCCGCTCCCGGCGCCGTCTCCAGGCCGCCCGGGGCGAGGTCGGCCGCCGTCAGGTCGCCCGCCGACCGGCGGTCCGCCGCGCCCGCCAGCACTCCCGCCAGCTCGCGGAGGTTGCCCGGCCAGTGCTGGGACGCCAGCAGCTCGAGCGCGCCCGGGGTCAGGCGCAGCGAGCCGCCGAGACCGCGCAGCAGCTCCCGGGCGATCGACGGGATCTCGGCGCGACGTTCGCGCAACGGCGGCAGTTCGATGCGCCGGTGGACCCGGGCGGCGAGCGTCGCCTGTTCGCCCTGCAGCTCCGACGGCGGGCCGCTGACCAGGGCGAACCACGCCGACGTTGTGTCCAGCACGCGGGCCAGGCGGACCGCGGCCAGCGCGGGCAGCAGCTGGATCCCGTCGACCACCAGCAGCTCCGGCCCGCCGGCGGCCGCCTCCACGCGGGCGCACCACTCCGCTTCGCCCGAGACGACGTCGGAGACGTCGAACACTCGCACCGGCGCGTCACCGGCGACGACCCGGGCCGCCGTGCTGCGGCCGGCTCCGGGCTCGCCGGAGATCAGCACCCGCCGCCGGGCGCGGCCCGCGCCGCGGAGCCGCTCGTCGATCTGCGCCGGGAACAGGCCGGGTGCACCCGGCGGCCGGGACACCACCGGGCTCGCCGGGCGCACCGGCGCCAGCTCGAACAGCAGCCCGGCGTTCGCCGACACCGCCTCGACCCGCACCTCCACCGGCGTGCCCGACGTCAGCCGGAGCCGGCGCTGCCCGCGCTGGGTGCGGCCCAGCTCCTGCAGCAGCCGGTGGTCGGCGGTGTCGACCAGCTCTGTCGCCGCGGTGTTGGCCAGCACGACGTCGTGGCCGATCGCCAGCACCGCGCACGCCCGGTGCTGCACGGACTGGAACGCGGCCAGCAGCTGCTGCTCGGCCAGCTTCGCGCCGTCGAGCAGCCGCCGTTCGATGTCGGCGACCGCGCGCCGCAGGAACGGCCCGAGCAGCGGGTTCGCGTCGCCGGCCGGGCCGGTGATGTCGAGGACGCCGGCGAGGCGTCGGGTTGCCGGGTGCACCACGGGGTGGCCGTAACAGGTGAACTGCTTCATCGCTTCGAGGAAGTGCTCGTCGCCGTCGACCGCGACCCCGCGGCGGGTCTCGAACGGCGTCGCGAGCGCGTTCGTGCCGGTGCGCTCCTCGAGGAACTGGCAGCCGGGCACGGCGCTGATGTCCTCCAGCGCCAGCTCCACCGACCGCTCGCTGAACCGCCGCGCCACGATCCGGCACTCGGCGTCGGCGAGGATGACGCAGAACCGCGTGTCCGCCAGCTGCCGCGCCAGCTCGTCGAGCACCGGTGACGCCGCGCGCAGCAGGCGGCTGCGGCCGTCGACGTCGGCGAAGTCCAGGCGCTCGACGGACGACGCCGGGGAGAGCCCGGACAGCTCCGCCCGCCGCCACGACTGCGCGATCTCGGTCCGCAGGTCCACTCGCACTCCTCGTCGAGCCGCTCGGTGTCCCCGGACTTCCATCATCACACGGGACGCAAGCGTGGTGGACCCGTCCGATCGGGCAGGTGCCCGCCCGCTCCGGCCGGACGGTTCTCCGGCGCCGCCCGGACGGTTTCCGAGGTGAGCTGTTTCGCAGGCGCCGCACCGCAAATAGCGTCGGCCGCACGCCAAGCCCGTTCGTGAAAGGGATGCCTCATGCAGGTCGACGAACTGATCAAGCCGTTCCCGCTCAAGGAGTTCCACCCGATGCCGCGGGCGCTGCTCGGCCCGGGCGCGCACGAGATGATCGGCCCGGAGGCCCTGAAGATGGGCATGAAGCGGCCGCTGGTCATGACGTCGGGCCTGCGCGGCACGGACATCGTGCACAAGCTCTTCGAGTCGCTGAAGTACCACGGCCTCGACCCGGTGCTCTACGACCAGGTCGAGTCCAACCCCAAGGACTACAACGTGATGGACTCCGTCGCGCTGTACCAGGAGAACAACTGCGACGGCTTCGTCTCCATCGGCGGCGGCTCCTCGCACGACGCCTGCAAGGGCGCGCGGATCTCGGTCGCGCACGACGGCCGCAACATCAACGAGTTCGAAGGGTTCAACAAGAGCGAGAACCCGAAGAACCCGCCGCACATCGCCGTCTCGACGACGGCGGGCACCGGCTCCGAGACGTCGTGGGCCTACGTCATCACCGACACCACGACCGACCCGGACAACCCGCACAAGTACGTCGCTTTCGACGACGCGTCCGTCGTCACCCTCGCGGTGGACGACCCGGTGCTCTACTACGACTGCCCGTCGCACTTCACCGCGCAGTGCGGCTTCGACGTGCTCGCCCACGCGTCCGAGCCCTACGTCTCCCGGCTGAACTTCACGCCTTCGCTGGGCAACGCGCTGTACTCGGCCGAGCTCGTCGGGCAGCACCTGCGGGCCGCGACCTGGCACGGCGACAACCTCGAAGCCCGCGAAGGCATGATGTACGCGCAGTACACCGCCGGGCAGGCGTTCAACTCCGGCGGCCTCGGGGTCATCCACTCGGTTTCGCACGCGGTCAGCGCTTTCTACGACACCCACCACGGCCTCAACAACGCCATCGCGCTGCCGCGGGTGTGGGCGTGGAACCTGCCGGTCGCCTACAAGCGCTACGCGAAGCTGGCCGGCGCGCTCGGCGTCGACACCAGCGGCATGACCGACGTCAAGGCCGCCGACGCCGCCGTCGCGGCTGCGATCCGGCTGCTGCGCGACGTCGGCATCCCGGAGAAGTTCACCGACGTCACCCAGGACACCCACCCGAAAAACCGCCTGGGCACCGGCCCGTCGAAGTACTACGAGCAGGCGAACGTGATCAAGGGGGACACCGAAGACGTCGACCGCGTGTCGAACCACATCCTCGGCGACTCCTGCACTCCCGGGAACCCGAAGGAGACGACCTTCGAAACCGTCCGCCCGGTGGTCGACCACTGCTTCAACGGCGACCTGGACGACTTCCTCTCCTGAAACCCAGGCCCGGGGGTGCCCCGGCACCCGCGGGCCCCCGCCTGCGAAGGGGCACCCGTGACGAGTTTCGCTTCGGTCGACGACGTCGCCGCGCGGCTGGCCGAGGTCGGCTACCTCGCCGACCGGCGGCTGGCCACCACCGTGTTCCTGCAGGCCGAGCTGGGCAAGCCGGTGCTGCTCGAAGGACCCGCCGGCGTCGGCAAGACCGAGCTGGCGAAGTCCCTGGCGGCCGCGACCGGACGACGGCTGCTGCGCCTGCAGTGTTACGAGGGCCAGGACGAGACGAAGGCGCTCTACGACTGGGACTACGGCAAGCAGATGCTCTACACGCAGCTGCTGCGGGAGAAGATCGGCGCGATCGTCGAGGACGCGGCCGACCTGCGTGAGGCCGTCGACCGGATCAGCGCGCAGGACAGCGTCTTCTTCTCCGAGCGGTTCCTCGCCGTCCGGCCGCTGCTGGAAGCCGTGCGGTCGCCGGATCCGGTGGTGCTGCTCGTCGACGAGGTCGACCGGGCCGACGAAGCGCTGGAAGCCGTGCTGCTGGAGATGCTCGCCGAGCAGCAGGTGTCGGTGCCCGAGCTGGGGACGTTCGTCGCCGAGCACCCGCCGTACGTCGTGCTCACGTCCAACAACACGCGTGACCTCTCGGCCGCGCTGAAACGCCGTTGCCTGCACCTGTTCCTCGACTACCCGTCGGCGGCGCGGGAGCTGGACATCATCCGCAGCAAGAAGACCGGGCTGCCGGACGCGCTGGCCGAGCACCTCGTCGACGTCGTCCGCGGGCTGCGAGGCCTCGGCCTGCGCAAGCCGCCGAGCATCTCCGAGACGATCGACTGGGCCCGCACGCTCACCGTGCTCGGCGCCACCGAGCTGGAGCCGGGCCTGCTCGAAGACACCATCTCCGTGGTCGCGAAGTACGACAAGGACGTCGAACGCGCGACCGCGGCCCTGCCGCAGCTCCTGGCCGGCGAAGAGGTGGCGGCGGAGAACGAAGGCGCCGCGCTGCGAGGCGACCGCGACCGGCCCGGCCGGCACGGGCCCGGCTACTACGGCGAGAAGCAGCAGCCCGCACCCGGCGACGAGCAGGGCCGGGTGCGGCAGGTCAGCACCAGCCAGGGGGCGCGGTCGTTCACCGCCAACCTCGGCCGGCACCGGCGGGCCTGATGGAGGCGACCGTGCACCGCTTCGCGCGGCTGCTGCGGGCGAGCGGCGTCCGGGTGTCGGTGTCCGAGACGCTCGACGCGCTCGCCGGCGCCGCCGCGCCCGGGATCCTCGCCGACCGCGGCCTCTTCCGCGAGGTGCTGCGCGCGGCGCTGGTGAAGGACCACCGCGACGACGACCGGTTCGACGAGCTCTTCGACGCCTTCTTCGCGCTGGTCCGGTTCCCCGGTGAGCGGTCCCGGCGCCGGGCCAGGGACCTCGACGAGTTCACGATCGCCGACGAGCTGGGCCAGCGGCCGCCGCGGGCGGACATGGAGAGCCCGGACGCCGAGGTCGGTGACCTGTTCGAGCGCTCGAAGCTGGTCGAGCGGTACAGCCCGCACCCCGAGCTGAACCCGATCGTCCTCGACAGCGAGACCACCGACAAAGTGGTGTTCTCACAACAGGAAGTCGGCTCGCTGGAGGACTCGAACTCCGTCCGGCTCGACGTCGACCGCACACACGGCGCCGACCCGGGCACGCTCAGCGCGGCGCCGGGCACCCGGCTGGACACCGAGCTGAGCCTCACCGAGCAGGACGCGCTGCTCGGCTGGCTCGACGACATCGCCGACCCGGGCGGCGACGAGGAGGACGCGGCGGCGATGCGGGTGCGGCTCGCGGGCGTGCTCAACGGGCTGCCGGAGGCGTTGAAGCGGCACCTCGAGTACCTGATGTCGCTGCAGCACACGGTGGAAGGCCGCCGCGTCGCGCCGGTGGGGGAGCTGGGCGGCCGCGAACAGGACCAGCTGGAAGCCGCGGTGCGGCGCCTGGTGCAGAGCCTGCGCGGCGCGCCCACGCACCGCAAGCGCGAGGCGGCGCGCGGGCGGGTCGACTCGGCGCGGACGATGCGGCGGAACATGCGCTACGACGGCGTCCCGTTCCGGCCGGTGACGGTCGCGAAGGCGGAGGACAAGCCGCGGCTGGTCGTGCTCGCCGACGTCAGCCTGTCGGTGCGCGCGACCGCGCGGTTCACGCTGCACCTGGTGCACCGGCTGCAGGGGATGTTCGGCCAGGTGCGGACTTTCGCGTTCGTCGCGGGGCCGGCCGAGATCACCGGGCTGTTCGGGCGTTACCACGTCGAGGAGGCGCTGGGCCTGGTGTTCGGCGGTGACGTCCTGGACATCGACGCGAACTCCGACTACGGCCGGGTGTTCGGGACGTTCCTGTCCGAATTCGGGTCCGCGGTGACGCGCCGCACGACGGTGCTGGTGCTCGGGGACGGGCGCGGCAACGGCGCCGACCCGAACCTGCCCGCGTTCGAAGAGCTGACCCGCCGGGCCCGCGAGACGATCTGGCTGACGCAGGAGCCGCGCTACTCGTGGGGTCTCGGGCCGTGCGACCTGCCGGCGTACGCGGAGTTCTGCGACCGCGTCCGTGTCGTCCGCGACCTGTCCGGTTTGGACAGTGCGGCGGCGGACCTGGCCACGGCGAGGACCGGCCGGTGACGGCGGTCCTGGACCCGCTCGCGCCGGGCCACCGCGGCTGGTGGGAGTGCGGCGAGGTGCTGGTGTGCCACGAGGACGGCGTCGCGGTACCGAACGCTTTGACCGCCCGGCTGGCGCCTTCGCACGTGACTGCGCATTTCCGGGTGTACTCGCTGGGGCGGCGCACGCTGGTGTCGCACCGCTACCGAGGTGACGAGCTGGACGACGACCTGGCGGGCCATCTCGCTTCGGAGCTGGACTTCCTCGCGGGGAACTTCGAGGAGCTGTTCACGGGCGTGGTCCGCACGACGGTGCATGATCCGCTGCTGGCGTGGACGGTGTTCTACGCGAACACTTTGGCAGCGCTGCGTCGCCCAGGCCCCGCGGGCACGATCGCGTCGTTCGCTCCCGTGCATTCGCGGGCGTTGGAGCTGGTGCGGGGGCGGTCGGTGCTGGATCTGGGGTCCTGCTTCGGGTTCTTGCCACTGCAGATGGTTTCGCGCGGGTTGCGGCCGATCGCGTCGGACCTCTCGCCGGGGACCATGGGGTTGCTGTCCCGGGTGTCGTCGTGGTTCGGAACCCCGGTCCCGGTCCTGACCTGCGACGCGGCGGCGGTGCCGCTGGCGTCCCGGAGCGTCGACACGGTGACGGCGATCCATCTGCTGGAGCACGTCCCGGTCGCGCACGGAACGGCGGCACTGCGGGAGATGCTGCGCGTGGCCCGGCGCCGGGTGGTGGTGGCGGTCCCGTTCGAGGAGACGCCGAACCCGGCTTTCGGGCACGTGCGGTGTTTCGACTTCGCGGCGCTGCGCGAGTGGGGGAGGGCGTCGGGAGTGCCGTTCACGGTGTTCGAGCACCACGGCGGCTGGCTGGTCCTCGATGTGGCGTGAGCTAGTGGACCGGGCGGCCGTCTTCGCAAAGGAGCAGTTCGCCGGACCGGGCGGCAGCCACCGCGGCGGCCACCCGGCGGGCGAGGACCGGTTCGAGGTCGGGTTCGGCTTCGGCGAGCGGCAGCAGGGTCGCGGCGACGATCTCGGGGTCGGTGAAGGTCAGACGCGCGACGTCGTCCTCGGTCACCAGGCCGCCGTCGAAGATGAAGTTGATGCCCTCCGGCAGCTTCGCCGCCGGCTGGTGGTCGACGACCAGCAGCCGGCCGGGCGCCCGGTCGAGGCCCAGCTCTTCGCGCAGTTCGCGGCGGGCAGTGCGCCACGGCGGTTCACCGGCCTCTCCGGCGCCGCCCGGGATCTCCCAGAACGGTTTGTAGGACGGCCGGACGAACACCACACGATCGGCTTGGTCGCGGAAGAGCACACCCGCGGCCGCGCGCTTGCGGTCCAGCGAGCGGGCGTACTCGTCGAAGGGGAGCAGTTCCACCCGCCGACCGTACCTAGATCAACGCCCGCTTCGAAGCCGCATACACCGCTTCTGCCCGGCTCCCCGCCTCCAGCTTCCGCATGATGTTCCCGACGTGGAACTTCGCCGTCGTCGGGGAAATGAACAACTCCGCCCCGATCGCCTGGTTCGACAGCCCCTGCGCCAGCAGCTTGAGCACCGTCAGCTCCCGGTCCGTCAACCGCTGCGCGTCCGGCTGGGTGCGCCCCGACAACGTCCGGACCACCGAAGTCACGCTCCGCGAGTCGAACGCGCTTTCGCCGCGTGACACCGCCTTGATCGCGTCGGCCAGCGCCGTCGTGTCGACGTCCTTGACCACGTACCCCCGGGCCCCCGCCTGGACCGCCTCCATCACCAGGTGGTCCTCGAGGAACGTCGTCAGCACCAGGACCGCCGGCGCCGGGTACGCCGCCGTCAGCGAGCGGCACAGCGCCAGGCCCTCCGAGTCGGACGACGTCGAGAGCTTCAGGTCCAGCAGCACCACCGCGGGCCGATGGGCGGCCACCACCGCCTGGGCCTCCGCCGCCGTCGACGCCTCACCGACGATGCGGAACAACGGGTCTCGCTCCAGGACCGATCGCAAACCCTGGCGCAGGATCGCGTGGTCGTCGACCAGGACGATCGTGATCGGCTCAGTCAAGGGGCACCCCCACCACGATCTTGACGCCGCCGATCCGGGAGCGGCGCACCGAGAACGTGCCGCCGAGCTCGCGGGCGCGGGCGTCCATGTTGGCCAGGCCGCGGTGGGCGCCGTCGAGGTCGTGACCGCCGGCGACGCGCAGCACGCGGCGCAGCACCTCGGGCTCGCCGCAGCCGTCGTCGGACACCGCCAGCACCACCTCGTCGAGGCGGTAGCTCAGCCGGATCAGCGCGCGCCGGGCGTGGCCGTGCACCGCGCTGTTGAACAGCGCCTCGCCGCAGATGCGGAACAGCGAGTGCTCGGCCTCGGCGGGCAGCTCGACCGGCTTGCCGCCGATCCGCAGCTCCACCGCCAGCTCCGTCGGCAGGTGCACGGTGGTCAGCTGTTCCAGCAGCTCGGGCAGGCCGGTGTGCGAGCGCTCGCTGTCGTGGCTGAGCGCGTGGATCACCGAGCGCAGCTGGTCGACCGCGCCGCGGGTGAGGTCCTTGGCCACGGCGAGCCGGTCCGCCGACTCGCCGCTCGCCTCGGCCCGGCACAGCTCGACCTGCATCCCCGCCGACAGCACGGACTGCGTGACGCTGTCGTGCAGCTCGCGCGCGATCCGGTGCCGCTCCGAGTCGACCACCTCGCGCTGGCGCGCGGCCAGCAGCTCCTGCTGGGCCCGCTCGCTGCGGCGGTGCAAGGAGGAGTTGTGCAGCGCCACCACGCTCTGGCTGGCCAGGATCCGCAGCACGGCCTCGTCGGTCGTGTCGATCTTGCGCCCGCGCGGCGCCCACAGCAGCAGCCCGCCGACGACCTCGCACTCCAGCGTCACCGGCACCCGCAGGTGCCGGCCGGGCTGGTCGTCGGCGGTGTCGAAGCCGAGCTGCCCGGCGAGCGTCCGGGTCAGGCAGCTGCGCACGTAGCCCGGCATCGGGTCCACTGTGGACAGCTGACGGCCGCCGGGCCCGATGATCGTGCACCGCGGCTCGGCCTCCGGCAGCACCGAGTCGGCGACGGCGAACAGCGCGTACTCCGCGTCGACGTGCTCCGCGGCGGTGCGCACGGTCGCGCGCAGCAGGTCGTCCTGCTGCTCCACCGTCCGCACGAGCGTCCGGGAAATCCGGTCCAGCGCGTGGATCACGCCTTCGAGGCGCTCGATCGACGTCACGTACGCCGGGTAGAACGAGCGCTTGCTCGACCGGACCCCGGTCAGCTCGGCCAAGTAGCCGGGCCGGTCGTGGTCGTCGAGCGGCGCGCGGGTCACAGGGCGGCCCGGAACAGCGCTTCGATCTCCGCGGCGTCGGCGGTGCGCGGGTTGGTGGCCAGGCACGCGTCGTGCAGGGTGTTGCGTGCCAGCACCGGCAGGTGCGCCGCGGTGACGCCCAGCTCGCCCAGCCCCTTCGGCACCCCGACGTCGTCCGCGAGCGCCCGAACCTGCTCGGCGACGGCGAGTCCGGCGTCCTCCGGCGGGGTGTCGGCCGTCGCGAGCCCGAGAGCTCGCGCGATCGGCCCGTACCGGTCCGGGTGCGCGCCGGCGTTGAACCGGACGACGTGGGGGAGCAGCACCCCGTTGATCACGCCGTGGGGCAGGTCGAGCAGCCCACCGACCTGGTGGCTCATCGCGTGCGCCGCGCCGAGGATCGCGTTGGTGAACGCCAGCCCCGCCTCCAGGCTCGCCTGCGCCATCAGCAGCCGCGGCGACCGCTCGGCCGGGCGGTCGATGCTGCGCACCAGGTTCCCGTTGACCAGCGCGATCGAGTTGAGCGCGTGGTGGTCGGTGAGCGGGTTGTGCGCCTTGGACACGAACGCCTCGATGCCGTGGGTCAGCGCGTCGAGCCCGGTCGCCGCGGCCAGCCAGTCCGGCATCGTGGTGAGCAGCCGCGGGTCGGTCACCGAGACGTCCGGCACCAGGGTGCGGCCGATGATGGTGATCTTGGTGTTGTGCGTGGTGTCGGTGACGATGCAGAACTGCGAGACGTCGGCGCCGGTGCCCGCGGTCGACGGGATCATCACCATCGGCGGGATCGGCTGGCCGCTGCGGTCGACGCCCTCGAAGTCGAGGATGTCCCCGCCGTTGGCGGCCAGGAGCGCGACACCTTTGCCCGCGTCGATCACCGACCCGCCGCCGAGACCCATGATGACGTCGCAGCCGGCTTCGACGTACCGCTCGTGCCCGGCGGTGATCTCGTGGTCCTTGGGGTTCGGTGTCGGGTCGGCCCACACCGTCGGGGCCAGGCCCTCGGCGCGCAGGTGCGCGAGCAGCTCGTCCACCCACGGCGTCGCGAGCAGCCCGGCGTCGGTGACGACCAACGGCCGCCGCGCGCCCAGCCGCGCGGCGACGTGCCCGGCTTCGGCGAGCGCGCCCTCGCCGAACATGATCTCGGGTGCGTGGAACTTGGCGATGGTGAGGCCTTCGGGCCCGGCCGGCGCGGCCGCGGCGCCGTACAGGCCGGCCGGCTGGGTGAGCACCGTGGCCGGCCAGGCGCCGCCGTCGTCGGCCACCCGGGAGGGCGAGGGCCGGCGAGTGAGGACCACGGGCACTCCCGATGCTGCGTCGGCGTTGACTTCCGGCCAGGCTACCCCGGCGCTCCGCCGGTCCGGCCCGTCCGATCGGGTAGGTCGGCCCACTCCGGCAGCCGGACGCCGTGCAGGCCGCGGTAGGCCGCGCGCGGCGGTGACGACCAGCCTTCCAGCAGGTCAGCGCGGGGTTTGAGGACCTCGACGCCGATCGGGTGACAGACGTCGATCGGGTCGCGGGCGTCCGGTCCCCAGAGCGGGACGGACAGGTCGCCGCCCGGGCAGGTGGACAGGGCGCACACCAGGTCGACTTCGGCGAAGAACTCGAAGTGGTCGCCGGGGCGGGCCGGGCAGGCCTTCATGAAGTACCGGTCTTCGTCGTTGAGACCGGTGCACTGGAAGACGTTCAGGACGTCGTGCACGTCGAACTCGGTCAGCCCGAACGGCGCGACCGCGCGCACGAGGTTCGAGTGGCAGTGGAAGTCGAAGTCCTCGCCGGTGAGCAGCCGGTTGACGTACGGGTCGCAGCGGGTGCCGAGCAGGTCGTGGACCCGGCCGCCGTCGCCGTCCCGGCCGTGGTCTTCGAGCGTGTCGGCGGTGATCGTGGCCAGCGGGCGCAGGAACGGCAGCGTCGACCAGAGCCGGTCGAACGTGCTGACGTGGGCGCGTTGCAGCTGACGGGTGCGCGCCGCCCAGAACCGTTCGCGCGGGTCGTCGGCGTTCCACAGGTTGAGGTCGCCGACCTGCGGGCCCTCGACGGTCAGGAGCCGGCAGAGGTGCCCTCGCGGCACCCGCCACGCGCGCCCGGAGCGGATCGGCACTGCGAAGGCGTCGACGAGCTCGCGGCCCTCGGCGGTGGCGAGCCGCCGGTAGAAGGGCCGGTCGACGTCGAGCGCGGCGCCTCGGTAGGCGGCCGGAGGTGAAGCCATCGGCGGTCTCCCTGATCGGTGGGCGGGTGCCGGTCCAGGATGCCCCCGGCACGCGGCTACGCACCGTGGTGTTCGACCACTCGTTCGGCTGCTGGGGCGCCGGGCGGTCCGCTCCTACCGTCGAGGGAGTGCTCGCCGTCTCGTCGTGGGAGGTGTGACCGGCGTGCTCGTGGCACTCCAGCGTTCCGGTGAAGACCAGGACCTGCCCGCCGCCGGGAACCACCTCGTGCGGCTGCTCCGGTCGTGGGGCCCCGGCCCCGACCACCTGACGGGACTCGCGTTGGCCGGCATCAGCCTGCCCAGCCGGCGCGGCCCGCTGTTCGTCGACGCGCTCGTGTTCACGCGCTACGGCGTGGTGGTGATCGCGGCGCACGAGGCCGGCCCGGCGCCGTGGCCCGGCCCGGGCGAGCGGGCCGGCGCCGGTGTCGCGGCGGCGAAGGGCGCGCTCGCCGGCCACGACGGCGGCCGGTTCGTGACGGGCCTGGTCGCGGTGGTGACCGGTTCGCCCGCGCAGGCGGACTGGCAGCTGCCCGGCACGGTGCCCGGGGTGGCGGTCGTGCTCGCCGACCCGCGCGGGCTGCGGCGGATCATCGGCCAGCACAACCGCTGGCGGACCGTCTGGTCGGCCGACGACGTCCTCGACGCGTGTTACGCCCTCTCCCTGGCCCACCTCGCGCCGCCGCGGGCGGTGCTGCTGGCCGACGGCTTCCCCTCGCGGCTCCCGGCGGCGTCACCCTTGCCGGAGCTGCCCGCGGTGATCGAGGTGCCGCCGGATCCGCCGCCACCACCTCCGGCGCCGGCTCCCGAAGAGCCCGGCCCCCGGCTGTCGCGCGGGCCGGGGACCGCCGTGTTCCCGCGGCAGCGGCCCATCCGGCAGGTTCCGTGGGGCCTGGTGGTGGTGCTGCTGTTCCTCGTGACGGTGGGCGTGGTGGCCGCGGTGTTCGTCGCGGACGTCTTCCACGGCTCGTGACTCGATCAGTTCGCGCCAACTAGGCCATCTGCACCGTTTCCCCGGCGCGTCTCCTGGGCATCTCCCGGTAGACGTGAAAGGGGTTCACCATGCCGCGCGCGCTGTCCGTCGTCCTGCTGGCCGTGCTCACCGGGGCCACCCTGGCCGGCTGCAAGCTCACCGACGACCTGGCCGCCGGGTCCGACGCGCAACCCACCGGGACGGCCGCCGCCCCGCCGATCTCCCCGGCCCAGGCGAAGACCGAGCTGGCCGCGCTCCAGGTCGCCGTCCGCGGCACGATGGACGGCTACAGCCGCGAGAAGTTCCCGCACTGGGACAAGGTCGAGGGTGCCTGCGACACGCGCGAACAGGTGCTCAAGCGCGACGGCAAGAACGTCACCACGAACACCGACTGCGCGCCGAAGTCCGGCACCTGGGTGAGCCCGTACGACGGCGAGACCTGGCAGAAGGCGTCCGATGTGGACATCGACCACATGGTGCCGCTCGGGCAGGCCTGGGTCAGCGGCGCCAAGTCCTGGCCGCAGGAGCGCCGCGAGCAGTTCGCGAACGACCTGGTCCGCCCGCAGCTGCACGCGGTGACGGACAACCTCAACGAGCAGAAGAGCGACAAGGCCCCGGACCAGTGGAAGCCGCCGCTGGTGTCGTACTGGTGCACCTACGCGGTCGACTGGATCGACGTGAAGCGCAACTACGGGCTGACGATCACGGTCCCGGAGAAGACGGCGCTGGAGACCATGCTGGGCCACTGCTAACCCAGCGACCGCGCCGCGGCCAGCGCCTGCCCGGCATAGGACTGTCCGAACAGGACGGTGTGCACCAGCAGCGGGAACAGCTGGTGCAGGCCGATCCGGTCGCGCCAGCCCTCGGCGAGTGGTGCGGTCTCGTCGTAGGCCGCCACGATCCGGTCCAGGTGCGGGCAGCCGAACAGGCGCAGCATCGCCAGGTCCGTCTCGCGGTGCCCGCCGTGGGCCGCCGGGTCGATGAGCCACGCCTCGGTGCCGTCCCACAGGACGTTGCCGTTCCACAGGTCGCCGTGCAGCCGGGCGGGCGGCTCGGGCGGGCCCGCGACGGCGTTGATCCGCTCGCAGGCGCGCTCGAACGGCGCGGCTTCGAGCGTCCCGTCGTCGGCGGCCAGACGCACGTACGGCAGCACCCGATGCGTGGCGTACCACGAAGGCCAGTCCTCACCCGGGACGTTCGCCATCGGCGCCAGGCCGATCCACGCGTCGGCCGGGCCGCCCGGGGGAGCGGCGCCGAACGCCGGCGCCCCGGCCGCGTGCAGGCGCGCCAGCCCGCGCCCGAACCGGTCCGCGGCCGCCGCGTCCGGACGGCCGGCCGGGATCCGGTCGAGGACGAGCCGGTCGTCGTCCTCGCTGTGCACCCGGGGCACCGGCACGGTGCCCGGCTCGGCCAGCCAGCGCAGGCCCGCCGCCTCAGCCGCCGTCGCCCGTGGTCCGGCGCCGCGCTTGACCACGACGGCCCGGCCGTCGGCCGGCACGGTCTCGGTCACCTCACCCATGACCCGCACGGTACCGGCGCGCTACCGTGAACCGGTGCAGGACTTCGAACGGGTGCTCGGCGCGCTGGCGGACGTCGACCGGTCCGAGGCGCGCGACTACTCGTCGTTCAGCGTGCGCGGCAAGCGGTTCGGGTACTACTGGCCGCGGACGCGGACCCTCGGCCTCAAGCAGACGATCTCCGAACAGCTCGCCCTGGTCTCCGAACGCCCCGACGTCTTCGAGGTGCAGTTCACCGCGGGCGGCTTCGGCTGGGTCGTGGTCTACCTCGACGGCGTCGAGCCGGACGAGGTCGCCGAGCTGATCTACGAGGCCTGGCGGCTCTCGGCCCCGGAGGAGCTGGTCGCCGCGGTGCCCTTCACCAGGATCGCCCGTGCGTAGAGCAGGTCGAACCCCTGCCGCTGGACGTTCTGCTGCGACTTGGACCCCGGCTGGGTCGTGACGACGGCGATGTCGCACCCGGCCGCCGTGGCCGCGGTGAGCCGGGCCCGCAGCAGCGCGCTCTGCACCCCGCGACGGCGGTGCGCGGGCGCGGTGGCCGCGCCGGTGAACTGGGCGATCCCGTCGGTGACGCGGAAACTCGCGCCCCCGGCGAACTCGCCGTCCCGCTCCGCGACGTAGCGCCGCACCCCGGACATGTCGCGCAGGGCCCGGATCAGCGTCTCCCGCGGGAAGTCCTCGTGCGCGGGCAGGCCTTCGGTGTCGGCGACCGCGGTGGCGTCGGCGACCATCGCCAGCCACGCCGCCAGCTCGTCGTCGCGGATCAGCCGGACGTCGCCGGGCTCGCCGGTGTCGCCGAGCCGCCGCCCGAGCACGCTCTCGAACGACTCCAGCCGGTAGCCGCGCTCGGTGAAGAACGCGCCGGTCCCGGCGGCGGCCAGCGGGCTCAGCTCGACCTGCACCGGTGCGTTCAGCTCGGCGAACGCGGCTTCGACCTCGGCCAGCTCCGCCTCCGACGGCGGGCCGTCGAAGCCGAGCCCGATGACCTTGTTGAACGGCGAGTCCGCCTCGGCGAAGCTGGCGACCCCGCCGGCGAACGGCCGCGCGAACCCCAGGGCGTCCCCGCGCCGCACCCGCGCGGCGTCGCTGCTCTCGGCCGTGAGCCGCGCCTCGGCTCGGTCGATCCGCGCGGCCAGCGCCGTGTCGCAGAAGAGCCGTTCCCCGTCCATGCGCCCACAGTGCCGGACGCACGGACGGGGAACCAACCGATTATCCCTCGACGCGGTGGGTGGCCCAGAACGACGTCAGGTCGGTCGACCCGGCCGCCGCCTGCGCCGCGGCCTTGAACTCGGCCGTCGTCGAGACGCCGTACCAGTGCGACTGCGCGTACGACTTCAGCAGGTTCGCCATCGCCGTGTCGCCGAGCAGCCGCCGCAGGTCGTGCAGCGTGCACTTGCCGTAGTTGTAGACCACCGTCGAGTACCGGGACGAATGCGCGTCCCAGTACGCCATCGAGTTGGTCAGCTTCTCCGCGCTCGACTGCCAGGTGATGCCGCAGCCGCTGCCGGTGACCCCGCGGTAGAGGTCGGTGGCGTAGTCGGTGAAGCTCTCGTCCAGCCACGGCGAGTTGTACTCGTCGTCGCCGACGATCCCGTAGAACCACTGGTGCGCCAGCTCGTGCGGCAGCGCGGTGGTGGACACGAGGTCGAGCACGAAGCCCGGGTACTCCATGCCGCCGAACCAGAAGTTGTTGTCCAGCACCACGTCCACCTCGCCGTACGGGTAGTCGCCGAAGCGGCCCGAGTGGACGTCGATCGAGTCGGCGGCCAGGCTCAGCATCTGGTTGGCGCTGCTGCTGGAGATCCCGCTGACCGAGTAGACGTTCACCCGCACGCCCTTGCCGGACGTCGTGGTGATCTTCGCGAACGGCCCGGCGGCCCAGGCGAAGTCACGCACCTTCGCCGCGGTCGCGTGGGTGGTGGTCGTGCTGCCGCTGGTCGTCTCGGTCGACGTGCCGGTGGCCGGGGTGAGCAGCGACGTCGGGTGCACCAGCGTGACGTCGAAGTCGCTGATCACGGTGTAGAACGACTCGCCGTTGTTGGTGTAGGGGTCGAGGTGCCAGCCCGCGCCGTCGCGGACGGCGAGCACCGGCAGCGCGTTGCCGATCATGTTGTACGCGCCGTCGTGGCCGAACCGGTCGGCGCCGCTGGGCACGACGATGCTCAGGTCGAACCCGATGGTCGCGGACTGGCCCTGCGCCAGCGGGCTCGGGAGCGTGATCTTCATGGCCGTGCAGTTCACGCTCAGCGCGGACGCGGTGCCGCCGGTGACGTTGGTGACCGTGATCGGCGTCGACGGGCAGCTGCCGTGGTAGTTGTCCCACAGCCGCAGGTAGACCTCGGGCAGCGCGGTCGCGGCCCCGTTGGTGAAGCTGACGGACTGGTGCCCGGTCCACGTCGTGCCGGCGGTGTTCGAGGTCAGGTTGACGGTGTAGGCCGGGTTGATCGGCGTGCGTGTCGAGTCGGCGGGCGCCGCGGTGATCGTCCAGGCGAAAGTGGCGCTGCCGCTGTTGCCGGCCGGGTCCTTCGCCGTCACGGTCACCGAGGAAGACCCGGCGGTGGCCGGCGTGCCGGTGATCTTGCCCGTGCTCGCACCGATCGCCAGCCCGGCGGGCAGGCCGGTGGCGCTGTAGGTGAGCGCGTCGCTCTGCGGGTCGGTGGCCTGGACCTGCAGCGACACGGCCTGGCCGACGGCGCTCGACTGCGCGCCCGGCGAGGTGACGACCGGCGACTGCGGGTTGCTCGTCCCGGTCGTGGTCAGGGAGAAGTCGTCGAGGAGGAAGTTGGTCGCCAGGCTCGAGTCCTCGGTGCCGGTGATCTTCAGCGTCACGGTCTGGCCGAGGTAGCGCGACACGTCGACGGTGCGCTGGACGTACCCGGTGTTCTTGTCGAGGTTCGAGTAGCTCGCGAGGGTGTCGGTGCCCGCCTGCACCACCAGCTTGTCGTAGGCGGTGCCGGTGGTCGTCTCCTTGGTGTCGATGTGCGACCACCAGGACAACGTCGCCGAGGCGCAGCCGGCGGGCAGCGTCAGCGGCTGGGACAGGGTGTCGGTGTGCGTGCCGCCGGTGCCGTCCAGCCAGGCGTCCATCGTCCCGCCGTGCGCGGGTTCCGCCGCGGTGGCGGCGGAGATCACGCCGGCGGTCTGGGTCCACGGCGTGGTGCCGCTCTCGAACCCGCCGTTGCCGACGACCTGGTCACCGCAGGCCGCGGCGGCGTGGGCTGGCGCGGCGACGACAACCGTGCCCAGCAGGCCCGCGGCCACACCGAGCGCAGCAGAAAGCACCCTCGATCTCATGGGGGGCGTCCTTTCCCGGCCCCGTCCGTCGGGGCCAGGGGAAAGCGTGCGCTGCCGCCGGGGCGGCAACAACCCGCCATGAGTCGGGTTCCGCGTCAGGCCTGCTGCAGCACGTTCAGCAGGATGAAGAGCAGGACGAGGGCCCCGGCGACGGCGACGAGCGCGGAGACGGCGGACCGGATCATCTCCCCGAACCCCTTGGCGGTGCGGGCCCGGTAGGCGGAGTAGTTGGAGCGGGCCTCGCGAGCGCTGTGGACACGGCTGCCGACCAGCAGCCCGGCGCCCAAGGCGAGCACGACGGCGACGAAAACGGACACGGGTGGATCCTTTCGGGGTTCGGGAACGAGGAACGGCCTCATTACTAGACCCGACGGACGCCGCGCGCCATGGCTTCTCGGCAACTCGTTTCCGGGCCGGTCGGCCCTGGTGGGACGGACGTCCCGCGTTCCTCGGAAAACGGTGGTGGGGAGCCGACGGTATCCGCGGTCTTCCCTGGCGCGCAAGGAGTTTTCGGTGGCTCAGCGCTCGGTCGCGAGTCCTTTGTGTCGTTCCCGCAGTGCGCGCTTGACGATCTTCCCGTTCGGATTCTCGGGAAGACGATTCGCGAACACCGCGTACTTGGGACATTGGTAACCGGCGAGGTGTGACTTGGCGTGGTCGACCACCTGCGTTTCGGTGAGAACAACGCCGTCACGCGGGACGACGACCGCGGTCACCGCTTCGATCCAGTGTGGATGGCCGATGCCGAACACGGCGACTTCGGCGACGCCCCTTGATCACGTCCTTCTTGCGGTCCACGACGGACAAGTAGCCGGTCGTGTCCTCGTCGCGGTAGTAGCCGAGGGTGGCGTGCGGGCTGCGGTGCACGATCTCGCCGACCACCCCCGGCGCGACCGGCCGGTCCAGCTCGTCGACCGGCATCGCGGACGCCGTAGCAACCCTTTCGCCGACTGATCAGGTCGATGCGGTCGAAGTTTTCGTTGCGCAGCAGGGAGCACGCCGAACTGGCGGCAGTTGTGACTCAGCAGCGCAGTCTCGGCCGGGGCGCGGAAACTCGCAAGCGTGGGCGCGGGCTGTCGGCTAGGTTCGGTGATCGTGACGAGCTGGGTCGAGGTGCCCGCGGGGGAGATCGTCCTGCGCGACGAGGGGACGCGGACCGAGTGGCCGGTCGCGGTCGCCGCGTTCCGCCTGGCCGCGTTCCCGGTGCTGGTGCCCGGCACGCGGATGCCGGTGACGGAGACGTCCTGGCTCGACGCGGTCGGGCTCTGCAACCGGTTCTCCGCCGAGGCGGGCTTGACGCCGTGCTACCGGCTCGGGTCCGACCCGGACGGCCTCGACGTCGAGTGCGACTGGACGGCGGACGGCTACCGGCTGCCGTCGGAGGCCGAGTGGGAGCACGCGTGCCGCGCCGGGACGACCGGGGTGCGCTACGGCGAGCTGGACTCGATCGCCTGGCACCGCGGCAACTCGGGCGGTGAGCTGCACGAGGTGGGGGCGAAGGAGCCGAACGCCTGGGGCCTGCACGACATGATCGGCACCGTCTGGGAGTGGTGCTGGGACCGCTACGACCCGGCGGTGTACGGGCCGTACCGCGTGTTCCGGGGCGGCGGCTGGTTCGACCCGCCGCGCGGCTGCCGTGCGTCGTGCCGGCGCAAGAGCCATCCGACGTTCCGGGTGGAGGACCTCGGCTTCCGGCTGGCGCGCTCGGGGTCCGGGGTCAGCCGCTGAGCTTCGCCGGCGGGGCGGCGGTCCGGGATTCCTGCTGGCGTCGGCGATCGGGGTCAGCCGCTGAGTTTCGCCAGCAAGCCTGCAGCCCGGGCTTCCAGCGGCCGGTACCCGGCCTGGGCGGCCAGCTTCGCCGCCGCCTCGCCGTGCGTCCGGGCCAAATCGGCGTCCCCTTCCGCCAGTGCGGCCTCCGCCAACCCCGTCAGCGCCGCCGCCTCGCACCAGGTGAAGCTGGTCTCCCGGGCGATGTCGAGCGCCGCCGTGAGGTGCTCGGCCGCCGGGGCTCCGAGGTGGAGGCAGACCTCGCCGAACGCCGTGCGGGCCGAGGCCTCCGTGCCGCGGTCGCCGATGCGGCGGGTCAGCTCCACCGCTTCCGCCGCGTCGGCGAGGGCCCGCGTGCCGTCGCCGGCGCGGGCCTCCAGGACCGCGCGGCCGGACAGCGCCGCCGCTTCGCCGTACTGGTAACCCAGCTCCCGGTTGGCGGTCAGCGCGCGCTCGTAGAACTCGGCGGCGACGGGGCTGCCCAGGTCACGGTGGACGTGCCCGAGGTCGACCAGCAGCACGGCCACGCTGAACGTCGCGCCGTCGTGTTCGGCGATCTCCAGCGCGCGGCCGAAGTGGCGCAGCGCTTCGTCGTGGTCGCCGACCTGGTTGCACGCGAACCCGAGGTTGGCCAGCGCCATCGTGACCCCCGGGATGGCGAGCTCTTCGCACAGCCGCAACGACTCCGCGCCGCACACGATCGCCTCGCGCGGGTCGCCGAGCCGCTGGTGCACCGCGCTCAGGTTGTTGAGCACCGCCGCGCGCCCGGCCGGCCAGTCCGCCGCCAGCCCGTCGTCCAGGACCGTCTTCAGGTGCGTGCGAGCCTCGGCGTAGCGGCCGCTGTTGACCCCGGCGAGCGCGATCGACAGCCGCATCGCGGCCTGCGCCTGCCGCGCTCCGGCGGCCTGCGCGGCGGTGAGCGCGGTGGTCGCCGTGTCGATCCACTCCGTGTGGTGGCCGCGGTGGTGGAAGAACGCCCGGAGCGCGTCGGCCAGGTGCCAGGCGTGCTCCCGCGGGCCGTGCGCCGCCGCGTGCTCGACCGCGGCGGCGAGGTTCGGCCACTCGGTGTCGAGCCAGGCGAGCGCGTCCTCGGTGCCCGCGAACGGGTTCGGCGCGTCGGGCCGCGGGAGCCGCAGGAAGTGCGGGATCAGCCGGCGCCCGGCCGCATCCGCCGTCGTGAGGTAGTGGTCGAACAGCCTGCGCAGCGCCGCGTCGCGGCCCTCGGCCGGGTCGTCCGCCTCGACGCGCCCGGCCGCGTAGCTGCGCAGCAGGTCGTGGAAGCGGTAGCGCCCGGGCAGGTGCCGTTCGACGAGGTTGGCCGCGGAGAGGGCTTTGAGCTGCTGCCCGGCCCGGCCCTCGGTGACGTCGGCGAGCTCCGCGGCCACCGGCGGGGTGAACGTCTGGCCCGGCACCAGCGCGAGCCGCCGGAACAGCAGGCGGTGCTCGACGGGCAATGCCCGGTACGACACCGAGAACGCCGTGGTCACCGCGCTTTCCTCGGCGCCGTCGACGCTGAGCCCGGCCAGCGGGTCGCCACCGGCGAGCTCACGGGCCAGTTCCGCGATGCCGGACACCTCGCCCGCGCCGAGGTTCGCGGCGGCCAGCCGCAGCGCGAGCGGGAGGTGCCCGCACAGCCGGGCGAGCTCGGCCGCCGCGGCCGGCTCGGCGGCTACCGCGGCGGGACCGAGCACGGTCTCCAGCAGCTGCCGGGAGTCCTCGGCGGGCAGCACGGCCAGCGCCACCGCGCGGGCCCCGGCGCGGGCGATGAGGTCGCCGAGCCGCTGGCGGCTGGTGACCAGCACGGTGCCCGACGGCGGCAGCAGCGGCGTCACCTGGGCGCTGTCGCGGGCGTTGTCGAGCAGCACCAGGACCTTCCGGTCGGCCAGGAGCGAGCGCCACAGCGCCGTCCGCCCGTCCGGGTCCGGCGGGATCGCGCGCGGGTCGGCGCCGAGTGCACGCAGCAGCTGGGCGGCGGCGACAGCGGGGGTCAGCGGCTCGTGGTCGGCGTCGAACCCGCGCAGGTCGAGGTAGAGCTGGCCGTCGGGGAAGCGGTCGCGGACGCGGTGTGCCCACCGGACGGCGAGCGCGGTCTTGCCGACCCCGGCGGTGCCGGTCAGCACCCGGATGTCCGGGCCGGGGCCGGACGGCTCGTCGAGCCGCGCCAGTTCGGCGGCGCGGCCGGTGAAGCCGCCGACGTCGTGGGGGAGCTGGGCGGGACGGACCGGCTCCGGGGCGCCGTCCAGGGCCGGGTCGGCGGCGAGGATCGCGGCTTCGAGCCGGCTCAGCTCCGGCGCCGGGTCGAGGCCGAGCTCTTCGGCGAGCCGGACGCGCAGTTCGCGGTACGCGGCCAGGGCGGCGTCAGTGCGGCCTTCGCGGTGCAGGGCGAGCATCAGCTGCCCGACCGGGCGCTGCCGCAGCGGGTGCGCGGCGACCAGCGTGGTCAGCTCGGCGAGCACCGCGCGGCCCCGGCCGAGCCGCAGCTGCGCGTCGAGCCGGTCTTCCAGCGCGCTCCAGCGGGCTTCGCGCAGCCCGGCCAGCAACCGGTCGGCGACGTCGGGTGACGCGGCCCCGGCCAGCGCGTCACCCCGCCAGAGCGCGAGCGCCTCTTCGAGCAGCGCGACGGCCGTCTCGTCGCCGGCCGTTCGGGCCCGCTGGACGAGGGCGGTGAACCGGTGGGCGTCGACGCTGCCGGGGTCGGCGCGCAGGACGTACCCGGGGCCTTCGGTGGCCAATTCGGGGCCGTCCGCGGCCCGGAACACCGCACGCAGCCGGGAGACCAGCGCCTGGACGGTGTTGCGCGCGCTCGCCGGGGGAGCCGTGGGCCAGAGCAGGTCCACGAGCCGCTCGAGCGAGACCGGCCGGCCGGCTTCGAGGAGCAGGACGGCGAGCACCAGCCGCTGCTTGCGGGACCCGAGGTCGACCGGGGCGCCGTCCGCCGTCGCCTCGACGGCGCCGAGGACGCGGAACTCCACCCGGTCACCTCTCCCTCGTCGGCGTGCAAGCGTACTGCAAGCCCGGTCCGCGATCCTCGGCGTGCTGGAGGACACCGCGAGATGTCCCAGGCTGGGGGTAGGGCCACCTCGGCGACCACGCCCCCGGTCGCCGTGGTGGCCCTTTGCCGTGCTCAGCGCGCGGCCGGGTCGATCTGGACGGGGTAACCCGCCCGCAGGACGGCCAGTGTGGCGGGCGGGGTCAGCACGGGGGCAGTTCCTGCGCCGGGCAGCTTCCGCCGGGTGCCGTACCCCGCGGTCGTCCACTCCGTGAGGTGCCCGTCCACCACGAGCTCCGGGTGCTCACCACGCCGGACGAACGCGCCGTCCGGCAGGTCGGCCCAGCGCACCTCGTGCAGCCGGCGGCGGTGGGTGCCGGGGTACAGGCGCTCGCCGTGCAGCCGCCGGTTCATGGCGGTGGCCGACGGCCCGCCCGGCCACGCGTCGCGGTAGGCGTTGTACGCGGGGCGGCGGCACTCGCCGCAGGGCCGGTGCCCGGCGGCGAACGAGACGGCCTCGTCGTGGAAGTACAGGTGCGTGTAGCGGTTGGGCAGCCACTGCTCGCGCCACCGGCCGCGGAACTCGAGCGCGCAGGTGATCCACAGGTCGCCGGCGTGGAAGCGGACGATCTCGTGGCCCTCGTGCAACACCCCGCGGTTGCCGGTCCACGCGCCCCGCAGCGGGATGTCGACGACGTCGCCGGCCGGCGTCACGCGGTTGCGCACGAGGGTGTCCTCTCCGGGTGGCGCGGCGCGCGGGCGCATCGCAGAATGCGCGCATGCAGCCGACGCTCGTCCGGGTGGCGCGCCTGGCCGACCCGGCCGGGCCCGCCGACGGCGTCCGCGTGCTCGTCGAGCGGGTCTGGCCGCGTGGCACCGCCCGGACGGCGGTGGTCCTCGACGGCTGGTACCGGACCCTGGCCCCGTCCGACGCCCTGCGCACCTGGTACGGCCACGACCCGGACCGGTTCGCGGAGTTCGCCGAGCGCTACCGGGCCGAGCTGCGGGAACCGGACCGGGTGGCGGCGCTCGAGCGGCTGCGCGAGCTGGCCGGCGACGGGCCGGTGACGCTGCTGACGGCGAGCGGGTCGCCCCCGATCAGCCAGGCGGCGGTGCTCGCCGGGGTGCTCGGCGGCGAGGGCTGACCTCACGATCTCGCCCCGTCCGGCGCGCTGGTGGTCACCTTCGCCGTGGCGACGCCCAGCGTGGTGTGCTCGGCGACGACGGTCACCGTCCCCGGTGACCCCGCCACGGGCCGCAGCCAGACGGCCGCCGCGCCGCCGGTCGCGCCGAAGTCCAGCACCGGATCCCCGACCAGCTCGCCCGGCCCGCTCACGCTCACCGTCACCGAACCGGTCGTCCCCGCCCGCAGGGTGCCGAACCGGTCCAGCGCCGCGATCACGACGCGCGTGGCGTCACTGCCGTCCGCGCGCAGCTCCTTGTCGTCCGCGACGCAGCTGAGCACGTCCCGGCTCCGGTCGCCGCTGAAGCGCCGCGAAACGACCAGCCGGTCACCGACGTAGCCCTCGACGCGCAGCTGCGGACGGCCTCCGCGCGGCACCACCAGGTCGACGGCGAACGGCGGATGACGCAGGTGCGGGAAGTCCGCGCGACGGCTGCGCGCCGCGCCCACCGGACGGTCGTCCAGGAACAGCAGCAGCCGGTCGCAGTTCGACCAGATCGTCGCGCCCGGCCCGGGACCACCCGGCTGGGCCGTGAAGTCCCAGGCGAAGCCGGGCTCGACGACCGCCCGGACCCGCGGGTCGCCCTGCGACGCGTAGAAGGCCGCCGCCGGCTTCGGGATCCGGAAGAAGTCCGCCACCCCGGCAAACTTCGACCCGCCGACCGACCGCTGCCAGCCCGACGGGTAGTCGAACGCGCACCAGGCGAGCAGCCCGCAGTACCGGTCGTCGGCGGCGGCCAGGTCGTGGGCCTTGGCGTGCAGCTCCGCCTGCTGGTGCTGGGTCGCCGCCGGGTCGGTCCGGCGGTAGGAGCGGGACCCGGCGATCGTGCCGATCGTCTCGGTCACCAGGTAGGGCACCCCCGGCCGCGGCGCGCGCAGCTGGAACGGCGCCCCGCGGCGCGCGGTGTAGTCGTTGTAGGCCAGGACCTCGACGTCGGAGCCGGCGAACCGCGCGCCCGTGCTGCTGGCCAGCGCGCCGCTCGTCGGCCGCGACGGGTCGAGCTGCCGCGCGAGCCGCCCGGTCCGCCCGTACATCGCGGTGGTGCCGTTGGCCTCGTTGACCCGCGTGCCCCAGACGATGACGCTCGGGTGGTTGCGGTCGCGGGTGATCATGCCCGAGACGTCGCGGAAGTTCTGCTGCTGCCAGGCGGCGTCGCCGATCCGGCCCCAGCCGGGGATCTCTTCCCAGACGAGCAGGCCCAGCTCGTCGCAGGCGTCGAGGAACGCGCTCGACTGCGGGTAGTGCGAGCAGCGGACCATCGTGCAGTTCAGCTCACGGCGCAGGATCTCGGCGTCGCGGCGCTGGACGCGGTCCGGCAGCGCGCCGCCGGCGAACGGGTACCACTGGTGGCGGTTGAGCCCGAACAGCTTGAGCCGCCGACCGTTGAGGAAGAAGCCGTCCGGAGTGAACTTCGCTTCGCGGAATCCGATCCGGACGACCCGCTGGTCGAGCGACCGCGGTCCGGACCGGACGTCGACCACGACGTCGCACAGCGCCGGGTCGTCGACGTCCCAGAGCCGGACGGCGTCGAGGCCGTGGACGTCGAACTCGACGGTGGTGACGCCGATCGGCATCGGCGCGACGTCGGCCCAGCCCTGGGCCAGCTCCCGGCCCGCCTGCCGCACCGAGGCCGTGACCCGCACGGGTTCGGTGCGCGCGACGGTCGTGTCGAGCTCGCACTTGAGGTGCAGCGAGCGGGCGGGGGAGAGGGCGTCGACCGGGCGGGCGAAGACGTCGGACAGGCGGGTGCGGGGCACGGTGCCGATCGAGGCCGGGCGGTAGATCCCGGCCGGCTGGTAGAAGTCGATGACCGACGGGCCCGCGGCGCTGGGCAGGTTCGGCGGGACGTCGAGCTGCCAGCGCCCGTCGACGACCACGGCGAGGACGTTGTCGCCCGCCGTCACCTGCGGCAGCTCGACCTCGAACGGGAGGTAGCCGCCCTCGTGGGTGGCGACGAGCGTGCCGTTGAGGTGCACCGCCGCGGTGGTCATGACCCCTTCGAAGCGGGCCCGGACCCGTTCGGCCGTCATCGCCGGGGTCACCGTGAAGTGCTTGCGGTAGATCCACCGGTCCTGCCACGACGACGGCTGCCAGCCGGTCCAGGAAAGCGGCGTCACGCAGTGGGGCAGCTGGACCGGGCTCAGGTCGGTTTCGTCGAACCCGAGGTCGGCGCAGCCGTCGGCGTACCGCCCGAACAGCCAGAAATCGCCCAGCCGCACGGCATCCGGATCGGGCCCGGCGAGCCCGGCCGACCCGGCGGCGGTCGAGCCGACCACGGCCGCGCCGAGCAGCGCGGCCCCGCCCGCGGCGAGGAACCCGCGCCGCGACAGCCGCGGTTCCGAGTCGGCCATCAACGACCTCCGTGCTCCGGCGAGCGCCCGTTCGTCCCACCCTTGCATCGCTTGTGGCCTTTAAGACGTCACAGCCGATCGGCGGGTTGCTCAGCGGAGGGTCGAGGTGCGCACCACCAGCTCCGGCGTGAAGACGACCTGCCGGTGCTCGTGCCCGGTTTCGGTGGTTTCGGCCAGCAGCAGCTCCGCCGCCGTGTGGCCGAGGCGGCGGCGGGGCTGGCGGACCGAGGTGAGGGGGACCGCGGCCGCCGCGGCGAACTCGATGTCGTCGTACCCCACGATCGCCAGGTCCTCCGGGACGCGCATGCGCAGGTTCGCGCACGTCTGGAGCAGGCCGAGAGCGACCAGGTCGTTGGCGCAGAACGCCGCGGTCGGCCGGATCGACGCGGGCAGCCCGGCCAGGCGCTCGCCGGCGCCCCGGCCGTCGGCCACCGTCAGCGCCGTCGTCGTGAGGTCGACGAGGTGGTCGGGACCGAGACCGGCCGCGCGGAGCGCGCGCAATGCGCCGAGCCGCCGGTCGCGGACCTGGCCGACCGTCGTGTGGTTGCCGATGAACGCGATCCGGTCGTGGCCCTGTTCGACCAGGTGCCGCACGGCGATCTCGCCGCCGTAGACGTCGTCGACGGCGACCGAGCAGTGCGAAGTGCCTTCGGGGGTGCGGTCGACGACCACCACCGGCGTGCCGCGGCGGGCGATCTCGCGCAGCAGCGGCGCGTCCGGGTCGACCGGCGTGATGAGGATGCCCTGGACCCGCTGCTGTTCGAGCCGGTCGAGGTAGGCCTCTTCGCGCGACGGCTGGTGCGCGCTGTTGCAGAGGAACAGCGAGAGGTCACCCTCGTCGGCCGCGTCCTCCATGCCGGCGGCGACGTCGGTGAAGAACGGGTTGCTGCCGTCGAGCATCACGTAGGCCAGCACCCGGCTGCGCCCGGCCCGCAGCTGCCGCGCGGACTCGTTGCGCACGAACCGGAGCTCCGCCATCGCGGCCTCGACCTTCGCGCGGGTGGCCGGGCTGACGCGGTCCGGGCGGTTGAGCACGTTGGACACCGTGCCGAGGGAGACCCCGGCGGCCGCGGCGACGTCCTTCATGCCCGCCGCTCTCGGCTCGGCGCCGGACTCCTGGACCGTCATCGGGACCCCCTTCGGCCAGCACTGTTGAAACGTAACATCGCCACGCACGGCAAGCCTTCGAAGCCGTTTGGCCACGGTTCGGCCGATGCATTGACTTGCTCTTCAACCGCATAGTAGCGTCACCGCGCCAGGTTTGTGAAACCTTTCAATCCGGAGGTCGCGATGACGCGGCAGGACCCGGGCCGGGCCCCTCTGCTGGAGGTGCGCGGCGTGACGAAGTCGTTCGGCGCGGTCGCGGCCGTCGCCGGGGTGAGCTTCGGGCTGCACGCCGGAGAGGCCCACGCGCTCGTCGGCGAAAACGGCGCCGGCAAGTCCACGATCGTGAAGATGCTCGCCGGGGTGCACAAACCCGACGACGGCACGCTGCTGCTGGCCGGGCGGCCGGTCGAGTTCGGCTCCCCGGCCGACGCGAAGGCCGCCGGCATCGCGGTCATCTACCAGGAACCCACCCTGTTCCCGGACCTTTCGGTCGCCGAGAACATCGTGATGGGCCGCCACCCGCGCAAGAGTCTCGGCCGCATCGACCGGACGGCGATCCGCGCCGAGGCCGACCGGCTCTTCACCCGGCTCGGCGTCCGGATCGACCCGGCCCGCCCGGCGCGCGGGCTGTCGATCGCCGACCAGCAGATCGTCGAGATCGCCAAGGCGCTCAGCGCCGACGCCCGCGTGCTGGTGATGGACGAGCCGACCGCCGCGCTCAGCCGCGTCGAGGTCGAACGGCTCTTCACCGTCGCGAGGACGCTGCGCGAGGAAGGCGCGGCGATCATGTTCATCTCGCACCGGTTCGAGGAGATCACCGAGCTGTGCCAGCGCGTGACGATCATGCGCGACGGCAAGCACGTCTCGACGGACCTGCTCGACGACGTCACGGTCGACGAGATGGTCAAGCGCATGGTCGGGCGCGACCTGGACGCGCTGTTCCCCAAGCAGGACGTCGAACCCGGCGCGGTGGTCCTCGAAGTCGAAGGCCTGGCCCGGGAAGGTGTCTTCCGCGACATCTCCTTCTCGGTGCGGGCCGGGGAGATCGTCGCGTTCGCCGGCCTGGTCGGGTCGGGACGCTCGGAGGTCGTCCAGGCCGTCTTCGGGGTCGACGAGCGCGACGCGGGTGTCGTGCGGGTCGGTGGGAAGAAACTGAAGCCGCACTCGTCCCGCGCGGCGATGTCCGCCGGCATGGCGCTGGTCCCGGAGGACCGGCGCCAGCAGGGCCTGATCATGGACCTCTCGATCGAGCGGAACGTGACGCTGCCGCGCTCCGGCGCGCTGGCGAAGCTCGGGTTCCTGGGCGGCGGGAGCGAACGGCAGGAAGCCGCGCACTGGACCGAGCGGCTGCGCACCAAGTACCGCCGCCTCACCGACCCCGTCGGCACGCTCTCGGGCGGCAACCAGCAGAAGGTCGTGCTGGCCAAGTGGCTGGCGATGGCGCCCAAAGTGCTGATCGTCGACGAGCCGACCCGCGGCATCGACGTCGGCACGAAGGCCGAGGTGCACCGGCTGATGTCGGCGCTGGCGGCCGAAGGCGTCGCGATCGTCATGGTCTCCTCGGAGCTGCCCGAGGTGCTCGGCATGGCCGACCGCGTCCTGGTGATGCGCGAGGGCCGGATCGTCGCCGAGCTCCCGCGCGCCGAGGCCACCGAGGACACCGTCATGTTCGCCGCGATGGGGCAGGGAGCCGCCGCATGACCGTGACCAGGGAAGCCCCGCCCGCCGGGGCCACGACCGTCCACTCGCGACGGTCATGGACGGCGAACGTCTTCAAGGCCCGCGAATCCGGCATCGTGCTGGCGCTGGTCGTCCTCGTCGTGTTCACCGCGACGCAGAACTCCCGGTTCCTGTCCGGGCAGAGCATCCGCGACATCCTGCTCGGCACGGCGATCCTCGCGGTGCTGGCCGTCGGGCAGGCGGTCGTGATCATCACCCGCAACATCGACCTGTCGGTCGGATCCGTGCTCGGCCTCTCGGCGTTCGCCGTGGGCTCGCTGATGCGCGACAACCCCGGTCTCCCGGTGGTCGTCGCGCTGCTCGCCGGCCTTGTCGTCGGCGCGGTCTGCGGGCTGCTCAACGGCGTGCTCGTCCGGTTCGGCCAGGTGCCCGCGCTGGTCGTCACGCTCGGCACGCTCTACGCCTACCGCGGGGTCAGCTTCTTCTGGGCCGGCGGCCAGCAGATCAACGCCGACAAGCTGCCGGCGTCCTTCCTGGACTTCGGCACGGCGTCGGTCCTCGGGATCCCGTGGCTGGTGCTGATCGCCGTGGTCGTGCTGGTGATCGCCGGGATCGTGCTGCGCAGCTACCGCGCCGGCCGCGAGCTCTACGCGATGGGCTCCAGCCCGCAGGCCGCGAAGCTGGCCGGCATCAAGGTCGGCCGCAACACCAGCGCCGCGTTCCTGGTCAGCGGCGCGCTCGCCGGCCTCGCCGGGGTCCTGTTCGCGGCGCGGTTCGGCACGGTGGACGCGGCGGCCGGCACCGGCTACGAGCTGAACGTCGTCGCCGCGGCCGTCGTCGGCGGTGTCGCGGTGTTCGGCGGCAGCGGCTCGGTCTGGGGCGCGGGCCTTGGCGCGCTGCTGCTCACGGTCATCGGCAGCGCCCTGGCCGTGCTCGACATCAACCAGTTCTGGCAGCAGGCGATCGTCGGCGCGCTGATCCTGCTCGCCATCGGCGCCGACCGGCTGGTCGCCGTGCGGGTGGCCAAGGCACTGAAGAAGAGGGATTCCCATGTCTGACTCCGGGAACCGGCTCGGCCGGCTGCTCAGCTGGGACGCCGCCGTCGTGCTCGTCACGGTGATCGTGCTGGTCATCGCCTCCGGCGCCGTCGACAACTTCGGCACCAGCCGCAACTTCACCTTCCTGCTGCTCGACCTGCTGCCGATCGCGCTGATCGCGTTGCCGATGACGTTCATCATCGTCACCGGCGAGATCGACCTCTCGGTGGCGAGCACGCTCGGGCTGACGTCCGCGGTGATGGGGTCGCTGTGGGACGCGGGCCTGTCGATCGAGACGATCATCCCGCTCTGCGTCGTGCTGGGCGCGGTCCTCGGCGCGGTGAACGGCTTCTTCGTCACCGTGCTGAAACTGCCGGCCCTGGCGGTCACGATCGGCACGCTCGCGCTGTACCGCGGCCTGGCTTTCGTCGTGCTCGGCGACGGCGCGGTCGCCGACTTCCCGCGGGCCTACACGAGCTGGGTCACCGGCACGATCGGCGACGGCCCGATCCCGAACGTCCTGGTCCCGCTGGTCGTCGTCGCGCTCGTGTTCGGAGTTGTGCTGCACGCGACGCCGGTCGGGCGCAGAGTCTTCGCGGCCGGTGCCGGGGAACAGGCGGCGCGGTTCGCCGGGATCCGCACCGGGCGGCTGAAGTTCTGGCTCTACGTCGTGAGCGGCGCGGTCGCCGGGGTCGCCGGGGTGCTGTGGACGCTGCGCTACTCCAGTGCCCGCGCCGACAACGGCTTCGGCCTCGAACTGGCCGTCGTGGCCGCTGTGCTCCTCGGCGGCGTGTCCATCTTCGGCGGCAAGGGCACGCTGCCCGGTGTGCTCGCCGGGGTGGTCCTGCTGTCGTCCCTGCAGAACGCGCTGCGCCTGCAGGACGTGTCGAACGAAGCCCTCAACATCGTGACCGGCGTGCTGCTGATCGTGTCGGTCCTGCTCCCCAACATCGTGTCTTCGGCCCGTACGGCGCTCCGGCGGCGGCACCGGGCCACAGCACCCAGCGCGGTATCCCCAGAAAGGTGACGAAGATGTCCCGACGGTTCCTCACCGGCGCAGTGTCGGCCGGGCTGGTGCTCGTGCTGGCCGCCTGCGGCGGCACGACCAAGAACGACAGTGCCGGCTCCGGCGCCCAGCAGTCCACCGCGGCGGCGAACCCGAACGCCGCGGCCAAGGAGGGCGTCAAGATGGCGTTCCTGCCCAAGCAGCTCAACAACCCCTACAGCGACATCGAGGTCAGCGGCGGCAAGGCGGCGCTGGGCGAGCTGAAGGGCGAGTACAAGCTGGTCGGGCCGAACGACGCGAGCGCGTCCTCGCAGGTCAGCTACATCAACACGCTGATCCAGCAGCAGCAGGACGTGATCGGCATCGCCGCGAACGACCCGAACGCCGTGTGCCCGTCGCTCAACCAGGCCCGCAGCGCCGGCATGAAGGTCGTCGCCTTCGACTCCGACGCCGCCAAGGACTGCCGCGACGTCTTCATCAACCAGGCCACCACCCAGGGCATCGGCGAGGCGCTGGCCAAGCAGGCCAAGGACCTCTCCGGCGGCTCCGGCGAGATCGCGGTCCTGTCCGCGACGCCGAACGCCACCAACCAGAACGCCTGGATCGACGTCCTCAAAAAGGAGCTGGCCAAGCCGGAGTACTCGGGCCTGAAGCTGGACAAGGTCGCCTACGGCAACGACGACGACCAGAAGTCGTTCCAGGAGGCCCAGGGCCTGCTGCAGTCGTTCCCGAACCTCAAGGTGATCGTCTCGCCGACCACCGTGGGCATCGCGGCCGCCGCGCGTTACGTCAGCTCGTCGAGCTACAAGGGCAAGGTCGCGGTGACCGGGCTCGGCACGCCGAACCAGATGCGCGCGTTCGTCAAGGACGGCACCGTGAAGCAGTTCGCGCTGTGGAACCCGGCCGACATCGGCTACCTCGCCGCCTACGCGGGTGTCGCGCTGTCGTCGGGCCAGATCACCGGCAAGGAAGGCGAGAAGTTCAAGGCCGGCAAGCTCGGTGACTACACGATCGGCGCGAGCGGTGAGATCGTCCTCGGCCCGCCGACGACGTTCGACGCGAACAACATCGACAAGTTCAACTTCTGATGCCACGCTACTGCTTCTGCCTCCAGGTGAAGCCCGACCGGCGTGCCGAGTACGCCGAGCGGCACCGGGCGGTGTGGCCCGAGATGCGCCAGGCCCTGCACGAATCCGGCTGGCGCAACTATTCGCTGTTCCTGCGCGACGACGGCCTGCTGGTCGGCTACGTCGAGGCCGACGACCTCGCCGTCGCGCAGGCGGCGATGGACCGCACCGAGGTCAACCGCCGCTGGCAAGCGGAGATGGCGGAGTTCTTCACCGGCCTCGACGGCGGCCGGCCGGACGAAGGGGTCCGGCTGCTCGACGAGGTCTTCCACCTCGACGTCCGGGAAGGACAGTGATCCCTGTGGATGTCAAAGCGGCGCTGCGCGCCCAGCGCATCGAAACACCGTCGTGGGCGTACGCGAACTCGGGTACGCGCTTCAAGGTGTTCCCGCAGCCCGGGGTGCCCCGCACCCCCGAAGAGAAGATCGCCGACGCGGCCACGGTGCACCGCTTCACCGGGGTCGCCCCGAGCGTCGCGCTCCACATCCCGTGGGACCGCGTCGACGACTACGGCGCCCTGACGGCTTACGCGCGTGACCAGGGGGTGGAGATCGGCGCGATCAACACCAACGTGTTCCAGGACGAGGACTACAAGCTCGGCTCGGTGACCAACCCGGACGCCGGGATCCGGCGCAAGGCCACCGACCACCTGCTCGAGGCGATCTCCATCATGGACGCGACCGGCTCGCGCGACCTCAAGCTGTGGTTCTCCGACGGGATCAACTACCCGGGCCAGGACGACATCCGCGACCGGCAAGACCGGCTGGCCGCGGCGCTGCGCGAGACGTACGACCGGCTCGGGCCGGACCAGCGGATGCTGCTGGAGTACAAGCTCTTCGAACCCGCCTTCTACGCCACCGACGTCCCGGACTGGGGCACCTCCTACGCCCACTGCATCGAGCTGGGGGAGCGGGCGACGGTCTGCATCGACACCGGCCACCACGCGCCGGGGACGAACATCGAGTTCATCGTGGCGTTCCTGCTGCGCGCCGGGAAGCTCGGCGCGTTCGACTTCAACTCGCGCTTCTACGCCGACGACGACCTGATGGTCGGCGCGGCGGACCCGTTCCAGCTGTTCCGGATCATGTACGAGATCGTCCGCGGCGAAGCCCTCGACCCGGCCTACGGGATCGCGTTCATGCTCGACCAGTGCCACAACATCGAGGCCAAGATCCCGGCGATCATCCGGTCGGTGATGAACGTCCAGGAGGCCACGGCGAAGGCGCTGCTCGTGGACCGCCCCGCGTTGCGCGTGGCCCAGCAGGCCGGTGACGTCCTGGCCGCGAACGCCGTGCTGATGGACGCCTACAACACCGACGTCCGGCCGCTGCTGGCCGAGCTGCGCACCGACGCCGGGCTCGACCCGGACCCGGTCGCGGCCTACCACCGCAGCGGGTACCAGGAAAAGATCGTGGCCGAGCGGGCCGGCGGCACGCAGGCCGGATGGGGAGCATGAGGATGACCGTGCCCGAGGAGCTCGTCGCGCGCAGCAACGCGCTCGGCGCCGACCCGCGGAACACGAACTACGCCGGCGGCAACACCTCGGCCAAGGGCACCGCCCTCGACCCGGTCACCGGCACCCCGGCCGAGCTGCTGTGGGTCAAGGGGTCCGGCGGTGACCTCGGGACGCTGAAGGAGTCCGGGCTGGCGGTGCTGCGGCTGGACCGGCTGCGCGCGCTCGTCGACGTCTACCCGGGTGTCGAGCGCGAGGACGAGATGGTCGCCGCGTTCGACTACTGCCTGCACGGCCGCGGCGGCGCGGCGCCCTCGATCGACACCGCGATGCACGGCCTGGTCGAAGCGCCGCACGTCGACCACCTGCACCCGGACTCCGGCATCGCGCTGGCCACCGCGGCCGACGGCGCGGCGCTGACCAAGGAGTGCTTCGGCGACCGCGTCGCGTGGGTCGACTGGCGGCGCCCGGGGTTCCAGCTGGGCCTGGACATCGCCGCCGTCAAGGAAGCCAACCCGCAGGCCATCGGCGTGATCCTCGGCGGCCACGGCATCACTGCGTGGGGCGCGACTTCCGAGGAGTGTCGGCGCAATTCGCTCGACATCATCCGGACCGCCGAGGAGTTCCTGGCTGCCCGCGGGTCCGCCGAGCCGTTCGGCCCGGTCGTCCCCGGCTTCGAAGCCCTCGCCTCGGAGGAGCGGCACGCGCGGGCGGCGGCCTTGGCGCCGGTGATCCGCGGGCTGGCCTCGACCGACCAGCGGCAGGTCGGGCACTACACCGACAGCGACGTCGTCCTCGAGTTCCTGGCCCGGGAGAAACTCGCGCCGCTCGCCGCGCTCGGGACGTCGTGCCCGGACCACTTCCTGCGCACCAAGGTGCGGCCGCTGGTCGTGGACCTGCCCAGCTCGGCGCCCCTCGAGGACGTCGTCGCGCGGCTGAAGGAGCTGCACGGCGAATATCGCGACGAATACCGGTCCTACTACGACCGGCACGCCACTCCGGACTCGCCCGCGATGCGCGGGGCCGACCCGGCGATCGTGCTGGTGCCGGGGGTCGGGATGTTCTCGTTCGGCAAGGACAAGCAGACCGCGCGGGTGGCGGGCGAGTTCTACGTCAACGCGATCAACGTCATGCGGGGCGCGGAGTCCGTCTCGACCTACGCGCCCATTCCCGAGTCCGAAAAGTTCCGGATCGAGTACTGGGCGCTCGAAGAAGCCAAGCTGCAGCGGATGCCGAAGCCCAAGCCCCTGGCCGGGCGGATCGCGCTGGTGACCGGGGCCGGGTCGGGCATCGGGAAGGCCATCGCCCGGCGGCTCGCCGCCGAGGGCGCGTGCGTGACGATCGCGGACCTGAACGCCGACGCGGCTTCCGAAGTGGCCGCCGAGATCGGCGGGATCGCGGTCACCGCCGACGTCACCGACGCGGCCGCCGTGCAGGCCGCGGTCGACGCCACCGTGCTCGCTTTCGGCGGCATCGACCTCGTGGTCAACAACGCCGGGCTCTCCATCTCGAAGCCGCTGCTGGAGACCACCGAACGGGACTGGGACCTCCAGCACGACGTGATGGCCAAGGGCTCGTTCCTGGTCGCGCGGGCGGCGGCGAAGGCGATGGCCGACCAGGGCATCGGCGGCGACATCGTCTACATCTCGTCGAAGAACGCCGTGTTCGCGGGCCCGAACAACGTCGCCTACGGCGCCGCGAAGGCCGACCAGGCCCACCAGGTCCGATTGCTGGCGGCCGAGCTGGGCGGCCACGGCATCCGCGTCAACGGCGTCAACCCCGACGGCGTCGTCCAGGGCTCCGGCATCTTCGCCGGCGGCTGGGGCGCGCAACGCGCCGCGGTGTACGGCGTCGAGGAGGCGAAGCTCGGCGAGTTCTACGCCCAGCGCACCATCCTCAAGCGCGAGGTGCTGCCCGAGCACGTCGCGGCCGCCGTGTTCGCCCTCACCGGCGGCGACCTGACCCACACCACCGGCCTGCACGTCCCCGTGGACGCCGGAGTGGCCGCCGCGTTCCTGCGCTGAACTCCCTGGAGGAGACCGATGACCCTCGACCGCATCACGCCGCGCAAGACCCGCGTCGGGCTCGTCGCGGGCGGGCTCGGCGCGTACTGGCCGCAGTTCCCCGAGCTGCTGCCTCAGCTGCAGGAGTCGGCCCGGCGCGTCGCTTCCCGGCTGTCCGGCATGGACTGCGAGGTCGTCGACGTCGGGTTCGTCTCGGATGCTTCCGAAGGCGCGGCCGCCGCCGAGAAGCTGCGGGTCGCCGGCTGCGACCTGATCATCGGCTTCCTCACGACGTACCTGACCTCCAGCATGCTCGCGCCGGTCGCGCAGCGCTCGGGCGCGCCGGTGCTGCTGCTCAACCTGCAGCCGACCGAGGTGATGGACCACGAGTCCTTCGACACCGGCGCGTGGCTGGCCTACTGCGGGGCCTGCCCGCTGCCGGAGATGGCGAACACGTTCCGCCGGCTCGGTGTCGAGTTCCGCTCGGTGTCCGGGTACCTCGAGGACGAACGTGCGTGGACCCGCATCGCGCGGTGGATCAAGGCGGCGGGGGTCCGGGCGGCGCTGCGGCACGGCCGGCACGGCCTGCTCGGGCACCTCTACCCGGGCATGATGGACGTCTCCACCGACCCGACCCTCGTGTCGGCGCAGCTCGGCGGGCACGTCGAGGTCCTGGAGGTCGACGACCTGCGGGTGCGCGTCGAGCAGGTCTCCGACGCGGAGACCAAGGACCGCATGGACCTCGCGCGCGATGTGTTCACTGTGGACGAGTCCGTCGTGGACGAAGACTTCACCTGGGGCGCCCGGGTTTCCGTCGCGCTCGACCGGCTCGTCGAGGACTTCTCGCTCGACTCGCTGGCTTACTACCACCGCGGCCTCGACGGCGAGACGCACGAACGGGTCGGCGCCGGGTTCATCCTCGGCGCGTCCCTGCTCACCGCGCGCGGCATCCCCGCGGTCGGCGAGTACGAGCTGCGGACGTCGCTGGCGATGCTGGTCATGGACCGGCTCGGCGCGGGCGGCTCGTTCACCGAGCTGCAGGCGCTGAACTTCCGCGACAACGTCGTCGAGATGGGCCACGACGGCCCGGCGCACCTCGGCATCAGCGCGCGCAAGCCGCTGCTGCGCGGCCTCGGCGTCTACCACGGCAAGCGCGGCTGGGGCGTGTCGGTGGAGTTCGACGTCAAGCCCGGGCCGGTGACGCTGTGCGGGCTCGGGCAGGGGCGCGACGGCACGTTCTCGCTCATCGTGTCGGAAGGCACGGTGGTGCCCGGGCCGCTGCTGCGGATCGGCAACACGACCTCGCGCGTCGACTTCGGCGGTGACCCGGGGGAGTGGACCGACGCGTGGTCGGCCGGCGGCATCGCGCACCACTGGGCCCTGGGCACCGGCCACCGCGTCGCCGAGCTGACGGCGGTGGCGGACCTGCTCGGCCTGGAGCTGACCGTGGTGCGGGCGTGACGCGGGTCGCGGCCGTCGACCTCGGCGCGTCCAGCGGGCGCGTGATGGCCGGGACCGTCGGGCGTTCGACGCTGAGCCTCGAGGAGGTGCGGCGCTTCCCCAACGGCGGCGTCCGCGCGGGCCCGGTGCTGTACTGGGACGTCCTGGGCCTGTACCGGGAGACCCTCGCGGGGATCCGCGACGCCGGCCCGCTGGACGGCGTCGGCATCGACTCGTGGGCGGTCGACTACGGGCTCCTCGACGCGTCCGGCGCCCTGCTCGGCAACCCGGTGCACCACCGCGACTCCCGCACCGACGGGGTGCCGGAGAAGGTGGCCGCGTCGGTGTCCGCGCGTGAGCTCTACGACGTCACCGGGCTGCAGCAGCTGCCGTTCAACACGCTCTACCAGCTGGTGTCCGAACAGGACCGGCTGGGCGCGGCCCACACGCTGCTGCTGGTGCCGGACCTGATGAACTACTGGCTGACCGGCGAGATCGGCGCCGAGCGCACCAACGCGTCCACCACCCAGCTCTACGACGTCCGCGCGCGGACCTGGGCCACCGACCTGGCGTCCCGGGTCGGGATCCCGCCCCGGCTGCTGCCGCCGCTGCGTGACCCGGGGACCGTCGTGGGCTCGGCCCGAGAGCTGTCCGGCGTTCCGGTGATCGCGGTCGGCTCGCACGACACGGCGTCGGCCGTCGTCGCGGTCCCGGCCGAGCCGGGCACGAACTTCGCGTACATCTCGTGCGGAACCTGGTCCCTGGCGGGTCTTGAGCTGCCGGAGCCGGAGCTGGGCGACGCGGCGCTGGCCGCGAACTTCACCAACGAAGGCGGCGTCGACGGCACGATCCGGTTCCTGCGCAACGTGATGGGCCTGTGGGTGCTGTCGGAGACGCTGCGCACGTGGTCGCGGTCGGACCTGCCGGACCTGCTCACCGCGGCGGCCGAGGCCCCGGCGCGGGCGGCCGTCGTCGACATCGACGCCCCGGAGTTCCTGCCGCCGGGCGACATGCCTTCGCGCATCGCGGCCGTCTGCCGCGCGACCGGCCAGCGCCCGCCTTCGGCCCCGGCCGAGGTGGTCCGGTGCATCGTGGACAGCCTGGCCCTGGCCCACCGCCGCACCCTCCGCACCGCGGCTTCGGTCACGGGCCGCCGGATCGACGTGGTCCACATCGTCGGCGGCGGTGCGCGCAACGAACTGCTGTGCCAGTTGACGGCCGACGCGTGCGGCGTCCCGGTCCTGGCGGGCCCGGTCGAGGCGGCCGCGCTGGGCAACGTCCTGGTGCAGGCCCGGGCGCTGGGGGAGGACTTACCGGACCTGGCGGCGATGCGGGCTTTGGTCCGCGAGACCCAGGAGGTCCGCCGTTACGAGCCGTCGGCCGGCGGCGACTGGGACGCGGCGGAAGCCCGGCTCTTCCGGCCGTGAATCGATGCGCGGCTTGTCCGGGTTGCCGCTCACCGGACAGGATTGCGCGTTCGTCCCCTTCCGGCTGTCCCCGCCGGGCACACTCGCCGGAGCACGGTTGCGGGCCACGGCGGCTCGTGGCGAGCTGGACACGGACCTCCGGTCGGAAACTTTCCGACCGTGATCGAGGGAGTACCGTCATGGCGCACCGTTCCCGCACCCTGGCCGCCGCTGCCGCCGGCGCGCTGGCCCTCTCACTCGCCGTCCCGGCGACGGCGTTCGCCGACCCGCCCGGCGCCCTGCCCGCCAACGCGAGCGACTTCGAGAAGACCTTCCAGCCCGCCTTCGACTACGACAAGGACGGCTGTTACCCGACCCCGGCGATCGGCCCGGACGGCACGATCGCGCCCGGCCTGTCGCTCGGCGGTGACACCAACGGCCACTGCCGCGACTCCTGGGATCTGGACAACACCAACTCCTACTCGCGCCAGAAGTGCGACCACGGCTGGTGCGCGGTGATGTACACGCTCTACTTCGAGAAGGACCAGGCCTCGCTCGGCCCGGGCAGCGCCGGCCACCGCCACGACTGGGAGCACGTCGTCGTGTGGGTCAAGGACAACCAGGTCGAGTACGTCGCGACGTCGCAGCACGGCGGGTTCGCGGTGCACGACCGCGCGAGCCTGTTGTTCGAGGGCACGCACGCGAAGGTCGTTTACCACAAGGACGGCGGCTCGACGCACTGCTTCCGCTCGGCCAACGGCAACGACGACCCGCCCGAGAACCACCAGGGCGCCTGGCAGTACCCGACGCTCGTCGGCTGGGACGGCTACCCGTCCGGGATCCGGGACAAGCTCGTCGGCGCCGACTTCGGCAGCGCCACCTTCGGCATCAAGGACGACCAGTTCACCGGCAACCTCGGCAAGGCGAAGCCGGGTGGCATCCCGTTCGACGAGAACGCCTAGAGCCAGCCGCGCTCGTCCGCGAGCCGGACCGCTTCGACGCGGTTGCGCGCGCCGGTCTTGGTGATCGCCGCGGAGACGTAGTTCCGGACCGTGCCTTCGGACAGGTACAGCCGCGACGCGATCTCGGCGATCGTCGCACCGGTGCGGGCGGTGATGAGCACGTCGCGTTCGCGGGCGGTCAGGGGCGACTCGCCCGCGGCCAGCGTCGCGACCGCGAGGGCCGGGTCCACCACCCGCTCGCCGGTCCGCACCCGGCGGATCGCGTCGGCGAGGACGTCCGCGGGCGCGTCCTTCACGACGAACCCGGCCGCGCCGGCCTCGATCGCCCGGCGAAGGTACCCGGCGCGGCCGAACGTCGTGAGCATGACAACGCGGCAGTCCGGCACCTGCGCCGCGAGCACCGCCGCGGCCGCGAGCCCGTCCAGGCCCGGCATCTCGATGTCCAGCAACGCGACGTCGGGACGGTGTTCCCGCGCCGCAGCCACGACTTCGTCGCCGCGGCCGACCGAGGCGACCACCTCGAAGTCGTCCTCGAGCGCGAGCAGCGCGCACAGCGCCTGGCGGACCAGCTCCTGGTCGTCGGCGAGCAGCAGGCGGATGGTCACAGCGCCGCCCGCAGCCGCCAGCCGCGCGGCGTCACCGGCCCGGCCTCGACACTTCCGCCCGCGGCCTCGACGCGTTCCCGGAGCCCCGCGAGCCCCGAACCCTCGCCGGGCGGCCCGCCCACGCCGTCGTCCACGACCTCCACCGTGGACGCCGAAAGCGTCACCGCGCACCGGCCGGCCCGCGCGTGCCGGGCGACGTTGGTCAGGCCCTCCCGCACGACCCAGCCGAACAGCTCCTGCCGGTCGGGCCCGACGACGTCGGTGGCGGTCGGCAGGTCGGCGGTGACCCCGCACGCGCGCAGCAGCTCGCGGCCGCGGGCGAGCTCACCGGCGAGCGTGACGTCGCGGTAGCCCGACACCGCCGCGCGGACGTCGGTCAGCGCCTGGCGGGCCAGGGTTTCCACGGCGGTCATCTCCTCGCCCGCCCGGGCGCCGTCGGTGGCCAGCAGCCGCCTCGCCAAGGTGCTCTTGACCGTGATCGCCGTCAGCGAGTGGCCGAGCAGGTCGTGCAAGTCTCGCGCGATCCGCGCGCGTTCGGCCTCGGACGCCAGCCGCGCGACCTCGGCCCGGGCCTCGACGAGCGCGGCGTTGGCCCGGACGGCCTCGGCGACCACGTGGACGACGAGCACGGTGAACACGAGCGCGACCGCCTGCGTCCAGCCCGGGCCGTCCCACACCACCCACGGGACGACCAGCGCGGCGAGGGCGGAGACGGCGACCAGCGCGAGGGCGCCGCGGGGGAGCCGCGGCGCCGCCAGGGACACGACGACGGTGAGGAGGAAGAACGCGGCGTCGTGGGCGAAGGGGAGGGCGGCGGCGAACAGGAGGGTGCTCATCCCGAGCAGCGCCCAGAACTGCGGCACCGCCCGCTTCGCCGCCGCGGTCGCCGCGAGGACGTAGCAGCCGGCGAACCCGGCGACGACCACGCAGCCCGCGACCGCCGTGTGGCCGGTCGAGTGCTGCAGCACGCCGGGCACCGTCACCGCCGGGTAGACGAGCATGCCCGCGTCCAGCAGCATCACGCGCCAGCCGCGCACCCAGCGCTGCACGTCCGCCGTCCTGGTCACCACTGCGACGCTACCGCGCCCGCGGGCGCGGCCGGTTGACGAGCACCGTCACGCCGAGCAGCAGCAGCCCGCACACCGCCTGCTCGACCCGCAGCCACACCGGGAACAGGCCCGGCAGGGCGACGATGACGACGATCGCCACGAGCATCACCGCGGAGACGATCCGCAGCCGCAGCAGCCCCTTGCGCGACCCGCGGGCCGCGCTGCGGGCGAAGGCGAACGTCAGGAGCGAGCTGGCGACGACGATCGTGGCGCGCACCCAGACCGCGTCGGTCACCATCGCCGGGTGGTTCCGGAACAGGACGATCACGAGGAGGGTGAGCACGGAAAGCGTGGCGTAACCGCCGGTCAGGAGCAGGACGGGCCGGAAGCCGGCGGTGGTGGTTCGCGGTGTGGTGGTCATACCGGAATGCTCGCCGTCGCGGGGCCCGGCGGGGCAGTGCCGTCCGCCAGCGGCCCGCCATGACATTTGTCATCGGCCCGGCGCTGGGAGAGCGCTCTCACAGCGTGCTACAAAGGACGGGTGACGACGCAGCCGCCCTCGGCGCCGCCGACCTTGGAGGACGTCGCGCGGGTCGCCGGCGTCTCGCGGGCCACGGTGTCCCGCGTGGTCAACAGCGTGCGCAACGTCGACCCGAAGCTGCGGGAGACCGTCGAACGCGCGATCGCCGACACCGGGTACGTGCCCAACCGGGCGGCCCGCTCCCTGGTCACCCGGCGCACCGGCGGCATCGCGCTGGTGGTGTCCGAGCCGGAGCGGCACGTCGAAGCGTTCACCGGCGGGGTGTTCGGCGACCCGTTCTTCGGCCGGGTCGTGGAAGGCGTGGTCGCGCACCTGCGGCCGCTGGGCCTGCACCCGCTGCTGATGCTGGTCGACAGCGACGAAGAACGCGCGAAGCTGGTGCCGAAGCTGCGGCAGGAGCAGATCAGCGGCGTGCTGCTGATCTCGCTGCACCCGGCCGAGGACCCGCTGCCCCGCGTGCTGACCGACGCGGGTGTCCCGACGGCCCTGTTCGCGCGCCCGGCCCGCCCGGCGCCGGTGTGTTACGTCGACGTCGCGCACCAGGACGGCGCCCGGATCGCGGCGGAGCGGCTCGTCGCGCGCGGCTGCCACCGGGTGGCCACGATCGCAGGCCCGGCGGGCACTCCGGCGGGCCAGGACCGGCTGGCGGGTTTCCGGGACGCGATGGCCCGCCACGGCCACGCGTACGTCACGGTGGCCGAAGGCGACTTCACCGAGCACGGCGGCGAACGCGCGATGGAACGGCTGCTGGCCGAGGAACCCGCGCTGGACGGGCTGTTCGTGGCCAACGACCTGATGGCGTACGGCGCGCTGACGGTGCTGCGCGACGCGGGCCGCCGCATCCCGGACGACGTGGCGGTGATCGGGTTCGACGACAGCCGGGTCGCGCTGAGCTGCCGGCCCCGCTTGACGACGGTCCGCCAGCCGGTCGAAGCGATGGGCGCGGCGATGGCCCGGATGGTCCTGGACCGCATGGCCGACCCGGCGCTGCGGGCGGAGTCGGTGATCTTCGACCCGGAGCTGGTGGTCCGGGACTCGGCCTGAGCGCTACCAGCGAGACCGCCCGCCACGCGGGACACGCCAACATCCTGCGCGAGCAGATCGACGGCGTCACCCGACACTGACCTGACCGGACAGTTCGGCCCTTTGGTCTGGACATCCGGCGTCCCGCTGTGGTCGGATCGGGACCGGGTTTTTTCCAACGTTGTAAATTGTCGGTCCCCCTTCCCGGAACGGAGTTCCGCCTGTGCGGACGAGACCAGCGAAAACCCTTCACCTGGTATGCGCGCTCGCCGTCGCCGCGGGTGCCGTCGCGGCCGTGGGCGTCGCGACGCCGGCCGCCGCCGGACCCGCGCGCCAGACCGTCACCGCCGGGAACGCCCGGTTCCAGGTCCTCTCCCCGACGGTCATCCGCACGGAGTACGCCGGTGACGGCCGCTTCACCGACGCGGCCACCTTCAACGCCGTCGGCCGGGACGCGTTCACGCCGACGCCGTTCACCTCGACGACGTCCGGCGGGGTCCTGACCATCCGCACCAGCGCGACCACGCTGACCTACCGGCTGGGCTCCGGGCCGTTCGACTCCGGCAACCTCCGCGTGCGCACGGCCACCGGTGCGACGCCGGTGCTCGCCGCGCCGTGGCGGCACCTGACCTGCGCGGCCGGCGCGCTGTGCGAGGGCGAGGACCTGGCGGCCGACGGCCTCGGCGTCGCCACCGACCACCGCGGTTACACCGGCGAAGGGTTCCTCGCCGGGTTCGAGAACACCGGCACGGCGGCGACGGCCGACGTCGTCGCGGCCACCGCCGGGACCTACGCCGTGACCGCCCGCTACGCCAACGGCCAGGGCGGCGACGGCCAGCACGTCACCCGCACCCTGAGCGTCTCGGTCGACGGCGGCGCGCCGCAGAAGCTCACCCTGCCCGCGACAGCCGACTGGGACAGCTGGGCGATCGCCTCGGTGCCGGTCACGCTCGGCGCGGGCCGCCACAGCGTCCGCCTCACGCGGACCGCGACCGACTCCGGGAACGTCAACGTCGACGCGCTCGCGGTGCTCACCCCCGGCACGCCGTTCCCGCCCGCCTCGGCCCGCGCGTTCACCGGCTGCGCCGTCGACGTGAGCTGTGAGGCGGAATCCGCGCTGCGGACCGGCTCGGCGGTGGTCGCGACCGACCACGCCGGGTACGCCGGACGCGGGTTCGTCGCCGAGCTCAACCGCGACGCCTCCCTGACGCACCGCGTCGTCGACGTTCCCGCGGCCGGCACGTACCGGCTGCACGTCCGCTACGCCAACGGCACCGGCGGGGACGGCCGGCACGAGACGAGGACCGCGACGGCCGCGGCCAACGGGGTCACCCGCACGCTGACCCTGCCGGTCACCGAGAACTGGGACTCGTGGGGGAGCGCGTCGGTCCCGGTCGACCTGAAGGCCGGCACGAACGACGTCGTGCTCGGCTGCCCGGACGACACGAGCTGCCACGTCAACGTGGACACGATCGCCGTCACCGCGGCCGGTGCCGCGGCGCCGCAGCCGCACCTCACGCTCGGCGGGTACCGGCGCGGCCTCGACGGGGTCAACGGCGACAACGGGAACCCGTCGCTGACCGAAGGGCTGCTGCACTCCGACGGCTGGTACCTGCTCGACGACACGACGTCCGCGCTGTACTCCACGCGGACCCGCGCGGTGACGCAGCGGCCGTCGCACGGCGGGAACCCCTACCAGGACGGGTACGTCTTCGCCTTCGGGCACGACTACAAGGCCGGGCTGCGTGACCTCGCGACCCTCACCGGGCCGCCGCAGCTGCTGCCGCGCTGGGCCTACGGCGTCTGGTACTCCGAGTACATCGACCGCACCGCGGCCGACTACCGCGACACGATCCTGCCGCGCTTCCGCAGCGAGGGCGTGCCGCTGGACGTCCTGGTCACCGACACGGACTTCAAGGCGCCGGACACGTGGAACGGCTGGCAGTTCGACACCACGAAGTTCCCGGACCCGGCGGCGTTCTTCGCCTGGTCGAAGGCGCAGGGGCTGCACAACAACCTCAACATCCACCCGAGCATCATGGGTTCGGACCCGCAGTTCGCCCGCGCCCAGGCGACGGCGAAGGGCAAGCTCGCGAAGTCCAGCTGCGGCAACGACTGCTACGTCTTCGACTGGGGCGACCCGGACCAGCTCAAGGCCTACCTCGACCTGCACGCCGGGATGATGAAGCAGGGCAACGACTTCTGGTGGCTCGACTGGTGCTGCGACGCGTCGAAGTCGAGCCTGGCCGGGGTCACCCCGGACGCGTGGATCAACCAGCAGTACGCCGACCTGGCCGCGCCGGCGACCGGGCGCGGGTTCGTCATCTCGCGGGCCTACGGGTCGCTGCAGGCCGGCGGGTACGGCGGCCCGGTGGGGCTCTCGACCGGGCCGTGGGCGGACAAGCGCAGCACGCTGCACTTCACCGGGGACACGTCCTCGACGTGGGGCACGCTGCGGATGGAGGTCGGCGCGACGCCGGGTGAGTCGGCCGCGACCGGCATGTCGGCGATCAGCCACGACATCGGCGGGCACAACGACACGACCGGGCTGCGCGGCAGCGAGACCTACACCTCGGGCGGGCAGCAGCACCAGACGGCCAAGCTGCCCGACGACCTGTACGCGCGGTGGGTGCAGCTCGGCACGTTCCAGCCGATCGACCGGCTGCACAGCAACCACAGCGACCGGCTGCCGTGGCAGTACACCGGCGCGGCGAAGGACTCGGCGACGAAGTTCCTGAACCTGCGCGAGAACCTGGTGCCCTACACCTACACGCTGGCCCAGGAGGCGGCGACGACCGGCGTTCCCGTCGTGCGGCCGACCTACCTGGAGTACCCGGACGAGCCGGCCGCCTACACCGCGGCCCAGAACGAGTACTTCTACGGACCGGACATGCTGGTGGCGCCGGTGACCTCGCCCGGCGCGTCGGCGAGCACGTCCGTGTGGTTCCCGCCGGGACAGTGGACGGACTACTTCACCGGCAAGACCTACGCGGGCGGCACGACGCAGCAGGTGACGGCGGACCTCGGCACGATGCCGGTGTTCCTGCGCGCCGGCGGCATCACCGCGACCCGCACGGCGGACGTCACCAACGACGTCCAGAACCCGCTGAACCGGGTGACGGTGACGGTGGCGACCGGTGGTCCGGGGTCGTTCTCGCTGTACGAGGACGACGGCACCTCGGCCAAGCACAGCTCGACGACGCCGATCCGGTACAGCGAGCGGGGCGGGGCCCACACGGTGACGGTGGCGCCGTCCCAGGGGCGTTCCCAGGCCGGGCCGCGCGAGTGGACGGTGAAGTTCCTCGGGGTGTCCTCGGCGCCGTCACGGGTGAAGGTCGGCGGGGCGTGGGCGCCGCCGTCGCGCTGGAAGTTCGACGCGGCGACGCACACGCTGACGGTGACCGCCCCGGCGACCCGGGGACCGGTGGTGGTGGCGTACTGAGCTTCCGGCGGGCGGAGCCGGAAATGCCGTCGGGGCCGTTTCGGAGGCGGCCCCGACGGCCCCTCCCGTTGCCGTGAATGACTCATTCATGGCGTCAGGCGTCATGAATGAGTCATTCACTGCGTTCCGGCGGGGACGACCTTCACCAGCACCTGCTCCTGGCGGGCCCCTTCGGCGCCGACCTCCTCGGCCAGTTCCCGGGTCCGGGCGTCCCCGCCCGAGGTCTGCTCACCCCGGGCCAGCACCACCAGCTGCGCGGCGTGCGCTCGCAGCAGCGCGACCAGCCGCTGGTCGAACTCCGTGCCCCGGCCCGTCCGCAACGCGACCAGGTCGGCCGGGGTCACCATCCCCGGCATCCGGTGTCCACTGTGGACGTCGGTTGCCGGGAGCCCGGCCCGGTCGCGGGCCGCGCGCAGCCGTCCCAGCAGCTTCTCCTGGGGCGCCACGACCGAACCGGCCGCGTCCCGGACCACGGCGCTCGACGCGTGGTCCGGGGCGAGCCGGGCGGCCGTCACGGCGTTCTCCGTCATCGGCACCACCAGTTCCAGCCAGGCGATGTCGGTCGGGTTGAACCCCGGCGCGGAGACCGGGGCGGTGGCGGGCGCGGCGGGGCCGGTGGTGGCGCACCCGCCCATGGTCAGCGCCACCACCACCGCCCCCAGGGCCCGCCGGATCACGGCCGGCCGGGCAGCCGGTAGTTCGGGCCCAGCACGGTCCCGCGATCGGGCTTGTACAGGTCGAACCCGCGCGGGTCGCACTGCAGCCCGCCGTTGATGCAGTGCGTGACCAGCGCGGCGAGGGTCGGCGGGTCCCACGCGTTGAAGAAGTCGTAGTGCCACGAATACCCGCGCCCGCTGGCCAGGTGGACCCCGGACATGTCCCCGCTGACCGGGAACGCGATCTTGAACTCGAGCATCGGCACGGCCACCGGGTGGTCGGCCGGGCACGTCAGCGTCGCCCGGTCCGGGTACGCCATGTGGCTCTTGTGGTCGGCCGAGTCCAGGTGGACGCCGTCCCAGCAGCTCGGCGCCTGGTAGCGGATGTTGAGCTGGCTGCCGGGGACGCACTGCACCGGGACGTCCCAGTTGTGGAAGCTGTCCCCGCACTCCCAGCCCTCGATGGCGCCGGGCGCGTGCTGGAACTCGTCCTGGGTCGCCGTCACGCTGCCGGCGACGTACCGCAGGCCGGGCGGGAACGGCACGACCTTCGTGTAGTCGAGGATGCCGGACTTGTAGTAGACGACCTGCGCGAAGTTCGGCAGCACCACCTGGTTCCCGTTGTAGACGGTCGGGAACCAGTACGCCGACAGGTCGTCCGGCGCGAGGCACGTCGTGTTGCCGACGCCGGAGTTCTGCAGCGACTGCAGCGTCGTGGCCGCGTTGGTGGTCTTGTTGCCGATGAACGTGTGGTCGTGCGACGCGCCGGGCAGCCCGGGAAAGACGATCGGGTCGTCCGGCTGGTGGTGGCTGGGGGAGCAGTTGACCTGGAACTCGTGGTGCGTGACCAGGTCGTCGGCTCCGGCGGGCGACCAGGTGGCCGCGGTCAGGAAGGCGCCTGCCAGCACGGTGGCGGCGGTGCAGGCGAGGAGCGCGGCTTTCGATACCAAGGGTCCTCCACGGTGAGGGTGCCTGGGGAATGGGAGAGCGCTCTCCAAGAGCATGCGCACCGAGCCGCCGCCGTGTCAAGGATCAACCACATCCGGGCGATGACAGCGACTGTCCGATTCCCGGCGGAACCTTGACAACGTGGGCGGCCGTGCCGAACCATCGGTCGCGCCGGAGAGCGCTCTCCAACCTCCGTCCCCTTGTCGTACGGGAGATCACCGTGGACCGACCGTCGCTCCTCCGTGCCGTTCCGGCGCTGGTGGCCCTGCTCCTGCTGGGTCTGCTCGCCGGCCCGTCCCCGGCGCACGCCGCGACCGTGCTTTCCCAAGGCAGACCCGCGACCGCGTCGAGCAGCGAAGGCGCGGGCACCCCGGCGGCCTCGGCGGTCGACGGCAACGCCGGCACGCGCTGGGCGAGCGCCTGGAGCGACCCGCAGTGGCTGCAGGTCGACCTCGGCGCGGCTGCCGACATCAGCCAGGTCACCCTGAACTGGGAGGCCGCCTACGCGACTGCATACGAAATCCAGGTTTCGGACAATGCGGCCACTTGGCAGACTGTATACAGCACGACCACCGCGACCGGCGGCGTCCAGACCCTCGCCGTCACGGGTCATGGCCGGTACGTGCGCTTCTACGGCACCCACCGCGTCGGCGGCTACGGCTACTCGCTCTGGGAGTTCCAGGTCAGCGGCACCCCGGGCACACCCACGCAGGACGGCCCCGGCGTCACGCGGGTGACCGGCGGCCAGGGGAACTGGCAGCTGACGGTCGACGGGACACCGTGGACCGTCAAGGGCCTCACCTGGGGACCGCCGGTGAGCGAAGCGGCCACGCGGATGCCCGAACTGCATTCGATCGGCGTCAACACCGTGCGCACCTGGGGCACCGACGCGTCCAGCCAGCCGCTCTTCGACGCGGCCGCGGCCAACGGCATCAAGGTGGTCGCAGGTTTCTGGCTGCAGCCCGGCGGCGGTCCCGGCAGCGGCGGCTGCGTCGACTACACCACCGACACGAACTACAAGAACACGATGCTGGCCGAGATCCAGAAGTGGGTGAGCATCTACAAGGCGAACCCCGGCGTGCTCATGTGGAACGTCGGCAACGAGTCGATCCTCGGCATGCAGAACTGCTACTCCGGCACGATGCTGGAGCAGAACCGGATCGCCTACACGCGGTTCGTCGACCAGGCGGCGCAGGCCATCCACGCGATCGACACGAACCACCCGGTTACCTCGACCGACGCCTGGACCGGCGCCTGGCCGTACTACAAGGCGTACGCGCCGAACCTCGACCTCTACTCGGTGAACTCCTACGCCCAGGTGTGCCAGGTCAAGCAGGACTGGCTCAACGGCGGTTACACGAAGCCGTACATCATCACCGAGACCGGCCCGGCCGGCGAGTGGGAGGTCCCGAACGACGGCAACGGCGTCCCCGCCGAGCCGACCGACCAGCAGAAGCGCGACGGGTACGTCAACGCTTGGAACTGCGTGCTGGCCCACCCCGGCGTGGCGCTCGGCGCGACGCTCTTCCACTACGGCACCGAAGGCGACTTCGGCGGCGTCTGGTTCAACATCACCACGGGCAACGAGAAGCGGCTCTCCTGGTACGCCGTCCGCCGGATCTACAGTGGACAGACCGGTGGCAACACCCCGCCGGTGATCTCCTCGATGAACCTCAGCCGCAGCGCCGACGTCCCGGCCGGCTCGACGTTCACCTTGACCGCGGCGGTGTCCGATCCGGACGGTGACCCGATCACCTACACGATGGGCTACAACAGCAAGTACATCAACAACGCCGGCGGCCTGATCCCCGCGCAGTTCACCGGGAACGGGACGTTCACCGTCACCGCGCCGCAGCAGCTGGGCGTCTGGAAGATCTACCTCTACGCCCGCGACGGCCACGGCAACGTCGGCATCGAGACGCGCTCGCTGCGGGTCGTCGCGCCGCCGGTGCCGGGCACGAACCTGGCCCGCGGCGCCGCGACCACGGCCTCGACCTACCAGGCCGACGGCCCGGGCGCGCCCTACCCGCCGCAGGCCGCGACCGACGGCAACCTCGCCACGCGCTGGGCGAGCGCGTGGAGCGACCCGCAGTGGCTGCAGGTCGACCTCGGCAGCAGGCAGGCCTTCACCCACGTGCAGCTGGTCTGGGAGTCGGCGTTCGGCAAGGCGTACGAGATCCAGGTCAGCGACGACGCGGTGAACTGGCGGCCGGTCTACGGCACGACGTCCGGTGACGGCGGCGCCGACGACCTCGCGATCTCGGCGACGGCGCGGTATGTCCGGGTGAACGCGACACAGCGGGGCACGGCCTACGGTTACTCGCTGTACGAGTTCGGCGTCTACCGAGGCTGACCGGAGTGGGGGGGGGGGGGGGGGGGGGGGGGGAAGGGGGGAGGAAGGGGGGGGGGGGGGGGGGGGGCTCCCTAGCGGATAGGAGCAACCCCCCGCCCCCCCCCCTCCCCCCCCCCCCCCCCCCCCCCCCCCCCCCCCACACCCCCCCCCCCCCCCCCCCCCCCCCCCCCCCCCCCCCACCACCGGGTCAGCCCGGGATGAGGCAGAAGAGGTGCCCTTCCGGATCGGCGAGCACCACCCAGTCCTCGCCACCGGGCTGGAACTCGGGCCTGGTCGCGCCGAGCGCCTCGAACTCCTCGACGGCGCCGCGGAGGTCACCGACCTTGAAGTCGAGGTGCGCGTGCTTCGCGGCGTCCGGCCAGCCCGGGCCGCGGTAACCGGCGATGCGCTGGAAGCCGAGCCCGACCGGGCCGCCGAGCTGGACGGTCTCGTCGTCCTGGTAGGTGACCTCCCAGCCGAGTGCCTTCGCGTAGAAGGCGGCGAGGGCCGCGGGGTCGGCGCAGTCGAGGACGAGCGTGGTGAGTTCTGCGGGCATGGGGTGACTCCTTTCCTCGTGCGGCAGCCTGCCCGCGGCGCCGAGCCGGGTCTTGAAGATCCTTGCGGGCCGGAAACTGTCGTACCCCGGGCGTAGCGTCCGGTCCGTGCTGGACGCCGTCGAAGTCGTGGCCCGACCCGGGTACACCGTCAGCGTGGTGCGCTGCGCCGACGACCACCGGGGCTGGTCGCCGCCCGAGGTGGCGGACGGCCGCCGGCTGGTGCTCGTGCGCCGCGGCCGGTTCCGGCGCCGCGTGCGCGGGATCGTCGCGGACGCCGACCCGACGCTGGCGTACTTGGCCACTACCGGCGACGAAGAATCCTTCGCGCACCCGGCGGGCGGCGACGTCTGCACGTCGGTGACGTTCGGCGCGCGGCTGTGGGAGCGCCTCGCGGCCGACCGGCCGGTCCGCCCGGCGGTGTACGTCGACGGCGCGTTGGAGCTGGCCCACCGGCGGGCGGTCGCCGCGGTCCCCGACCCGGACTATGCGCTGGCGGAACAGCTTCTGGTCTTGGTGGGCGGCGCGATCGAGCGCGCGGGGGCCAGGCCGGTGCCGGCGGGTGCGTTGGTGGCGAAGGCCCGCGAAGCGATCTTGACCGGCCACCCGGCGGCGGCCGGGCTGTTCCCGCTGACGGAGCTGCTCGGGGTGTCGCCGTACCGGCTGAGCCGGGCGTTCCCGCGCGAACTGGGGGTGTCGCTCACGCACTACCGCAACCGGGTCCGCGTCAGCCGGGCTCTCGAGCGCCTTGAGGCGGGGGAGCGGCGGCTGGCGGTCCTGGCGGCGGACCTGGGCTTCGCCGACCAGGCCCATCTGACACGGACGGTTCGCGAGCACGCCGGAGCGACCCCCGCGGTGCTGCGGCGGTTGCTCGCCGGGGGAGGAGGCCGCGCGATCCCGGCGGTGGGGTGAGTTGTGCGGGGCTAGGCCGTGGGCGGGCGGCCTGCGGTCGCACTTGCACACAGTCCCCGCCCGGCTACGCGAAAACCCTTGAGCGGACGGCTTTTCTGCCGTACCCGACCTGGTCCCAGGCGAACTACGGTCGCCGGTGTGCCGGAGACCGGCGTCCTCCCGTTGTCCCGGGCGCGGCGATGGACCTGGGTCCTCGTCGCGGTCGCGCTCGCCTTTGCCGCTTTGGACGGCTACGGCGTCACCGTCGCGCCGGAGCGGCCGTTCTTCTGGATCGGCCTCGCCCTCGACCTCCTCGTCGCCGTCGTCGCCTGGCTGCTGGGCCGGACGCGGTCGCCTTCGAGCAGTCCATTCTCCCGTACGCCGACATCACCGAGATCCGGCGCGGCGCGGTGTCGGCCAAGCCGTTCCGGCTCGCCTTCTGGCTGCCGACCTCCCTGCTGGGCGGCTTGGTCGTCGCGCTCCGGCCGGCCGGCGACTTCGACCGTGAGGTCGTCGAGCTCGGCACCGTCCACGGCCGGATGCGGACCCGCTGGCGCGACCACCGGTCCGCGGACGCCTTTGTCACCGCCGTCGGCGAGAACCGGCCGGACCTCGAAGTCGGCCACGGCGTGGTTCCCCAGACCTTCGCCCGGGACTACTCACCCCGGCTCGGCGTCGGCGGCGGGTTCCTCGCGTTCGGGCTCGGGATCTGGCTGTTCTTCGGCGCCTGGTTCGGGCTGCAGCTGCTGGACCAGTGGCCCGTTCCCGCCGGCAGCCACGTCGGCCACGATCCACGACCTGACCGCCCACCTCGAGGGCTTCGCGCCGCTGCCGGACGTCGCCCGCGACTTCACCGAATGGCCGTGCGACCGCACCGACGACCTGATCCTCGGCCCCGACCCGGCCGCCGCAGATCTGCACCTGAAGCTGGAAAGCCGGACGCTGCCGGAAACCCAGGCCGGCCCGGACGGGCTCGACTTCGAAGTGGACATCCCCGAAGACGACGATCTCCACGTCGAGTTCTCCACCGGCTGCGTCACCAGTGACGCGGTGCCGGGCCTGCGCGACGACCTCACCAAACTGGCCGCGGGCATGGGAGTCCGCTGAGCCGGAGGGGCGCGGCGGGCACGGGGCTAGGCGCGTGGCCACCCCCAGCGACCACGTGAGTCACCCCGCGGCCGCCTGCGCCACCCCGGGTCTTCTGTCCTGTTTACGAAACACCGGACGGGAGTATCGTAGTCTTTCCGGGACAGGGTGTGTCAAGTTTTCAGGACAGTTAGACTGGGGAGTGTCACGTTTCATGGTTGAAGGTGGTGTGGTGAGCGACGAGCGCAGTTTCGCCGACCGGCTGGCGCACTTGATCGCGACTGTGCACCCGCCGGACCGCAAGCCCTACTCCTACCGGGAGATCGCGCACGGCGTCGCCGAGCAGACGGGCGTCACGATGTCGGCGACCCACGTCCAGCAGCTCGCCGTCGGCGCGCGCAAGGACCCCAAGCGCTCCCACATCCAGGCGCTCGCCCAGTTCTTCGGCGTGCCGGTCACGTACTTCTTCGACGACGACGTCGCCGGGCAGGTCGACCAGCAGGTCGAGGACGTCGTGGCCTGGCGTGACGACGAAGCGCGCAACCTCGCCCAGCGGGCCATGCAGCTCTCGCCGCGCGACCGCGAGACCGTGACGGCGCTACTCGACCAGCTGGCCACCTACGACGGCACGCGGCGCCGCGAAGGCCGGCGTCGGAAGCCCGAGTGAGCCTGGCCGGTCGGCTACCATGATCCCGTCGGTGAGCGCGCCCCGGTGCACCCGGCTGGCGCCCGAGCGGGGAGGCCCCATCAACGAGCGCGGTCTGACGGACGTGCGTGCGGCCGCACGCGAGCGGGTGCGGACCGTGCTCGCCGCCGTCCCGCTGCCGCGGCCGTGGTCGATGAACGCCTGGGTCGACGGCCTCGAAGCCTGGCGCGGGCGCGAGATCGACCTCGTGCCGGTCGAGTACCGGCCCGGCCGGCCGTCCGGGGCGTGGCAGGTCCGCCCGGACTACGACCTGATCGCCTACACCGAGCACACGTCGGCGCTGCACCAGGACCACATCATCGCCCACGAGCTCGCCCACCTGCTGTGCGCGCACACCGGCACCTGCCTGATGTCGGAGTCGGAGGCCGCCGAGCTCGCCCCGGACCTGGCCCCGCAGGCGCTCTCGCACCTGCTCACCCGCGTCACGAGCGGCACCGACGAGTACGAGGCCGAGCTGATCGCCGTCCTGCTGATGAGCGCGGCGACGAGCGGACCGCCCGCCGTCCCGCCCGGCGCGTCCGGCCGGGCGGCGGACCAGGCCCGGCGGCTCGCGGCACTGCTGGGATAGTCACCTCCCGTGATCGACATTCTGTTCCTCGGGGTCGGGGTCTTCGCGCTCGCGATCGGCATTTGGCGGGCGGTCCGCGCGCGGCGCACCGGCGCGGGCGCCGGCCTGGCCATCTCGCTCCTCGCGCTCGGGGCGGCGTTCTGCTTCCTGTCCAACCGCGCGCAGCTGGTGGAAAGCGAGATCTACCCGAGCCTCGGGCGGCTGCTGTCGAACCTCGCGACGATGGTCGCCGCGTACGGCATCGGCCTGACGGTCGCGGAGATCAGCGGCACCCGCGACCGCGGCCGGCGCACCCGGCTCGTCACCCTCGGCGTGGCGCTGGCGGTGCTCGTCGTGACGTTCTTCAGCGCGTCCGACCTGCCGCGCGGCATCGGCGTGTTCGACGAGCTGTACCGCACACACCCGACCCTGGTGGTCTACGTCTTCGCCTACACCGTCTACCTGGGGTTCGCCGTCCTGGACATCGGGGTGGTGGCCGCGGTGACGGTCCGCGCGAGCGGCGGCGCGCTGCGCGCCGGGCTGGCGTTGCTGCTGCTGGCGTCGGCGTTCGCGGTCGCCTACCTGGCCGGGAAGGTCGTCGCGACGATCCAGGCGCTGCAGGCCGACCATCCGGTGAAAGCGTTGTGCCGCGGGCCGTTCTCGACCCTGCCGTGCACGCTCGACGTCGGTTTCCCGGCGGTTTCGGTGCTGCTGATCGTGCTGGGCCTGACGATCCCGTCGATCCCCGGCCTGGCGGCAGGCCGCCGTGACGCGCGGACCCTCCGGCTGCTGCGGCCGCTGCGGACGCACCTGACCCGGCGGTTCCCGGAGATCGTCCGGATCGACCCGGGCGGGCCGTCCCGCCGCGAACGGCTGCTGACGGCGATGAGCGAGACGAACGACGGGCTGATCCTCGCCGGCGTGACCCCGGAGCTGTCCGCGCCGGCCGCGGCCCGGCTGGTGCGCGACCTCCCGGACGAGCCGGGCGAGGAAGAGCCGCCCGCCGCCGGGACGGAACCGTTCGCCGCGGACGTCGCGCGGCTGCGGGCGATCGCGCGTGCGTACCGGAAGCTGGACGGCGCGCCGGCCATGGCCCGCTGAGCTCCGTCAGCCGCCGAACGGCACTTCCAGCCGCGGTTCCCAGCCGTTTTCGGTGAGCGCCACCAGGTGCAGCGCCTCGGCCCTGGCGTCGAGCGGCAGCAGCGGCCGCACTTCGGTGGTGACCCGCTCGAGGTCGCCGTCGCCCATGGCCACCGTCAGGTGCGCGTCCGGGCGCGGCCCGAACCGGCCGCCGTAGGGCAGGACGTCGGGCCACCGCGCGCACACCGCGTCGGTGATCGGCTGGAGGGCGGGGGTGGCGATCGCCGCGAACCGGGGTGTCGTCACCAAGTCGGCGAGCCGCACGTCGGTGCACGGGAGTTCCGCTGCGACCGCGCGGACGGCGGTGAACACGTCTTCGGTCAGCGCGGCGTCCGGCAGGAACGGGTAGAGCGCAGTCACGTGCGCGGGCACCCCAGGACGGACCAGGGCGGGGTCGACCCGGCGGGCCGCGGTCAGCACGGGTTCGGCGGCGGGCAGCAGGATCAGCAGTGCGGTGGTTCCGGGTTCGGGCACCTCCGCATCATGGCAGTCAGGCGACGGCGCTCTCCGGGAACCGGCTCGAGCGCGCCAGGGCCAGGCTGCGCCGGCACAGCTCGACGAGCTCCCGGTTGGCGCGGCTGAGCGGGCTGCGGCCGCAGAGTCCGCAGTGGATGGTCACGTCGCCGGTCAGCTCGTCCACCGCGACCAGCGCCTGGTGGTCGCAGCGGCGGCACCAGCGGTAGCCGATCGCCGGGTTGGTGTGCACCGGGGACGACACGCAGTCGTGCAGCCAGCGGTGGTGCGTGCGGCAGGTGACGCGGTCGGTCGGGTCGAGGACACCGGCGTCTTCCGCCCGGTCTTCGCGGGCCAGCGTCGCGGCCAGCAGCGGCCGGCGCGTCGCGGCCGGCCGGTCCGCCGGGCTGGGGCCGGTCCACGCGTGGTGGTCGCCGCAGTGGCACTTGTCGGTCATTTCGCCCCCAGGGTCGGGTGGTTCGATGGCTTCGAGTGTGGGCGCGGTCACGCGGAGGTGACAACCGGGAAAACGCTCAGTTTCGGCCAGCGGCACGCCGGCCGCGGCGGACGGATGAGCGGACTTCGGCCGGGGTTTGTGCGAACATATGTTCTATGACCGACGAGGGGCCCATCCTGCACGCCGACCTCGACTCGTTCTACGCGTCGGTCGAGCAGCGCGACGATCCGGCGCTCAAAGGACGGCCCGTCATCGTCGGCGGCGGGGTCGTCCTGGCCGCGAGTTACGAGGCCAAGGCCTACGGCGTGCGCACCGCGATGGGCGGCGCGCAAGCCCGCCGGCTGTGCCCGCACGCGGTGGTCGTGCCCCCGCGGATGTCGGCGTACCTGGCCGCGAGCCGGGCGGTGTTCGAGGTCTTCCACGACACCACGCCGTGGGTGGAAGGCCTTTCCATCGACGAAGCGTTCCTCGACGTCGGAGGGTTGACCAGGATCGGCGGACGGCCGAGCCGCATCGCCGAACGGCTGCGCGCCGCCGTCGCCGAGCGGGCCGGGCTGCCGATCACCGTCGGGGTGGCCCGCACCAAGTTCCTCGCCAAGGTCGCGAGCCGGGTGGCCAAGCCGGACGGCCTGCTGGTCGTCCCGCACGACGGGGAGCTGGCGTTCCTGCACCCGCTGCCGGTCTCGGCCCTGTGGGGTGTCGGGAAGGTGACGACGGAGAAGCTGCACGCGCGGGGGATCCGGACGGTCGGCGAGCTGGCGACGTCCGAACAGGTCGACCTCATCGGCATGCTCGGCCGGGCGTCGGGCGGGCACCTGCACGACCTGGCGCACAACCGCGACCCGCGTCGCGTCGAGACGGGGCGGCGGCGCCGGTCGATCGGCTCCCAGCGGGCCCTCGGGCGCGGCCGGCGGACCCCGGCCGAGCTCGACGTCGTCCTGGTGGCGCTGATCGACCGGATCGCCCGCCGGCTGCGCGCGGCGCACCGCGTCTGCCGGACGGTGACGCTCCGCCTGCGGTTCGCCGACTTCACCCGCGCCACGCGCTCGCAGACGCTGCCCGAGGCGACCGCCGGCACCGGGGTGCTGCTCACCGCGGCGCGCGACCTGCTCGTCGCGGCGCTGCCGCTGATCGCCGACCGCGGGATCACGTTGCTGGGAGCGTCGTTTTCGAACCTGGCCGACGACGACCCGTTCCAGCTGTCCCTGCCGTTCGAGCGGCAGCGGGCGACCGAGCTCGACACCGCGCTGGACGCGGTGCGGGACCGCTTCGGGAAGACGGCGGTCACCCGGGCGGTGCTGCTCGGCCGTCCGGACGACTTCGAAGTGCCGATGCTGCCCGATTGACGGCGAACGCGGTCAGCGTCCGCCGATTCCGGGGCGCGCGGGAATGCGCGCGTGGGCCAGCGCGGAAAGCGCGGCGGGCCGCAGCGCGTCGGCGCGGTTCCACAGCGCCGGGTCGACGCTGCCGCGCTGTCCGGTCAGTTCGACGACTTCGAATCCGGCGTCGCCCAGGAGTGCGGCCATGGCGGCGGGGGAGAGGAAGGTGCGCCACGGCTCGCCCTGTTCGGCCGCCATCGGCGCGACGGCTTCGGCGTAGGCGTTTCCGGCCGCGTCGCGCAGTTCCGGGGGCAGCAGGTGGTCGGTCACGATTTCCGATCCCGGTGCGAAACCGCCGAGATCCGTCAATGTGGCGAGAATCGCCTTCCGTGTCAGGTACATGGTGACACCGAGCCAGCTGACGAACACGGGGCGGAACGGGTCGAGTCCACTCTGGACGAGCCGTTCCCGGAGCGAATCGGCTTCGAAGTCGACCGGGACGAAGCTGACCGACGCCGGCTCGGCGATCCCGGCGGCGGCGAGCAGTTCCCGTTTGACGGCCTGGGTCGCCGGGTGGTCGGCCTCGAACACGCGGAATCGTCCCCGCGGGTCCCGATAGGCGAACGAATCGAGCCCGGCTCCCAGAATCACATACTGGTCTATACCGGAATTGGCGGCCGCGAGCCGCTCTTCGGTGAACCGGCTCCGGCACGTCGCCTGGGCGCGGGCGCCGGCGAGGACGGGATGAGTGCCGTGAAGCCGGTGATATGCCAGGAGTTGCTCGGCATGGCCGCCGAGCAGACGGGCGGCGAGGGTGTCGGAGAAGAGGGCCGGCGGCGCGTCGACCAGCAAATGTGCCGCTCGCGCCGCGGCGGCGGTGAAGGCGGTGCGGCTGGCACCGGGAGCAATACCGGGAAAGTCGGCGGTCGTCATGCCGTCACGGTACCGATTTGATTTCAAGCATATCACAAAAACAAATATTCGACAAGATCGCGCGCATTTCGGCTCGGTTGCGGTCACCCTGGACCCGGGCGACCCGCTCGCCCGGGCGGCCATTGTGGACGCTTCACGGGTGTCGCGCGTGCCGGACGTGATTCGACAGGTTAGGGTCTGTCCGACCGTGTTCTGGAGAAGATGAGGAACGACCAACCATGGCGCAACGGGTGCACGTCGAGATGGTGGACGATCTCGACGGAAGTGACGCTTCGCAGACCGTCCCCTTCAGCCTCGACGGGGTGCAGTACGAGATCGACCTGTCCGAAGACAACGCTTCCGCGCTGCGCGACGAGCTGGCCCGCTACGTCGGCGCCGCGCGCCGCATCGGCGGCCGCAAGGTCCGCCTCGCCACCGGGCAGTCGCTGTCCGGCACGTCGAGCTCGAGCACCGACCGCGAGCGCAACCGCCAGATCCGCGAATGGGCGCAGGCCAACGGCTACGAGGTCGCCGAGCGAGGCCGACTCTCCAGCGAGATCATCGCGGGCTTCGAGGCGGACCAGGCGGCAGTGGCCGAGCCGGCCGAGGCCAAGCCGGCGCGCAAGCGCGCAACCCGCAAGAAGTCCTGACCCAGAACTGTTGCCGCGCAAGAGAGGCCGGCCCGGCGCGACCGGACTCCCGGTCCGCCCGGCCGGATCCCGCCGGCCGGGGGACGGCCGTTGCGATGGATGGCCCTTGGCGCGATTCCTGCTGTCGGGGTAAGACTCGCGGCTGCCGGGGTCGGGTTGCTTCGGGTGGTTCGTGCACTTGGGGGAGTGGCGCGTGAGTTCCGCGCGTGAGTGGTCCCGCGCTCTCGGCTTGAACCCGTGCCGCGCCGCTGCGGCGCGTGAGTTCCGCGCTTGAAGTGATACCGCGTCTCGCGGTGATTCGTGTCAGGCAGTCGGCGTGCGGCCTGGAGCTGCCTTTGCGAGCGCCGAGTCCAGGCGGGCGGCTCTGTCGCCGCCGTGGTGGGTTGTTTTGCGGGTGAAGTGAAACCGCGCGGCACGCCCGGCACCGCGCCGGGCCATCGGCGCGGAGCGGACTTTCGTGGCCTGCGATCCGTGCCGCCGTGCAAGAGCCTCCCGTGATCGCCGTTTCGAAGCGTTCGAAAGCAGAGGCCGGTGATCACCAGCCGAGTCCGGAAGATCTCACCGGATGTCGCTGCGGCGCGTGAAGATCCGCCTTCCCGTCCTCGCTGACCCGGCGACGATCTTTTGTCGACTCTCCGGCGTCGACCGTCGCGGGGCGTGACCGTTTTCGCTGGTGCGTCCCCTGTGGTCACAACCGTCTCCGCCGCACGGTCCGCAACCGGACATTTGCCGGGCGGCAAAAGCTTGTCGGAGGGTGGCTCCGATGGCCAGACTGTCAGGTGCTCCGCGCGGCCGGTACCGCGCCGGAGCACCGGCCCGGTGGCCGCCTCCTCCCTCGATGGCCACCGGGCCGCCTTCCCCTCCGAAGCGAGCCGCCCGCGCGGCCGTTCGGGCATTTCTGTAGACAATCGACCACGACGAGCGCACACTCAGACTACTCCATACTGCATACAATCGTCAGTACGGTCTGAGGAGGCGGTCGTCATGACCGAGGTCCGCGAGCTCCGGGACGTCTACGGACGGCACTACCGCGTCGGGGAGTCCGACCGGGAGCTGCTCGGCCGGCCGCGGACGTGGGTCACCTGGCTGGCCGCGGCGGCCATGCTCGCCGCCGGGGTGCAGCAGTACGGCTTCGGCGCGATCGTCCCGGCGCTGAGCAAGGCGCACGGCTGGACGTTCGGCGGCATCACCGCGTCCCTCGCCGTCTGGGCGATCTGCCAGGCGGGAACCGCTTTCCCCGCGGCATGGCTGCGCGAACTCGGCGTGCTCCCGGCGCCCGCCGCGATGGCCGCGGGCGCGGTGCTGTGCGCCGCGGGCCTGGTGACGCTCGGCCACGCGGACAGCCTGCTCGTCGTGTTCCTCGGGTACTCCGTGCTCGGCGGCCTCGGCACCGGCCTGGTCTACGCGACGTGCGTCGGCGCGGTGCTCGCGTGGTTCCCCGACCGCACCGGCCCCCGCGCCGGCATCGTGAGCGGCGCTTTCGCCTACGGCAGCGTGCCTTTCGTCGTCCTCGCCGCCGCGCTGCCGGCCGCGCGTCCGGTGCTGCTGGACGGCACCGCCGCCGTGGTGCTCGTCGTGATCGCCGGGTGCGCCGCGCTCCTGCGGTACCCGCCGCGGAACTGGTGGCCCGCGACGCCCGAGCCGCGCACCTGGGCCCTGGACCGCGCGCACAACCGGCGGCCCGCGGTCCGGCACTACCGGCCGGCGGAACTGTTCCGCTGCGGGACGACCCTCGCGCTGTACCTCGTGGTCGTGCTCGCCGCCGCGGTGCTGCTGTTCGACCTCGCCTACCTCGCGACGTTCGTCGCCGAGCGCAGCGGGCCCGGGCTCGCCGCGGCCGCGCTGGCCTTGCTCGCGGCGGCCACCGGCAGCGGCCGGGTGCTCATCGGCCGGCTCGCCGACCGGCTCGGCCGGCACCGCATCCTGCGGTTCGCCTTGCTCGCGGGCGGGATCGCGCAGTTCGTGCTCTTCTACTCCGGCGAGCACCGCCACGCCGTCGGACTGCTCCTCGGCGTCGCGCTCGCCGGGCTCGGCAACGGCTGCTGCTACACACTCCTGGTCGGCCTGGTGCGCGAGTACTTCGGCGAAGAGTCGGCCGCGCAGAACTTCGGGATACTGTATTCCGCCAAGGCCGTCGGCGCGATCGTCGGCATCGGGCTCGCGGCGGTGGTCGTCACCTCGCACGGGTTCCTCGGCGCGTTCGCCGCGGCCGGCGTGCTGAGCCTGGCCGGTGCGGTGCTGTCCGGGCGGCTGACCCAGCCGGGCCGGCCCAAGTCGCTGCTGCCGGCGGCCTGACGTGGGGCGCATGACCAGCCGGAGCCGGGTGGTGCGCGTCCACGACGGCGCGCACACCACGCGTCCGGACACGCTGACCGTCGAGGAGCCGCTCGAGATCCGGGTCGCCGGGAAAGCGCTGTCCATCACGATGCGCACGCCGGGCGACGACTTCGACCTGGCGGCCGGTTTCCTCGTCGGCGAAGGCGTGGTGCGCGCGGCGACGGACATCCATTCGATCCGCTACTGCGCCGGGGCCACCGCAGACGGTGGCAACACCTACAACGTGCTCGACGTCGTGCTCGCGGCCGGCGTCGCGCTGCCGGACGCGTCGGTGGAGCGCAACTTCTACACGACGTCCTCCTGTGGCCTGTGCGGCAAGGCGAGCCTGGACGCCGTGCGCACGACGGTCACCTGGCCGGTCGACGCGGACCCCTTCGCGACCGACCCGGCGACGCTGTCCGGGCTGCCGGACGAGCTCCGCGCGGCCCAACGGGTCTTCGACCGCACGGGCGGCCTCCACGCGGCGGGACTGTTCGACGCCGACGGGAAGCTGCTGTGCCTGCGCGAGGACGTCGGGCGGCACAACGCGGTGGACAAGGTGGTCGGCTGGGCGACCCGCGACGGCAAGCTCCCCCTCTCGGGGACGGCGCTGATGGTCAGCGGGCGCGCGTCGTTCGAGCTGGTGCAGAAGGCGGTGATGGCCGGGATTCCTTTGCTGGCAGCGGTTTCCGCGCCGTCGTCGCTGGCGGTGGACCTGGCCGCCGAGCTCGGGCTGACGCTGGTGGGCTTCCTGCGCGGCACATCGATGAATGTATACAGCCGACCGGACCGCCTGGGTCTTCAGCCGAGCTGAGCGACGACGGCGGCCACAGCGGGGGAGAGGCCGACCCGATGCAAGGCGGCCAGCTGCCACACCGGCGGCTGCGCGAACCGCCGGACGGTGAGATCCGGAAACCGCGCGGCGGTGGAAGCGGGCAGCACACAGGCGGCAAGCCCGGCCCGCACCAGCCCGGCGGAGACGGCGGGATCGTCGACTTCGAGCGCGACCCGCCGGTCGGGAAACGCGCGGTCGACGGCTTCGCGGATCGCCCAGCCCGGCGGGAAGTCCACGAGGGACAGTCCGGACAGATCCGCGGGGGCGGACCGCGATCCGCCGGGGGCGGTGGCGAGGACCAGTTCCTCGCGGGAGAGCGCAGTGGTGGCAAGGTCGGGGGCGGTGCCGTTGGCGAGGGGTACGGCAGGCTCGCGGTTTGCTCGGCCGGGTGTGGCCTCGGGTTCGGGAGTTGCTGCTGTGGCGTTCCCGGATGTCGTGATGCTGTTGGCAAGGGGTACGGCACGCTCGCGGTTTGCCCGGCCGGGTGTGGCTTCGGGCTTGAGAGTTGCCGCTGCGGCGGTCCCGGACTCCAAACAGGCGGCTTCCGCGGCAAACCTGCGGCTCGCAATGCCGCCCGGCGCGGCCACCGAGTCGCCGAGGCGAGCGCCATCGACGGGTCCAGCCTCGGCCACCACACCATCCACCGCCGTCAGCACCAAGTCCACTGTGGACTCCACCAACTCCCGCCGCCCCTCCACGCAACCCACGTGCCGAACCTCCACCACCAGCCCCGGATGCGCGTTCCGCACCGCCACCAACATCCGCGCCCAATCCACGAGCAACCCCGGGCACACCCCCACCCGCACCGTCCCACCCACCGGCGACACGGCCGCCCGAGCTCGATCCGCTGCCTCCAGGGCCGCCCGCGCGGCGGGCACGAAAGCCTCGCCGGCGGGCGTCAAGACCACTCGATGCGTCGTTCGATGGAACAACGCCGTGCCCAGATCGCGCTCCAGGGCCCGGACCACTGTGGATACTGTCGACTGGACCGTCCGCAACCGGTGGGCGGCCGCCGTGAAGCCGCCCTCCTCGGCGACCGCCACCACCACCGCCAGCTGCCTCAGGTCCATCACGGCACCTCGGCCGGCTCGCCGGTCCGCTCGGACAGCACGAACCCCCGCACCGCCTGCGTGTGCGGCAGGAACGGCGACGCCCGCAGCCGGGCGATGCACTGGCGGACGTCCTGGGCCGCCTTCAACCCCAGCAGCGCGTAGACGCTGATCCGCGCGTCCATGCACGCCAGCACCGCCGGCTTCAGCCGCGGGTCCGCGGACATCAGCCGAGCACCTCGCGCACCAGCGCCGCCGTCTCGCTCGGGGTCCTGCCGACGCGGATGCCGGCCGCCTCCAGCGCCGCCTTCTTCGCCGACGCCGTGCCCGACGAGCCGGAGACGATCGCGCCCGCGTGGCCCATCGTCTTGCCCTCCGGCGCGGTGAACCCGGCGACGTACCCGACGACCGGCTTCGACACGTTGGCCCGCACGAACTCCGCCGCCCGCTCTTCGGCGTCGCCGCCGATCTCGCCGATCAGCACGATCAGGTCCGTCTCCGGGTCCTTTTCGAACGCCTCCACCGCGTCGATGTGCGTCGTCCCGATGATCGGGTCGCCGCCGATCCCGACACACGTCGAGAAGCCGATGTCCCGCAGCTCGTGCATGAGCTGGTAGGTCAGCGTGCCGGACTTCGACACCAGGCCGATCCGCCCCGGCCCGGTGATGTCGGCGGGGATGATCCCGGCGTTGGACCGGCCCGGCGAGATGACGCCCGGGCAGTTCGGCCCGATGATCCGGGTGCGCCCGCCCGCGGCGACGGCGTGCGCCCACAGCCGCGCGGTGTCGTGCACCGGCACGCCTTCGGTGATCACCACGGCGAGCCCGATGCCCGCGTCCACCGCTTCGATCACGGCGTCGGCGACGAACGGCGGCGGCACGAACAGCACGCAGACGTCGGCGCCGGCCGCCGTGACCGACTCCGCGACGCTGCCGAACACCGGCAGCTCCGCGGCGCCGATCTCCACCCGCTGCCCGGCTTTGCGCGGGTTGACCCCGCCGACGACGTTCGTCCCGGCGTCGAGCATCCGCCGCGTGTGCTTGGCGCCCTCGGAGCCGGTCATGCCGGAGACGACGATCCGGCTGGTCTCGTCCAGGAAGATGGCCACGGCTCAGACCTCCGCGATCGCGAGCTTCGCCGCCTCGCGGGCGGCGTCGTCCATGGTGGCCACCACGGTGACCAGGGGGTGGGCGGCGTCGGCGAGGATCCGCCTGCCTTCGGTGACGTTGTTGCCGTCGAGCCGGACGACCAGGGGCTTGCCGGCGCGGGAGCCCAGGACGTCCAGCGCCCGCACGATCCCGGTCGCGACGGCGTCGCACGCGGTGATGCCACCGAACACGTTGACGAACACACTGCGCACCTGCGGGTCGCCGAGGATCACCGTCAGCCCGGCGACCATCACCTCGGCCGAGGCTCCGCCGCCGATGTCGAGGAAGTTCGCCGGCCCGCGCGCGCCGGCTTCCGCGGCGGCCGCCGCGACGACGTCCAAAGTGGACATGACCAGGCCGGCGCCGTTGCCGATCACCCCGATGTCCCCGTCGAGCTTGACGTAGTTGAGGCCCTTCGCCCGCGCCTCCCGTTCGAGGGGGTGGCCCTCCTGGGTGTCGTCGAACGTCGAAACGCGGCGGAAGGCAGCGTTGTCGTCCAGGGTGATCTTCCCGTCGAGCGCGACGATCCCGGTCGACGTGCTCGCCAGCGGGTTCACCTCGACCAGCGTGCAGTCCTCGGCGACGAACACCGCCCACAGCTTTTCCACGACCCCCGCGACCTCGGCCCGGACGTCGGCGGGGAAGGCCGCGGCGACGGCCGCCGCGTCGACCCCGGCGAGCGAGTCGACCGGGACCCGGCGCAGCGCCTCGGGCCGGGTGGCCGCGACCTCCTCGATGTCCATGCCGCCCTCGACCGACGCCATCGCGAGAAAGGTGCGCCTGGCGCGGTCGAGCAGGAAGGAGACGTAGTACTCCGCGGCGATCTCGCCGGCTTCGGTGACCAGCACGCGGTGCACGGTGTGGCCCTTGATGTCCATGCCGAGGATGTCGTCGGCGGCCTGCTCGGCGTCGTCGGCTGTATGCACTACCCGGACACCGCCGGCCTTGCCGCGCCCGCCCGTCTTCACCTGGGCCTTCACCACGACCGGGCCGCCGAGGGAAGCGGCCGCGACCCGGGCCGCGGCGGGATCCGCGGCGACCCGGCCGCGGGGGACCGGCACGCCGTGTTTTTCGAAGAGGTCACGGGCTTCGTGTTCGAACAGATCCATGCGGGAGCGTCCTTTCCGCGGCGGGGCAGGGCAAGGAGATCCGCCGTGTCCGGGCACGCGGTGGTGGTCCGCGGGGGCCGGATCGAAGCCCGGGAAAAACCCTGCGGATGGCCCTGGACACGGGCTGCTTGAAGAGTGACTATATGCCTACCCCATACGGTATGCAATCTACAGTCTGCCGCTGAGAGGCCGCTGACCTCGGCGGACAGCGGAGCGGCACCGAGCGGACCGGGAACCGGAGCGCCGGATCGGACCGATCCGGTGGCGGACCAAGAGGAGTTGAGCAATGGCGCTGACAACGACCGGCACGACCGCGGGGGAGAGTGCCCGAGCGACGAACGGCGCCGAGCCCGCGCCGGCCGAGATCTCCGGCGGGCACCTCGTGGCCAAGGCCCTCAAGGCCGAGGGCGTCGACACGATCTTCACCCTGTGCGGCGGGCACATCATCGACATCTACGACGGCTGCGTCGACGAAGGCATCCAGGTCATCGACGTCCGCCACGAGCAGGTTGCGGCCCACGCGGCCGACGGGTACGCGCGGATCACCGGCAAGCCCGGCTGCGCGGTCGTCACCGCCGGTCCCGGCACGACCGACGCCGTCACCGGCGTCGCGAACGCCCTGCGCGCGGAAAGCCCGATGCTGCTCATCGGCGGCCAGGGCGCGCTGACGCAGCACAAGATGGGGTCCCTGCAGGACCTCCCGCACGTGGACATGATGGCGCCGATCACCAAGTTCGCCGCCACCGTGCCGCACACCGCGCGCGTCGCCGACCTCGTCTCGATGGCCTTCCGCGAGGCCTATGCCGGCGCGCCCGGACCGTCGTTCCTGGAGATCCCGCGTGACGTCCTCGACGCGCGCGTTCCGCTCGAGAACGCGCGCATCCCCGAAGCCGGAAGGTATCGGGCGTCCACCCGCAACGCCGGCGACCCCGCCGACATCGAGAAGCTCGCGGACCTGCTGGTGCACGCGAAGAAACCGGCGATCCTGCTGGGCAGCCAGGTCTGGACGACGCGGGCCACCGAGCCGGCGGCCGACCTGGTGCGCACGCTGAACGTCCCGGCGTACATGAACGGCGCCGGCCGCGGCACGCTGCCGCCGGGCGACCCGCACCACTTCCAGCTCTCGCGCCGCTACGCCTTCGACAACGCCGACGTGATCATCATCGTCGGCACCCCGTTCGACTTCCGGATGGGCTACGGCAAGCGGCTGTCGAAGGACGCCACTGTCGTGCAGATCGACCTCGACTACCGCACGGTCGGCAAGAACCGCGACGTCGACCTCGGCATCGTCGGCGACGCGGGCCAGGTGCTGGCCGCGGTGGCCGAGGCGGCGTCCGGACGTGCCGACAACGGCGCCGTCGGCCGCAAGGCGTGGCTCGAGGAGCTGCAGGCCGTCGAGGAGAAGGCGAAGCAGAAGCGGCTGCCGCTGCAGCGCTCCGACGCGAGCCCGATCCACCCGTACCGGCTCGTCCACGAGATCAACGAGTTCCTCACCGAGGACTCCATCTACATCGGCGACGGTGGCGACATCGTCACCTTCTCCGGCCAGGTCGTGCAGCCCAAGTCGCCCGGCCACTGGATGGACCCCGGTCCACTCGGGACACTCGGCGTCGGGATCCCGTTCGTGCTGGCCGCCAAGCACGCCCGCCCGGACAAGGAGGTCGTCGCGCTCTTCGGCGACGGCGCCTTCAGCCTCACCGGCTGGGACTTCGAGACGCTCGTGCGGTTCGACCTGCCGTTCGTCGGGATCGTCGGGAACAACTCGTCGATGAACCAGATCCGCTACGGCCAGGCCGCGAAGTACGGCCTGCCCCGCGAGCGCGTCGGCAACACCCTCGGCGACGTCCGGTACGACGAGTTCGCGCGGATGCTCGGCGGGTACGGCGAAGAGGTCCGCGACCCGGCCGACATCGCGCCGGCGCTGCGGCGCGCCCGGGAGTCGGGCAAGCCGTCGCTGATCAACGTCTGGGTCGACCCCGACGTGTACGCCCCCGGAACCATGAACCAGACCATGTACAAGTGAGCGGAGGCCAACGCATGGGCAAGGCATTGGAGGGCGTCCGCGTCCTCGACATGACACACGTGCAGTCCGGACCGTCCTCGACGCAGCTGCTCGCCTGGCTCGGCGCGGACGTGATCAAGCTCGAAACCCCCGGGCGGGGCGACATCACCCGCGGGCAGCTGCGTGACCTGCCCGGAGTGGACAGTCTTTACTTCACGATGCTCAACGCCAACAAGCGCAGCATCACGCTCAACATGAAGAGCGACGAGGGCAAGGAGGTCTTCGAACGGCTCGTGTCCGGTGTGGACGTTCTCGTGGAGAACTTCGGACCCGGGGTCGTCGACCGTTGGGGCTACCCGTGGGAGAAGCTGGCCGCGCTCAACCCGCGGCTGGTCTACGCCTCCATCAAGGGGTTCGGCCCCGGGCGCTACGCCGACTTCAAGGCCTACGAGGTGATCGCGCAGGCGATGGGCGGCGCGATGAGCACCACCGGCTTCGAGGACGGCCCGCCGACCGCGACCGGCGCGCAGATCGGCGACTCCGGCACCGGCATCCACCTGGTGGCCGCCATCCTCGCCGCGCTGTTCCAGCGGACCTCCACCGGCCGCGGGCAGCGGGTCCAGGTCGCCATGCAGGACGCCGTGCTCAACCTCTGCCGCGTGAAGCTGCGCGACCAGCAGCGCCTGACGCACGGCCCGCTCGGCGAGTACCCGAACGACCAGTTCGGCGACGAGGTCCCGCGCTCGGGCAACGCCTCCGGTGGCGGCCAGCCCGGCTGGGCGGTCAAGTGCGCGCCCGGCGGGCCGAACGACTACATCTACGTGATCGTCCAGCCACCCGGCTGGGCCCCGCTCGCCCGGCTGATCGGCAAGGACGAGCTGGCCGAGGACCCCGCCTGGGCCACACCGGAGGTCCGGCTGTCCAAACTGGACAAGATGTTCGCCCTCGTCGAGGAGTGGACCGAGAAGCACACCAAGTGGGAGGTGATGGAGAAGCTGAACGCCCACAACATCCCCTGCGGCCCGATCCTGTCCACCAAGGAGCTGATCGAGGACGAGACCCTCGAAGAGCTCGGCTCGGTCGTCGAGGTCGTGCACCCCGAGCGCGGCAGCTTCAAGACCGTCGGCTGCCCGCTCAAGCTGTCGGACTCGCCGGTCGACATCGAACGCTCGCCGCTGCTCGGCGAGCACAACGACGAAGTGCTGGCCGAGCTCGGCTACAGCGAGACCGAGCTCGAGAAGTTCCGCGCGGCGGGGGTGATCTGAGTGGCGGATCGCGCGGCGGTCGAGAAGATCCTCGACCAGGTGGCCGCCGAGGGGCGGTCCTCACTGACCGCGCCCGAGGGGCGTGCGGTCTGCGAGGCATACGGTATCCCGACTCCGGCCGAACGGCGGGCCACGACCGCGGCCGAAGCCGTCGCCCAGGCCGAGGAGATCGGCCTGCCGGTGGTGCTCAAGATCGTCTCACCGGACATCCTGCACAAGACCGAGGCCGGCGGGGTGCTGGTCGGCTTGAAGGACGCCGAAGCGGTGAAGGCGGGCTTCGAGAAGATCCTCGACAACGCGAAGGCCTACAACGCCGACGCGCGGATCGTCGGTGTCCAGGTGCAGCAGATGCTCACCGAGGGCCAGGAGGTCATCATCGGCTCGGTCACCGACCCGACGTTCGGCAAGATCGTCGCGTTCGGCCTCGGCGGGGTCCTGGTGGAGGTGCTCAAGGATGTCACGTTCCGGCTCGCGCCGACGAGCACCGAGGAAGCGCTGTCGATGATCGACGGTATCCAAGCAGCGGAAATACTGCGGGGCGTCCGCGGCGCGGATCCTGTAGACCGTGCCGCGCTCGCCGCGGTGATCACCGGGCTCGGGCAGCTGGTGGCCGACTTCCCGCAGCTGTCCGAAGTCGACCTCAACCCGGTGCTCGCGACCCCGCGCGGGGCGACCGCGGTCGACGTCCGGATCCTGGTCGACCCGGAGGCGGCGAAGGAGCCGGTCCGGTTCACCCAGGAGGAGATCCTCGTCTCGATGAACCGGATCATGAAACCGGCGTCGATCGCGGTGGTCGGCGCGTCGGCCGAGGCCGGCAAGATCGGCAACTCGGTGATGAAGAACCTGGTCGACGGCGGTTACGCGGGGGAGATCCACCCGATCAACCCCAAGGCCACCGAGATCCTCGACCGCAAGGCCTACGCCAGCATCACCGACGTCCCCGGTGACGTCGACGTCGCGGTGTTCGCCATCCCGGCGAAGTTCGTCCCCGCCGCACTGGAGGAGGTCGGCGAGAAGGGCGCGGCCGGCGCGATCCTCATCCCGTCCGGCTTCGGCGAGACCGGGAACATCGAGCTGCAGGACGAGGTCGTCGCGATCGCGCGCAAGCACGGGGTCCGCATCCTCGGGCCCAACATCTACGGCTACTACTACACACCCGAGAACCTGTCGGCGACGTTTTGCACCCCGTACGACGTCAAAGGCGGTGTCGCGCTGTCGTCGCAGAGCGGCGGGATCGGGATGGCGATCCTCGGCTTCAGCCGCTCGGCGAAGATGGGCGTGTCCTCGATCGTCGGCGTAGGCAACAAGGCCGACATCGACGAGGACGACCTGCTCACCTTCTTCGAGCAGGACGACAACACCCAGCTCGTCGCGATGCACCTCGAGGACCTCAAGGACGGCCGCTCGTTCGCGGAGACGGCCAAGCGGGTCTCGAAGCGCAAGCCGGTCGTGGTGCTCAAGGCGGGCCGGACGTCGCAGGGCGCGAAGGCGGCGAGCTCGCACACCGGCGCGCTGGCCGGCGACGACAAGGTCTACGACGACATCCTCCGCCAGAGTGGCGTGATCCGGGCCCCCGGGCTGAACGACATGCTCGAGTACGCCCGCGGCATCCCGCTGCTGCCCACGCCGAAAGGCGAGAACGTCGTCATCATCACCGGCGCCGGCGGCTCGGGGGTGCTGCTCTCGGACGCGTGCGTCGACAACGGGCTCGACCTGATGGTGATCCCGCCGGACCTCGACGCGGCGTTCCGGAAGTTCATCCCGCCGTTCGGCGCGGCCGGCAACCCGGTCGACATCACCGGCGGCGAGCCGCCTTCGACCTACCGCAACACGATCGCGCTGGGTCTCGAGGACGACCGCGTGCACGCCCTGATCCTGGGCTACTGGCACACCATCGTCACCCCGCCGATGGTGTTCGCGGAGCTCGTCTCCGACGTCGTCGCGGAGTACCGGGCGAAGGGCATCCACAAGCCCGTCGTCGCGTCGCTCTCCGGTGACGTCGAAGTCGAGGAAGCGAGCGGCTACCTCTACGACCACGGCGTCGTGGCCTATCCGTACACGACCGAAAAGCCCGTTGCCGTGCTCGGCGCGAAGTACCGCTGGGCACGGGCCGCGGGACTGCTCTGAACACCCTCCACAGGGGCTGGCCGACCGACTGGGAAAGGACGAAGATCCACCGCACGACGGCAACAGAGGGACACGAGTCAACGGTGACGAAAGAGAACTCTTATGACCGCAGCGACCTATCAGGAGATCGTTGACGAGAACGGACGGGTTTACCGAGTAGGTGAGAGTCCCCAGGACATCATGGGGCGCTCGCGAAGCTGGATGGTGTGGCTGCCCTGGATCGCCATGATGGCGGTCAGTGTCTTCGAATACGGCTGGGGCGCCGTCGAAGGCACCTTGGAAGAGAAGTACGGCTGGTCGTTGTCCGACGCGTTCTGGCTGGCGAGCATCTGGGCGGTCTTCCAGGCCGGGGTGGCGTTCCCGGCCGGACGGCTGCGCGAGAAGAACATCATGTCGGCGAAGACGGCGATGCTGGCCGGCGCGGTGTGCAGCGCCATCGGCTACTTCGCCATCTCGCACAGCGGCAACCTGGTGGTGGCGTTCGCCGGGTACTCCGTGCTCGGCGGCACCGGCGCCGGGCTGGTCTACGCCACCTGCATCAACATGGTCGGGAAGTGGTACCCCGAGAAGCGCGGGGCCAGGACGGGGTTCGTCAACGGCGGGTTCGCCTACGGCGCCGTCCCGTTCATCTACGTCTTCGCGGCTTTCCTGACCCCGACGAACTATTCGGTGATCCTCGACGTCATCGCGGTGTACATGCTGCTCGTCGTCGGGGTCTGCGGGTTCCTGTTCAAGGACCCGCCGAAGAGCTGGTGGCCGGCCGAGGTCGACCCGAAGAACTGGGCGGCCAACCGGCGGTCCGCGACCGGCGGGCTGGCCAAGAACCCGCCGGCGGTGAAGCAGTTCTCGCCGATGGAGGCGATCCGGACCGGCATGCTCCCGCTGATGTGGGTGTGCCTGGTGATCATCGGCGGGGTTTCGCTGTTCGGCATCAACTTCCAGGTGCCGTTCGCGAAGGAGAGCGGGTTCGGGGCGTTCGTCGCGGCGTCGTCGGCCGGCGTGCTCTCGATCGTCAACGGCACCGGCCGCGCCGTGGTCGGCTGGGTGTCGGACCGGATCGGCCGCCGGCAGACGCTCACCGTCGTCCTGGTGATCGCCGGGGGTGCGCAGTTCGGCGTGATGTACGCCGGGAACACGCACAACCTGTTCCTGTTCATGGTGTTCGCGTTCCTGACCGGGTTCGGCGGCGGGGCGTTCTACCCGCTGTTCGCGGCGCTGGTGCCGGACTACTTCGGCGAGAACAACAACGCGTCGAACTACGGCCTGGTCTACAGCGCGAAACTGGTCGGTGGTGTCGGCGGTGGCGGGCTCGCCGCCGGGGTCATCAGCGCGTGGGGCTACACGGGCGCGTACATCCTCGCCGGGTGCATCGCCCTGCTTTCGGCGGTGCTGACGCTCTTCCTGCGCCAGCCCGGCCGGCCACGCCACCAGCTCGCCGAAACCGAGCTGGTGGCGCGGCCTTCCGCCGCGACCGGCGGCTAACCCCTCTTGGGGGGTCCAGGGGGGCTTGCCCCCCTGGCCTGGGTCTGGGGCGTGGCCCCAGAAGACGCTGACCCGGTAACCCGCTCCCCGGTCCTGCAGCCATCAGGACCGGGGAGCCTCCGGACGTTCGTGGTAGGCCTGACGGGTGCGTTCGGTGTGCTTGGCCATGATCTGCTCCGCGCTGTCGGCGTCGCCGTCGGAGATCGCGTGGATCAGCTCGTCGTGCTCGTTCCACGCGTCCCGCCCGCGGGGGCGGGCGATCGGCGTGTAGTACCAGCGGACCCGGCGGTCGACCAGGCCGATCAGCTCCGCGAGCACGGCGTTGCCCGACAGGCCCGTGATGAACGCGTGGAGGGCGGCGTTGGCCGCCACCAGACCTTCGGTGTCGTCGTCGCGCAGGGCGTTGACCCCCGCCTGCTGCAGCTCCCACAGGCGCCGGACGTCGGCCGGTGTGGCGCGGCCGGCGGCGAGCTTCGCGGAGTGCGTCTCCAGCACACTGCGGACGCTCAGCAGCTGGTCGGCCTCCTCGTCGGTGGGCAGGTGCACAAAGGCGCCCTGGGCGGGCCGGAGGTCGACCCAGCCTTCGCTCTGCAGCCGCTGCAGGGCCTCGCGGACGGGCTGCCGGCTGACACCGAGGTATTCGGCGAGGTCGGCCTCGACCAGGTGCTGCCCGGGCTCGAGGGTGCGGTTGATGATCAGTTCGGCGAGGGCTTCGTAGACGACCTGCCGCAGCGGCGCGGGCCGCTCGACGCGCTTGGCGGCGGTCGAGCTGAGCGAGCCCTTGGCCGTGCGGCGGCCGCTGGGGCCGCGGTCTTGGAGCGGGGAAGCGGGCTGGCTCACGGGACACCTCGAAGGGGAGAGGAACGCGATGATCTGCCATCAGGATACAGGTTTTAGTATGCAAAATCCCGGAATCTCACCCTTGGCCGGGTGTTTCGCCCGATGTCGATCACGCTCGTGACCCATTGTGTCCGGTTTGTCGGCCTCGGCTGCGCCGCCTGAGCGGCCCGGCCCGCTCGAACGAGGAAAACTCTGGTCGTGATCCTGAATTCAGGATACTGTATGCAATCACGTGCTGGACCGAAGTGGGAGGCACATCATGAAGGTGGCTGTTCTCGGGGCCGGGGCGATCGGCGCCTACGTCGGGGCCGCGCTGCACCGCGGCGGGACCGAGGTGCACCTGATCGCCCGGAAGGCCCACCTGGCCGCGATGCGCGAGCACGGCGTCCGCGTGCTCAGCCCGCGCGGCGACTTCACCGCGCACCCGCACGTCACGGACGACCCGGGTGAAGTCGGCGAAGCCGACTTCGTCTTCCTCGGCCTGAAAGCCAACTCCTACGCCTCGTGCGGGCCCCTGCTCGCCCCGCTGCTCGGCCCGGACACCGCGGTCGTGGCCGCGCAGAACGGCATCCCGTGGTGGTACTTCCACGGCCTGAAGGGACATCCGCTCGAAGGGCGCCGGGTCGAGACCGTCGACCCGGGCGGCTCGGTGACCGCCGTGCTCGAGCTCCGGCGCGCGATCGGCTGTGTTGTCTACTGCTCCACCGTGATCGAAGAGCCGGGCGTGATCCGGCACCTGGAGGGCACCCGGTTCTCCCTCGGCGAGCCGGACGGCGAGATCTCGGCGCGCTGCAAGGTGCTCAGCGCCGCGATGATCGCCGGCGGGCTCAAGGCGCCGGTCGAACCTCGGTTGCGCGACGACATCTGGATCAAGCTGATGGGCAACGTCGCCTTCAACCCGCTCTCGGCGCTGACCCGGGCGACCATGGCGCAGATGTGCGAGCACGACGACACCCGTGCGCTCGTCGCCACGATGATGACCGAGACCCAGGCCATCGCCCGCGCGGCCGGCAGCGACCCGGGTGTCTCGGTCGAAAAGCGGATCGACGGCGCCTGGCGCGTCGGTCACCACAAGACGTCGATGCTGCAGGACCTCGAAGCGGGCAAGCCCCTGGAGATCGACGCGATCATCGGCGCGGTCGTGGAGCTGGCCGGCCTCACCGGGGTGCCCGCGCCGGCCCTGCGGCACGTCCACGCCGCCATCTCGCTGCTCGACCACACCAGCAACCCGCCCGTCCCCGTCGGGGCGCACTGAACCGGAGGTCCCCGTGAAGCGCAGGAAGACCGAGCCGTACGTCCGGCTCACCCAGCCGCTGGTGCGCGACTCCGGCGTGCTGCGGCCCGCCACCTGGGACGAAGCCCTCGACCGGGCCGCCGCCGGGATCCGCCGGACCCTCGAAGCCAAGGGGCCGGAGGTGTTCGGGATGTTCTCGTGTGCCCGCGCGACCAACGAGATGAACTTCGTCGCCCAGAAGTTCACCCGCGCGGTGATCGGCACGAACAACGTCGACTCGTGCAACCGCACCTGCCACGCCCCGAGCGTCGCCGGGCTGGCGCGGGTGTTCGACAGCGGCGGCGGGACGTCGTCCTACCAGGAGATCGAGGACGCCGACGTCATCGTCATCTGGGGCGGCAACCCCCGCGAGGCGCACCCGATCTTCTTCCAGCACGTGCTCAAGGCCGTCCACAAGGGAGCGAAGCTCTTCGTCGTCGACCCGCGGCAGACCAGCACCGCGCGCTGGGCGCACCGGCAGCTGCAGCTCGAGGTCGGCACGGACATCCCGCTGGCGCATGCCATCGCCCGCGAGATCATCCACTCCGGACTGGCGAACACGACGTTCATCGAGCGTGCCACCGAGGGGTTCGCCGAGTTCGCCGCGTCGGTCGAGCCGTGGACGCTCGAGGTCGCGGAGAAGACCACCGGCGTCCCGGCCGAGCTGATCCGCGAACTGGCCCACACCTACGCCCGCGCCGACCGCGGGCAGCTCTCGTGGACCCTCGGCATCACCGAGCACCACAACGGCACCGACAACGTGCTTTCGCTGATCAACCTCGCGTTGCTCGCCGGGCAGGTCGGCCGCTACGGCGCCGGGCTGAACCCGTTGCGCGGGCAGAACAACGTCCAGGGCGGCGGCGACATGGGCGCCATCCCGGACCGGATGCCGGGCTTCCAGGACGTCCTCGACGCCGGCGTCCGGGCGAAGTTCGACACCGCGTGGGGCTCGTCGATCCCGCCGCACAGGGGGCTCAACCTCACCCAGATGCTCGACGCGATGGAGCGCGGCGACCTGACGTGCGTGTACATCATCGGGGAGAACCCGGTGCAGTCCGAAGCGGACTGCGAGCACACGGTCAAACGGCTGTCCAACGTGGACCACCTGGTGGTGCAGGACATCTTCCTCACCAAGACCGCGCAGCTGGCCGACGTCGTGCTGCCCGCCTCGGCCGCCTGGTGCGAAAGCGACGGCACGTTCACCAACTCCGAACGCCGGGTGCAGCGCGTCCGCAAGGCCCTCGAACCGCCGGAGGGCGCGCGCGACGACATCGAGCTGCTCTCGGAACTGGCCCGCCGGCTCGGCCACGACTGGCACTACACCGGTGGCCAGGAGGTCTGGGACGAGCTGCGCTCGCTGTCGCCGATGCACGCCGGGATGTCCTACGCACGCCTGGAAGAGCTCGGCGGCATCCAGTGGCCGTGCTACACCGAGGACACCCTCGAACCGACGTTCCTGCACGGCCGGCTGTGGGCCGACGACCCGGCCGAGCGCGGCCGCCCGGCGCCGTTCACGGTCATCGAGCACAGCCCGCCGGTCGACCTGCTCACCGAGGAGTTCCCGATCCGGCTCACCACCGGACGGCGGCTGGACTCCTACAACACCGGCGTCCAGTCCGCCGGGTTCCCGTCGCCGATGCGCCAGGGCGAGACCCTCGACCTGTGCCCGGAGGACGCGCGCTCACTCGGCGTCGAACCCGACGAGCTGGTCCGGATCTCCTCGCGGCGCGGTGAGATCGTCGCGCCGGTGCGGCTCGACACCGGGCTGAAGCCGGGGCTGGCGTTCATGACCTTCCACTTCCCGGACGAGATCGACGTCAACGTCATCACCATCGAGGCGACCTGCCCGATCGCCGGGACCGCCGAGTACAAGGCGGCGGCGATCCGCGTCGAGAAGCTGCCCGCGGGAGTCTGACGATGGATCTCAAACTGCTCGACGCCGTCGCCACCCGCGAGGAACGCGACGCCGTCTCCGGGTTCGCCGGCGGCGGGCGGGACCAGCTGCTGCCCGCCCTGCACGCGGTCAACGACCGCGTCGGCTGGATCAGCCAGGGCGCGCTCAACCTCATCTGCGAGGCACTGCACGTGCCGCCCGCCGACGCGTACGGCGTGGCGAGCTTCTACTCGCTGTTCGCGCTGGAGGAGCGGCCGGAGCGGGTGGTGCACGTGTGCACCGACCTGGCCTGCCGGCTCGAGGGCGCGGACACGGTGTGCGACGTCCTCACCGAGCACGTCGGCGCCGCGGGGAAGGCGCGCGCCGGGGTCACGTGGCTGCCCAGCCCGTGCCTCGGCGTCTGCGAACGAGCCCCCGCGGCGCTGACGTTCCAAGCCGGCGACCCGGCCACCACGGAGCTGCTCGCCCCGGCGACCGGTGCGTCGGCCGTGCTGGCCACCCAGCGGGAACCGTCCGTTTCGGACGGCGCCGCCCCGGTGCTCCACCAGAAGGAGGGACTGAGGCTGCTGCGCCGCGTCGGCGTGGTGGATCCGTCCAGCTTGGACGGTTACCGGGCCGCCGGCGGTTACGCGGCGCTGCGCAACGCCCTGCGCATGGGTCAGGCCGCGGTCATCCGCGAGGTGACCGACTCCGGCCTGCTCGGCCGGGGTGGCGCGGCGTTCCCGACCGGGCGCAAGTGGGCCGCCACGGCCGCACAGCCCGCCGGGCCGCACTACCTCGTGTGCAACGCCGACGAGAGCGAGCCCGGCACGTTCAAGGACCGGGTGCTCCTCGAAGGCGACCCGTTCGCGCTGGTCGAAGCGATGACGATCGCCGCGTTCGCCATCGGGGCCCGGCGCGGCTTCGTCTACCTGCGCGGCGAATACCCCCGGGCGCTGCGCCTGCTGCGCAACGCGATCGACGTCGCCCGCGAGCGCGGCTTCCTCGGCGACGGCATCATGGGCCACGAGGGGTTCTCGTTCGACATCGAGATCCGCCGTGGCGCGGGGGCCTACATCTGCGGCGAGGAGACCGCGATCTTCAACTCGATCGAGGGCTTCCGCGGGGAACCCCGCACCAAGCCGCCGTTCCCGGTCGAAAAAGGACTGTTCGGCAAGCCGACCGTGGTGAACAACGTCGAGACGCTGGTCAACGTGCCGCTGATCCTCACCGAAGGCGCCGCCGCGTACCGGGCGGCCGGCACCGAAGCCTCGGCCGGGCCGAAGCTGTTCTGCCTGTCCGGAAACGTCGAACGCCCCGGTGTCTACGAGGTTCCGTTCGGGACGACGCTGCGTTCCCTGCTCGAGCTGGCCGGGGGAGTGCCCGACGGCCGCTCGCTCCGCGCGATCCTGCTCGGTGGCGCGGCCGGCGGGTTCGTCCGGCCCGACGAGCTGGACCTGCCGCTCACGATGGAGGACGCCCGGGCGGCGAAGACCACCCTCGGTTCGGGGGTCGTCCTCGTGCTCGACGACCTGGCCGACCTCGGCGGGTTCCTGCTGCGGATCGCGTCGTTCTTCCGCGACGAGTCGTGCGGGCAGTGCGTCCCGTGCCGGATCGGCACCGTGCGGCAGGAGGAGGCGGTCCGGCGGGTCCTGGCGGCCGGGTCGGACGAGCGGCCGCTGCTGCGGGAGGTGGGCCAGGTGATGCGGGACTCGTCGATCTGCGGACTCGGCCAGACCGCCTGGAACGCCATCGAGTCCGCCATCGACCGGTTGGGAGCCCTCCAATGACCATTGTGGACATCGGCATCCCGCGCCGGCTGGTCGAATTCACTGTGGACGGCGAGACCGTGCGCGTGCCGGACGGCTCGACGATCCTCGACGCGTGCACGGCGGCGGGCAAGGACATCCCGACGCTGTGTTACGGCGACACCCTGGAACCGGCGAACGCGTGCCGCGTGTGCATGGTGGAGGTCGAAGGCTCGCGGACGCTCGTGCCGTCGTGCTCACGCAAGGCCGAGCCGGGCATGGTCGTCCACACGGACTCGGAGCGGACGCGCACGAGCCGCAAGGTGGTGTTGGAGCTCCTCGGCTCCGCCACGGACCTCTCGACGACCCCCGGCGTGGCCGAGTGGATGGCCGAGACGGGCGCCGACTCCGGCCGGTTCGGCCCGGACGCGGCCACGGTCGCCCAACCGGCTCTGGTGGACAACGAGCTGTACGTCCGCGACTACGAGAAATGCATCCTCTGTTACAAGTGCGTCGACGCGTGCGGCGAGCAGTGGCAGAACTCGTTCGCCATCAGCGTCGCCGGCCGCGGCTTCGACGCGCGCATCTCCACGGAGTTCTCGAACCCGCTGCCGGACAGCGCGTGCGTGTACTGCGGCAACTGCGTCGAGGTCTGCCCGACCGGGGCGCTCAGCTTCAAGCGTGAGTACGACAAGCGCGAGGACGGCACCTGGGACGAGTCCCGCCAGACCGAGACGACGACGGTGTGCACGTTCTGCGGGGTCGGCTGCACCGTGACCCTGCACGTCCAGGACAACGAGATCGTGAAGGTGACGTCACCACACGAAAGCTCGGTGACGCACGGGAACCTGTGCATCAAGGGCCGTTTCGGCTGGCAGCACGTGCAGAACAGGTAGGTCAGCGCGGCCGGACCAGGCCGGTCTCGTACGCGAGGACCACGGCCTGGACCCGGTCGCGCAGGCCGAGCTTGGTGAGTATCCGCCCGACGTGGGTCTTCACCGTGGCCTCCGACAGCACCAGCACCCCGGCGATCTCGGCGTTGGACAGCCCGGCGGCCACCTTCTCGAGCACTTCGAGCTCGCGGTCGGTGAGCCGGTCGAGGCCGCGGGCGGTGGGCGGCCCGCCGTCCGGCGTGGGATCGGGCAGGCGGTCGGCGACGGTGTCCAGCAGCCGCCGGGTGACCGTCGGGGCGACCACGGCGTCGCCGCGGGCCACCGCGCGGATCGCCGTGAGCAGGTCGTCGGGCGGCACGTTCTTCAGCAGGAACCCGCTGGCCCCGGCCTTCAGCCCGGGGAAGGCGTACTCGTCGACGTCGAACGTGGTCAGGATGAGCACCCGAGAGCGCGGTGAGTCCCGCACGATCTCGCGGGTCGCGGTGATCCCGTCCACCCCGGGCATCCGGACGTCCATCAGCACGACGTCGGGGTCGAGTTCCGCCGTGCGGGTGACCGCCGCGGCACCGTCGGCGGCCTCGCCGACCACCGTCAGGTCCGGCTGGGACTCCAGGACGAGCCGGAAACCCAGGCGCAGCAACGGTTCGTCGTCGACGAGCAGGATGGTGATCACGAGCCGCCCCCGAACCGGCCCAGCACCCGCCAGCCGCCGCCGGGCCGCGGCCCGGCTTCGACGTCGCCGCCGGAGACGCCCGCACGTTCGCGCATCCCGCTCAGCCCGTGCCCGCCGTCTCCGGCCGGGACCGTCGCCGGCTGCCCGTCGTCGAGCACTTCGAGGGTCACGACCGGCTCGTCGTAGGTGAGGTGGATCTTCGCCGCCGTCGGGGTGACGGCGTGTTTGAGGACGTTGGTGAGCGCTTCCTGGGCCACGCGGTAGACGGCCAGCTCGACCGTCGGCGGCAGCGGGAACCGGCGTCCGGTGACCGTCCACGTCGCGGGCAGCCCGGTCGCGCGGACCTGGTTGACCAGTTCGTCGAGGGCCGCGATGCCGGGCTGCGGCGTCCGCGGGCTGTCTTCGCCGGTGCGCAGCACGGTGAGCAGGCGGTGCATTTCGTCCAGCGCCTGCCTTCCCGTCGCCGAGACGTGCTTCGCGGCCGCCTCCGCCTGGGCGCCGTCGGTGCGGGCGGCGAACGCGGCGCCGTCGGCGAGCGCGATCATGACCGAGAGGTTGTGCGCGATGATGTCGTGCATCTCGCGGGCGATGCGGGCCCGCTCGCGCGCGGCCGCGAGCTGGCTTTCCTGGTCGCGTTCCCGCTCGGCCCGCACCGCCCGGTCGTGCAGCGCCACCAGGTACGTCCGCCGGGTCCGGACGTTCACGCCGAGTGCGAACGCCGCGGTCACGATCGCGGTGGTGAACACCAGCCCGGCGACGACCATCGGCCACCCGGTGCTCCCGCTGATCCCGCCCGCGGTGAGCGCGGCGACGGTGGCCACCGCCGCCGGGACGCGGTGCCGGTCGCGGTGCGCGGCGACGGTGTACCCGGCGACCAGCACCGCGACCAGCGTCGGCGGGAACTGCGGCCCGGCCAGGTCCTGGGCGACCCCGGTCGCGGTCGTGACACCCAGGACGGCGAGCGGGAACCGCCGCCGGAGGGCCAGCGCGCCGAGGAGCAGCACCACCACGGCGACGAGCCACGGTCCGCGCGGCTGGGCGCCCTCGGCGCCGACCACCAGCGCGAGGAGGACGAGGGCGAAGGCGAGCAGCAGGTCGGCGGGCACCGGGTGCTGCCGCGCCCACGCGCGCAGCGGCTCGATGCCCGGCCAGGCGGAGCGGAACCCGGGGTCGATCGGTGCGTCGGTCACCCCGTCATCATCTCCTCCGCCCGCCGGGACGGCAGCGGTTTCAGGCATCCCGCCGCTTGAGCACGAGCGCGGCCGCGGCGAGCGCGACGACGACGTAACCGCAGAACCACGCGAAGCCGGTCCACGGCGGCAGGCTGAGCGCCGACGGCCGGACGGTGATCAGCGCCTGCCCGGCGTTGCTCGGCAGGTACGGCACGACGTGCGGGAGCCAGCTCTCCGGGAGCACCCCGGCGAGGCTCGGCACGATCATGACCAGCGCGACCAGCGCCGCGATGGCCCCGGCGGTGTGCCGGACCAGCCAGCCGAGCGCGACTCCGAACAGCCCGATGCCGGTCACGTAAAGCCCGACACCGAAGACCGCCCGGAACACCCCGGGCTCGGCCAGGCTCGTCTCGATGTCCTGTGACGCAAGGAAAGCCTGCCCGCCGAGGAAGGCGGCGAACGCGGCCACCTCGCCGGCCACGAACGCCACGGCCGCGAGCACGCCCGCCTTCGCGGCGAGCACCGGCGTGCGCGCGGGCACCGCGGAAAACGTCGAGCGGATCTGGCCGGAGGTGTACTCCCCGGACACGACGAGCACACCCAGCACGCCGAACGCGAGCTGGACCAGGACGTACCCCTGGATGCTCAGCGCGGTCGGCTCGAGCCGCGCCCGGGTCTGCTCGCTCAGCTGCGGCCAGCGGTCCGCGTTGAGGGCGCAGGTGAGCCAGCCGAGCGCGACCATGGTCACGAGGGCCGTCATCACCGTGATCGGAGTTGACGGCAGGGAGCGGAACTTGACCCATTCCGAGCGCGTGACGCGCCCGAGCGTGACACCGGTGGTCATGCGATCCGCCCTTCGGGAGCGCGGTACTCGACGGCGTCTGCGGTCAGCTCCAGGTAGGCCTCTTCGAGCGAGGCCTGGACCGGTGCGAGCTCCTCCAGCGGAATGCCGTGGCGGCAGGCGAGCAGGCCGACCTCGGCGCCGGTGACCCCGTGCACCTCGAGCAGCCCGGGGGCGGCGCTGGTGACGTCGATCCCGGGCCCGGCCAGCAGTTCCCGCAGCCCGGCGGCCTGCGGGGTGCGGACGCGGACGACCTTCGCCGAAGCGCGGTCGACGAACTCCCGCACCGACGTCTGGGCGATGACCCGGCCGCGGCCGATCACCACGAGGTGGTCGGCGGTCAAGGCCATCTCGCTCATCAGGTGCGAAGACACGAACACCGTGCGCCCCTCGGCGGCGAGCCGGCGCAGCAGGGTGCGGATCCACAAGATGCCCTGCGGGTCCAGGCCGTTCACGGGTTCGTCGAGCACCAGCGTCGCCGGGTCGCCGAGCAGCGCGGCGGCCACGCCGAGCCGTTGTCCCATGCCGAGGGAGAACCCGCCCGCGCGCTGGTGCGCGACGCCGGTCAGGCCGACCAGCTCGAGCACCTCCTCGACGCGCCGGCGGGGAATCCCGTTGGTGAGCGCCAAAGCGAGCAGGTGGTGGAACGCCGACCGTCCCGGGTGGACGGCCTTCGCTTCAAGCAGCGCGCCGACCTCCCGCAGGGGCGCGGGGTGGTGCGCGTAGACCTTGCCGTTGACCGTCACCGAGCCCGACGTGGGCGCGTCCAGGCCCATGATCATCCGGATGGTGGTGGACTTCCCGGCGCCGTTCGGGCCGAGGAACCCGGTCACCGCCCCGGGCCGGATGGTGAACGTCGCCCTGTCCACCGCGGTCCGCGCGCCGTAGCGCTTGGACACCGCGTGTGCCTCGATCATCCGTCTCCCTTCGTCGCGGCCGAAGGTAGGCGCGGCGCGTGGCCCGATCGACCGGCCGGCGGCGGATCTTCACGCGGCGGCCGTGCGACTCACGGCGTACGCGCTACGCCGGAGGTCGCACACCGGCCCGTTGACCGCGCCGCCGTTGAGCAGCTATTCTCGATATGCGAAAGAAAAATTCCGGATAGCGAAATTTGAGGTCGCGATGCCAGAAGAGGGGCACACCCTGCCGTACGCCGCCAACCTGTCGATCCTGTTCAAGGAGGTACCGCTGCCCGAGCGGGCGGCCGCCGCGCGGGAAGCCGGGTTCACCGACGTCGAGTACTGGTGGCCGTTCGACACTGCGGTTCCCCCGCGCGACGAGGTCGACGCCTTCGTGCGGAGCCTGGACGGGGTCCGGCTGCGCGGGCTGAACTTCTACGCCGGCGACATGGCGGCGGGGGAGCGCGGCCTGGTCTCGTGGATCGGCCGCGAAACCGAGTTCGCCGACAGCCTGGTCGTCGCCCTCGGGATCGCCGAACGCACCGGGTGCCGCAGCTTCAACGCGCTCTACGGCAACCGGCTCGACGGCGAAGACCCGGCCAAGCAGGACGACCTCGCGCTGGTCCACCTCGCCACCGCCGCCGAGTCGGCCGCGAAGATCGGCGCCCAGCTGGTCCTCGAACCGCTCTCCGGCGCCGACCGCTACCCGCTCAAGACCGCCGCGGACGCCGTGGCCGTGCTCGACGACCTCGGGCGCGACAACGCGGCGCTGCTGGCCGACCTGTACCACCTGGCAGTCAACGGCGACGACCTGGACGCGCTGGCGACGAAGCACATCGCCCGGATCGGGCACGTGCAGATCGCCGACGCGCCCGGCCGCCACCAGCCCGGCACCGGGTCCCTCGACCTCGACGGCCACCTGCGGAAGCTCCAGAACGCGGGCTACGCCGGGTTCGTCGGGATCGAGTACGTCCCGGAGCCCGACACCGTCACGTCGCTGAACTGGCTGCCGACCACCCGAAGGGGACGAGCATGAAACTGGGATTCATCGGACTGGGCGTGATGGGCGCCCCGATGGCCGCGCACCTGGTCGCGGCCGGGCACGACGTCAGCGGCTACGACGTGCACGCCGCGGCGGGGGAGAAGCTCCAGGCCGCCGGGGGACGCGCGGCGAGCGACGTCGCCGACGCGGTGGCCGGGGCGGACGTCGTGCTCACGATGCTGCCGAACCACCCGCAGGTCGAGGCGGTCGTCCTGGCCGGCGGCGGGGTCCTCGACACCGCCGCGCCCGGCACGCTGCTGATCGACATGAGCACCATCCGGCCCGAGACGTCGATCGAGGTCGCGAACCTCGCGCGGGACAAGAAGATCCGCGTCCTCGACGCCCCGGTCTCCGGCGGGCAGGCCGGCGCCGAGCAGGCGTCGCTGTCCATCATGGTCGGTGGGGACGCGGCCGACTTCGACGCCGCGAAGCCGGTGCTCGACGCCGTCGGCAAGACGATCGTGCACGTCGGCCCGCACGGCGCCGGCCAAGTGGTCAAGGCCGCCAACCAGCTCGTCGTGGGCGGGATCTACGGACTGGTCGCCGAGGCGATCGTGCTGCTCGAAGCGTCCGGTGTGGACGCCGCGACCGGGCTCGACGTGCTCGCCGGGGGACTGGCGGGCAGCCGGATCCTCGAGCTCAAGCGCAAGTCCATGGTGGACCGTCAGTTCGCGCCCGGCTTCCGGATCGAACTGCACCACAAGGACATGGGGATCGCGCTGGCCGCCGCGCGGCAGGCCGACGTCGCGCTCCCGCTGACCGGGCTGGTCGCCCAGCTCGTCGCCGCCGGCCGTGCCATGGGGTACGGCTCCCTGGACCACTCGGCCTTGCTGAAGGTCGTCGAACAGTTGTCGGGCCGCGTCCCGGCGGAGGTGTGACATGCCCAGAATCCCCGCCATGCAAGCGGTCGTCGACGTCCTGGAGAGCGAAGGCGTCGACACCGTCTTCGGCTGTCCGGGCGCGGCCATCCTCCCGCTGTATAACGCCCTACAAGGCCGCGCGATCCAGCACCTGATCGTCCGCCACGAAGAAGGCGCGACGCACATGGCCGACGGCTGGGCCCGGACGAACGGGAACGTCGGCGTCGCGATCGGCACGTCCGGTCCGGCCGGGACGAACATGATCACCGGGCTCTACACCGCGCACGCGGACTCGATCCCGATGATCTGCATCACCGGCCAGGCGGCCACGACGAAGCTGCACCAGGAAGCGTTCCAGGCCGTCGACATCGTCGAGATCGCCAAGCCGGTGACGAAGTGGGCGGTGCAGGTCAAGGAGGCCGCGCAGCTGCCGTGGATCTTCCGCGAGGCCTTCCGGATCGCCCGGTCCGGCCGCCCCGGCCCGGTCCTGATCGACCTCCCGATCGACGTCCAGAAGCAGGACATCGAGTGGGACTCCTCGATCGACTCGCCGCTGCCGGTGACCGCCGTCAAGCCCGCCGCCGCGCGGGTCGAGCGGGCGCTGGAGATGCTGCTGGCCGCCGAACGCCCGCTGATCCTGGCCGGTGGTGGTGTTGTCCTCGGCGAGGCGAGCGAGCAGCTGCGCGCGGCGGCCGAGCGCCTGGACGTCCCGGTGCAGGTGACGCTCATGGGCAAGGGGAGCTTCCCCGAGGACCACGAGCTGTTCGCCGGGATGGCCGGCATCCAGACGTCGCAGCGCTGGGCGAACGCGGCCTTCCTGGAGTCCGACCTGGTGCTGGCGCTGGGCGCGCGGTTTGGCGACCGGCACACCGGTGAGCTGTCGGTGTACCGCGGGGACCGGAAGTTCATCCACGTCGACATCGAGCCGACGCAGCTGGGCAAAGTGTTCGGCCCCGACCTCGGGATCGTCTCGGACACCCGGGAGTTCCTGGACGCGCTGCTGGCGGCGCTGGACGAGCGTGCGCCGGAGCCGCGGCGCGAGTGGGTCGGCCGGATCGCGGAGCTGAAGGAAGCGCTTCCCCGCCGGGAGGACTTCGACAGCCTGCCGATCAAGGCGCCGCGGGTCTTCAAGGAGATCAACGAAACCTTCGGCGAGGACACGTACTTCGTCACCGCGATCGGGCTCTACCAGATCTGGTCGGGCCAGTTCCAGAAGGCGCACAAGCCGCGGCACTACCAGGTCTGCGGCCAGGCCGGCCCGCTCGGCTGGGAGATCCCCGCCGCGATCGGCGTCAAGAAGGCCCGGCCGGAGGCCGAGGTTGTCGGGGTGGTCGGCGACTACTCGTTCCAGTTCCTCGTCGAAGAGCTGGCGGTGGCCGCGCAGTACGACGTCGGGTTCGTGCTGATCATGCTCAACAACGAGTATCTCGGGCTGATCCGGCAGGCGGAGACCGGGTACGACATGAACTTCGAGGTCGACATCCACTACGACGCGAACGGCACGGACAACGTCAAGATCATGGAGGCCTACGGCTGCTCGGGCACCCGCGTGCACGAGCCGGCCGAGATCCGGACGTCGCTCGAGTGGGCCCGCAAGGAGGCCGAGCGGACCAGCCGGCCCGTCCTGGTGGAGATCATGATCGAACGTGAGGGCAACGCCGCCATGGGCGCCGCCCTCGACTCCGTGAAGGAGTTCGAGCCCGCCTGACACCCGCGTGACCACGGCCGCCGCACGAGACCCTGACCTCGTGCGGCGGCCTTTCCGCGTCCACGATCAAGCGGTTGTCGGAAAGTACAAACGCGGGCCCGAAATTCACCCTTCTTTCAGGGGTTTTGCCGTGGTCGGAGCCACAGTTCACCGTGTGTACTCCTTACCGAAGCAGCCCCGAAAGGACGTCCACAGTGGAATTCCTCCGACCCGCCTCGCTGGCCGACGCGCTCGCCGCGAAAGCCGCGAACCCCGGTGCGGTCCCGATCGCCGGCGGCACGGACGTGATGGTCGAGCTCAACTTCGACCACCGCCGTCCCGAAGCCCTGCTCGACCTCGGCCGGGTCGCCGAGCTCCACGAGCACGGCGCCGACGGCGGCCGGATCCGGATCGGCGCGGCCGTGCCCTACACCCGGATCATCACCGAACTGGGCACCCAGCTGCCCGGCCTCGCGATGGCTTCGCGGACCGTGGGGTCCCCGCAGATCCGCAACCGCGGTTCCGTGGGCGGCAACCTGGGCGCGGCTTCGCCCGCGGGCGACTCGCACCCGGCGCTGCTGGCCGCGGACGCGGAAGTCGAGATCGCGTCGGTGCGCGGCACCCGGATCATCGCGGTGAAGGACTTCTACGTCGGCGTCAAGCGGAACGTCCTGGAGCCGGACGAGCTCATCACGTCCGTGCTGCTGGCCCCGGCCACCGGGCCGCAGCAGTTCAGCAAGATCGGCACCCGCAACGCCATGGTCATCGCCGTCGCCGCCTTCGGGCTGGCGCTGCACCCGGCGGAGCGGCGGGTCGGCACCGGCGTCGGCTCGGCCGCGCCCACCCCACGGCGGGCTCTCGAAGCCGAGGAGTTCCTGGCCGGCGAGCTGAATTGGGACGCCCCGAAGGCGCTCAACGACTCGGTGAAGCGCCGCTTCGGCGACCTGGTGGCCGCGGCCGCCGCGCCGATCGACGACGTCCGGGGGAGTGCGGCCTACCGCCGGCACGCCTTGGGCGTGATGGCTCGGCGCACGCTGACCTGGGCCTGGAGCGAGTACTGCGAAGGGAGCGCGAAGTGCGCGTGAACGTCACCGTCAACGGCGAGCCCCGCCGGGCGGACAACGTCTGGGAAGGCGAGAGCCTCCTGTACATGCTGCGCGAGCGGCTCGGCCTGCCGGGCTCGAAGAACGCCTGTGAGCAGGGCGAATGCGGTTCCTGCACGGTGTACGTCGACGGCGTTCCGGCGTGTTCCTGCCTGGTCGCGGCCGGGCAGGCCGAGGGCCGCGACGTCGTCACGGTCGAAGGGCTCGCTTCCGGCGACGACCTGGACCCGGTGCAGGAGTCGTTCGTCGAGCGCGGCGCCGTCCAGTGCGGGTTCTGCACCCCCGGCCTGCTGGTCGCCGCGCACGACCTGATCGAGCGCGTCCCCGACCCCAGCGACGTCGAGATCCGCGAGGCGCTGGCCGGCAACCTCTGCCGCTGCACCGGCTACGAGAAGATCCTCGACGCCGTTCGTGACGCGGCCGCGAAGAAGGCCGTCCGATGAGCGCCCCGGCCCGCTCCCCGCAGGAGCTGCACGACACGATCGCCGGCGGCATCGGCGAGAGCCCGCTGCGCCCGGACGGCACGCTCAAGGTCCGCGGCGAGTTCGCCTACTCCTCCGACCTGTGGCACGAGGACATGCTGTGGGGCGCGACCCTACGCAGCCCGCACCCGCACGCCCGGATCGTCCGCCTCGACGTCTCCCGCGCGCTGGCCCAGCCGGGGGTGCACGCGGTGCTGACCCACGAGGACGTGCCGGGGGAGAACGTCTACGGCCTCAAGTACCAGGACACCCCGGCGCTGGCCGCGGACCTGGTCCGCTACCAGGGTGAGCCCGTCGCGATCCTCGCCGCGGACCACCCGGAGATCGCGCGGCAGGCGCTCAAGGAGATCGTCGTCGAGTACGACGTCCTCGAGCCGATCACCGACCCCGAGCGGGCCGCGCACGACGACACGCTGCCGAAGCTGCACCCGGGCGGGAACCTGGTCCGCCACCAGCGGATCGTCAAGGGCGACCCGACCGCGACCGCGGACGTCGTCGTCTCCGGCGTCTACGAGATCGGCATGCAGGACCAGGCTTTCCTCGGACCGGAGTCCGGCCTCGCGGTGCCGGCCGAGGACGGCGGGGTCGACCTCTACCTGGCGACCCAGTGGTTGCACGTCGACCAGCGCCAGACGGCGAAGGCCCTGGGGCTCCCGCTGGACAAGGTCCGGCTGACGCTGTCCGGCGTCGGCGGCGCGTTCGGCGGCCGCGAGGACCTGTCGATGCAGATCCACTCGTGCATGCTCGCCCTGCGGACCGGGCGGCCGGTGAAGATGAGCTACAACCGGCTGGAGTCGTTCTTCGGGCACGTCCACCGCCACCCGGCGAAGATGTACTACGAGCACGGCGCCACGAGCGACGGCCAGCTCGTCTACGTGCGCGCCAAGATGTACTTCGACGGCGGCGCGTATGCGTCGAAGACCCCCGTCGTGGTCGGCAACGGCACCACGCTCAGCGTCGGCCCGTACAACGTCCCGAACGCGCACATCGAGGGCTGGGGTGTCTACACCAACAACCCGACCTGCGGCGCGATGCGCGGCCTGGGCGCGGTCCAGCCGACCTACGCCTACGAGTCCCAAATGGACAAGCTCGCCGCCGCCCTGGGCATGGACCCGGCCGAACTGCGGATCCGCAACGCACTGAGCGAAGGGTCCACTGTGGTCACCGGCCAGGTCGTCGACTTCCCGGCCCCGGTGGCGGAGCTGGTCCAGCGCCTGCGTGACCTGCCGCTGCCGCCCGAGCCCACCGGCGAACGCGACATCCGCGAGCTGCCCGGCGGCGCGTCCAACACCACCCACGGTGAAGGCGTCGTCCGCGGTGTCGGCTACGGCGTCACGATCAAGAACATCTCCTACGCCGAAGGTCTCGACGACTACTCGACCGCCCGCGTCCGGCTGGAGGTGCTCGGCGGTGAGGCGGTCGCGATGGTCCACACCGCCGCGGCCGAGGTCGGCCAGGGCCTGGTCACCCTGCAGCAGCAGATCGCCCGCACCGAGCTGGGCCTGACGCGCGTCAGCGTGCACCCGGCCGACACGAGCGTCGGCGACGCCGGCTCCAGCTCGGCGTCGCGCCAGACCTACGTCACCGGCGGCGCGGTCCGCAACGCCTGCCGCGCGGTCGCCGAGGCCGTGTACGCCCTCGCCGCGGTCCGCCTCGGCCGTCCCGCCGACGGGCTCACGCTGACCGGCGGCAAGGTGGTCGCGGCCGACGGCGAGGTCGTCGCGGACCTCGCCGACCTGCTCGGCGAGACGGCGATCGAGGAGACCCGCGAGTTCCACCACCGCAAGACCTACCCGCTCGACCCCGAGACCGGCCAGGGTGACGCCCACGTCCAGTACGGGTTCTCGGCGCACCGCGCGGTGGTCGACGTCGACCTGGACCTCGGGCTGGTCAAGGTGGTGCAGCTCGACTGCGCCCAGGACGTCGGCAAGGCGATGAACCCCGACGCCGTCATCGCCCAGATCCAGGGCGGCTCGGCGCAAGGTCTCGGCCTCGCCGTGATGGAGGAGATCCTGGTCAAGGACGGCAAGGTCCGGAACCCGTCGTTCACCGACTACCTCATCCCGACCATCCTCGACATGCCGCCGATGCGCGTCGACGTCCTCGAACGGCCCGACCCGCACGCGCCCTACGGCGTCCGCGGCGTCGGCGAACCACCCACGATCTCGGCCACGCCGGCGATCGCCAACGCCATCCGCGCGGCCACCGGCCTCGAGCTGCCGCGCGTCCCCATCCGCCCCGAGCACATCACAGGAGTTTGAGATGACCACGTCGATTTCCGCCGAGACCGAATGGCTCGGCGAAGCCATCCGCATCGCGGAGACCAATGTCGCGAACGGCGGCGGCCCTTTCGGCGCGCTGGTCGTGAAGGACGGCGAGATCGTCTCGACCGGCGTCAACCGCGTCACCGCGAACCTCGACCCGACCGCGCACGCCGAAGTCGTCGCGATCCGGGCGGCTTGCCAGGCCCTGGGCGACTTCAAGCTGGACGGCTGCGTGCTCGTGTCCAGCTGCGAGCCGTGCCCGATGTGCCTGTCCTCGGCGCTGTGGGCACGGGTCGGCAAGGTCCTCTTCGCCGCCGACCGCGACGACGCGGCCAAGGCCGGCTTCGACGACCGCGCCTTCTACGAACTCTTCGACCGTCCGCGCGAAACGTGGACGGTGCCCGTGACGCGACTGTCCACGGAGGACGGTTTCGCTCCCTTCGCGGCTTGGCTCGACAAGGCCGACCGCACCGACTACTGACCCACAAGGCCAGCTGACCGGAGCAACTCGAATCGAACGTCCCGCTCGCCCAGGCACGGCGTTGTGCCTTGGCCTGGCCGAGCACACCCACCGGCAAGGGCAGGACGCATGACCCAGACCGAAGTCCCCACCCCAGTAGTCGACGAAGTACCTCCGCAACGCCGATCGCTGCTCGACAAGCTGTTCGAGCTGCGGGCCCGGCAGAGCACGGTCGGCCGCGAAGTCCGCGGCGGCGTCACGACGTTCGTCGCGATGGCCTACATCGTGCTCCTGAACCCGCTCATCCTCGGCGCCTCCGCCGACATCACCGGCGCGCGGCTCTCCGCCGCGCAGGTGACCACCGCGACCGCGCTGGCCGCCGCGGTGATGACGATCCTCATGGGCGTCGTCGGCAACGCGCCTCTCGCGCTGGCCGCCGGCCTCGGCATCAACGGCATCGTCGCGTTCCAGATGGCCCCGACGATGACCTGGGCGCAGGCCTTCGGGCTGGTGGTGCTGGAAGGCGTCTGCATCGTGCTGATGGCCGTCAGCGGTGTGCGCGAACGGATCATGAACGCCATCCCGCGGCCGCTCAAGATGGCGATCACCGTCGGGATCGGGCTCTACATCGCCCTGGTCGGGCTGGTCAGCGCGGGGTTCGTGACCCGGATGCCGGACGCGGCGCAGACCACGGTCCCGGTCCGCCTCGGGGCGAGCGGGCACCTGCACGGCTGGCCGATCGTCGTGTTCTGCTTCGGGCTGCTGCTGATGATCGTGCTGATGGCCCGCAAGGTCCCGGGCGCGGTGCTGATCAGCATCGGCGTGGCGACGGTGTTCGCCGTGGTGCTGCATGAGGGGTTCGGCGTCGGCGGCTGGGGCCTCACCACCCCGGCGTTGCCCGACCACGTCGTCGCGGCCCCGGACTTCGGGCTCTTCGGGCACATCGACCTCTTCGGCGGGTTCGCCTCGGCGGGCGCGCTGGCGGCGACGGTCTTCCTGTTCACGCTGGTGCTCTCCGGCTTCTTCGACGCGATGGGCACGATCACGAGCGTCTCGGACGAGGCCGGGCTGTCGAAGAACGGCAAGGTCCCGCGGATGGGTCGGATCCTGCTGGTCGACGGCGCGGGCGCGATCGCCGGCGGGGTCACCGGCTCGTCGCCGAACACGGTGTTCCTCGAGTCCGCGGCCGGCGTCGGCGAAGGCGCCCGGACCGGCCTCGCCAGCTTGGTCACCGGCCTGCTGTTCGCCGGGACGCTGCTGTTCACCCCGCTTGCGGGAGTGGTCCCGGCCCAGGCCGCGGCACCCGCGCTGGTCGTCATCGGCGGCATGATGGTCGCGCAGTGCCGCACCATCCCGTGGAACGACCCGGACTACACGATCCCGGTGTTCCTCACCGCCGCCCTGATCCCGTTCACCTACTCCATCACCAACGGTGTCGGCGCCGGCCTGATCGCGTTCGTGCTGATCAAGATCGGCCGCGGCAAGTGGCGCGAGGCCGGCTGGCTGTTGTCGCTGCTGGCGCTGGTGTTCGCGGTGTACTTCGCCGTCGACGGCGTCGAAGCCCTCTTCCGCTAAGGAGAATCCCCGTGGCCCTGATGTTCTTCAACGGCGGCGCCATGCGCGGCGAACCGCTGCACCACCTCCTGGCCGGAGCGCCGTTCGTGGCGGCGGCGAAAACCGCGCCGAAGTACCGGTTCTACGCCGTCGGCGACCAGTGCCCGGCGCTGTACCCGGTGTCGCACGGCGGCGCGGAGGTGACCGGCGAGGTGTACGACGTCTCGCTGGACGACCTGCGCGACAAGGTGCTCCCGTCCGAACCCCACGAGCTGGAGCTGGGGGTGGTCGAGCTGACCGATGGCAGCTCGGCGTTCGCGATGCTGCTGCGGCGGCCGTACACCTCGCACGTCGCGCTGCGGGACATCACCGAGGTCGGCGACTGGCGGGCGTACCGTGCCGCAAGTGACCGAGCCGGCCACAGCCACGGCCGTCCGGTTGTGTAGCAACAGTGCCGTGCCGCGGGGGTCCGGCCTGCCTTCGGCCGGATCGGTCCCCGGCGAGCGGGTGAAAGTCCTCGTCGCGCCCGACAAGTTCAAGGGGTCGCTGACCGCGGTCGAGGTGGCGTCGGCGGTGGCCCAGGGCCTCGCCGACGTCCACGCGCGGGTCGAGACGCAGACCCTGCCGGTGGCGGATGGCGGTGACGGCACGGTCGACGCCGCCGTCGCCGCGGGCTTCCGCCGCGTCCGGGTCCCGGCACGCGGCCCGACCGGCGTGCCGGTGACGGCGTCCTACGCGGTCCGCGGCGACACAGCGGTCGTCGAACTGGCCGAAGCGTCCGGCCTGCACCGGCTGCCCGGCGCGCCGTCGCCGCTCGGCGCGTCCAGTGCGGGCACCGGGGACGTCATCGCGGCCGCGGTGGGCGCGGGCTGCCGCCGGATCGTCCTCGGGGTGGGCGGCAGCGCCTGCACCGACGGCGGCGCCGGCATGCTCGCGGCGCTGGGTGCGCGGCTCCTCGACGGCGCCGGCCGGGAGATTCCGCCCGGCGGCGCGGCGCTGTCCCGGGTCGCTTCGCTGGATCTGTCCGGACTGGACCTGTCCGAAGTGGACTTCGAGCTGGCGAGCGACGTGGACAACCCGCTCTACGGGCTGAACGGGGCCGCGTTCGTCTACGGGCCGCAGAAGGGTGCGTCACCCGACGACGTCGAGGTGCTCGACGAGGCGTTGCGGCACTGGGCGTCGGTCGCCGGGCCGGCGTTCGCGGACCGGCCGGGCGCCGGGGCCGCCGGGGGAGTGGGCTTCGCCGCGATGGCCGTGCTGGGCGCCCGGATGCGCCCGGGCATCACGCTGCTGCTGGACCTGCTCGGCTTCGGCGCCGCGCTCGCGGGAGCCTCGCTGGTCGTCACCGGCGAGGGCTCGCTCGACCGGCAGACGCTCTCGGGGAAGGCGCCGGCCGGAGTGGCCCGGGCCGCAGCGGAGAAGGGGATTCCGTGTGTCGCGGTGTCCGGCCGGTGTCAGCTGTCCACCTCGGAACTGGCTTCGGCGGGCATCGCGGCCGCGTACGCCCTGACGGACCTGGAGCCCGACCCGGCGCGGTGCATGGCCGACGCCGCGCCGTTGCTGCGGCGGCTCGCCCACCGCGTCGCCGTGGACCACCTCTGACAGGTGCTACCGTAGTTTTGTTATCATTGGAACCATGGTGACGAAGACGGCGGCGGACACCCGGGAGCGCATCCTCGAAGCGGCGGCGGCCCTGCTGGTGGCCGAAGGCCGCGACGGCCTCTCGACCCGCGCGGTCAGCGCCGCGGCAGGGGTCCAGCCGCCCGCGTTGTACCGGCTCTTCGGGGACAAGGACGGCTTGCTCGACGCGGTCGCCGCGTACGGCTTCGACGAGTACCTGACGAGCAAGCGCGCGCTGGGCTCGACCGGCGACGCGGTGGCGGACCTGCGGCGCGGCTGGGACCTGCACGTGGAGTTCGGGTTGTCCCGCCCGGAGTTCTACGTGCTCATGTACGGCGACGCGCGGCCTGGCCGGACGTCGCCCGCGGCTCGGGAAGCCGAAGGGATGCTGCGAAGCATCGTCTCGCGGGTCGCGGAAGCGGGCCGGCTGCGCCTGAGTGTCGAGCGCGCGGCGCGGCTGGTGCACGCGACCGGGATGGGCGTTGTGCTGTCGCTGATCGCGACGCCGGAGGACGAGCGTGACCAGGAGCTGTCGGTGACGGCCCGGGAGACGGTGCTGAGCCGGATCCTCACCGACGTCGAAGCGCCGACGGAGTCCGATCTTCCGGGCCGCGCGATCGCGCTGCGGGCCGGGCTCGACGGCGTGGCGGCGCTGACCGAAGCCGAGCGCGTCCTGCTGGCCGAGTGGCTGGACCGCATCGCCGACGCCTGAGCCGTCCGGAGCAGGGCTGGATCGGTTCAGACCGATCGGACATTGCTTGTCACCCGCCGGTGGCTCAATATGTTGCGGCTCGCAACATATTGACGACAACGCCGTCGGAGGGTCTTGATGATCAGGTGGAAAGCGGTCCTGGCCTGCGCCGGAGCGGGCGTGCTGCTCGCCGGCGCGCTGCCCGGCACGGCCCTCGCGAGCGGCACCGCGACCGACTGCTGCGGCGGCGGCGCCTCCTGGGCGACCGGCAACAAGTCCGCGCTCGGCACCTCGACGACCACCGGCAGCCCGGTGTGGTTCACCGTCGCCGACGGCGTGACCTCGGAGGTCTTCTACCCGCGCGCCGACGTCCCGAACCTGCAGGACATGCAGTTCGTCGTCACCGACGGATCGAGCTTCGTCGACCTCGAACGCGACGCCACCGACCACGTCGTCTCGATGCCCGACGAGAAGGCGCTCCAGTACACCGTCACCAACACCGCCAAGAGCGGCAAGTACCGGATCACCACCGACTACGTCACCGACCCGGCCCGCGCGACGCTCGTCCGGAACACCCGCTTCCAGTCCCTCGACGGCGGCGCCTACCGCCTCTACCTGCTCGCCAACCCGTCGATGGCCGGCGGCGGCGCCAACGACAACGCGTGGTGGGACGGCACCGGCCTGGTGGCGGGCGGCACCGAGACGCTGTTCGGCGGCGCGGCCACGACCGTCGTGTCGGCGCTGCGCGTCTCGACCGGGTTCACCGCGCACGACAACGGCTACAGCGGCGCGGGCAGCGACTGCCTGGTCGACCTGCGCGCCGACAAGAACCTCAACAACCAGTTCGACAACGTCTCCGGCACCGGCAACGTCGTCCAGTGTGGACAGATCCCGGTCGGCACGGACACCACGTTCACCGTCGCCCTCGGCTACGGCAGCACCACGGCCGCCGCCACCTCGGCCGCGACCGGGTCGCTGAGCAGCGGGTTCTCCGCCGTGGCGACGTCCTACCGCGGCGGCTGGAACTCCTATGTGGGCGGTCTGAAACCCGCCCCCGCCAGCGTTTCCGGTGACACCCAGCGGCGTCGCGCCTACTACGTCGCCGCGATGGCGCTCAAGACCGCCGAGGACAAGCAGCACCCCGGTGCGAGCGTCGCGGGCCTCGCGACGCCGTGGGGCAACTTCACCAACGGCGACCAGCTCAACGACGGTTATCACCGCGTCTGGGGCCGTGACCTCTACCAGCAGGCGACCGGCCTGCTCGCCGCGGGCGACACCGCGCAGGCCAAGCGGATGGCGCAGTTCCTGTGGAGCTCCCAGTGGATCGGCAGCCCGACCGCCGGGGACGGCATGACCTACCCGGCGGGCTCGTTCCCGCGCTACAGCCCGGTTTCCGGGGTCGCCGGGGCGAGCGCCCAGCAGCTCGGCTGCTGCGAACAGCTCGACCAGGACGCCGACGCGATCCTGCTCGCGTGGCTGACCGGCGTCACCGACGCCTCGACGTACTCGAAGGTCAAGACGACGGCGAACCACCTCGTCGCGACCGGGCCGGACACCACCGAGCGGTGGGAAGAGCAATACGGCAAGTCACCGTCGTCGATCGCCGCCGAGATCGCCGGGCTGATCGCGGCCGGCGCGATCGCCCGGGCCAACGGCGACACCGCGAGCGCGACGTCGTGGGAGTCCACAGCGGACTCGTGGCGCACCTCCCTGGCCGGCTGGACCGTGACGACGTCCGGCTACTGGGGCGGGCACACCTATTACGAGCGGCTCGACCGCTCCGGGAACCCCAACGACGGTGCGACGATCTGCTTCGACGAAGGCTGCTTCTACGAACACGACGTCACCGACTTCGGGTTCCTCGACCTGGTGCGCCTCGGCATCCGCCCGGCGAGCGACACGACTATCGCGAACTCGGTCGCGCCGACGGCCGCCGCGTCCGACGGCAACGCGGCGATGCAGGTGACGCTGCCGAACGGTGACGTCTACTTTCACCGCTACCCGCACGACAACTACGGCGAGAGCACCTCGACCTGCAACGGCTGGCCCGCGGGCGGCAGCCGGCGCTTCGGCCGGCTGTGGCCGGTGCTGTCGGGGGAGCGCGGCCAGTACGAACTGGCCAACGGCCGCTCGGCCGGTGTCTACCTGAAGTCCATGGCGGACTCGGCGAACGACGGGTACTTCGTGCCCGAGCAGGTCTGGGACCGCGCCGACGTCGGCTGCTTCGGGCTGGGCCGCCCGACCGGCAGCGCGGGCCCGCTGATGTGGGCCGAGGGCCAGTACCTGCGGCTCGCGCAGAGCATGGACGCGGGCCACAACCTCGACACCCCGTCGATCGTCAAGTCCCGCTACGGCACCTGAGCGCCGAGCTTGCGGGCCCGGGTCAGCAGCTTCTCGACCCGGGCCCGCAGCTCGGGGGTCTCCCGGCCGAGATCCGGCAGCAGGTTCGTGTAGTCGGCCACGAGAGCCCGGTAGCTCCGGGCGAACTTGCTCGCGGGCTTCTGTCGGGCATAGCGCTTGTCCAGGTCGATGATCTCCTGGGCCAGCACGGCCGTGGCCGCTGCCAGCTCGGACCGCTCGTCCGCTTCGGCGTCCCGGCGCTCGCGCCGCGTCACCGCCACCTGGCCGGTCCGGCGGGCGACGACGTAGAGCGCCAACGAGCCCAGGACCACCGCCGCGACGGCAGCCGACGCGACCAGGTAGCGCGGCAGCGAGGGGCTGACCGTGCGGCCGCCGTCGGGGATCGCGCCGGACTTCACCAGCAGGTCGTAGTTGACGACCATGACCTTCAGCGCGTCCACCGGCCGGTCGGTGAAGGCGTCGATGCCGTTGCCGATCATCGACTCCGCGACGTACGCCTTGCCGAAGTTCTCCTCGTCCCCGCCGGGCAGCTGCGAGCAGCCGTACTTCTTGAAGTCGTCCCCGTCGCGGCTGAGCATCACGGCAAGAGTGCCTTCGGCGGTGCTGCCGAGGCTGTCGCACGCGTCGCTCAGGTCCGCGCCCGGTTCGAGGAACGCCACCACCAGCCGCCGGTTGCCGATGACGCGTTCGGCGGCCGGCTGGTCGAGCGTGACCCCGGGCGCGACGTACACCGACGCCGACCGCAGCTGCCGGGCGACCGGGCCGTCGAACACGCCCGCCGACCACACCGCCCAGCCCGCGAGCACGAGGCAGCCGAGCACCGCGATCCCGAACGCGGAGCGGAAGAAGCGGTTCACGCGAGCCTCCCTCGCAGGTACGCGGCGGGCCGGTAGTCCGGGCGGCCGAGCAGCCCGGCGGTGATGTCCAAATCGGACTCGGCCGCGTCGAGCAAGCGGTGCACGTGCCGGTCCGGCAGTTTCTCCGTGAACGCCTCCCGGGCCGCCGTCAGCTGGGTGATCCCGCGGGTCAGGGCCGCGGCCGACGCGCCGTCGGTGAGCCCCGAGATCTCGACGGCGAGCGCGGTCAGCCCGGCCAGGCGCGCCGGGACACCGGCTCCCACGGGCCGGGCCGGGCGCACCACCCGGCGGGCCGAGAGGACGAGGAACCCGACCGCGCAGGCGGCGAACAGCCACGGCAGCGCGGGCAGCGCGACCCGCAGCGGGTCGAACGGCGTGTAGGGGAGCGGGCGGTCGAACAGCCCGGCGTAGCGGATGGCCGTGACACGGTCGAGCCACGCGCCGAGGACGTTGCGCTGGGGGTAGGCGTACGTGCTGAGGCGGTCGGCGAACTGGCCGTAGAAGCTCGCCGTGACGACGTCGGAGAAGGCGGCGGCCGACGGGCCGTCGTACTCGATCCACTGGCCGTAGAGCACGACGATCGGCCGGCCGGGGAACTCCTTCGCCAGCGCCGGTCCGAAGTGGACCAACGGCTGCCCGGCCGGTTGCTGCGGCAAGGCGACGTACAACGGCTGCGCGCCGGGGAACGCGGCGGTCGTCGCAGGCACGTCCTTCAGGGTCGCGCCGGGGGTGACGAACCGGCCGGTGCCGCGCAGCGCCGTGGTGGCTTCGGCCAGCTCGCCGGCCGTCGGGTCGCGCCGGGCGATCGGGGCCTGGTCCGGCGGTTCGGGCCGGTGGTTCAGGTGGGCGATCAGCGTGGTCAGCGACTCGGTGACGTCGCCGGTGGCGAACTGGTGGACCCACTCGCTCGCGCGGTCGGCCGAGGCCTGGAGGATCCCGCCGCTGACCTCGGTGCCGACCACGCGGACGGTCGCCGCTTCGACGTCGTGCAGCCGGGTTTCGTCGTCCTTCTTGAGCCCGGGCGGCGCGACGAGGATCCGGTAGTCCGTGCCGCCGGCCGCGGCCTTCACGGCCTGGTCGTCCCAGGTCGCGATCGAGCCCGGTAGCCGCACGACGGGGGACGCCTTGAGCATCGCGGTGAGCTGGTCGTCCGACGGGATCGTGGCGCCGCTCAGCTCGCCGGCCGAGCCCTCGGGGATCGGGTCCTTCGCCGCCGGCGCCTGGCCGTAGCTGACGTCGGTGCTCTGCTTCTGCACCAGGAGGAACGTGACGAGCACGGCCACGGCCACCGCGAGCAGGCTCCACCGGAGCGCGTCCGGCCACCGGCTAGTCACGAGCGGCTCGCCAAAGCGCGTCGGCACGGCGTGCGTGCTCCTCGGCCGCCTGGGCGGCCCGCGCACCGCCGTGCGCGCCTGCGAGAGTCTCTGCCCGGGTCAGCAGCTGCTCGGCTTCGGGCAGGGGAGCGGCCGCGGCGTCCCGGCTCACGGCCGCGCTGTCGATCGCGGCCCGCGCGGTCGACCACGCCGTCCGCCGGCGCAGGTCGCGCTCCCGCAGGCGGGGCACCACGACCACGCCGAACCCGGCGGCGGCGATCACCACCGCGCCGAGCACCCACAGCAGCCACGTCATCCGGCCACTTTCGCACGCCGCTCGATCACCGGACCAAGTGGACGGTCTTCGCCGCGGGCACGAACGTCGCCGTCTGGCCGCGGGTGAGGGCGACGCTGTCCGTCTCGAGGCCGTCGCCGAACGCGACCAGGCGATCGGACTCGACCTCGACCGTCAGCGGCGCCGACGTCAGATCCCCTTCGGTGCACGTCGTTCCGGTCGTCGGTGACGGCCACGCCTCCCGCACGAACCAGACGAGCCGCTGTTCACCGGGCGCGGGCAGCCGGAGCCCGCTCCCGCGTTCCCGCCACACCGACCCGCACCAACCGGTCGCGCCGGTGCCCGTCCCGACCAGGATCCCCGACGACGCCTGGCGTTCCGCCGGCCCGCTCCCGACCCCCAGCCGGTAGCGGGCCGTCTGGTGCCCGGCGTGCCCGAGGTAGATCTCGTTGAGCGCGAGCAGCCGCTGGCCGTCGTCGGCGGTGAGCTCGGCCATCGTCCGGCGCTCGACGTCGCCGGTGGCGCGCACCAGGTCCGCGACGGCGGCGGCCGGGTGCTTGACCAGGACGCCGGGCGCGCCGGGGGCCACGCCGACCACCGGCTGGCCGTCGAGGTACTTGGCGACGTTGGCGACCAGCCCGTCCTGGCCGACGACCACCACGATGTCCTCCGGCGTGAACAGGAACCGGTCGAGGTCCGCGCGTTCGACCTCACCCCGGCGCCAGTCGAGCGGGATCGCCGCCGAGGCCGAGGCGAGCGCCGCGCGCACGGCGGCGTCCGCCTCGGTCACCTCGGCGAGGTCACGGCCGCGCGTGCGGAGGAAGAACTCCGCCTGGCCGCGGGTGCCGTGCCGGGCCAGCAGCTCGGCCAGCTCGGTGCGGCGGTGCACCAGCACCACCCGCGGAGCGAGGCTCACGACCGCACGCCCAGCTTCGTCAGCAGCGGCGTGAGCAGGTCGGGCGTCAGGACCAGGCTGTCGATCTGCGGCAGGTTGCCGGCCAGCTCCTTCAGCGCCAGCCCGGTGAGCACGCCTTCCGGCAGGTCGCGGTAGGCCGCGAGCCGGGCCGCCTCACCGGCCGCCTCCGCCTCGCCGAGCGCCTGCTTGCCCGCCGCCTCGACCGCGGTCAGCCGCTGCTTCCGCGACGCCTGCGCCTCGGTCTCGATGCGGCTCGCGGCGGCCGCCTCCTCGGCCTGCCGCCGGGCGTTCGCGCCCCGCTGCGTCAGCAGCTGCTCTTCGCGGCGGGCCAGCTCGATCTGGCTCTGCAGCTCGTTTTCGCTGATCGCACGTTCCCGTTCGACGGCCATCGCGCGGCGCTCGTAGGTCGCCCGGTCGGCTTCCTGCTGCACCTTCTCCCGCGCGGTCGTCTGCAGCGCCTTCTCCACCTCCGGCTCGGCCCGGATGGCGACCACACGCACGTCGAGGACGGATGTGCCGGTCTGCGCGAGCCGGGTGTCCTCCTCGGCCAGCCCGGCGCGGATCCGGTCGCGGACCGCGCGCACGCCGTCGACGAGCGCGGTGGCGAGGTCGATGCGGGTGAGCACCTCGAGGGCGTACTGCTGGACGTTCTCGGTGAGCAGCCCGCTGATCTGGCCGAGCGGGTCGCTTCTCCAGCGCCCGGTGCCGGGGTCGATGGAGAAGTCGATGCGCTGCGCGGCCACCGCCGGGTCCTCGATCCGGAAGGTGAGGGCGAGCTGGACGGTGACGTCTTGGAAGTCGGCGGTGCGCGCGTGGAACAGCAGGGGCAGCTCCCGGTCGTCGACCGGCACCTCCGAGACCACGGCGGTCAGCGGCCGGTACCAGAACGACAGCCCGATGCCGTCGTGCGCGAGCTTGCCACGGCGGTGGTGGCGGATGTGCACGGTGGGTGCGCCCCGCAGGTGCCGGAACCCGAACCGGCGGCTGATGTCGGCCATGTGCCCTCCTCTTATCGTCGCAGTGACGATATGCGGTGGACGGTCTAATCGTCAAGCTGACGATTAGAAGGTAGGGTGGTGGCATGGGTCACCCGCCGTTCGCCGTCACCGTGGATCTGGTCGTGCTCACCCTGACCGGGGACGAGCTGTGCGCGCTGGTGGTGCGCCGGGGAGTTTCGCCGTACCTGGGCGAATGGGCGTTGCCGGGCGGGTTCGTCCGCGCGGACGAAGACCTGTCCGAGGCGGCGCGGCGCGAACTGGCGGAGGAGACGGGGCTGGCGCCGGGAACCGTCCACATCGAACAGCTGGCGGGGTACGGCGCGCCGGACCGGGACCCGCGGATGCGGGTGGTGACGGTGGCGTACCTGGCGCTGGCCCCGGACCTGCCGACCCCGTCCGCGGGCACGGACGCGGCCGAGGCGCGCTGGGCCCCGGTGCGAGCGCTGACGGCCGAGCGGCTGGCGTTCGACCACGACCGGATCCTGGCGGACGGGCTCGAGCGCGCCCGGGCGAAGCTGGAGTATTCCCCGCTGGCGACGGCGTTCTGCGCCCCGGAGTTCACCGTGGCCGAGCTGCGGCGGGTGTACGAGCTGGTGTGGGACACGCGGCTGGATCCGCGGAACTTCCACCGGAAGGTGACGGGCGCGGAGGGACTGTTGGAGCCTACGGGCCGGACGACGACCCGTGATGGGGGAAGGCCGGCGCAGCTTTATCGGCGGGGGAAAGCGGAGTTGTTGTACCCGCCGATGTTGCGAGGCTGATCGTGCCGGGCCGGGCCTCGCGGTGCCGGGTCGGGCCCCGCGGCGCCGGGTCGGGCCGCGCCGGACCGAGTCACGCCGGATCCCGCTGGACCGGGTCTCGCTGGACCGGGCCCCGTTGGGCCAGCCCAGCCCGGCTGGGCCGGGGCGGGCTGCGTTGAGTCGCGATCGCCGCCGCCGCGCCGCGGTCGCCCGGGCGCGGCGGCTCAGCCGTGCCGTTTCAACCCACCCGTCAGGCCGCGCGGGCCGGAACCAGCTTCCGGGCCGCGCCCATCAACGGCAGCAGCCGCGTCCCGAGGTTGCGTACCGCCAGCCCGCCGCGGGTCGCCGGGATCAGCAACGCCGCGGCCGTGGAGACGTTGCGCTGCCTGGGTTCCACCAGCTTGCGGTGCGCCTCCTCGTAACGCCGGAACGCCGAGGCCGCGTCGTCCGGGGTCCGGCCCAGCTCCGAGGCCAGCGTGTACGCGCCCGCCATCGCCAGCGTCGAGCCGTCGCCGAACAGGGACACGCACGACGCTGCGTCGCCGGCCAGGGCGATGCGACCCGTGCTCCAGCTGTCCATCCGCACCCGGCTCACCGCGTCGAAGTACAGGTCGTCGGCCTCCCGCACGCGCTCCAGCAGCTCCGGCACCCGCCACCCGGCGCCGTCGTACGCCGAGAACAGCATCCGCTTGTGCAGCGCGGTGTCCCGGTAGTCGAACCCCGGCACCGCGTCGCCGCGGAACATGAACGCCGCGATCCCGTGCCCGCGCGACGGGTGGACCGCGACGGCCCGGCCCGGCGAGTTGTACATCACCAGCTCGGTGCGGTCGGCCGGCGCCTCGGCCAGCGGCAGCGTCGCGATGTAGACGCCCATGTGCTCGACGAACGCCGCTTCCGCGCCGAACGCCAGCCGCCGCACGGCGGAGTGCAGGCCGTCCGAGCCGAGCACGAGGTCGAAACGCCGGGGCGCACCCCGCTCGAATGTGACGTCGACACCGCCGTCGTCCTGGTGGAGCCCGGTGATCGAGTCGTGGAAGACGAATTCGGCGTCTTCGCTCGCCGCTTCGTACAGGATCGCCGCGAGGTCGGTGCGGGGCAGCTCGATGTCGGTGTCGCTGCCGAGCACGCTCATCGGGACGCGCCCGGTCCGGCGGCCGGCGTCGTCGACGAACTTCAGGGACGTCGTGTCGGTGCTGGCTTCGCGCAGCTTCGCGGTGATGCCCATCCGGTCCGCGACCAGCGACGCCGGGCCGCGGACGTCCACCGGGCTGCCGCTCGAGCGCATCCCGGCGGCGCGCTCCACCACGGTGGGCCGGAAGCCCGCGCGGGCCAGCCAGTAGGCCAGCGTCGGCCCGGCGACCCCGGCGCCGGAGATCAGTACGGTCTGCTCGTTCATCTGAACCCCCGTCTCGGTCCTGACCATCGGTCAGTCCCGACCGTACGCTCCTGTCCATCGGTCAGGCAAGCGGCTAGGCTCGGGTGATGATGACGGACGACACCCGCGCCCGGATCCTGCGCGTCGCGCTCGAAGAGTTCTCGACGCGCGGCTACCACGCGACGTCGGTGCGGGAGCTGGCCGAGCTCGTCGGCGTCACGAAGACCGCGGTGCTCTACCACTTCCCGGGCAAGGCGGACATCGTCACGGCGCTCGCCGAGCCGATGCTGGCCGACGCTGAGGTGGCAATGGCGAAGGCGGCCGAGGCCGCCGACCCGCGCCGGGCCGCGATCGAAGGACTCCTCGACGTCTGGCTGAGCCACCGGTACCTGCTGCGGATGAACCTGCGCGATCTCGGCCTGACCGCGTCGGACACGGTGTTCGAGCGGTTCCGCGACGGCATGCTGCAGGCGAACCTGCTGGTGGCGGGCCCGGAACCCGACCTGGCGGCGCAGGTGCGAGCGGCGCAGGCGATCGCGATGCTGAGCGACCCGGTGGTGCTGTTCGCCGACGCCCCGGCGGCCGAGCTGCGCGCCGCGATCCTCGACGGCGTCGACCGGCTGTTCACCGCGGCCGAACCCAAGAGCCGCGGTCGCCGCGGCCGGCCCACGGTGATGAGCCCGGAGACGGTCGAGGCGGCCCAGCGCCTCTACGACGCGGGCCACGCCCCGGCCGACATCGCGGCCGCACTCGGCGTCTCCCGGGCGACGATCTACCGCCACCTACCCGGCGCGGAATAGTGAGACGACTTCTGAGACTTATTGAGACGGCTCCGCGGTGACCTCGATGGCGGGCAACGCCGAGAGCTGGTCGGCCGGCATCCGGGACGCCGTCTCGAAAACCTTCTGCTGGTGGTCCTTGATCCGCTCGTCGACGAGCCGGCTCAGCTCGAAGGCGAGCCGGCCGGTCTGGCGGACCGTCACGTCGTCCACCAGCGGCCGCACGGCCGAGGTGATGACGATGCCCGCGGCCTCGCCGGTCTCGGTCTGGGAGACGCCGATGGAGTAGGACTCGCGCGGGTTGACCGCCCCGTCGATCGAGAAGTCGCGGATCTTGCCGAGCAGCTCGTGCCACGCGGCGACCTCACCCTGCACCCCGGTCGCCTCGACGTCCGCCGGGGTCAGGTTCATACCGCGGTCACCGGTGCGGAAGCAGCGCGCGTAGGAGTTCACCGCCGACACCCACAGCGACTCGACGAGGACGGCGTCCCGGCGGGGCCGTTCGAGCTCGGCCACCAGCCGTTCGCAGCACTGCAGCGTGAACTGGAGGTCGTCGAAGATCGCGACGAGATCGGCCAGGCCCAGCGCACCGGGCGTGGTCAGCAACCGCGCGCTCGACGGCGCCGTCGTGGAGTGGCTCATCCGGGGACGCTCCTGTCCTGGCGTGGACCTCCACGACACCGCATGCGGGCCGCCGCGGGGGTCTCAATTTGCGACACCACCCGCCAGCGGCCGGAACCAGAGCGTGAACGACGTCTTCTGCGGCGCCAGCCGGTACCGCGGCAGCACCCCGGGCCCGCACGACGCCGACCCCAGCCCGTGCTGCGCGACGTCCAGCGTCACGTGGACCAGGTCTCCGGCCACCAGATCCGCCGTGTGCCGGGCCTCCTCCAGCTGGGCCGCCGTCCAGCGGCGGGCCGTGAAGTCGAACGTCGGGGCGCCGTCGACGCGGATGCCCGCGCCCGATGGGGTGGTCAGGCTCGCCCAGCGGGCAGCGGCCCGGTTGCCGTTCTCCTGCGGGTACACGTACGGCGTCTGCAGGCCGTCGACGCTGCTGGAGAACCGGCCGATGCGCGCCGCCTGGTGGCTGTCCGGGTACGCCTCGCCCGGGCCGCCGCCGAACCACTCGGCCGTGCCGAGCTCGCCCGGGACAGCCATCGTGACGCCCAGCCGGGGGAATGTCTCCGGCAGTGCGCCGTCCGGGGTCACGTCCACGGTGAGCCGCAGGCGGTCGGCGAACGCCGTCCACGTGTAGTCCGCGAACAGCCCGAACGGCTGCGCCGGCGGGGCGACGCGGGTGCGGACCACCAGCTCGTCGCCGTCGGCGTCGACCGAGATCACCCGGTGCTGCATCCGGTGCAGGCCGGCCGCCCGCCACCGCGACGCCACCGGCGGGCCGTCCGACTCGCCGCGGTCGTTGTCCGTCGTCGCGCGCCAGACGTCCAGGCGGGGACCCGTCACCGGGTGCCCGCCGAGCGTGCCCAGCACGCCGGTCGCCGGGTCGAACTCGCCGACGCCCAGGACGAGCCGTCCGGCCGTGCGGAACACGGGGCCGCGCGACGGGAGCGGCGGCGACGCCGGGGCCTCCGACACCGGCAGCTGCCCCCACCCGACGACGTGGCCCGCGGGCGCCCACGACGTCGCGGCCTTCAGCGACGCCGACACGGTCAGCCATGACTCGCCGGAGGTGGGCGGCAACGCGGGGAGCGGCACCGAAACGCTCTGTCCGGAGTGGACGACCGGGACGTCGAGAGTCCCCGAGGCGACCGCGGTCCCGGTTTCCTCGAACACCCAGGTGAAGGCGAGGTGCCCGGTCGTCGAGAAGTCGTAGTGGTTCGACACCCGGACACCGGCGAGATCGGCCGAGATCCGGACCGGTTCGATGATCTTCGCGTACTCGACCAGTCCCGGTGACGGCGTCCGGTCCGGGAACACCAGGCCGTCGATCACGAAGTTGCCGTCGTGGATCGGCTCGCCGAAGTCCCCGCCGTAGGCGAAACCGGCCGAAGTGGACAGACCGTGGTCGATCCACTCCCAGACGAACCCGCCCTGGCAGTTCGGGTACCGCTCGAACAGTTCGCGGTACTCCAGCAGCCCGCCCGGGCCGTTGCCCATCGCGTGCCCGTACTCGCAGAGCAGGAACGGCAGGTCACGGCGCCGCTCGTTCTCGTCGTCACGCTCGCCGATCCGGGCGACCTCGGCGTGCGTCGCGTACATCCTGCTGTGGACGTCCACAGAGGAACAGTCGTGGTCACCCTCGTAGTGCACCGGCCGGGTCGGGTCCCGGTGCCGCACCCACTCCGCCATCCGCGCCAGGTTCTCGCCGGTGTGGCTCTCGTTGCCCAGGGACCAGAGGATCACGCTGGGCCGGTTCTTGTCCCGCTCCACCGTGCGCCGCATCCGGTCGAGGTAGGCGTCCGCCCACATCGGCTCCGAGCTCGGGTTGCGGTCCCAGCCCAGCGGCCCGAAGCCGTGGGTTTCGAGGTCGCACTCGTCGACCACCCAGAGGCCGTGTTCGTCGCACAGCTCGAGGAACTCCGGGTCCGGCGGGTAGTGGCTGGTCCGGACGGCGTTGACGTTGTGCCGCTTCATGAGCAGGACATCGGCGAGCGCGGTCTCGGGGGAGACGACCCGGCCGGTCCGCGGGTCGTGCTCGTGCCGGTTCACCCCGCGCAGCAGCAGGCGCCGCCCGTTGACCTTCAGCTGACCGTCCTCGATGGACACTGTCCGGAAGCCGATCCGCACCGGCACCCGTTCGGCCACAGTGGACAGCGTGCCGTCGTACAGCCGCGGCGACTCCGCACTCCACGGCGAAACCGGCAGCTCCAGCGGTTCACCTGCCGGATGCCCGGTGACGCCCAGCGAAGGGATGTCCAGCAAGACGTCCGGGCCGGTTTCGACGCGGACCGTGCCCAGGCCGGTGGTGTGGTCGTAGTCCGCGCGGACCCCGTAGTCGCCGATCCCGCCGGCGGGCCGGGCGAGCAGCGTCACGGACCGGAAGATCCCGGACAGCCACCACATGTCCTGGTCCTCGAGGTAGCTCCCGGCCGACCACTGGTGGACGCGCACCACCAGCACGTTCCCGGTCGGCCGCAGCAGGGCGCCCACCTCGAACTCCGACGGCAGCCGGCTGCCCTTCGTGACGCCGAGCTCGGTGCCGTTGAGCCAGATCCGGCCGCACGAGTCGATCCCGTCGAAGCGCAGCAGCGCGGACCCCGTGGGCCAGGACGCGGGCAGGTCGAACCGCAGCCGGTGGTCCCCGGTCGGGTTCTCCGACGGCACGTGCGGCGGATCGACCGGGAACGGGTAGTGCACGTTGGTGTAGGCGGGTTTGCCGTGGCCGTGCAGCTGCCACAGTGACGGCACCGGCAGCTCGTCCCACGTGGAGTCGTCCGCTTCGACCGGGTCGGGGGCGGCCGCAGGGCCGGCCGAAAGCCGGAACCGCCACACGCCGTCCAGCACCAGCGAGGGGGCGTCGGAGGTGAAGGCCGCGCGCGGGGGCACCGAACCGTGGCCGGGGCCCGGGTCTTCGACGTACGACATGGAGTCCTTTCAGCCCTTGAGGGCGCCGGCGGCGATGTTGCGGACGAAGTGGCGGGCGCCGAAGGCGAACACGACCAGCAGCGGCACGATCGCCACCAGTGTTCCCGCCATGACGACGCTGTAGTCCTTGACGTACAGGCTGTTCAGCTGGGAGAGCGCGACCTGGAGCGTCACGTGGTTCGCGTCGATCAGCACGACCAGCGGCCACAGGTAGTCGTTCCAGGCGTTGACGAAGGTGAAGATGCCGAGGAACGCCAACGCCGGGCGGAGCACCGGCAGCGCGACCGTCAGGTACGTCCGGAAGAACCCGCAGCCGTCGATCCGGGCCGCTTCCAGCAGCTCGTCCGGGATGGCGCTCTGCGCGTACTGCCGCATCCAGAAGATGCCGAACGCGTTGGCCGCGGCCGGGATGATCAGCGCCTTGAGGTCGCCGACCCAGCCGAGGTGCGCCATGACCGTGAACTGCGGGATCGCCGACAGCTGGGTCGGCACGACGAACGTCGCGAGCACCACGCCGAACAGCACCGAGCTGCCGGGGAAGCGGTACTTGGCGAAGGTGAACGCGGCCAGCGAGTCGAAGAACAGCACCAGCAGGGTCGTCACGACCGCGACGACCAGGGTGTTGAGCAGCGACCCGAAGAAGTCGATCTTCGCGAAGACCTGCCCGATGTTGTGGAAGAGCTCGCCGCCGAACGTCCACGTCGGCGGGGACGAGTAGATGTCGGCCGTGGTGTTGGACGCCATCACCACGAGCCAGTAGTAGGGGAACAGCGTGACGAGCGCGCCTACAGTCAGCGCGACGTAGGTGACGATCCGGCCGGTCCTGCCGCTCATCGGCCCGCCTTCAGGAAGCCGGGGCGCTGGACCAGCCGCCAGTTGAGGATCGCGAACAGCACCACCACGACGAAGATGCCCCACGCGATCGCCGCGCCGTAGCCGAAGTCGTTGTTCACGAAGGCGTTGTCGTAGAAGTACAGCACCATGGTCATGCCCGCCTCGTCCGGTCCGCCGCGGTTGCCGAGCAGGATCTGCGACTCGGTGAAGATCTGCAGCCCGCTGATCGCGGACATCACCACGGAGAACAGCAGCACCGGACGCAGCAGCGGCAGCGTGATGCGGAAGAACGTCCGCACCGGTCCGGCGCCGTCGACGCGGGCGGCCTCGTAGACGTCGGCGGGCAGCGCCTGCAGCCCGGCCAGGAAGATGATCGCGTTGTACCCCACCCACCGCCAGACGATCATGACCGAGATCGCGACGCGGATCGCCCACGGGTCGGTCAGCCACGGCACCGGGTCGACCCCGAGCAGGCCCAGGAACCAGTTGAGGATGCCGAACTCGCTGCTGAAGATCGAGCCGAACACCAGCGACATCGCCACGATCGAGGTCACGTTCGGCAGGAAGTAGGCGATCCGGAACACCCCCTTGAACCGGATCGACGAGTGCAGTCCGACGGCGATGAGCAGGGCCAGCGCGGTCATCGGGATCGTCGACATCACCCAGATGACCAGGGTGTTCCCGATCGAGTCCCAGAACGTCGGGTCGCTGACCAGGAACTCGAAGTTGCCCAGGCCGACGAACTTCATCGGCCCGACGCCGTCCCAGCGCTGCAGCGCGAGGTAGAGCGAGTACAGCACCGGGTAGAGGCCGAACACGGCGAAGAGCACGAAGAACGGCGCGATCGCCAGGTACTGCGGGAGGTGGCGCCGGCGCTTCGAGCGCGGGGGAGTCTTGACGCGCGCCGGTGCGGCGGGACGCGTGAGCGTGGCCATCAGAGCACCCCCTGCCGGGTCAGCAGCCGCTCGACGCCGCGGCGGGCGTCGTCCCAGGCGCGGCCGGGGTCCTTGCCGGCGAGCTCGACGTTGGTGAGCTCGTCGGTGTAGGTGTCGCTGATCGAGATGTCCCACGGGCTGAAGTAGGCGGGCCGCACCTCGCGGGCGGCCTGGCCGAGCACGGCCATGGTCGCCTGGCCGCCGAAGAACGGCTCCGGCGCGAGCAGCCGCGGGTCGGCGAACGCGTCGGGACCGGTCGGGAAGAGGCCGGCCTCCAGGTAGGACCGCGGCTGGTTCTCCGGGGACAGCATCCAGCGGATGACCTCGAACGCCTGGTCCGGGCGCGGGCAGTACTTCGTGACAGCGAGGAACGAGCCGCCCTGGTTGCCCGCGCCGCCGGGCGCGCGGCAGACCCGCCACTTCCCGGCCGTGCCCGGCGCCGACTTCTTGAGCTCGCCGACGATCCACGACGCGTTGACGAAGCTGAGCTCCTTGCCGGAGTTCCAGGCGGCGTGCCGCTCGACGGAGGTGCCGGGGTCCTGCGAGCCGGCGTACCCCGCGGTCAGCCCGAAGCGGAACGCGGTGAGCGCGCGGTCCCAGGCGCGGCGGACCTGCGGCGCGTCACCGAGGTAGGTGTTGTCGCGCGTGAAGTACTTCTGCGGCTCCTGCGCCATCGAGTACGTGTAGACGGTCTTCGTGTCGGTGATCAGGTGCCGGCCCGGCAGCTTCTCCTGCAGGCGGCGGCCGAAGTCGAAGTACGCGTCCCACGTCGGCACCGCGGCGGCGACGTCGTCGGGCTCGCTCGGGAAGCCGGCCTGGGTGAACAGGTCGTGCCGGTAGTAGAGGGCGGCCGGTCCGACGTCGATCGGGAAGCCGAGCTGGAAGCCGTCCGGGGCCGTGCCGGCCTGCCACTTCCACGGCAGGTACCGGTCCTTGACGGCATCCGCGCCGAGGTCGCGCAGGTCGGCGAAGTGCGCGCTATCGGCGAAGTACGTCGCGATGTCGTCGCCGAGCATCGTGATGTCGGGCAGGTACGCCTTGCCCGACAGGGCGGCCAGCAGCCGCTGCTTGAGCTGGCCGCTCACCTGGGACGGGTAGAGGTCGGCGAACCGCTTGCCCGCATCGGCGACGACGGAGTCGGCCAGCCCGCCGCTGGTGTACCAGAGCGTGAGCTTGCCGGGGTTGGCGGTGGTCGGGCTCGTGCAGGCGGCGGAGCCGAGCGCCGCCACGCCCAGTCCCGCCGCGGTCAGGAAGCTTCGTCGAGTCAGCGTCATCGAGGACCCTCCGGGCAGTGCCCGTGAACGCTCCCGTGAACGTTCACGGATTGCCCGGGAGTGTGCTGCGCTGCGGCACCGGTGTCAAGGATCAGGCGGATTCGCGCAGGTGGAGCCCGGCGCGGACGATCAGCTCGGCGGGTTCGAGCGGCTCGGCCCCGGTCACGAGCCGGGCCGCCTGGTCGACGGCCAGCGCGCCGAGCGCGCGCGTGTCGATCGCGACGCTGGAGAGCTCGGGGTCGACGAGCGTGCCCAGCGCGAGGCCGTCGAACCCGATCACCGCGAGGTCGGCGGGCACCCGCAGGCCGTAGCGGCGGGCTTCGCGCAGCGCGCCGATGGCGATCACGTCGTTGAAGGCGAAGACGGCGGTGACGTCGGGGTGCGCGGCCAGCAGCGTGGCGAGGGCCGCGCCCCCGCCGTCGACGGTCTGCGCCGCGCGCGCGATCCACCCGGGCGCGACGGTGATGCCTTCCGCGGCGGCGGCCCGGAGGAACCAGGTCTGCCGGATGCTCGGCTCGGGACGGCCGTCGTGGTCGAGCATCCCGATCCGCCGGTGCCCACGCGAGACGAGGTGGGCGACGGCCTCGCGGATGCCGTCCTCGCCGTCGATCGTGATGCCGCTGAACCGCGGGGTGTGCGGCTCGCGGCCGATGAGCACGACGGGGACGCCGGGGGTGAACCGGTCGAGGTCCTCGTCGGACCGGCTGAAGTAGCCGACGACCGCGTCGACCTGCGCGCCGATCACGCGGAGCGTGGCGAGCTCCTGCTCGGCGTCGTCGGCGGTGTCGTAGACGACGACGTGCCAGCCGCGGGACCGGGCCGCCTCCAGCGTGCCGGAGGCGACCTCGGTGAAGAACGGGTTGAGCAGGTCGGGCACCACCAGCCCGATCGTGGTCGTGTCCGGCCGGACCAGGCCGCGGGCGAAGCGGCTCGGCCGGTACCCGAGCTCCCGGGCGGCGTCGAGCACCCGCTGCTTGGTCGAGCCGTCGATCTCGGCCTTGTCGTTCAGCGCGCGCGACACGGTCTGCCGCGAGACCCCGGCCGAGCGGGCGACGTCGTGGATCGTCACCCGCCGGGGTGCCGTGCTCGAAGACACCGCCCACCTCCTGTCCGGAGGTCGAGTATGCCCGCCGGAAAGCGTGAAGGCCTCCTCGAGGCTCGGGGTTGCGCTCGAGGAGGCCTTCACCCGCCCGGCCGCTACTCGACCGGGACGCGTTCGCGGCGCTTCGAGATGACCCGCCAGCCGACCGCGAGCACCACGGCCAGCACCGGGATCGAGTAGAACGCGATCTTCTCCGCGCCGTCGGAGAAGCCCATCAGGACCACCACCAGGGCCAGGAACCCGAGGGTCGCCCAGCCGGAGTATGGGGCCCACGGCATGCGGTACGACGGCCGTTCCAGCTCGCCGCGCAGGGCGGCCTGGCGCAGCCGCATCTGGCAGAAGATCAGCGTCGCCCAGGTCGTGATCACGCCGAGCGACGCGACCGCGATGGCGATGTCGAACGCGTCCTTCGGCACCAGGTAGTTCAGCACCACGCCGAGCAGGTAGGCGATCGAGGTGAACAGGATGCCGCCGTAGGGGACCTGCCGGCTGCTCATCCGGCCGACGAACGACGGCGCCTCGCCCTTGTCGGCCAGCGAGCGCAGGATCCGGCCGGTCGAGTAGAGCCCGGAGTTGACGCTCGAGAGCGCCGCGGTGAGCACCACCGCGTTCATCACGTCGCCGATGCCCGGGATGCCCAGGCGCGAGAACACCGTGACGAACGGGCTCTCGTCCCCGTTGTAGAACGGCCAGGGCAGCAGCATCGCCAGCAGCAGCACGGACCCGACGTAGAACACGCCGATCCGCCACACCACACCGTTGATCGCCTTCGGCAGCACCTTGCGGGCGTCCTTGGTCTCGCCGGCCGCGATGCCGACGACCTCGATCGCCGAGTAGGCGAAGATGACCGCCTGCAGCGTCATCAGCGCGATGCCGATGCCCGCCGGGAAGAATCCACTGTGGTCGGTCAGGTTGTGCACGCCGGCCGGCGTGCCGCCGATGTTCGCGCTGGTGAACACCAGGCCGAGCGCGGTGACCAGGAAGACGACGATGGCCAGCACCTTGACCACCGAGAACCAGAACTCCAGCTCGCCGAACAGCTTCACCGAAAGCAGGTTCACCGCCAGCAGCACCCCGAGGGCGACCAGCGCGGTGATCCACTGCGGCACGTCCGGCAGCCACTTGTGCACGTAGATCGCGACCGCGGTGATCTCCGCGATCCCGGTCATCGCCCAGTTCACCCAGTACATCCACCCGGACGCGAAGCCGGCCCACGGCCCGATGAACTTCCGGGCGTAGGTGACGAAGCTGCCCGAGCTGGGCTCGTGCAGGACGAGCTCACCCAGCGCCCGCATCACGAAGTAGGCGGCCACCCCGCAGATCGCGTAGGAGAGAACCAGCGACGGGCCGACCTGGTGGAGCTTGCCGCCGGCGCCGAGGAAGAGCCCGACGCCGATCGCGCCGCCGATGGCGATCATCTGCACTTGGCGGTTGCCCAGCGCTTTCGAGTAGCTTTCACCTTTTTCGGTGAGCAGCGAGGAATCCATGGTTCACGGACGCTAGAGGTTGTGCGGCAAGTCACCAAGCGCGCTAAGGAAGACTTAAGGTGTGCGGGAGATCACTGGGGGAGTTCTCCCAGTATTTCCCGGTTTCGAGTTGACAAGGGCCGCCGCTCATCCGGGATGGACGGCCTTCTACGCTACGGCCGTGGACCTCGCGGCGCTGCTGGACCGGATCGCCGGCGAAGTCGCGCCCGAGATCGGCCGCGGCGCCGTCGCGGACTACATCCCCGCCCTGGCGCGGGTCGAGCCGCGGCGGTTCGGCATGGCGGTGGCCGAAGTGGACGGTGGCCTGCACGGCGTCGGCGACTGGGAGCGCCCGTTCTCGGTGCAGAGCATGTCGAAGGTGTTCACCCTGGCGTTGGTGCTCGCCCGCGGTGACGGCGTGTGGACGCGGGTCGGCCGCGAGCCCTCGGGCGACCCGTTCAACTCGCTGGTGCAGCTGGAACACGAGGACGGCATCCCGCGCAACCCGTTCATCAACGCGGGCGCGCTGGTGGTCACCGACGAGCTGGCGCGGCAAGGTGACGCCGTCGATGCGCTGCTCGCCTTCCTGCGCGAAGAGTCCGGCCGGCCGGACATCGGCGTCGACCCGGAGGTCGCCGAGTCGGAGGCCGGCCACGCCGACCGCAACCGCGCGCTCGCCTACTTCATGGCCTCCTACGGCAACATGCGGCACGCGGTGCCCGAGGTGCTCGACCAGTACGTCCGCCAGTGCTCGATCGCGATGAGCTGCGCGGACGTCGCCCGCTCGGCGCTGTTCCTGGCCCGCCACGGCATCCGCAACGACGGCACCCGGCTGCTCGGCCTCAGCGCGGCCAAGCGGATCAACGCCGTGATGCTGACCTGCGGCACCTACGACGCGGCGGGCGAGTTCGCCTACCGGGTCGGCCTGCCCGGCAAGAGCGGCGTCGGCGGCGGCATCCTCGCGGTGGTGCCGGGCCGGTGCGCGGTCTGCGTGTGGAGCCCCGGCCTGGACGCACGCGGCAACTCCGTCGCCGGAGTGTCCGCATTGGACCGGTTCACGACGCTGACCGGCTGGTCGGTCTTCTGAGTCAGCGCAGGTAGTTGTAGACGCTCGCCCGGGAGATCCCGAGCAGGTCGGTCAGGGCCGGGACGGCGTTCTTCAGCTCCAGGAACCCGCGCTCCTTCAACAACCGGACCAGGTCCTTCTTGCCCGGCGCCGGCAGGCTGCGCGGGGTGTGGCCGCGCTCGGTCGCGTAGTCCTCGACCAGGGCGCGCAGCTCGTCGCCGGTCCGGGCCTGCAGGGACTCGGCCAGCGGGGCCGGCGCGTCGGTGCGGGTGAGGCGGGTCAGGGCGTGCGCGGCCGAGCCCAGCAGGGAGACGTCGAGGTTGAGGCACAGGGCCGCGACGTACTCGCCGCCGGAGTTGCGGATGCCGATCGACGTGCTCTTCGCCGGCCGCCCGTCGGGGAAGCGGTTCGGGTAGTTCTGGAGCACGTCCGGGAACCCCGGGTCGGCGATCCGGGCCAGGCCGAGCTCGGTCGCCGGGTCGCCGACGGCGCGCCCGGACAGCCCGCCTTCGATCGCGCGCACGGCGTGGGCGGGGTCGCGCAGGTCGTGCAGCACGACCTCGCACAACCCGGGGAACATCCGGCCGACCGCCTGGGCGATCTTCTCCGCTTCCCGCAGCAGCAGCTCATCCTCGGTCATCCGATCAGCTCCCGCAGCCGGTCGGGCGCCTTCAGCCCGGAGCCGGTGAGCACGACGACCGTGGTCTCGCCGGGCCGGATCGCCCCGCGGTCCCGGAAGACGTCGATCGCCGCGGCGGCGGTCGCGCTGGTCGGCTCCGCGTAGAGACCGAGGGACGCGAGCCGGCGCGCGGCCGCGGCGATGGCGTCCTCGGGGATCGCCGCGGTGTCACCCCCCGACCGCCGGATCGCGGCGACCACCTCGGGCAGCCGGACCGGATGGCGGATGGCGGTGCCTTCGGCGACGGTCGGGGCGAACGGCGGCGGCTGCCGGTCGTGGAAGGCGGCGTCGACCGGGGAGCAGTTCCGCGGCTGCGCGACGAGCAGGCGTGGCCGCCGGGTGATCGAGCCCGCCGCCAGGAGCTCGCCGAACCCGAGGTCGCAGCCGAGGACGATGCTGCCCGCGCCGGCGACCGTGACGACGGCGTCCGGTGGGCGGAACCCGAGGTCCTCCCACAGCTCGTAGGCGAGGGTCTTGGTGCCCTGCAGGAAGAACGGGTGCCAGTTGTGGCTGGCGTAGGTCGTGCGGGCCGACCGGCGGACGGCTTCGGCGGCGGTGTCGTCGCGCGTGCCGGGCACCAGTTCGACCGTCGCGCCGTACGCGCGGGTCTGGAGGACCTTTGCGGGTGACGTCCCTTCGGGTGCCAGCACAGTCGCCGCGATCCCGGCCGCGGCGCTGTAGGCGGCGACCGACGAGCCTCCGTTGCCAGAGCTGTCCTCCAGCAGCTCCCGCACACCGGCGCCGGCGAGCGCCGACACCATGACGCTCGACCCGCGGTCCTTGAAGCTGCCGGTCGGGCCGAACCACTCGAGCTTGAACCGGACCTCGGTGCCGCCCCAGACCTGGGGGACCAGCGGGGTGCAGCCCTCGCCGAGCGAGACCGGGCGCAGGTCACCGGGCAGTGCCGCGCGGTAGCGCCAGAGGGAGCGGACGCCGGTCTCGACGTCACCCGGGCCCAGGCCGCCCAGCGGGGCGACGGTCAGCGGCGCGCCGTCGTCGCCGCGCCAGCTCAGCGGGTCGCCCGGGTAACGCGTCCCCGAACGCTCGTCGGTGTACCAGTACTCCACGACCACCTCCACGGCTGGACAACGTGTCCAAGTATAGACAGTACGTCTAATGTTACCGACAGGTACGCGAAACGGTTTCAGCTTCCCGGCCGGAAAATTTGTCACATCCGGCGGAGATTTCGACGGCGGAGGGCTCATCACCGCGGCCGGAGATACCGATGGTGCCCGGGTGAATACGCGCCGTCGTTCGCGCCGGTCCGGCCGGGGGTCTGCAGTCGGCAGACGGCGTGTCGGGGGCGTGGTGGATCGTGTGAGCACGTGAAACCCGGCTGCGCGGGGAATCCACAGTGGACTCACCGGGGTGGTGGGACCGGCAGCGCCGATTCCGGCACTCTGCTTTCGGCTGTGGGTAAAAGTGCCGTGCGAATCGTCTTCGCGCAATAAGGAAAACTGTTCCGGCGCGTGTCGGCAGAAGAACCGGATAACGTCGTCAATTTTACCTGCACGACACTTTCCGGCGGCCTCGGGGAAACAGTGGACCCGACGGACGGTGTGGTCCGGTGTGGCCAGCCGGACTGCGTCCACCGGGTGAGAAGGCTTGCCCCCATCCGGTGGTGTGTGCCCGGCGGATCGCAGGTACCGCACGGCCCGGCGGCCGCTTGACCAGTGTCCAAGAGTTGTGGCGGGGCTGCGCCATGCCGGGGTACATGACGTACACGTTAAATTCTTGCGTCTCCACGCTGGTCCGTCGCGCATTTTCTGAACAACTCCGACGAAATCGTGGTGGGTTGTTGACGGAACCGGGTGAACCCGCTTAAGTACACCCCGTTACTCCGTCACCCTTTCGTGCATAGCGGGAGTTCCCATGCGTGTCTCGAAAGACGACTGCGCAGCGGTCGTCGCAGTGTCACCACTGCGGTGGCCGTCGGCGCGCGGGGTCGCGGCCGCCGCGCGCGGGGGCGGGCTCGGTGTGCTCGACCTGACCGGTCCGGCAGCTGCGGCCACCGACGAGCTCACGCTGCTGGGGGAGTGGGGAATCCCGGCTTTCGGCGTCCGGCTCACGCGCCCGCCCGCCGACCTGCCCGACGCCGTGACCACCGTGGTGCTGACGGAAGACTCGCCGTGCAGGGCGCACGACTTTCCCGGCCGGCAGGTGCTTACCGAAGTCTCCAGCCGTGCCGCGGCCACGCGGGCGCTCGACGGCGGCGCGCACGGGCTGATCGCGCGCGGTCACGAATGCGGCGGCCGGACGGGTGAGCTGAGCACGTTCGTGTTGCTGCAAGCCCTGCTCGACACCGCGCCGGGCGTTCCCGTCTGGGCGGCGGGCGGCATCGGGCCGCACACCGCCGCGGCCGCGGTCGCCGGCGGGGCCGCCGGGGTTCTCGTCGACACCCAGCTCGCCCTGCTGCCGGAAGCCGAACTGCCGTCGACGCTCACCAGCGGCCTTTCCGGTCTCGACGGGTCCGAAACGACCGTCGTCGACGGCGTCCGGGTGCTCGCGCGGCGAGGCAGTGAACCGGTCGAAGCCGGTCAGGACGTCTTCCTGGCCACGCGGTTCCGCGACCGCTGGGGCACGGTGACCGCGGCGGTCCGCGGCCTGGCCGACGCCATCGGCGACGCGCTGCGCGCCGAGACCCCGGTGCTCGGCCCGGGCAGCGCGGGCAGCCGCGCGCTCGGCACCGCGGTGCCGGTCGCGCAGGGGCCGATGACCCGGGTCAGCGACCAGCCCGCGTTCGCGGCCGCGGTCGCCGAAGGCGGCGCGCTGCCGTTCATCGCGCTGGCCCTGTCCGGCCCGGCCCAGACCCGTGACGTGCTGGAGAAGACCCGCGACGCCCTCGCTGGCGCTCCCTGGGGTGTCGGTGTGCTCGGTTTCGCCGCCGAAGACGTCAAGGCCGCGCAGCTCGAGGTGATCCGCGAGCTGCGGCCGTCCCACGCGATCATCGCCGGTGGCCGCCCGGCCCAGGCCGCGGCGCTCGAGGACGCGGGGATCTCGACCTTCCTCCACGTGCCCTCACCCGGACTGCTGAAACAGTTCCTCCAAGCCGGGGCGCGCAAGTTCGTCTTCGAAGGGTCGGAATGCGGCGGTCACGTCGGCCCGCGCACGAGCTTCCCGTTGTGGGAGGCCCAGCTCGGGGTCCTGGCCGACTTCCTCGCCGTGACACCGGGCGCGGCCGCGGACCTGCAGCTGCTGTTCGCGGGCGGCGTCCACGACGAGCGCTCGGCGGCGATGGTGGCCGCCCTCGCCGTCCCGGTCGCCGCGCGGGGCGCCGCCGTCGGGGTGCTGATGGGCACGGCGTACCTGTTCACTCGCGAGGCCGTCGACGCGGGCGCCGTGCTCGGCCGGTTCCAGCGCGAGCTGCTCGGCGCCGAGCACACCGACCTGCTCGAAACCGCGCCCGGGCACGCCACCCGGTGCGTGCGCAGCCCGTTCACCGAGGAGTACGCGGTGATCAAGGCGGACCTCGCCGAGCGGGGCGTGCCGAGCCGCGAAGCCTGGGAGCAGCTGGAAACCCTCAACGTCGGCCGGCTCCGCCTGGCCAGCAAGGGCATCGAGCGGGTCGGCGCCGAGCTGCGCGACGTCGGGGAAGACCGGCAGTTCGCCGAAGGCATGTTCATGGCGGGCGAGGTCGCCGTGCTGCGCGACGCGGTCACGACGATCGCCGACCTGCACCACGCCGTCGGCGAGGGTGCCAACGCGTTCCTGCGTGCCCGGGCCGCCGAATTCGGCGTGACCACCCCGGAACCGCCCGCTCCCGCCCCGCTCGACGTCGCGATCGTCGGCATGGCCTGCATGTTCCCGCAGGCGCCCGACCTGGCCACCTTCTGGGCGAACGTCCTGGCCGGCGCCGACGCCGTCACCGAGGTCCCGCCGGAGCGCTGGGACACCGAGCTGTACTACGACGCGGCCGGCCAGGGTGAGAAGACTCCGTCGCGCTGGGGCGGGTTCCTCCCGGAGATCGGCTTCGACCCGCTGAAGTACGGCATCCCGCCGTCGTCGCTGGCCAGCATCGAACCCGTGCAGCTGCTGGCGCTGGAAGCGGCGCACCGCGCGCTGGCCGACGCGGGGTACACCGACCGCGCGTTCGACCGCGCCCGGACCTCGGTGGTGTTCGGCGCCGAGGCGGGCAGCGACCTGTCCAACGCGATGACCCTGCGCTCGGTGCTGCCGTCCTATGTGGGCGAACTGCCGTCCGAACTGGACGAACGGCTGCCGCGGATCACCGAGGACTCCTTCCCCGGCGTGCTCGCGAACGTCATCGCCGGGCGGATCGCCAACCGCCTCGACCTGGGCGGTGCGAACTACACGGTGGACGCCGCGTGCGCGTCGTCGCTGACCGCCGTCGACGTCGCCTGCAAGGAGCTGACCGCGGGCACCAGCGACCTCGTCCTCTGCGGTGGCGCTGACCTGCACAACGGCATCAACGACTACCTCCTGTTCGCCTCGGCGCACGCCCTGTCTCCGACCGGGCGTTCGGCGACGTTCGACAGCGCCGCGGACGGCATCGCCCTCGGCGAAGGGGTCGCGTGCGTCGCGCTGAAACGCCTCGCCGACGCCGAACGAGACGGCGACCGCGTGTACGCGGTGATCAAGGGGGTCGGCGCGGCCTCCGACGGCCGCGCGCTCGGCCTCACCGCGCCGCGGCCGGAGGGCCAGCACACCGCGCTCAGCCGCGCCTACCGCAACGCGGGCATCTCGCCCGCGCGCGTCGGGCTGGTCGAGGCGCACGGCACCGGCACCGTGGTCGGCGACCGGACCGAGCTGGGCACGCTCACGAAGGTGTTCACCGAGGCCGGCGCCGCGCCGGGCGGGTGCACGATCGGGTCGGTCAAGTCGCAGATCGGGCACACCAAGTGTGCCGCGGGCCTCGCCGGGCTGATCAAGACGGCGCTGGCGCTGCACACCGCCGTCAAGCCGCCGACGCTTCATCTCTCGGCGCCGAACGCGGCCTGGGACGCGTCGAGCAGCCCGTTCGTGTTCCAGACCGCCGCGCAGCCGTGGGCCGCGCCGGCCACGGAGCGGATCGCCGGGGTGAGCGCGTTCGGCTTCGGTGGCACCAACTTCCACGTGGTGCTCGGCGCCCACAGCAGTGTGCCCCCGGCGCAGACGGCCCACGAATGGCCCGCCGAACTGTTCCCCTTCGCGACCGACGCGGCAGCCCGGGACCTGTTGTCCCTGGTGGACGACGTGCCGGCCGGGAAGCAGCCGTGGCGCCTGCGGGACCTCGCGTTGAGCGCGTCCCGGCGGGCCGAGGCCGCCGGAAAGGTGCGGCTCGCCGTCGTCGCGTCCACTGTGGACGAGCTCGCCGGACTGCTGCGGCAGGCCCTGGCCGGGCAGGACGTGTCCGGGGTGTACCGCGCCGGGGACGAAGAACCCGGTGAGGTCGCGGTGCTGTTCCCCGGCCAGGGCAGCCAGCGGCCCGGCATGTTCGCCGAGCTGTTCGTCGCCTTCCCCGAGCTGCAGCGGTACCTGCGCCTGGACCCGGTGACCGCCGACGTCGTCTTCGGCCCCGCGGTGTTCGGTGAGGCGGCCCGGCAGGCCGCCGCCGAGCGCGTCACCGACACCCGCGTCGCCCAGCCCGCGCTCGGCCTCGCCGGGCTGGCCGCATTCCGGCTGCTGACCCGCGCCGGCGTGCGGCCCGCGATGGTCGGCGGGCACAGCTACGGCGAGCTGACGGCGCTGGCCGCGGCGGGCGCCTTCACCCCCGAAGCGTTGATGCTGGCCAGCCACGCGCGGGCCGGGGCGATCTTCGACGCGGTGCCCGCCGGGGACCCCGGGGCGATGGCGGCGGTCTCGGCGTCCGCCGCGGACGTGAGCGCGGTCCTCACCGCCACCACGGTTGTCCTGGCCAACCACAACTCACCCCGGCAGACGGTGGTCTCCGGGCCCACCGCCGACGTCGAAGCGGCGATCGCGCAGCTCCGCGCGGCCGGGCTCGGCGCAAAACGGATTTCGGTCGCGTGCGCGTTCCACAGTCCGCTGGTCGCTCCGGCGGGCGCGGCTTTCGGGAAAGCCCTGGAGGCGATCGGCGTCGTGCGGCCCGCCGTCCCGGTGTACGGCAACCGGACCGCCGGGCCCTACCCGGCGGACCCGGACGAGGTCCGCGGTGAGCTGGCCGCGCAGGTCGGCTCGCCGGTGCGGTTCGTCGAGCAGGTCGAGGCGATGTACGCGGCCGGCGCGCGGGTGTTCGTCGAAGCCGGACCGGGCGCGGTGCTCGCGCGGCAGGTCGACGCGATCCTCGGGGACCGTCCGCACCGGACGGTCGGGTTCGAACAGCCGGGCCGCCGCGGTGTGCCGGGCTTCCTCGGCACGCTCGCGCAGCTGGCCGTCGCCGGGGTGCGCGTCGAGACGGGGTGGCTGTTCCGCGGTCGCGACGCGGTCGACGCAAGCACGGCCCCGCGGCCGAACCGTCCCGGCTGGACGGTCGACGGCCACCTCCTGCGCACGGCGGACGGCACGATCCCCGCGGGGGCGCTGCGCCCGGCCGAGCGGCTGTCGGCGGTGCCGGCCACGACGTCGGCCGAGCCCGTTTCGTCGGAGGCGATGGTCGCCGACTTCCTCCGCACCAGCCGGGAGATGATCGCCGCGCAGCGGGACGTCTTGCTCGGGTTCTTCGGCAGCGACGCGCCGGTTCAGCTGCCACAGCCGGTCCCGGTGGCCGAGGTGCTTCCGGCGGTCGTCCCGGCGGCGCCGGTCGAGCGGCCGGTGCTGGAGACGATCGTCGCGGTGATCGGGGAGCGCACCGGTTACCCGGTGGACATGATCGAGCCGGACCTGGACCTCGAAGCCGACTTGAGCATCGACTCGATCAAGCGCGCCGAGATCGCCGGTGAGCTGGCCACGGTCCTGGGGCTCGCCGGGGGAGACGTCGAGGAGTTCGCCAAGGCCCGCACGGCGGCGGCGATCGCGGAGCTGATCGGAGACCAGCGCTCGACCGTGGCCGTGGCTGTCCCTGACGCACCGAAGCCCATGTCGGTGCTCGAGACGATCATCGAGGTGATCGGCGAGCGGACCGGGTATCCCGCGGACATGATCGAACCCGACCTCGATCTGGAAGCCGACTTGAGCATCGACTCGATCAAGCGCGCCGAGATCGCGGGCGAGCTGACGGTCCGCCTGGGTGCAGGAGAGGCCGAGGAGCTGGCGAAGGCCCGGACGGCTGCCGGGATCGCCGAACTGCTGGACGCCGGACCCGCAAGAACGCCCGTGAAGCAGTCCGGCCCGGAGCCGGTGATCATCGCACCCCGGCGGTACGTGATGACCGAGTTCGACCTCGCTCCGGCCGGAGAGCCGGACATCGCCGGCCGCCGTTTCCTCGTGCTCGGCGCCGGTCCGTTCGCCGACGCCGTCCACAGTGCACTGACCGCCCGCGGGGCCGAAGCCGAGATCGGCGACGACGTCCGGCCCGGCTTCGACGGCTACCTGCACGTTCCCGACGGTGACGCCGTCCTGCCCGGAGCGTTCCCGCTCTACCAGGCCGCGCTGGCTCAGGGCCCGAAGTGGCTGCTGACCGCCGGCCCGGCCGAGGGCCTCCGCGGCTTCTACCGCAGCGTCGCCCGCGAATACCCGGACACGCTCGCGCGGGTCGTCGAAGGCGCGGACGCCGCCGCCTTCGTCGCCGAGCTGTCCACTGTGGACCACGAACCCGTGGTGATCAGGGAAGGCGTCGATCGGCGCGGGCTGAAACCCGGCGAGGAAGGACTCGGCCTGCTGGGCAGCAGCGGCGCCGGACCGGCGGGGGACGGCGTGGCCGAAGCGGCCGCGATCGGCCTCGACCGCGACTCCGTCGTCCTGCTCGTCGGCGGAGCCAAGGGCATCACCGCCCGGTTCGCCGCGACGCTGGCCGCCGCCACCCGCTGCCGCGTCGAGCTGCTCGGCCGGACCCCGGTGCCGCCGCCGGAAGACGAGTACCCGCACGCGAAAGACCCCAAGGAGCTGCGCGCGGCCCTGATCGCGAGCGGGCTGAAGAGCCCGGCCGAGATCGAACGGACCCTCCGCCGGATCACCTCCGAACGCGAGGTCCGCCAGACCCTGCGCAAGCTGGGAAACCTCGGCAGCCCGGCGCGCTACCAGTCCGTCGACATGCTCGACGCCGAAGCCGTGCACCGCGCGGTCAAGGAGATCCACGCCGAGCACGGCCGCCTCGACGGCATCGTCTACGCGGCCGGGGTCATCGAGGACAAGCTCGTCGCCGAGAAGACGCCGGAGTCGTTCACGCGGGTCTACGGCACGAAGGTCGACGGCGCCCGGACCCTGCTCGAAGCAACCGCCGACCTGCCGGAGGAGCCGAAGTTCGTGGTGCTGTTCGGCAGCATCGCCGCGACGCTCGGCAACCGCGGGCAGTCGGACTACGCCGCCGCCAACGACGCCCTCGAAACGCTCGGCCACCGCTGGTCCGCCGGGCGCGCGGTGACCGTCCACTGGGGACCGTGGGCGCCCACCGGCGACCACGACGGCATGGTGACGCCCGAGCTGATGCGCGAGTACGCCCGCCGCGGCATCGCGCTGATCGACCCGGAGGAAGGCACCCTCGGCCTGCTGCGCGAGCTGGCGTGGGGCCGCCCCGAGACCGCCGCCGTCGTCCACACCGCGTCGGGCTGGTGAGCCGATGCCGGACCCCGTGGCGATCGTCGGGATGTCGGTGCTGCTGCCCGGCGCCCCGGACCTGACGGCCTACTGGCGCAACCTCGTCGGCGGTGTCGACGCGATCACCGAGGTGCCGGCGGGCAAGTGGGACGGCGCGCACTACGCGCCGGACGCCGACCCGCGGGCCGACCGGCTCTACTGCCGGCGCGGCGGGTTCGTCGACGAACTGGCCGAAGTGGACGTCACCGGGTTCGGGATCATGCCGAACTCCGTGCCCGCCACCGAACCCGACCAGCTGATCGCGCTGCGTGTCGCCGCCCAGGCCGTCGCGGACGCGGGCGGCCCCGACCGGCTGCCCGCGGACCGCGCGAAGGTCGGGGTCGTGCTCGGCCGCGGCGGGTACCTGACCCCCGGGCTGGTGCGCCTCGACCAGCGCGTCCGCACCGCGAGCCAGCTCGTCCGCACCCTCGGCGAGCTGGTGCCCGACCTCGACCCGGCCCGTCTCGACGCGGTCCGCGAGGCCTTCACCGACCAGCTCGGACCGGAGGCGCCGGAGTCTGCGATCGGGCTGGTGCCCAACCTGGCCGCGTCACGGCTGGCCAACCGGCTCGACCTGCGCGGCCCGGCGTACACAGTGGACGCCGCCTGCGCGTCTTCGCTGATCGCCGTCGACCACGCCGTGCGGGAGCTCGCCACCGGTCGCTGCGACGTGGTGCTCGCGGGCGGGGTGCACCACTGCCACGACATCACGTTCTGGAGCGTGTTCACCCAGCTCGGCGCGCTCTCGCCGTCCGAGCGCATCCGGCCCTTCCACCGCGACGCCGACGGGGTGCTGATCGGGGAGGGCACCGGCGTGGTCGTCCTCAAGCGGCTGGCCGACGCCGAACGGGACGGCGACCGCGTCTACGCCGTGGTCACCGGCACCGGCATCGCCTCCGACGGCCGGACCGCGAGCCTGGCCAACCCGGACTCCGGCGGCCAGGTCCGCGCGGTGCGCCAGGCGTGGGCGGCGGCGAACCTCGACCCGGCCGCCCCGGACTCGCTGGGCCTGCTGGAGGCGCACGGCACGGCGACCCCGGCGGGGGACGCGGCCGAGCTCGCGACCCTGGCGGAGGTGTTCGGCACCGCGGGCACCGCCGTCCTCGGCTCGGTGAAGTCGATGATCGGCCACACGATGCCCGCGGCCGGGATCGCCGGGCTGGTCAAGGCGGCGCTGGCCGTGCACCACGGTGTCCTGCTGCCCACGTTGCACTGCGACGACCCGCACCCCGCGCTCGCGAAGACCCGGTTCTCCCCAGTGGACGAAGCCCAGCCGTGGGACGCGGCGGTGCGCCGCGCCGGGGTCAACGCGTTCGGCTTCGGCGGGATCAACGCCCACGTCGTGCTGGAGCAGGCGCCGGACCGCCCGGCCCCGGCCGTGGTGGTCCAGGAGCCGGAACGGGTGCTGCGGCTGGCCGCCCGCTCGGTCGAGGGCCTGCGTGACCTGCTCGACCGGCCCGCCCCGCGCACGACCGGCGACGGCCCGGTCCGCCTCGGGGTGGTCGACCCGACCGAGAAACGGCTCGCGCTCGCCCGGAAGGCCGTCGCCCGCGGCCGGGCCTGGCGCGGCCGCAACGACGTCTGGTTCGCCGACCGCCCGCTGCTCGGACCGGGCGGCGGGAAGCTCGCCTTCGTGTTCCCCGGCCTGGAGTCGGAGCTGACGCTCAACTGCGGGGACGTCGCGAGCCACTTCGGGCTTCCCTGGCAGCACGCCGAGGTCGAGGTCGGGGACGTCGGCCGGCAGGGCGCCGCGGTGTTCGAGCTGGGCCGGCTGCTGCACACCGCGCTCGGCCGGCTGGGTGTCGAACCGGACGCCGTCGCCGGGCACAGCCTGGGCGAGTGGACGGCGATGGCCGCCGCCGGCGTGTACGCCGGTGCGGAGGTCGACACGTTCCTCGCCGGGTTCGACCCGGACAGCCTGGTGGTCCCCGGTCTCGCCTTCGCCGCGGTCGGCGCCCCCGCGCCCCGGGTGCTCGAAGAGCTGGCCGGACGCGCGGATGTGGTGCTCTCGCACGACAACTCGCCCCACCAGGCCATGGTCTGCGGCCCGGCGGCGGCGGTCGAGGAGCTCGTCACGCGGTTCCGGGACGCGGGGATCGTCGCGCACGTGCTGCCGTTCCGGTCCGGGTTCCACACCCCGATGCTGCGGCCGTACCTGGACCCGATCCGCGACGCGGCGGCCCGCTTCACCCTGCACCCGCCGGTCCGGCCGCTCTGGTCGGCGACCACGGTGTCGGAGTACCCGGCCGCCGAGGCGGACGTCCGCGAGCTGTTCGTGCGGCACCTGCTGGAGCCGGTGCGGTTCCGGCCGCTCGTCCGGGCGTTGCACACCGCCGGGTTCCGGGCGTTCGTCCAGGTCGGCGCCGGGCAGCTCGGCTCCCTGGTCGGCGACACGCTCCACGGCGAGGACCACCTCGTCGTGGCGGCCCACTCGGCGCAGCGCCCCGGCCTCGCGCAGCTGCGCCGGGTCGCGACCGCGTTGTGGGCCGACGGCCTCGACATCGACTTCACCCGCCTGCCCGAGGAAGGCCGCGCGACCGCCCACAAGGCCGTCAAGCTCGACCTGGGAGGCCGGCTGATCTCCCTGGACGGCGCCGTGCGCGCGCGGCTGGCCCTGCCGGCCGCCGGAAAGTCCACAGTGGACGACCTGGCTGGGCGAGGCCCGCTGGCCCAGGAGCTCGCCGCGCTGTTGAACGACACCGCCGAGCTGGCCGCGACAGTGCTCACCGGCCGGCCCGAGCTTTCACGTGAAAGCTCGGGCCGGAGCTTTCACGTGAAAGCTCCGGTCAGGCTCGACGCGACCCTCGAAGTTTCGGTCGAAAGCATGCCCTACCTGCTCGACCACTGCTTCTTCAAGCAGCCGCCGCAGGCCGACCCGGGTGACCGCTGGCCGGTGGTGCCGGCCACCACGGTGATCGACCACCTCATGGGCTTCGCCGAGCAGGCCGCGCCCGGCCGGCGCGCGGTCGCCGTGCACGACGTCCGGCTGACCCAGTGGATCACCGCGGTTCCCGCCGTCAGCGTGCCGGTGCGGGTCGAGCCGCAGGGCGCCGACCGGGTGCTCGCCGCGCTGGTCGACTACTCGCAGGCGGTCGTGGAGCTGGCCCCGGCGTATCCGGCCGACGCGCCCGCGCCGTGGCGGTTCCCGGCGTCGGCGGAGCAGGCTCCGGAGACGACCGCGGCCGAGCTGTACGCCGACCGCTGGATGTTCCACGGCCCGCGCTTCCAGGGGGTCACCGAGCTGACCGCCGTCGGCGAACACCATGTGCGCGCGGTCCTGACGACTCCCGCCGCGCCCGGCGCGTTGCTCGACAACGTCGGCCAGGTGCTCGGTTTCTGGATCATGTCCCGGCTGCCGGAGCGCACGACCGTCTTCCCGGTCGGCATGCGCGAGATCCGCTTCCACGGCCCGCACCCGGCGCCGGGGGAGCGGCTGGAGTGCCTGGTCAAGATCACCGGGCTGACCGAGGAGTTCCTCGACGCCGACATGCAGCTCGTCCACGAGGGACAGGTCTGGGCCACCTTCACCGGCTGGCGCGACCGGCGCTTCGACAGCACCCGCGAGATCCGCCAGGCCGACCGGACCCCCGAGCGCTCGACGCTGTCGAAGCAGCAGCCGGGTGGTTGGGCACTGGTGCACGAGGGCTGGCCGGACCTGGCCACCCGCGAGCTGATCATGCGCAACTACCTGGCCGGCGCCGAGCGCGACGCCTACACCGCGCGCCCGCCCCGGGGCCGCCGGCAGTGGCTGCTCGGCCGGATCGCGGCCAAGGACGCCGTCCGCCAGTTCCTCTGGGCCCGCGGTGAGCCCGAGATGTTCCCGGCCGAGCTGCGCATCGGCAACGACGACGCGGGCCGTCCACACGCGACCGGCGCGTACGGCCGCGAGCTGCCCGAGCTGACGATTTCGGTGGCGCACAAGGCGGAAGCCGGGGTGGCGATCGCCCGGTTCGGCCCGTGCGGCATCGACGTCGAAGAGGTCGTGCCGCGCACCGGGTCCACTGTGGACGCCGCGCTCGGCGCGGGGGAGCAGGAGCTGTTCGCGAGCCTGCCCGGGGACCCCGAACGCTGGTTCGCCCGATTCTGGACCGCCAAGGAAGCCGTCGCGAAGCTGCTCGGCACCGGCCTGCGCGGTGAGCCCCGCGACTTCCAGGTCGTCGCGGCCACCGTGGACGAGCTCACCGTCCGCGCCGCCGGGCGCACCCACCGGGTGTGCTGTGCCGACCTCGGGAACCCGCCCGGCGCGCCGCCGCGCCAGTACGTCGTCGCCTGGACCGAAGAGCCGAAGGAGACCGGGGAATGAGCGTCGAGACCACCACCGGCCACGAAACGACCGCCGAGGCGTCCGTGCTGGCGCAGCTGAGCGGGATGCTGCGCGAGCTGCTCGAGGAGTACGGCCTCGACGACACGGAGATCACGATGGACACCACCTTCCACGACGACCTCGAGCTGGAGAGCGTCGACCTGGTGGCGCTGTCCGGGCAGCTGCGCGAGCACTACGGCGACCGGGTCAACTTCGCGACGTTCATCGCCGAACGCGACCTCGACGAGATCATCGCGCTGACCGTCGGCGAGCTGGTCCGGTACACCGTCGCTTCGCTGCGGGAGACGGCGTGAGCCGGATCCGCGCGGGCGAGCTGGACGTGCACGTCCAGCGGCTGACGCCGGACGTGCCGCTCGACGGCGACGCGCCGGTCGTCGTGTGTGTGCACGGCCTGCTCACCGACAGCCTGGCCAGCTACTACTTCACCCTCGGCCCGGCCTTCGCCGAGCGTGGGCTCGACGTCCTGATGTACGACCTGCGCGGGCACGGGCGCACGACGCGGCCCGAGTCCGGTTACCACCTCGAGCGGTTCGTCGACGACCTCGTCGCGGTCCTCGACGCCTGCGAGGTCACCCGGCCGGTGCACGTCGTCGGCAACTCGTTCGGCGCGTCGGTGGCCTTCGGGCTGGCCGCGGCCCGGCCCGACCGGGTGGCGAGCGTCGTCGTGATCGAAGGCGAGCCGCCGACGGCGGAGTGGACGGGCCACATGGCCGACGGCCTGGCCGACGCGAAGACCCGGCTGGCCATCGACGAGGTGATCGGCTGGATCGCGGACAACCACGGCGCGCACACCGCCCGGCTGTCGAAGGCGGCGAACCGGATCCTGCAGACCACGACGATCGCCGAGGACATCCCGCGCAGCTCGACCATCGCCGCGGACCTCTCGACGGTCCACTGCCCGGTGTTCGCGATCTTCGGCGGTGACTCCGGCCTCGCCGCGCAGGTGCCCCACTTCGAGACGCACCTGGACCGCTGCCGCTGCGTCGTGCTGCCCGACCAGGGGCACTCGGTGCTGGTCGAACGGACCGCCGAGACGATCGAGCTGGTCTTCGGGTGGGTCCGGGACACCTCGCGCGCGCCGGCCCGGGTGCGGTAGTGGCCCGGTTCCTGTTCGTCGTCCCGCCGCTGGTCGGGCACGTGAACCCGGCCGTCGGCGTGGCGGGCGAGCTCACCGCGCGCGGGCACGAGGTCGCCTGGGCCGGGCACGACGAGCTGTTGTGGCAGCTGGCCGGTCCCGATGCGCTCGTCTTCTCCTGCGCGACGCCGCGGGACGCGCCATCGCGGCCGGCGGAGCTCAAGGGCCCGGCCGCGCTCCGGTTCCTGTGGGAAGACTTCCTCGTCCCCCTGGCCGACTCGATGGCGTCCGGCGTGGCCGCGGCGATCGACGCGTTCGCCCCGCACGTGGTGGTCGCCGACCAGCAGGCGCTGGCCGGCGGGCTGCTGGCCGAGGCGCGCGGCCTGCCGTGGGTCACGTCGGCGACGACGTCGGCCGAGCTGGTCGACCCGCTGGCCGGCCTGCCGAAGGTCGCCGAGTGGGTCGCCTCGCTGCTTGACGGGTTGCGGGCGCGCGTCGCGGGCGGCCGCGGTTCGGCCGACCCGCGGTTCTCCCCGCACGGCGTCCTGGCGTTCACCACCCGCGAGCTGCTCGGCGCGGCGCCGCCGCCGGGGGTTCGGCTGGTCGGGCCGGCGCTCGGCGCGCGTCCGTCCACAACGGACTTCCCGTGGGACTGGCTCGACCCGCTCCGGCCGGCCGTGCTGGTGTCCCTCGGCACGGCGAACACCTCGGCGGGGACCCGGTTCCTGACCGCGGCGGCGGAGGCGTTCGCCGGGCTGCCCGCCCGCGCCGTGCTCGTCGACCCGGGCGAGGCGCTCGGGCCGGTGCCGCCGAACGTCCTGGTGCGCCCGCGCGTCCCGCAGCTGGCCCTGCTGCCGCGGGTGGACGCGGTGCTCTGCCACGCGGGGCACAACACGGTGTGCGAGACGCTGTGGCACGGCCTGCCGCTGGTGGTCGCCCCGATCCGCGACGACCAGCCGATCGTGGCGGCCCAGGTGGTCGCGGCGGGCGCGGGAGTGCGGCTGCGCTTCGGCCGCGCCGACGCGGGCAAGATCGCCGAGGCCGTGTCAGAAGTCCTGACTGAACCTTCGTACCGGCGGGCCGCCGAGGCGGTGGCCGCGTCGTTCCGCGCGGCGGGCGGAAGCGTGGCGGCCGCAGGCCATCTGGAGCAGCTCGCGCTGGAAAGCCTGGCGCACCTGAGCCCCGGAAAGTCCTGATTCACTTCGAAAAATCACGTGGTTACGGTCGAAGCCATGACTGTTTCCTTCTGTGTTCCCGAAGACGTCCCCGAACTCGTCGAGTCGGCCGCCGGGCTGTTCGCCGAAGACGCCGGGCGCCACGACCCGCGCATGGACCTCGGCTGGCCCGACCGTGAGGGCGCCGCCTACTACGCGGAGCTGGTCGGCGATCCGGACTGCCTCTACCTGCTGGCCGGCGGCGGGCACCTGACCGGCAGGCTGCGGCCCCCGGACGCCCTGCGGCCGGGCGTGGTGACCGCGGTGCTGGAGAGCCTGCGCGTCGGCCCGGACCACCGCCGGTCGGAGGTCGGCGCCGAGCTGGTCGCGGCGTTTTTCGCGTGGGCGCGGGAAAAGGGCGCGAACGAATCGGTCGTGAAGGCCTACGCCGGCAATGAGGCGGCGCTGGCGATCTACCGCGCGCAGGGGTTCGAGCCGTTCGAGCTGACCCTGCGTCACCGGAACGAGTGGCTATCCACAGTGGACCGTTCGCACTAGCCTCGGAGGCCGAGCCAGGAGGTGCGGATGACGGCCACCGCGGAGGTCGCCCACGAGCCGGGACCCGCGCAGCTGAGCCGGGGGCGGGTCAACGCCGTCTTCGGGGCCGTGCTGCTCGGTATGCTGCTGGCCGCGCTGGACCAGACCATCGTCGGGACCGCGCTGCCCACCATCGTCGGTGACCTCGGCGGGGCCGGGCACCTCTCGTGGGTGGTCACCTCCTACCTGCTCGCCGAGACGATCATGACCGTCGTCGTCGGCAAGCTCGGTGACCTGTTCGGCCGCAAGCTGATGTTCCAGATCTCGGTGGTCGTGTTCGGCATCGGCTCTTTCTGCGCCGGGTTCGCCGACAGCATGGTCTGGCTGATCGTCTGGCGTGCGGTGCAGGGCCTGGGCGGCGGCGGACTGATGGTCACCTCGACCGCGCTGATCGCCGACGTCGTCCCGCTGCGCGAGCGCGGCAAGTACCAGGGTGTGCTCGGCTCGGTGTTCGGCGTGGTGACCGTGGCCGGGCCGATGCTCGGCGGCTTCTTCGTCGACCACCTGTCGTGGCGGTGGGCGTTCTACGTCAACATCCCGCTGGTCATCGTGGTGCTGGTGGTGGCGTCCTCGGCGATGCCGAACGCGCGCGCCGCGGTCAAGCCGGTCATCGACTACCTCGGCATCCTGCTGATCGGCCTGGCCGCGACCGGGCTCACGCTGGTGACGAGCTGGGGCGGCACGCAGTACGCGTGGGGCTCGCCGACGATCATCGGGATGGCGGTCGGCTCGGTCGTGCTGCTCGCGGCGTTCGTCTTCGTGGAGCTGAGAGCAGCGGAGCCGATGCTGCCGATGCGGCTGTTCCGGAACCCGGTGTTCACCGTCGGCGGGATCATGAGCTTCGTCGTCGGCTTCGCGATGCTCGGCGCGCTTTCCTACCTGCCGACGTACATGCAGTACGTCCAGGGCACCTCGGCGACGACGTCCGGGGTGCGGCTGCTGCCGATGGTGCTGGCGCTGCTGGTCGCGTCGATCGCCGCGGGCAACGCCGTGAGCAAGACCGGGCGGTACAAGATCTTCCCGCTGGTCGGCGCCGCGGGCATGACGATCGGGCTCTACCTGCTGTCCCGGCTGGACGCCGACACCGGGTTCTGGGAGGCCTCGGCCTATATGGCCGTGCTGGGCCTGGGCATCGGGCTCGGCATGCAGGTGCTGACCATCGCCGTGCAGAACACCGTCGACTACGCCGACCTCGGTGTGGCGACGTCGGGGGTGACGTTCCTGCGCTCGATCGGCAGCTCGTTCGGCGCGGCCATCTTCGGCACGGTGTACGCGAACCAGCTGGCGCCCAACCTGGCCAAGGCCGCCGCCGAACACCCGCTGCCGCCCGGGGTCGACCCGCGGGCGCTCCAGGTGCCGACGGCGCTGCACGCGCTGCCGGACTCGGTGTCCGCTCCGGTCATCCAGGCCTACAGCGACTCCCTGCACGTGGTGTTCCTCGCCGCGGCGCCGGTCGGGCTGGTCGCGTTCGCGCTCGCGTTCTTCCTCAAGGAGGTTCCGCTGCGCGACACCGCCCGCGCGGCCGCGCCGGACCTCGGTGACGGCTTCGCGATGCCGGAGGCCCGCACGGACGACCGTGCGCTCGAACGCGCCGTGGCCACGCTGTTCTTCCGCGAGCGCCGCAAGGTGGCCCCGGCGATCGTCGAACGCGCCGGCGGCGACCTCGACGAAGGTGGCATCTGGTGCCTGCTGCAGGTCCACCTGCGGGAACGCCGCGGCGAGCCGTCGACGCTGAAGGCGATCGGGGAGTACTTCAGCGTTCCCGCGCAGGTGCTGGAACCGGCGTTCAACCGGCTGGAGCTGACCGGGCACCTGCGCTACAGCGGCGGCCAGTGGGAGCTGACCGAGCCGGGCCGGGCCGAGTTCGCCAAGGTGGTGCGGGCGTGGCACGACTGGCTGGCCGAGCGCCTCGGCGACTGGGGCACGGCCGACCGCGCCGAGCTGGACGCGGCGATCGGCCGGGTGGCCAACCGGCTACTGGACCAGAGTGCGGAGTCCCGCGCCCACGGCCGCCACGCCCTCGCCTGACCCACTTTGCGCCGCAAAGCGCGGCTTTCGCCGTGAAAGATGCGCCCGGGCGGCCTCGAGACGCATCTTTCTCGGTGAAAGTGACGTTCAACGGCGCCAGAAGTCGTGCGGGGTGCGGCCGGGGCGGAAACCGGCGGACTCGACCAGGGCGGCCGCCGCCGCGAAGCCGTGGCCGACCAGGCCCGGCTCGTGAGCGTCGCTGCCGAAGCTCACCGCCTCACCGCCGTCCTCGAACCACCACCGGACCACCTCGCCCGGCAGCGGCACCTTCGTGTTGACCTCCAGCGCGCGTCCGCTCGAAGCCAGGGCCCGCAGCACGGTGCGGAACTCCTCCTCGAAGGCCGCCACGACGAACGGCGGGCCCTCGGCCGGCCACGACCTCAGCGCGTAGTCGATGTGCGCGAGCACCGCGAAGCCGGCGGTCGACTCGACCAGCCCGAGCACCTCGGCGAGGTAGGCGCGCAGCAGCTCGCCGGGCGGCCGGTCGGTGATCAGCGTCAGCTCGTGGTGGTGCTCGCCGCCGGGCAGGGAGTGCACCGAGCCGAGAATGCGGTCGAAGCCGTGGGCGGCGAGCAGCGCGTCGGCGCGAGCGCGGTGCCAATGCGGCTCGCTCAGCTCCACCCCGGACAGGATCCGCAGGTCCGGGAACCGGTCCCGGCACTGCTCGACCCCCGCCAGGTAGCCCTCGACGTCGAGGTCGGGCGGCTCCAGGACGCCGTCCGGCCGCAGCCGCACCCGGAAGTGGTCCGGCAGCAGCGGCCGGACCGGCTCCGGGACCAGCCACGGCGTGAGGTCCGCGTGCTCGGTGAACGCCACCGACGGCAGCCCCAGCTCGAGCGCCCGCTCGCACGAGCCGAGCATCGACCCGGTCACCGTGTCCCAGGACCATTCGGTGTGGACGTGGCCGTCCGGCGGGAGGCTCATGATCCCCACGGTAGCGGTGGATTCGGGCTACTGTCGGTCCATGGCGCAGAAGTCGGCGGCGGTGGAGCTCGAGGTCGGGCCGCACACGGTCCGGATCTCCAACCCGGACCGGGTGTACTTCCCGGCCCGCGGCGAGACGAAGCTCGACCTGGTCAACTACTACCTCTCGGTCGGCGACGGCATCGTCAACGCGCTGCGGGAGCGGCCGTGCATGCTGCACCGCTTCCCGTCCGGCGTGGCGGGGGAGAAGGTCCACCAGAAGCGCGTCCCGAACGGCGCGCCGCCGTGGCTGGAGACCGTCCGGGTCACCTTCCCGCGGTACAACCGGCACGCCGACGAGCTGTGCGTCACCGAGCTGGCGCACGTCGCGTGGGCGGTGCAGATGTCCACTGTGGAGTTCCACCCGTGGAACTCCCGCCGCGCCGACACCGAGAAGCCGGACGAGTGGCGCATCGACCTCGACCCGATGCCCGACTGCGGCTACGACCGCGTCCGCCGGGTCGCGCACGTCGCGCACGAGATCCTCGACGAGCTCGGCGCGGTCGGCTGGCCCAAGACCTCGGGCGGGCGCGGGCTGCACATCTACGTCCGGATCGAACCCCACTGGGGCTTCAAAGAGGTCCGGCGTGCGGCCCTGGCCTTCGCGCACGAGGTCGAACGCCGTGCCCCGGACGACGTCACGACAACTTGGTGGCGTAAGGACCGCGACCCCCGGCTGCTTTTCGTCGACTACAACCAGAACGCGCGTGACCACACGATCGCGAGCGCCTACTCCGTGCGCGGCAACCCGGAAGGCACGGTGTCGACGCCGATCCGCTGGGAGGAGATCGACGACGTCGAGCCGGGCGACTTCACCATCGCGACCGTCCCGGCCCGGTTCGCCGAGCTCGGCGACCTCCACGCGGGCATCGACAAGGCCGTCTTCTCGCTGGAACCCCTGCTGGAGTGGGCCGATCGCGACGGCGTCGAAGAGCCGCCCGAGCCCGACTGACGTATTTTCCGCGGCCGGCCACGGCTCTGCGGGAAGTGAAGATCGTGCTGTGCGGCCTGGACGAGGCCGCGTGGAGCCTGGTCGCCCTGCAGGTGCTCCTCGAACGCGAAGGTCGCGCCGTGTGCGTCGGCGAGCGTCCGGACTGCCTGCTGCTGTCCACTGTGCTCGGCAGTTCGCGCGCGGAACTGCTCGCCCTCGGCTTCGACGAGGTGTTCCCGGTCGCCGCCACGGATCCCGGGGGAGCCGTGGCGGCGTTGCGGGCCTACCTGGCGCGTCAGTCCAGGCGTTCGATGATCGTCGCGTTGGCGAGGCCGCCCGCCTCGCACATCGTCTGCAGGCCGTAACGGCCGCCGGTCTGCTCCAGCACCGACAGCAGCGTGGTCGCCAGGCGTGCGCCGCTGCCGCCGAGCGGGTGGCCGATCGCGATCGCGCCGCCGTTGACGTTGACCTTCGCCAGGTCCGCGCCGATCTCGGCCTGCCAGGCGAGCACCACGCTGGCGAACGCCTCGTTGACCTCGAAGGCGTCGATGTCCCCGACCGAAAGCCCGGCGCGCGCGAGCACCTTGCGGGTCGCGGGGACGACGCCGGTCAGCATGTACAGCGGGTCGTCGCCGACCACGGCGAAGCTGTGGATCCGGGCCCGCGGCCGCAGTCCCAGCGCCTTCGCCGTCTCGGAGCTGGTGATCATCAGCGCGGCGGCGCCGTCGTTGATCGGGGAAGAGTTGCCCGCCGTGACGTGCCAGCCGAGGTCGGGGAACCGCTGCTCCCAGACGTCGGCGCGGAACGCGGGCTTGAGCCCGGCGAGGATCTCCGGCGTGGTGCCCGGACGGATCGTCTCGTCCGTGGTGACGTCGACGAGCACGCCGTCGGGTCCGGGCGCCTTGAGCGACGCGACCTCGCCGGCGAACTTCCCGTCCGCCCACGCCTTCGCGGCCCGCTGGTGGCTTTCGGCGGAGAACGCGTCGAGCTGCGCACGGCTGAAGCCCCACTTGGCGGCGATCAGCTCGGCGCTGATGCCCTGGGGGACGAGTCCGTCGGGGTAGCGGGCGGCGACCTGCGGGCCGAACGGGTCCCGCCCGGCCACCTGGCTGCCCATCGGCACCCGGCTCATCGACTCGACCCCGGAGGCGATCACGACGTCGTAGGCGCCGGCGATGACGCCCTGGGCAGCGAAGTGGACCGCCTGCTGGCTGCTGCCGCACTGCCGGTCGACGGTCACCGCGGGCACCGACTCCGGCAGTCCCGCGGCGAGCGCGGCCCAGCGCGCGGTGTTCATGCTCTGCTCGCCGATCTGCCCGACCGCGCCGCTGATCACGTCGTCGATCCGGGCCGGGTCGACGCCGGTGCGTTCGACCAGCGAGCGCAGGGCGTGGGCGTGCAGGTCGACCGGGTGCACCCCGGCGAGCTTCCCGTTCGGCTTGCCCTTGCCGATGGGGGTCCGTACCGCGTCGACGATCACCGCGTCCGTCATGGCGTCTGCCTCCTCGCAGATCGGGGGATGGTTTCGGTATACGCCGGGCGAGTTGGATTCCACAACTCAGCTGTTCGGCACGTCACATGCGGTTGACGTGCTAGGTTGGATTTTCAACCTGTGGGAGGTGGCATGGTTCGGCGTGGTCGCGAGTGCTCGGTGGCCGAGGCTCTCGAGGTCGTCGGCGAGCGGTGGAGCCTGCTCGCTCTGCGCGAGGTCATGCTAGGGGAGCGGCGGTTCAACCAGATCGCCGAGAACACCGGCGCCAGCCGCGACATCCTGGCCGCGCGGCTGCGCAAGCTCGTCGACGCCGGCGTGCTCGAGAAGGTCCGGTACGAAGACCACCCGCCGCGCTTCGAGTACTACCCGACCGAGGCCGGCCGGGCGCTGCAGCCGATCCTGCTCGGCCTGATGGCCTGGGGGGACAAGTTCGTCCACCAGGGTGAGCCGCCCACGCTGTGGCGGCACGCGTGCGGCGAGGTGCTGGAGCCGGCCACGGTCTGCGCCCACTGCGGCGAGCCGGTCAACACGCCGGGCACCCACGCGATCCGGCTGGGCGCCGTCCACTCCTGACCCGACCTCGGCAAAGGCCTCCTCGCATCCCCGCGAGGAGGCCTTTTCGACGTTTGGGCGTTGACTTGAGACCCCGGTCACTGTAAGTCTTGAACGAATCAGTGCAAGAACCTGACAACAGCGCGAGAAATTGCGGCAGTGGTCAGGAAGATCCCGCCCAGCTCCTCGACGAAGAGGTGCCCATGACGGCTGTCCCGTGCTGCCCGCGTGCGCCCCCGGACCACGTCCGGTGTGTGCCCGTTCCCTGGTTTCCGCCGTCCCCGCCCGGGACGAGCGCGCTCGACCCGCCTCCCCTCCTCCCCGGATCATGAGGAACCCCATGAGAACGAAGCGACTTCTGTCGCGCGCGGCCACCTACGCCGCCCTGTCCCTCCTCCTGGCCGCGCCCGCCGTGGCCGCGAGCGGCGCCCCGGCCGCCGCGCCCGCCGTGCAGGCCATCCAGCCCGCCGCCCAAGCCGCCGTCGCGACCTACACCGCCAGCAGCCAGCTCGCCGGCTACCCCGCCTCGAACGTCGGCGACGGAAACCAGGCGACCTACTGGGAGAGCACCAACAACCAGTTCCCGCAGTGGGTCCAGGCCGACCTCGGCACGGCCACGAACGTCGCCCAGCTCGTGCTGAAACTGCCGACCGGCTGGGAGGCCCGCACCGAGACCTTCAGCGTTCAAGGCAGCACCAACGGCACGAGCTTCAGCGACCTGAAGGCCTCGGCCGGTTACCGCTTCGACCCCGCCACCGGCAACACGGTCACCGTGGACGTCACCGGCAGCACCCGGTACGTCCGGCTGAACGTCACGGCCAACACCGGCTGGCCCGCCGCGCAGTTGTCGGAGTTCGAGGTGCACGGCCCGGCCGGCGGGGACACGCAGCCGCCGTCCGCGCCCGGCAACCTCGCCTACACCCAGCCCGCGAGCGGCCAGATCCGGCTCACCTGGTCGGCCTCGACGGACAACACCGGTGTCGCCGGTTACGACGTCTACGCCAACAACCAGCTGCGCGGCAGTGTCGGCGGGACGGTCCTGACCTACACCGACAACCAGCCCGACGGCGCGACCGTGTCGTACTACGTGCGGGCCAAGGACGCCGCGGGCAACCAGTCGGCGAACAGCGCCACGGTGACCCGCAACGGCACCCAGGCCGGGACGAACCTGGCGCTGGGCAAGCCGATTACGGCGTCCTCGACGGAGTTCACGTTCGTCGCGGCCAACGCCAACGACAACTCCGTGACCACCTACTGGGAGGGCGGCGGCGGGACCTACCCGAACCTGCTGACCGTCGCGCTCGGCTCGAACGCGGACCTCAACCAGGTGGTCGTCAAGCTGAACCCGGACGCCTCCTGGGGCCCGCGGACGCAGACGATCGCCGTCGAAGGCCGTGACCAGGCTTCGAGCGCGTTCACCACGCTGTCGGCCGCGCAGACCTACAGCTTCAGCCCGTCGTCCGGCAACACCGTGACGATCCCGCTGAGCGGCCGCGCCGCCGACGTCCGGCTGCGCGTCACCGCCAACTCCGGCGCCGGCGGCGGGCAGGCGGCGGAGTTCCAGGTCTTCGGTGTGCCCGCGCCGAACCCCGACCTCACGGTCTCCGGGGTCTCCTGGACACCGCAGAACCCGGTGGAGACCGACTCGATCACCGCGTCGGCCACGATCCGCAACGCCGGGACCGCGGCTTCGGGCGCGACCAACGTCAACCTGTACCTGGGCACGACCAAGGTCGGCACCGCGAACGTCGGGGCGCTGGCCGCCGGCGCGTCGACGACGGTGTCGGCGAACATCGGCACCCAGAACGCCGGCAGCTACCAGCTGACGGCGAAGGTCGACGAGGCCAACGCCGTCATCGAGCAGAACGAGGACAACAACTCCTTCACCGGTTCGACGGCGCTCGTCGTCAGCCCGGTGCAGAGCTCGGACCTCGTCGCCGCGACCGGCTGGTCGCCGAACAACCCGTCCGCGGGCAACACCGTCACGTTCACCACGACCCTGCGCAACCAGGGCACCGTGGCGAGCGCGGGCGGCGCCCACGCGATCACGGTGACGATCACCGACCAGAACGGCACGGTGGTCAAGACGCTCAGCGGCAGCTACACCGGCGCGATCGCCGCCGGGGCCACCGCGTCGCCGGTGACCGTCGGCACCTGGACCGCGGGCAACGGCAAGTACACCGTCAAGACGGTCGTCGCGAACGACGCCAACGAGCTGCCGGTGAAGCAGGCCAACAACACCAGCACGCAGGCGCTGTTCGTCGGCCGGGGCGCGAACATGCCCTACGACATGTACGAGGCCGAGGACGGCGTCGTCGCGGGCGGCGCGTCCGTGGTCGGCCCGAACCGCACGATCGGCGACCTCGCGGGCGAAGCGTCGGGCCGCAAGGCCGTGACGCTGAACTCGACCGGCTCGTCGGTCGAGTTCACCACGCGGGCGTCGACGAACACCCTGGTCACCCGGTTCTCCATCCCGGACTCCGCGGGTGGCGGCGGCATCAGCTCGACGCTGAACGTCTACGTCGACGGCACGTTCCTCAAGGCCATCGACCTGACGTCGCACTACGCGTGGCTCTACGGCGCCGAAACCGGCCCGGGCAACTCGCCGGGCACCGGGCCGCGGCACATCTACGACGAGGCGTCGATGCTGCTGGGCACGACCGTGCCCGCCGGGCACAAGATCAAGCTGCAGAAGGACGCGGCCAACAGCACGAACTACGCGATCGACTTCGTGAACTTCGAGCAGGCCACCGCGGTCGCGAACCCCGACCCGGCGCACTTCGCGGTGCCCACCGGGTTCACGCAGCAGGACGTGCAGGCGGCGCTGGACAAGGCCCGGCAGGACACGACGCTCACCGGCGTCTACCTGCCGGCCGGGAACTACTCGCTGCAGAGCAAGCTGAACGTCTACGGCAAGGCCGTCACGGTCACCGGCGCCGGGCCGTGGTTCACGAAGTTCTCCGCACCGTCCGGCCAGGAGAACAGCGACATCGGCATCGACATCCAGCCGACCGCGAACGGGTCGACGGTCAGCGGGTTCGCCGTGTTCGGGAACTACACCTCCCGGATCGACGGCCCCGGCAAGGTGTTCAACCTGAACAACGTCTCGAACCTGACGATCGACAACATCTGGGTCGAGCACCAGGTCGTGATGGTCTGGGGCACCAACGTGGACAACACCACGATCAAGAACTCCCGGATCCGCGACACCTTTGCCGACGGCGTCAACCTCACGAACGGGAGCACCGGCAACCACGTCACCAACAACGAGGCCCGGTCCACCGGCGACGACAGCTTCGCGCTGTTCGCCGCCACGGACATCAACCAGGGCAACCAGTACGACAACGTGTTCGAGAACCTGACCGCGCTCACCCCGTGGCGCGCGGCCGGGCTGGCGGTCTACGGCGGGTACAACAACACCTTCCGCAACCTCTACATCGCGGACACGCTGACGTACTCGGCGATCACGATCAGCTCGCTCGACTTCGGCTACCCGTTCCTCGGGTTCGGGCCGCAGCCGACGACGGTCCAGAACGCCTCGCTCGTCCGGGACGGTGGCCACTTCTGGGGCCAGCAGACGTTCCCGGCGATCTGGATGTTCTCCGCGTCCAAGGAGTTCCGCGGGATCCGGGTGTCCGACGTGGACATCCAGAGCCCGACCTACGCCGGCATCATGTTCCAGACGAACTACGTCGGCGGGCAACCGCAGAACAGCGTCCAGGACACGGTGCTGACGAACGTGTCGATCACCGGGGCACACCGCAGCGGTGACGCTTTCGACGCGAAGTCGGGGATCGGGATCTGGGCCAACGAGCTGCCGGAACCGGGTCAGGGCCCGGCCGTCGGGTCGGCGACCTTCACCGGGCTCACGCTGAGCGACAACGCCGAGGACATCCGCAACCGCACGACCACGTTCACCATCAACCGCAACTGACCGAAAAGACCGTCGAGGCCACCTCGCGGGCGTCCGTCGCCCGTAAGGTGGCCTCGACGGCGTTCGACGGGTGGAGGTGGGTCTGGTGCGGATCCTGGTCACCGGTGGCACCGGGCAGCTCGGCCGGGTGGTCACCGAGCGGCTGCGCGCGGCGGGTGAAGAGGTCCGCGTCCTCAGCCGGCGGCCCGGTCCGGACGTCGTGCCGGGCGACCTGCGGACCGGCCGCGGCGTCGACAGCGCGCTGGCCGGCGTCGACACGGTCGTCCACTGCGCCACCGACTTCCGGCACGAGACGGCGCTCGCGCGGACGCTGGTGGAGGCCGCGCGCTGGACCGGCGGGCCGCACCTGGTCTACGTCTCGATCGTCGGGGTCGACCGCGTCCCGCTGGGTTACTACCGGAGCAAGCTCGAGACCGAGGAGCTGATCGCCGCGTCCGGCCTGCCGTACACGATCCAGCGGGCGACGCAGTTCCACGCGCTGGTCCGGACCCTGTTCGCGGGCGCGTCCCGGCTGCCGATGCTGCCCGTGCCGCGGGTGCGGTTCCAGCCGGTGGACGTCCGCGACGTCGCGCCGCGCCTGGCGGACCTGGCCACCGCCGACCCGGCGGGCCGCGTCGACGACTTCGGCGGCCCCGAGATCCTCGCGGCGGCCGAGCTGGCCCAGGCGGTCGCCGAGGCGAGCGGACGGCGCCGGAAGATCGTCTCGGTGAAGGTGCCGGGGGAGACGTTCCGGGCGTACGCCGACGGCGGGCACCTCGCGCCGCACCACCTGGACGGCTCGATCACCTTCGCGCAGTACCTCGCCGAGCAGGCCGACGCCGGGGTGCTGGGGTACCGGAAGCGCTAGCTCGGCAGCCAGTTGCCGTGGAAGCCGACCGGCACCCGGTCCGGCAGGGGGATCGCGGCGACCGTCTCCAGCGTGGCGGCGTCCAGCAGCGTTAGCTCACTGCGCTCGGTCGCCGCGTCGTGGACGAAGCCGGCCAGGACACCGTCGTCCTCGGCGGCGTCCGCGGTGCGCGGCACGAAGACGAACTCGGCCGGCGAACGCCCGGCGCCGAAGGACCGCACCTGCGTCGAGCCGGTCCAGAAGTCGTGTTTGTACAGTGCTTCCGCCGGGTTCGCGCCGGTCGTCACCGCCGGCGCGTAACCGTAGCGGTGCGGGCGGCCGACCACCCGCTCGTCGACCCGCGGGAACTCCTGGCCCCGGTCGTCGAGGCGTTCTTCGACGACCTTGCCGGTGGTGAGGTCGACCGTCCACCGGTCCAGCGTCGGCACGCCTTCGTCGGGGCCGCGCAGCTGCCGGTCGAACATCTTCGGGTGCCGGACGACGTCGAGCACCACGCTGTCGCCGTCGTCGTAGGCGTTGAGGGGGTGGAAGACGTAACAGGGTTCGACCTCGAACCACCGGACGTCGCCGTTGCCACCCTCGCGGGGCATTACGCCGATCCGCGCCGGGTATTTCGGGTTCCAGTGGTAGGGGAGGCCGCCGTTGGCGGTGATCTTCGAGGCCAGCCGGGCGGTGATCGGGTCGGGGATCCGCACCCGGCCGATCACCGCGGAGAGCACGAGCCGGGTGGTGGCGCGCAGGATCGGTGACGGGATCGAGGCGGTCGCCATCCCGGCGTCGAAGGTCACGGGCAGGTCGTAGAAGACGACGTGCCGTCCGGTCAGTGAGAAGTCGTGCATCATCGGTGCGCCGGTGACCTCGACGGGCACCTCGCGCCGGACCCGCCCGGCGGTGTCGACCACGGTGTAGGTGACCTTGTTGCCGCCGGTCAGCGAGTAGGAGACGGCGTGCAGCTCGCCGGTGCGCGGGTCGCGCTTCGGGTGGGCGGTGTAGCCCCCGCTCAGGGTGCCGTCGAAGTCGCAGCGGCCGACGGTGTCCAGCTCGTCGGTCAGCTCCCAGAGGGTGGCCCCGGCCTCCATCAGGGCGAGGGTCTTGCCGGCGTGGCCGATGACGTTGGTGTTCGCGCTGAGGCCGTGCGGGGTGGTGCGCGGCCGGCCGCCGTCGAGGATCGCGTCGATCGAGGGGTTGCGGACCCAGCGGTTGCGGTACCACTCGGCCTTGCCGTCGCGCAGGCGGACGCCGTGGACCATGCCGTCGCCCATGAACCAGTGGTAGGCGGCGGGGTCCACTTCGGACAGCGGGTTGGGCCCGTTGCGCAGGTAGCGGCCGTCGAGGAAGTCGGGGATCGTCCCGGTCACCTCGAGGCCGGTGAGCGTGTGCTCCTGGCTGATCGGGGCGAAGTTCCCGTCGAGGAAGGGGTTGGTCGGCACCGGTGGTGGCCTTTCGTCGCGACTGCGAGCCCGGTCGTGGACGCAACGCTACAACCTCGCCGAGGCCGTCGTACATCTCGTGTTATCGGATTAATTACGAAGAATCTTGACCTCGGGTTCGGATAGGTCATATGTTTGGCGCGCTGCACGCCGGTCCCCGCCTTCAACGCCGAACGGATCCGACATGTCTGACCTTCCCCTCCCGCCGTCCCGCCGGTCGTTCCTCAAGCTCGGGGGCGCGGTGGGCGCCGGGATCGCCCTCGGGGGCGTTCGTCCCTTTGTCGCCAGCGCAGACGTCGTGCGCCCGGCCGTCGAGGACCTGGTTCCCGACGGCCGCGCGACCACGCTGTGGTACCCCTCGCCCGCAGCCGAGGACAAGATCATCGAGCAGGGCCTGCCGATCGGCAATGGTCGGATCGGTGCTCTCGTCGGCGGTGACCCGGCCGCCGACTTCCTCTACCTCGCCGACGCCTCGCTCTGGACCGGTGGCGCCAACGACGTCCTCGAAGACGACGGCCAGTTCCCCTACGAGCGCGAGAAGTTCGGCACGCTGGGCCTGCTGGCCAAGGTCCGGATCGCCGTGCCCGCGCACACCGGTGTCACGGACTACCGCCGCACGCTCGACCTGAGCAACGGCCTGCTCACGGTGTCCTACACCCACCAGGGCACGCGCTACCGCCGCGAGATCTACACGAGCCACCCCGACGACGTGGTGGTCGTCCGGCTGAGCGGTGGTCCGATGACCGGCACGGTCGCGCTGGAGCCGACCCGCGGGGAGACCCTGACCGGTGCGGCCTTCGCGGCCACCTTCGCGAACGGGCTGAAGTACGCGGCCGCGGCCGGGGCGTCCGGCCGCGGGGGAAAGGTGGCGCCGCAGGGGAACACCGTCGCGTTCACCGGCTGCCGCGAGGTGCTCATCGTCGTCACCGGCGGGACCAGCTACGTGCCGGACGCGGCCCGCAAGTTCCTCGACGCGACCGCCGACCCGCTGCGCGTCGCGAAGGGGAAGGTGGCCCAGGCGCTGGCCGCGGGCGGTGACGGCCTGCGCGCCACGCACGTCGCCGACTACCGGCGGCTGTACGACCGGATGTCGGTCGACCTGGGGCAGTCGCCGCCGGCCAAGCGCGCGCTCGACTCGTGGTCGCGGCTGGTGGCCCGCCACGACGACCCGGCCACGCCGGACCCGGAGCTGGAGGCGAGCTACCTGCAGTTCGGGCGGTACCTGACGATCACCGGTTCGCGCGACGGCCTGCCGATGGGCCTGCAGGGCCTGTGGCAGAACACCAACACGCCCGACTGGATGAGCGACTACCACACCGACATCAACCTCCAGATGAACTACTGGCTGGCGGACCGGGCAGCGCTGCCCGGGAGCTTCACTGCCCTCGCCGACTACTGCCTCGCGCAGCTTCCTGTGTGGACGGACAGCACCCAACGCCTGTTCAACGACCCGAGGAACCGCTTCCGCAACACCAGCGGCAGGATCGGCGGCTGGGCGATCGCGTTCTCGACCAACATCTACGGCGGCTCCGGCTGGTGGTGGCACCCCGGCGGCAACGCCTGGCTGTGCAACTCGCTCTGGGACCACTACGCGTTCACCCAGGACAAGCGGTACCTCGCGCGGATCTACCCGCTGCTCAAGGGCGCGTGCGAGTTCTGGGAGTCCAGGCTGGTGACGACGACCGTGGACGGTGTCGAGGTGCTCGTCGACGACCACGACTGGTCACCCGAGCACGGCCCGCAGGACACCCGCGGCAACACCTACTCCCAGGAGATCGTCTGGGACCTGTTCGAGCACTACCGCGACGCGGTCGCGGTGCTGGGCCGGGACCGCGCGTACGGCGACCGGATCGCCGGGCTGCAGAAGAAGCTGTACCTGCCGAAGGTGAGCCCGTCGACCGGCTGGCTCGAGGAGTGGCTGTCGCCGGACAACCTCGGCGAGACCACGCACCGGCACCTGTCGCCGCTGATCGGCTTCTTCCCCGGCGACCGGATCGCGGCCGACACCTCGCCGCCCGAGCTGCTGAGTGGCGTGCGCGAGCTGCTGATCGCCCGCGGGATGGACAGCTTCGGCTGGGCGTGCGCGTGGCGGTCGGCCTGCTGGGCGCGGCTGAAGGACGCCGACCGCGCGTACCGGCTGCTGCTCACGGTCATGCGGCCGTCGGTGGCCAACGGGAACGGCACCGCGCCGAACTTCTTCGACATGTACAGCCAGGGCAGCTACACGATCTTCCAGATCGACGCGAACCTCGGCGCGCCCGCGGCGATGGTGGAGATGCTGGTCTACTCGCGCCCGGGCGTGCTGGAGCTGCTGCCGGCGCTGCCCTCGGCGTGGGCGCGCTCGGGCCGGGTGACCGGGATCGGCGCGCGCGGCGGGTTCGAGGTCGACCTGTCCTGGCGTGAGGGCAAGGTCACCCGCGCGGTGGTCCGCAGCGTCGGCGGGACCCGGACCGAGGTGCGCGCCGGCGCCTGGAAGCGGACGATCTCGCTGCGGCCGGGCGGGTCGATCACGATCACGCCAAGTTGAGGTCCTCCCTCCGGAAGTGATGTAGTGTTCAACTACCCCTTCCGAAGTCTGGAGTCCTCGTGAACATCGCCCTGTGGGTCGCCGCGGGTTTCCAAGCCGCGCTGTACGTCTTCGCCGGCGGCATGAAGTTCCTGACGCCACGGGAGAAGCTGCTGGAGAACCCCAACATGGGGTGGACGGCGGACTTCTCCGGCCCGGTGGTCAGGGCGATCGGCGGCATCGAGGTCCTCGCGGCGATCGGCCTGGTCCTGCCGTGGGCGCTCGACATCGCGCCGGTGCTGACACCGCTCGCGGCGACCGGGCTGGCGATCGTCCAGATCGGTGCGATCATCGTCCACGGGCGCCGCAAGGAGACCAAGGCGCTGCCGATGAACGTCGTGCTGCTGGTGCTGGCGGTGTTCGTCGCCGTGGGCCGGTTCGCCGGCTGAGCCACCCCTCGGAGGATCGATGACACTTCCGGCCTTCACCGACCACGGCGGGTCCGGCCCGGTGGTCGTGCTGCTGCACAGCTTCCTCATGGACGGCCGGATGTTCGCCCCGCAGCTGGCGGCGTTCGACGGCTTCCGCTGCGTCACCGTCGACGAGCGCGGCCACGGCGGCACCCCCGCGACCGGCCCGTTCGACTACTGGGACGTCGCCCGGGACGTCCTGGCGGTGCTCGACGAGCTGGACGTCCCGCGCGCGGCCGTCGTCGGGACGAGCCAGGGCGGGTTCGTCGCGCTGCGGATGGCGCTGCTGGCGCCTTCGCGGGTGTCGTCGATCGCGGTGCTCGGCACGTCGGCCGCGGCGGAGGATCCCGCGGTCGCGACCGGGTACCGGGCGGTGCTCGACGCGTGGGTCAGCGGGAGCGCGCCGCCGCCGGTGCTCGACGGCGTCGCCCAGATCTGCTTCGGCCCCTTCCCGGCGGAGGAGTGGAAGAAGCGCTGGGCGACGGTGGCGCCGGACCAGCTCACGCTGACCATGAACGCCCTCGTCGACCGCGACAGCGTGCTCGCGCGGGTCGGCGAGATCTCCTGCCCGGCCCTCGTCCTGCACGGCTCGGCCGACCTCGCCTACCCGGTCGAGCGGGCCGAGGAGCTGGCGGGCGCGCTGCCCGCGGCCGCGCCGCTGGTCGTCGTCGAAGACGGCGCCCACTTCCTGAGCTTCACGCACGCCGATGCGGTGAACCCGCCGCTCACCCGGTTCCTCGCCGCGCACGCGTAATACCCTGGGGGTCTCAGGGAGGTCGGAGTGGACGTCGATCTGCGCAAGCTTCGGTACTTCGTCGCGGTCGCCGAAGAGCTGCACTTCGGGCGGGCCGCCGCGCGGCTGCACATCGCGCAGCCGGTGCTGTCGCGGCAGATCCGGGCGCTGGAAGACGAGCTGCACGCCCAGCTGTTCCGCCGGGACAAGCGGTCCACCGCGCTGACCGACGCCGGCCGTCAGCTGCTGGACGACGCGCGTCCGCTGCTGGCCTCGGCCGAAGCCCTGCGGCGCCGGGTGGCGACGGCCGCGCGCGGCACCACGTTCACCGTGGCGTTCATGCCGGGCATCACCGTCACCGACGCCGTCCGGGAGTTGACGGCCCGGCATCCCGACCTCTCGGTTTCGCTGCTGCGCACGACCTGGGAGGACCAGACCGAGGTGCTGCACGACGGCCGCGCCGACGTCAGCGTGGTCCGGCTGCCGGTGGACCGGCGCGGGCTGAGCGTCCGGCCGCTGTTCGAGGAGCCGCGCGTGGCGGTGCTGCGGACCGACCACCGGCTGGCCGGCAAGGAGTCGGTGCTCGTGGGCGACCTCGCCGGCGAACACCTGCTCAACCACCCGGACGCGGTCCCGGAGTGGCGGGACGTCGCGGTCGAGCTGCGCGAGGGCACGGGCGTGGCGGCGCCGTCGTTCCGCAGTGTCGAGGAGAAGCTCGAGCACGTGGCGGCCGGGCAGGGGATCGCCGTCATCCCGCTGTCCACTTCGGAGTACTACACCCGGCCCGACGTCGCCCACGTGCCGGTCGAGGACCTGCCGCCGAACGAGGTGTGCCTGGCGTGGCTCGCGAGCCGGCGCTCGCGGATCGTGGCCGAGTTCGCGGAGATCATCGGTTGCGCGGGGGAGGACCGGCGATCAGAGTGACGGCATGACTCGCTGGGCGACGTTCGACTGCTTCGGCACGCTGGTGGACTGGCGCCACGGCATCTCGACCGGGCTCGAGCTGCTGTTCCCCGGCCGGGGCGCGGAGCTGCTGGAGGTCTACAACGGGATCGAGCCGAAGGTGCAGGCCGAGACGCCGGTGCGGCGCTACCGCGAGGTGCTGGCGGAGTCCCTGCGGCGGACCGCCGCCGAGGCCGGGCTCGACCTGGTGCCCGACGACGCGTCGGTGCTCGGGACGGGCGCGGCGAAGAACGTCTCGATGAGCCCGCCGCCCAGGCCGTAGACGATGCCGGGCATCACCAGCACCGGATTGCCGCCGTGGGTCAGGACGCGCTCCTCGTTGGCCGCGCGCCACGCCGTGATCGCCGGCGGGTTCTGCGGCGCGTCCTCGGCCACGACACCTTGGGTGTCGCCGTAGACCCAGACGCCGCCGGTGTGCACGTACGGGCCGCGGTCGCCGATGCCCTCCTGCAGGGCGTCCGCGGCGGCGCGGTCGACCGCCGCGGTGTCGTCGCCGTAGTGCTGGCCGAGGTGGATGACACCGTCGGCCGCGGCAGCCGACTCGCGCAGGACGGCCGTGTCGGTGAGCCCGCCCGGCACTGGCCGAGCACCCAGCTCGGTGAGCGTGCGCGCGGAGGCGTCGCTGCGGGCGAGCGCGCTCACCTCGTGCCCGTCCCGCACGAGCGCCCGGACGGTGGGGCGGCCGACGTAGCCGGAGCCGCCGGTGAGGAAGACCTTCATCGTGGACCTTTCGTGGTCGTGGTGGTTCCCTCCCGACTCTCGGCCGCCGGAAGGCCCGCGTCCAAGACCCTTTCCGCTCGCTGTGATACCCCCAGAGCATTACGCTGGGTCGGGTGACCGCGACGACCTACCTGTTCGTGCCCGGCGACCGGCCCGACCGTTTTGCCAAGGCCGCGGCCGGCGGCGCCGACGTCGTGCTCCTGGACCTCGAGGACGCCGTCGCCCCGGCCGATAAGGACTCAGCGCGCACCGCGGTCGACGCCTGGCTGGCCGACGGTGGCGCGGCGATGGTCCGGATCAACCCGCCGGGCACACCCTGGTTCGAAGCCGACGCCGCTCTGGTGGCCGCGCGCGGGGTGCCGGTGATGGTCCCGAAGGCCGAGGTGGCCGGGGTGCCGGCCGGGTTCCGCGAGGTGATCGCTCTTGTCGAGACCGCGCGAGGTGTCGAAAACGCCGGTGAGCTCGCGGCAGTCCCGTCGGTGACCCGGCTGGCGTTCGGCAGTGTCGACCTGGCCGCGGAGCTCGGTGTCGCGCCGGAGGATCCCGAGCCGTTCGCGTACGCGCGCTCGCGGCTGGTCGTCGCCTCGGCGGCGGCCGGGCTGGCGCCCCCGCTGGACGGCGTCACGACCGACCTGCACGACGACGAACGCCTGGCGGCCGACGTCCGGTACGCGCGCCGGATGGGTTTCGGCGGGAAGCTGTGCGTTCACCCGCGCCAGGTGGAGACGGTGCGAGCGGGGTTCGCGCCGACCGAGGCCGAGCGTGAATGGGCCCGCCGTGTTTTGACGGCCGGTGATTCGGTGTCCACTGTGGACGGGAAGATGGTGGACAAGCCGGTGCTCGCCCGGGCTCGCCGTCTCCTGGGGGAGTGACGCGTGCAGGTGGCGCTGCTCAGACCGCGCGGGCGATGGCGATGTTCCCGGCCAGCCGCTCCCCGGCCTCGTAGATCATGTACTCGCGCCCCTGGTACGTGCCGAAGCTCGGCGCCGCCGAACGGCCGTTGTCCGGGGCGCCGGCCAAGGGAGAATGGAACGTCCCGAGGTGGGTGCGCTTCGAGAAGTCGTTGCCGACCTCGGTGATCATCAGCTTGCCGCCGTGGGCGATGTCTGTGTTGTAGACGACGTACGTGCTGTTGTTGCGGTACAGCAGGTGCGGGCCGCCGATGTCGTTCGCGCCGACGTCGGTGTGGCGCACGAGCGGGGTCTGCGAGAACGTCCAGTTCAGCGCGTCGGGTGACCAGCCCCAGCCGATGTCGCGGTGGTTGGTGGTGTTGTTGAGCATGAACACCATGACGTAGCGGGCGTTCTTCGCCGGCAGGTCCTGGCGGAACACCCGCGCGTAGGACGTCTCGGTGGTGCCCGCGGGCTGCAGCCTCGTCGACAGGACCTCCTTCTCATAGCCGAAGTGGATGCCGTCGGCCGAACTGGCGAGCCGCGTGACGGTGTTCTCGCCGTGGAAGTACAGGTAGATCCGCTTGACGTCGTCGTTCCACAGCGCGTGCGGCGACGACACGTGGCTGACCGAGTACTCACCCGGCCAGGAGTTCTTGATGATCGGGTTGCCCGCGTACTCGGTGAACTCCTGGTCGAGGGAGTCCGCGTAGGCCAGGCAGATCCCGCCCGGCGCGTCGTGCGGTGCGTAGTAGAGGTAGTACGCGCCGAGCGCGTTCGGGATGCGGCCCGCGGTGCCGCGGACGCAGGGGAAGATCAGCTCACCGGTCGGGTTGTAGCGCAGCCTGCTCTTCACGAGCGCGAGCCGCTGGTACCGGTAGTCCGGGAAGCCGGCGGGGGCCGCGGCGGCCGTCACGGGCAGGAGCGCGCTCGCGCCGAGGGCGGCGGCGCCGGCCAGCAGGCCGCGGCGGGTGAGGGTCATGGCGGCTCCTTCGTCGGTGAAGTGTGCGGCGACGGTGGCACGGTCGCGGCGGCGAGGTCAAGGGAGTAATACGTATTAGTACGGTCGGGACAGGTTTGCTGGAGTTTCGGGCAAAACGGTTGACGACCCCGGGGAGGCCTTGCACGCTGAATCGGATCAGCTGACCCCGGCGACCCCGAGCGAGGTGCCCGATGGGCAGGCCCCGGCAGGCCGACATCGCGCGCGTCGCCGGCGTTTCGCAGGCGACGGTCTCGGTGGTGCTGGGCGGGAACCGCACCGGGGTCCGGCTGTCGGAGCGGACCCGGCTGCGGGTCCTGGAAGCCGCCGAACGGCTGGGGTACGTGCCCGACCCGGTGGCGAAACGGCCGGCGTCGTCGCGCAACAACCTCCTCGGGGTCTACACCTTCACCCCGGCGTTCCCGGTGGACGTCGCCGACTCCTACTACCCGATCCTGGCCGGCGTCGAGGCCGAGGCGGCCGCGCTCGGCAAGGACCTGATCATGTTCACCGGCTCGAGCGCGGTGCCCGACCGGATCCGCCGCACCCGCCTGGCGGACGGCTGCCTGTTCCTCGGCCGGCACGTGCCGGCGGACGCGATCGGCGACCTGCTCGCGAGCGGGTTCCCGATCGTCTACATCGGACGCCGCACCGAGCTCGGCGGCCGGATCCCGCACGTGGGCGCGGACTACGTGTCCGCCTCGGCCGAAGTGCTCACCCGGCTGGCGCGCGCGGGCCACCGGCGGGTCCGCTACCTGCGCGAGCCGGACGACGCCCCGTCGTCGGGCGACCGGGAACGCGGGGTGCGGGCGGCGGCCGCCGGCACCGGGCTGAACCTGCCGGGCCTGGTGGTCCGCACCGACGGCGCCGACCTCGGCGCGGCGGCTGTCCGCCGCTGGCTCGACGACGGCGTGACGGCCCTGGTGGTGGAGGAGACCGACACGGGCGCGGTCTTCCACGCGACCCAACGAGCCCTGCGCGAGGCGGGGGTCCAGGTGCCCGCCGACGTCTCGCTGGCGGTTCTGGGACGGCCGCCGGCCGGGACGCCCGGCCCGGAGATCAGCGGGTTCGAGGTGCCGCGGCGGGCGCTGGGCCGCGCGGCGGTCCGGCTGCTGGCGTCCCTGGTCGAGCCGGGCACGGCCGAGCCGCCGCCGCACCGGTTGCTGACCTGCCCGCCGGTGCCGGGGGAGACGATCGCGACGGTCGCCTAGCGGCCGACGCAGTCCGCCAAGGTCGTCAGCAGCCACCTTCCCCGGTCGTCGACGTCCTCGGACTGCAGCTCGCTCGACGCCGAAGACGCACTGCGGATCCTCAACCAGCACCTGCGCCCGGTGTCCGAAGTGGTCTCGGCCCTCGAGCGCGGCTGATCCCGCAGCCAGCGGCGCCGGTCCCGCGGGTGATAGGAATGGCCGGTGACCGAACCGAACCTGATCGAAGCCGCCGCGGCCGAGGCCGTCACGCTGACCAGCGAGCTCATCCGCATCGACACGACCAACACCGGCGACCCCGACACCCTGGTCGGCGAGCGGGCGGCGGCCGAGTACGTCGCGGAGAAGCTGACCGACGCCGGCTACGAGATCACCTACGTCGAGTCGGGCGGCAAGAACCGGCACAACGTCATCGTCCGGCTCGAAGGCGCCGACCGGTCCCGGGGCGGCCTGCTGATCCACGGCCACCTCGACGCCGTCCCCGCCGACCCGTCCGAGTGGTCGGTGCACCCGTTCTCCGGCGCGGTCCAGGACGACTACGTCTGGGGCCGCGGCGCCGTCGACATGAAGGACATGTGCGGGATGGCGCTCGCGCTGGCCCGCCACTACAAGATGAACAACGTCGTCCCGCCGCGCGACCTGGTGTTCGCGTTCCTCGCCGACGAAGAGGCGGGCGGGAAGTACGGCGCGCAGTGGCTGGTGGAGAACCGGCCGGAGCTGTTCGAAGGGGTCACCGAGGCGATCAGCGAGGTCGGCGGGTTCTCGATCACGCTCAAGGACGACGTCCGCGCGTACCTGATCGAGACGGCGGAGAAGGGCATCCGCTGGATGAAGCTGCGCGTGCGCGGCACCGCCGGGCACGGGTCGATGATCCACCGCGACAACGCCGTGACGAAGCTCGCCGAGGCCGTCGCGAAGCTCGGCAACCACCGGTTCCCGCTGGTGCTGACCGACTCCGTGAAGGAGTTCCTCGCCGGCGTCACCGAGATCACCGGCTGGGACTTCCCCGAGGACGACCTCGAGGGCTCGGTCGCCAAGCTGGGCAACATCTCGCGGATGATCGGCGCGACCCTGCGCGACACCGCCAACCCGACGATGCTCACCGCCGGGTACAAGTCGAACGTCATCCCGTCGGTCGCCGAAGCCGCGGTGGACTGCCGGATCCTGCCGGGCCGCCTCGAGGCGTTCGACCGCGAGCTCGACGATCTGCTCGGCCCGGACATCGAGAAGGAGTGGATGGAGCTCCCGCCGGTCGAGACGACGTTCGACGGCGCGCTCGTCGACGCCATGACCGCCGCCGTGCTGGCCGAAGACCCGGGCGCGAAGACGTTGCCGTACATGCTTTCCGGCGGCACCGACGCGAAGTCCTTTCAGGACCTCGGGATCCGCAACTTCGGTTTCGCGCCGTTGAAGCTGCCCGCGGACCTCGACTTCTCGGCGCTCTTCCACGGCGTCGACGAGCGCGTCCCGGTCGAGGCGCTGAAGTTCGGCACCCGGGTGCTGGACCGGTTCCTGCGCACGTCCTGATGACGCAGTTCGCGCTCGCCGACGGCACGCCCCTGCAGGTGATCCGCAGGGGCGACCCGGCCGCGCCGGTGACCGTGGTGTTCGTCCACGGGTACGCGCTGGACCAGCGCAGCTGGGGCCGGATCGCGCCGCTGGTGCCGGACGCCGCCGACGGGCCGGTGGCCGTGCTGACCTACGACCAGCGCGGCCACGGCGGGTCCGGGCGGGCGCGCCGCGGCACGGCGACCATGGCGCGGCTCGGCGACGACCTCGCCGAGCTGCTGGCCGGCGAGGTCCCGGCCGGGCGGGTGGTGCTGGTGGGCCACGACATGGGCGGGCTCGCAATCATGTCGCTGTCCCAGCGGCACCCGGAGCTGTTCGCCGCGCGCGTGTCGGGCCTGGTGCTGCTCGCGACGTCGTCGGGGACCCTGGCGACGGAGGTGTCGGCGGCCTGGCCGAACGCGCTGGGCAAGCTGGCCCGCGACCTCGAGGCGGTGCTCGGGTCCAAGCTCTTCGGCGTGGTCCGCGAGCACACGAGCCGCGCGGTCAGCGCCGGCCTGCGGTGGTGGCTCTTCGGCGACGACCCGGACCCGGACCTGGTCGAGCTGACGGTCAAGATGATCCGGGGCAACTGGCCGCACACGGTGTCGCTGTTCCGCCCGGCACTGGACGCGTACGCGCGCGAGGCGGCGTTGTCGCAGGTCAGCGGCCTGCCGGTGACGGCGATTGTGGGGGAGCGCGACCGGATCGTCCGCGCGTCCGACGTCGAGCAGTGGGTCGGCGGGCTGGATGCGGGGACGGCGGTCGTGCTGCCTGGGGTCGGGCACGTCGTGCCGCTGGAGGCGGCCGCGCAGGTGCTGCCGCGGGTGGTCGCGATGGTCAACGCCGCTCATCGGCAGGAGTGAGCTCGGGGCCAGGGGAGGAGCACGATGGGTTTCCGTACCGGACCGGTCGTCCGGGTGGCGGCCGCAGCCGACGTGGCGGCGATCTGCCGGTTCGGCGAGACGCACGTCCGGCCGCACTACACCCCGCTGATCGGCGCGGCCGCCGCCGGCGAGCAGGTCCGCGCCTGGTGGAACGAGACGCACGTCGGCGTGGCCGTGGCCCAGGGCCTGGTGGTCGTCGCCGACGACGGCGGGCACCTCGTCGGGGTGGGCCAGCGCGGCCGGGGTGCGGCCGGTCCGGTGGTCTACAAGCTCTACGTCCATCCCGGCCGGCGCGGCGACGGGCTGGGGCCACGGCTGCTCGAAGCCCTCACCGCACAGCTGTCGGCGGAGGACGGGCGGCTGTGGATCGAGCACTTCGCCGCCAACGAGCGCGCGGGAGTGTTCTACGAGCGTGAGGGCTTCGCCGTGGACCGGGTCGAACGGAGCCCGACGGGCGACCCCGCGCGCGACGTCGTCTGGCGGTCGCGGCCGCTCCGCCGACAAGACGAGAGTTCTTGACAACTTCTCTGTTCGGAGGCGATGCTGGACCCATGTTTTCCGTGGCGGTGATCGAAGACGCGGCGGCGGCCGAGGTGTCGCTCGACCCGATCCGAGCGCGGCTGCTCGCCGAACTGGCGCAGCCGGCCTCGGCGACCATGCTGGCGGCGCGGGTCGAGCTGCCGCGGCAGAAGGTCAACTACCACCTGCGCGCGCTGGAGAAGCACGGCCTGGTGGAGCTGGTCGAGGAGCGCCGCAAGGGCAACGTCACCGAGCGGATGATGCGCGCGACGGCGTCGTCGTACGTCATCTCACCGGCCGCGCTGGCCGCGGTGCAGCCGGATCCGGCCCAGTCGCCGGACCGGCTCTCCGCTCGGTGGCTGCTGGCCGTCGCCGGGCGGCTGGTGCGTGACGTCGGCCTGCTCCTCACCGGGGCGGCGAAGGCCCAGCAGCGTGTCGCGACCTTCGCGCTCGACGGCGAGGTCCGGTTCGCCTCCGCCGCCGACCGGGCGGCGTTCGCCGAGGAGCTCGCCACCGCCGTCACCACCCTGGTCGGCAGGTACCACGACGAGACGGCCGAGAAGGGCCGCCCGCACCGGGTGGTCGTCGCCGTGCACCCGAGCGTCCCGGAGGAGTCCTGAGATGGGGCGCGAGTTCGAGCTGACCGACGCCGCCGAGGTCGACGCCTCGCCGGAAGAGCTGTGGGACGCCATCGCGACGGGCCCGGGCATCGACTCGTGGTTCATGGGCCGCAACGAGGTCGAGGCCGGCACCGGCGGTGTGGTCCGCGGTGCCTTCGGCGGATACCGACCCGAGTACCGGATCCGGGAGTGGGACCCGCTCGAAAAGCTCGTCTACGGCAGCGACCCCGCGCCGGACGGGCGGAAGATCGGCTACGAGTTCCTCATCGAGGGCCGCGACGGCGGCAGCTCGGTGATCCGCTGCGTCACCAGCGGCTTCCTGCCCGGCGACGACTGGGAGGACGAGTTCGAGGCGATGACCGGGGGCGGCGCGATGTTCTTCCGCACGCTGGTCGAGTACGTCACGCACTTCGCCGGCCGCGCGGCGGTGCCGCTGACCGTGTTCGGCCCGCCGGTGGGGGACTGGGACGACGCCTGGACCCGGCTCGGCGCCGCGCTCGGTCTTCGATCGCGGCCTGCCGAAGGCGACCCGGTGCGGCTCTCGCTCGACGGCCGGGCGCCGCAGGAGGGCGTGGTCTACGCCGTGAACGAGCAGAACGCGGGTGTGCGCACCGCGGACGCGATGTACCGCTTCCTGCGCGGGTTCCACGGCCCGATGATCGCTTCGCACCACGTCTTCGCCCCGGGCGCGGACGCGGTGACCGAGGAGAAGGCCTGGAGCGCCTGGCTGGACCGGGTGTTCGGCTGACGGCCTAGGTCGGCAGGGCGCCGGGAAGGCTTTCGGAGGTCTTCTTGCGGCGCAACCAGACACGGCGCGTGCCGTCGGCGTACAACCGCACGTTCCGCAGCTCCCAGCCCGCGAACTCCGCGTGGATGGAGAGCTGGATCATCGCCGCGCGCCGCGACACACCCGGGGGGAGGTGCAGGCGGCGGTACTCCCAATCCCCTTCGACCACCGCCTCGCTGACCGTCGTCATGGCTGGATCACCTGGGTCCCTTCTCCGGCGGCCGAGCCGATGACCACCCGGCCGCTGGTTTCGTCCACCCCGACCGAGTCCGGCTGGCGCACGGTGGGAAACCGGTACTTCTCCACGGGCTCGCCCCCGTGGACGTCGAACCCGACCACCTCGTTGCGCTCGGTCAGCGTCACCCAGGCCAGGCTCCGCTTCGCGTCGTAGGCGATCCCGTACGCGCCACCCGGCACCGGGTAGCGCTGCCGCATGATCAACGGCGACGCCGAGAACGCGATCAGCGCGCCGTCCCGCACGTCGGTCACCAGCACCCGCCCGTAGGAGTCGGCCACGGCGTTCGCCGCGCCGTCCCCGGCGCGCAGACCCTCGTTGACCTTCCCGGCGGCGACGTCCACCGAGAACACCGCCGTCCGCAGCCGGTCCAGCACGACCACCCCGCGGCCGGTGTCGACCACGTCGTCGGCGCTGGAGAGCTGCCCGCCGATCGACCGCGCCGGACCCGCCGCCGGCAGTACCTGGATGTCCTTCGCCGGCCCCATCGCGACCAGCCGGTCAGCCCCGTAGGCGATGCTCGACGCCGGCTGCCCGCCGGTCTTCGTCTCGGTCAGCTTCCGGTCCGGCAGGCTCAGCTGCTGCACCACACCCCGCGCCGGCTCCGCGATCTCGACCCGCCCCGGCGTCACGGTCAGCCGCTCGGCTTTGCCGTATAACGGAATATTCACCGGGGCGGACGCGAGCGCGTTCAGTTCGTACAGCTGCAGCGACGGCGACTGGGAAAGCGCAACGACGAGGGTCGAGGTCTTCGGGTCGACGGCGACGGCCGAGACCGCGGCACCCGGCAGGACCTGACCGGCCGGCTTCACGGTGACCGCGGGGGAGACCGCCGGGCGCGCGGCCGTCGGGTTCGCGACGAGCTGGAGCTCGTCGCTGTCCGACTTGGCCGACGAGCAGCCCGAGAGCACCAGGACACCGGCGAGCGGGATCACGACCCACGACACGGCGGCGAACCGACGCACGTTGCTGCCTCCAGGTGTCCCTCGACGGGCGGTCTTCACCAGCATCCTCCACGATGGTCTTGCCGTCACGTGCATGTCACCCAACAGACACCTAATGCGGCCAGCGCTCCGGGTAGCCGACGCCGATCGCGCTGACGTCGTCGAGCGCGGAGCGGATGGCGGGTGGGAGGGTGATCTCCTCCGCCGTCAGCGAACCGGTGAGCTGGCCGGTGTCGCGGGCGCCGACGATCGGGGCGACCACACCCGGCCGGTCGCGGACCCAGGCCAGCGCGACGGCGAGCGGGGACGTGCCGAGCCCGTCCGCCGCGGTGGCGACGGCCTGCACGATCCGGGCGGCCCGGTCGGTGCGGTGGTGCTCGACGTACCCGGCGAGCATCCCGGCCGACGCGCCGCGGGAGTCGGACGGGGTGCCGGTGCGGTACTTGCCGGTCAGCACCCCGCGGCCGAGCGGCGCCCACGGCAGCAGACCGACCCCGTGGTGTTCGGCGGCGGGCACGACCTCGCGGTCCACGCCGCGTTCCAGCAGGGAGTACTCCATCTGCGTGGAGACGATCGGGGCGACGGCCGCGGTGGTCGCGGCGGCGGTTGCCAGCTGCCAGCCCGAGTAGTTGGAGACGCCGACGTAGCGGACCTTGCCGCTGGTCACGGCGTACTCGAGGGCGGCGAGCGTCTCGGCGAGGGGCACGCAGCCGTCCCAGGCGTGCAGCTGCCAGAGGTCGATGTGGTCGGTGCCGAGCCGCTTGAGCGAGCCGTCGAGGGCGGTGAGCAGCGCGCCGCGGGAGGCGCCGCCGCCGAAGGGGCCGTCGGTGCGCCGGGCGACCGCCTTGGTCGCGACGATGACGTCGTCGCGCGGCACGAGGTCGCCCAGGAGCGAGCCGAGCACCCGCTCGCTCTCGCCTTCGCAGTAGATGTCGGCGGTGTCCACCAGGGTGCCGCCGGCGTCGACGAAGGCGACCAGCTGGCTGGCCGCTTCCTCCGCGTCGGTGTCGCCACCCCAGGACAGGGTGCCGAGCGCCATCCTCGAGACCCGCAGTCCCGAGCGGCCGAGCAGTCGCTTTTCCACGACCGCCGAGCCTAGTGGGCGGCACTGCCAGTTCCTGACCAAGGTGAGTCGTGTCGTGGTCGAGGGCCCCCGTTAGGGTTCGGCCCCGTGCGACTCGGACTCAATCTCGGCTACTGGGGAGCGGGGAACGACCCCGCGAACCTGGCCCTGGCGAAACAGGCGGACGACCTCGGGTACGCGGTCGTGTGGGCCGCGGAGGCCTACGGCTCGGACGCGGTGACGGTGCTCACGTGGATCGCGGCGCAGACGGCGCGGATCGACGTCGGCGCCGCGGTGCTGCAGATCCCGGCCCGGACCCCGGCGATGACCGCCATGACGGCGGCGACCCTCGACACGCTGTCGGGCGGCCGGTTCCGGCTGGGCCTCGGGGTGTCGGGCCCGCAGGTGTCGGAGGGCTGGCACGGCGTGCGCTTCACTTCGCCGCTGGGCCGCACCCGGGAGTACACCGAGATCGTGCGCAAGGCGCTGCGGCGCGAGCGGCTGGCCCACGAGGGTGAGCACTTCACGCTGCCGCTGCCGGACGGCCCGGGCAAGGCGCTGCGGCTGACGGTCCGGCCGGCCCGCAAGCACATCCCGCTCTACCTGGCCGCGATCGGCCCGAAGAACCTGGAGCTGACCGGCGAGCTCGCCGACGGCTGGCTGCCGGTGTTCTTCTCGCCGGCGCACGCGGGGGAGCAGCTCGCGCACCTCCGGGCCGGCGCCGAGCGCGCCGGGCGGTCGCTGGCGGGCTTCGACGTCGTCCCGACCGTGCCGCTGGTCCCCGGAGACGACTGGCGGGTCTGCGCGGACGCCGTCCGCGGCTACGCGGCGCTCTACCTCGGCGGCATGGGCAGCCGGGAGAAGAACTTCTACAACCAGCTGGCCTGCCGGATGGGCTTCGCGGCCGAGGCGGCCGAAGTGCAGGAAAAGTACCTGGCCGGCGACCGGGCGGGGGCGATGGCGGCGGTGCCGCTGGAGTTCCTCGACGCGACGTCGCTGCTGGGTCCCGAGGAACGGATCGCGGAGAAGATGACCCAATTCGCCGAGGCCGGCGTGACGACCCTGTCGGTGTCGCCGTTCACCCCGGACCCGGCCGCCGCGCTGCGCACGGCCGCCGACGCGATCGAGAAGGCGGGGGTGGCCTGACGTGGGCTGGTTCGAAGCACTGGTCCTGGGCCTGGTCCAGGGCCTGACGGAGTTCCTGCCGATCTCCTCGAGCGCGCACCTGCGGATCGTCGCGGCGCTCGTCGGCTGGGACGACCCGGGAGCGGCGTTCACCGCGGTCACCCAGATCGGCACCGAGCTCGCGGTGATCATCTACTTCGGCAAGAAGATCGGGCGGATCCTGCAGGCCTGGTTCTTCTCGCTGTACAAGCCGGACTGGCGCCGCGACCCGGACGCCCGGCTGGGCTGGCTGATCATCATCGGCTCGCTGCCGATCGTGGTGCTCGGCCTGCTGCTGCAGGACCAGATCGACAGCGCGTTCCGCGACCTGCGGATCACCGCGAGCGTGCTCATCGTGTTCGGCCTGATCCTGCTGGTCGCCGACCGGATCGGGAAGCAGGAGCGGACGCTGGACCACCTGACCGTGCCGCACGGCCTCGGGTTCGGCTTCGCCCAGGCGCTCGCGCTGATCCCGGGTGTCTCCCGCTCGGGCGGCACGACCAGCGCGGGCCTGCTGCTGGGCTACACCCGCGCCGAGGCCGCCGAGTACTCGTTCCTGCTGGCGTTGCCGGCGGTGTTCGGGTCGGGGGTGTACAAGCTCAAGGACATCGGCTCGGGCAACGTGCCGGCGCAGTGGGGCCCGACGATCCTCGCCACGCTCGTCGCCTTCGGGGTCGGGTACGCCGTGATCGCCTGGCTGATGTCCTACATCAAGAAGCGCAGCTTCGTGCCGTTCGTGGTGTACCGGCTCGTGCTCGGCGTGCTGCTGTTCGTGCTCATCTTCACCGGTGTCCTGGACCCGAACGCGGGCCCGGTGAGCCACTGATCGTGTCCCCGTAGTGTGGTGGCCGTGAGTACGGTCATTCTGCTGAGGCACGGCAAGTCGACGGCCAACGGCTCCGGGGTCCTGGCCGGGCGGTCCCCGAAGGTCAACCTCGACGACACCGGCCGCGCCCAGGCCGAGAAGCTGGTCGAGCGGCTCGAGGGCGTCCCGCTGGCGGGGCTCGTCGTGTCGCCGATGGTGCGGTGCAAGCAGACGGTCGGCCCGCTGGCCGCCGCGCGCGGGCTCGAGAAGGTCGTCGATCCGGGGCTGTCCGAAGTGGACTACGGCGACTGGACCGGCAAGGAGCTCAAGCACCTCGCGAAGGAGCCGCTCTGGCGGGTCGTGCAGGCGCACGCCTCGGCGGCGGTGTTCCCGGGCGGGGAGGGGCTCGCCCAGATGCAGGCGCGCTCGGTGGCCGCCGTCCGCGCCCACGACCGGCGGATCGCCGCCGAGCACGGCGACCACGCCGTGTGGCTGCTGTGCAGCCACGGCGACGTCATCAAGTCCATCCTCGCCGACGCGCTCGGCCAGCACCTCGACGCCTTCCAGCGGATCGTCGTCGACCCGTCGTCGATCTCGGTCGTGCGCTACACCGAGACGCGGCCGTTCGTGCTCCGCGTCAACGACCACAGCGCCGACCTGAGCGGCATCGTGCCGCCGGAACCGAAGCCGGCGAAACGGGGTAAAAAGGCCACCAAGGACGCCGGGACCAGCGACGCCGTCGTCGGTGGTACCACCGGCCGGTGAGCTTGGCCACCTCCGGAAAGCGCTGACATCGGCACCGGGGTGACCCGTAGGGTGGTGGGACCGAGTGTTTCTCCCCGACCAGGAGCCTGCCCCGATGATTTCGCCGGACAACCCGTTCGCCGCACCCAGCGAACTGCCCTACGCCCTGCCGCCCTTCGACCGGATCGCGGACGAGCACTACCGGCCCGCGTTCGAAGCGGGGCTGGCCGAGCACGCGGCGGAGATCGAGGCGATCGCGGCGCAGGACGCCGAGCCGACGTTCGACAACACCATCGTGGCGCTGGAACGCTCCGGCGAGCTGCTCGGCCGGGTGGCGAGCGTGTTCTACAACCTGTCCGGCTCCAACAGCACCGACGAGATCCAGGCGATCCAGGCGGAGTTCGCGCCGAAGCTGGCGGCCCACCACGACGCGATCCACCTGGACCCCCGGCTGTTCGCCCGGATCGACACCCTGCACGCGCGGCGCGCCGAGCTCGGCCTGGACGAGGAGTCGCTGCGGCTGCTGGAGCGCCGGCACACCGACTTCAGCCGTGCGGGCGCCGGGCTCGGTGAGGCCGAGCAGGCCCGCCTGCGCGCGCTCAACGAGCAGCTTTCGACGTTGCAGACCCGGTTCCAGCAGAACCTGCTCAAGGACACCAACAACCTGGCCGTCGTGATCGCCGACCGCGCGGAGCTGGCCGGCTTCGGTGACGGCGCGATCGCCACGGCGGCCGAGGCGGCGGCCGCCCGCGGGGAAGCCGGCAAGTACGTGCTCAGCCTGACGCTGCCGACGAGCCAGGCGTCCCCGCTGGAAACCCTGCGCGACCGCGACGTCCGCGCGCGGATCCACAGCGCGTCGATGGCGCGGGGCAACGGCGGCAACGAGTTCGACAACAACACCGCCGTCGCGGAGATCGTGCGGCTGCGCGCCGAACGCGCCGCGCTGCTCGGCTACCCGAACCACGCGGCGTACGTCATCGCGGACGAGACGGCCAAGACCGCCGAAGCCGCCGCCGGGCTCTTGGAGCGGCTGGCGCCCGCGGCGGTCGCGAACGCGCGGACCGAGGCCGCGGAGCTGCAGCAGCTGCTCGAAGCCGACGTGCCGGGCGCGTCGCTGCGGCCGTCGGACTGGCCCTACTACGCCGCCCAGGTCCGGCGTGAACGCTTCGACGTCGACACCGAGGCCCTGCGCCCCTACTTCGAGGCCGACCGCGTCTACCTCGACGGCGTCTTCTTCGCCGCCACCAAGCTGTACGGGCTCACCTTCACCGAACGGCACGACCTGCCGAAGTACCACCCGGAGGTCCGGACCTTCGAGGTCTTCGACACCGACGGCACCCCGCTCGGGCTGTACCTGCTCGACCTCTACACCCGCGACGCCAAGCGCGGCGGCGCCTGGATGAACACCTTCGTCGACCAGTCCGAGCTGCTCGGCCGCCGGACGGTCGTGGTGAACGTCCTCAACGTCGGCAAGCCGCCGGCGGGGGAGCCGACCCTGCTGACCTTCGACGAGGTCGTGACCGCGTTCCACGAGTTCGGCCACGCCCTGCACGCCCTCGTCTCGGCCGTCCGCTACCCGACCTTCTCCGGCACCAACGTGCCCCGCGACTTCGTCGAATACCCGTCCCAGGTCAACGAGATGTGGATGCTGTGGCCGGAGGTGCTGGCCAACTACGCCAAGCACCACGAGACCGGCGAGGCGCTGCCCGCCGAGCAGGTCGAGAAGCTCCTCGCCGCTCAGCAGTACGGCGAAGGCTTCTCCACCACCGAATACCTGGCGGCGTCGCTGCTCGACCAGGCCTGGCACCGCCTCGGCGTCGACGACCGCGTCGAAGACGTGCAGCGGTTCGAGACCGACGCGCTGGTGAAGGCCGGCGTCGCGGTGGAAGCCATCCCGCCGCGCTACCGCACGACCTACTTCGCGCACATCTTCAGCGGCGGCTACAGCGCCGGGTACTACTCCTACATCTGGAGCGAGGTCCTCGACGCCGACACCGTCCAGTGGTTCCGGGAGAGCGGGGGACTGACCCGCGAGAACGGCGACCACTTCCGCCGCACCCTCCTCGGCCGCGGCGGCTCCCTCGACCCGATGGACGCCTTCCGCGCCTTCCGCGGCCGCGACCCCGAGATCGAACCCCTCCTCAAGCGCCGAGGTCTCAACGGAGTCTGAGCACTCTTCAACTGTATAACGACCTATACCCTGGGTTCAGTTTTGAGAAAAATTCGGCTCCAGGATCGTTGATACAAAAACCGCAACGAGAAGCGGAGCCGCTCGGGCAGTATCGCCTTCCCCCGCAGCCGCACGTCCGCGACCTTCGCCGGGCCCGCCGGAGAGCTAGCTTTGGCCGGCATGGATTCGGCTACACCCGGGGAGGGAAAATGATGGGCAAGATGCGTCGGGCGTCGGTCGTCCTGGCGATGGTCGCCGCGGCGATGGGCAGCCTGTTCGTCGTGCCGGCGTCGGCGGGGACGCAGACCGCGGAAGCGACCTGTACGGGCGCGGGTTCCTGCTGGTTCACGTGGGGTCGCATCACGGCGGGCGACTGCACGATGGACCAGGCGAAGTGGACCCTGAACCGCAACGGCAGCGCGACGTTCGAGGCGGTGATCGTCAGCAGCAACAGCAACGACGCGTGGCTGATGTGGCCGGTCGCGGTGGACAGCTCCGGTTTCGTGCTCGGCCCGATCGTGCACGGTGGTGACCCGAAGTTCGTGCGGGGCACCGTGAAGAACACGTGGACGTGGTGGTTCGACGCGGGGTCGTTCGACGCCGGGTTCTTCGACCGGATCAACAGCATGCGGCTGACCAGCCACTGCTGACGGACACGGGGTGGGGGGGGGGTTCGGGGCCGCCCCCCCCCCGGCTCTGCGGTGGTGGCTTGTTTTCCGGTGACGATGTGGTCGACAAACCCCTATGCG
>NZ_JBVJNO010000003.1:362521-795733 GCF_055583645.1 Amycolatopsis sp. NPDC104587
GAGGGGGGGGGGGGGGGGTGGGGGGGGGGGCGGGGGAGACGGGGGCGGGGAAGAAGAAAAAGGAGGGGGGGGGGGAGGGGGGAGTGGGGGGGGGGGGGGGGGGGGGGCGCCCCCCCCCCCCCCCCCCACCCCGGGCTATGCGGTGATGGCTTGTTCGCCGGTGACGATGTGGTCGACGAACCCGTAGGCGAGGGCTTCGTCGGCGTCGAACCAGCGGTCGCGGTCGGCGTCGGTGGTGATCCGTTCGACGCTCTGGCCGGTCTGGCGGGCGGTGATTTCGGCGATGCGGCGTTTCATCTTGCCGAACACCTCGGCCTGGATGGCGATGTCGGTGGCGGCGCCGCTGATGCCGGCGGAGGGCTGGTGCATGACGATGCGGGTGTTGGGGAGCAGGTAGCGCTTTCCGGGGGTGCCGGAGGAGAGCAGGAACTGGCCCATGGAGGCGACGAAGCCGAGGCCCCAGGTGGAGACGTCGGGTTTGACGAGCTGCATGGTGTCGTAGATGGCCATGCCCGCGGTGACCGAGCCGCCGGGTGAGTTGAGGTAGAAGGTGATGTCCTTCGCGGGGTCGTCGGCGGCCAGCAGGAGGAGCTGGGCGATGATCCGGTTGGCGGTCTCGTCGGTGACTTCGGAGCCGAGGAAGATGATGCGGTCGCGCAGGAGTTGTTCGTAGACCGAGTCGTTGAGGGTCTGGCCGGGTGCCTGCATGTCGGGTACGGCGAGAAGGGTCATGGGGCCGACCGTAGGGTGCTGGGGGTGTGGTGGTGATCGTCGTTCGCTGTGGGCGTGCGAGTTTCGCTCCGGGCGATCGCCGGGATGGGGATGCGAATGCCGTCGGTCGAAGAGTTTCCGGTGCCGGGTGCGGGTCCGTACGGGGTCGTGGCCGGGCCGGACGGGGCGTTGTGGTTCACGCTGGTCCACAGCGGACAGATCGGCCGGTTCGCGGCCGGGGAGGTGTCGGTGTACCAGCTGGCGCCGGAGACGACCGGGCCGACGGTGATCACGGCGGGTCCGGATGGCGCGTTGTGGTTCACGGAGTACCAGGGGGGCCGGATCGGGCGGATCACGACCGGTGGTGTGGTTTCGGCGTTCGAGGTGCCGACGCCGTACGGGATCACGGCGGGTCCGGATGGGGCGTTGTGGTTCACCGAGATCAACGCCGACCGGGTCGGCCGGATCACTGTCGAAGGAGATGTGACGGAGTTTCCGCTGCCGGTGTCGGGTGCGTTCCCGTCGATGATCACGACGGGTTCCGACGGGGCGTTGTGGTGCACGCTGAACCAGGCGAACGCGATCGGGCGCATCACGACGGACGGTGCGGTTTCGGTGTATCCGGTGCCGACGGAGGCGGCGGCGCCGGTGGGGATCACGGCGGGTCCGGATGGGGCGTTGTGGTTCGTGGAGATCGGTGCCGGGCAGGTGGGCCGGATCGACGTCGATGGTGCGGTGATCGAGTTCCCGTTGCCGGACCGCGCTTCGCGGCCGCACGCGATCGTCGCGGGTGGGGACGGCGCGTTGTGGGTGACGTTGTGGGGTGCGAACCGGGTCGCGCGGGTGACGGTGGAGGGCGAGGTCACGGAGCTGGAGCTGCCGACGCCGGGGTCGGAGCCGCACGGGATCGCCGTGGGGCCGGACGGTGCGGTGTGGACGGCGCTGGAGGTCGGGAAGCTCGCGCGGATCCGGTACTGACACGAAAGGGGCCGCCGTCCTGAGTGGACGGCGGCCCCTTTCACGCCACGGCTCAGATGAGGCCGAGCTTCTGCACGGTGTCGCGTTCCTCGACGAGCTCGGCGACGGAGGCGTCGATGCGGGCGCGGGAGAAGTCGTCGATCTCGAGGCCCTGGACGATCTCGTACTTGCCGTTCTTGGCGGTGACGGGGAAGGACGAGATGATGCCTTCGGCGACGCCGTAGGAGCCGTCGGAGACGACGCCGGCGGAGGTCCAGTCGCCTTCGGGGGTGCCGTTGACCCAGGTGTAGACGTGGTCGATGGCGGCGGAGGCGGCCGAGGCGGCGGAGGAGAGGCCGCGGGCTTCGATGATGGCGGCGCCGCGCTTGGCGACGGTGGGGATGAAGTCGCTCTCGAGCCAGGCCTGGTCGACCTCGACGCTCTTGCCGCCGACCTCGGCGTGCTGGACCGAGGGGTACTGGGTGGCGGAGTGGTTGCCCCAGATGGCGAGCTTCTTGAGCTCGGTGACCGGGACGCCGAGCTTCTTGGAGAGCTGGGCGAGGGCGCGGTTGTGGTCGAGGCGGGTCATGGCGGTGAAGCGGTCGGCGGGCACGTCGGGGGCGTGCGAGCGGGCGATGAGGGCGTTGGTGTTGGCGGGGTTGCCGACGACGAGGACCTTGATGTCGTCGGCGGCGCCGGCGTTGATGGCTTCGCCCTGGGGCTTGAAGATGCCGCCGTTGGCCTCGAGGAGGTCGCCGCGCTCCATGCCCTTGCTGCGGGGGCGGGCGCCGACGAGGAGGGCGATGTTGGTGCCTTCGAAGGCCTGCTTGGGGTCGTCGAAGATGTCGGTGCCGGCCAGGAGCGGGAACGCGCCGTCGTCGAGCTCCATCGCGGTGCCCTCGGCCGCCTTGACCGCCTGCGGGATCTCCAGGAGCCGCAGCTTCACCGGGACGTCCTGGCCGAGGAGCTGACCGGACGCGATGCGGAAGAGCAGCGCGTAGCCGATCTGTCCGGCGGCGCCGGTGACGGTCACGTTGACAGGGGCTTGGGTCATTGCGGTTCTCCAGCTTGAGACGACTTTGGCTAGTGCGTGTGAGCCTATCTCTCCTCGTGGTGGCCGGACGGGTGCGTCCAGTCACTCTCGCTGGATCGATCAGGGACCGGCCGGGTCGTCGGTGACGTTGGCGGCGAGGCGGTGGAGGAGGTCGGCGAGCTGGGCGGTTTCCGCGTCGGAGAGGCCTTTTTGCATGCGCTGGTCGTGGGCGATGGCGGCGGTGGCGAGGCGGTGGAAGAGGTGTTCGCCGGTTTCGGTGAGTTCGACGAGGTGGACGCGGCGGTTGGCGGGGTCGCGGCGGCGGGTGACGAGGCCGGTGGTTTCCATGCCGTTGAGGTGGTGGGTGAGGGTGGCGCCCTGGATGCCGACGGCGTCGGCGAGTTCGCGTTGGTTGGCGACGGGGCGGGTTTTGAGGGAGATGAGGATCTGCCAGATGGGCTGGGAGCCGCCGGCGGCGGCGAGGGCGTGGTCGAAGGCTCGGCCGGCGGTTTTGGCGGTGCGGGCGAGGACTACGCCGATGGGGGCGGTGGTGGGTGGTGGCACGGGGTGAACCGTACCGCAGAAACAGAGAGATCTAAGTGTTTGACATCTAATGGTTAGAGATCTAACGTTGTGTTCATCGAACGGAAGGGGAGCACGATGAGCACCGATGAGCAGGTCCGCGAGTTCGGCCGGGTCTGGGCCGCGGCCGAGGAGCGCGGCGACACCGCTGTGCTGGCCGGCCTGGTCGCCGACGGGTTCCGCCTGGTCGGGCCGCTGGGGTTCGTCCTGGACCGCGACCAGTGGCTGGCGCGCTACGGCGGCGGTGACCTGGTCACCGAGAAGCTGTCCTGGACCGACGTCGAGGTCTGCGACTTCGGGGGCGCGGCGGTCGCGATCGGCGTGCACGAGCAGGTCGCGAAGCACCAGGGGAACCCGGTGAACGGCCGGTTCCGCGCGACGCACGTGCTGGTCCGCGTCGACGGGGCGTGGCGGCTGGCCGGGATCCACCTGAGCCCGATCGGCGGTCCGCCGCCGTTCGCGCCGGCGGTGGGGGCCGCGCGATGAGTGTTGAACTGAATCACACGATCGTGTGTGTCACCGATCGGGAGAAGTCGGCGGCGTTCCTGGCCGGGATCCTCGGCTTGGAGCCGGGCCCGGTCGACGGGCCGTTCGTGCCGGTCCGGCTGGCGAACGGCGTGACGCTGGACTACCTGCGCGTCGAGGCTGTCACCGGCCAGCACTACGCGTTCCTGGTCGGCGAGGACGACTTCGACGCGGCGATGGCGCGCATCGAAGCGGGTGGCGTCACGTACTGGGCGGACCCGTTCCACGAGCGGGCCGGCGAGGTCGGCAGCCTGAACGGCGGCCGCGGGGTCTACTTCGAGGATCCCGACGGCCACAACATGGAACTGCTCACGAGGGGGTAGTGGTGAAGCTGAGCATCGGGGTCACGGACTTCTCGTGGCCGGACAGGCTGACCGGCGAGCTCGCGGGGGTCGCCGAGGCGGCCGAGGACGCCGGGCTGGACACCCTCTGGGTCGCCGACCACCTGCTGCAGGCCGACCCGCACAGCACCCCGGACTCGGCGATGCTCGAGGCGTACACGACGCTGGGGTTCCTCGCCGCGCGGACCAGCCGGATCGCGCTGGGGACGATGGTGTCGGCGGTGACGTTCCGGCCGCCGGCGCTGCTGGTCAAAGCCGTCACGACGCTGGACGTCCTCTCCGGCGGGCGGGCGCGGTTCGGGATCGGCACCGGCCACCACGACGGGGAGGCGCGGGCGATGGGCCTGCCGTTCCCGCCGGTGGGTGAGCGGTTCGAGCGGATGGAGGAGACCATCCGGCTGGCGGTGCGGATGTGGGCGGGGGACACCTCGCCCTTCGAGGGTGCGCACTACCGCCTCGACCGTCCGATCGGGATCCCGCTGCCGGTGCGGCGGCCGCGGGTGCTGATCGGCGGCGCCGGTGAGCGGAAGACGCTGCGGCTCGTGGCCCGCTACGCCGACGCGTGCAACGTGTTCGACATCCCGGACGGCGGCAAGACGGTGCGCCACAAGCTGTCGGTGCTGCGGCGCCACTGTGACGAGGTGGGGCGGCCGTACGGGGAGATCGAGAAGACGATCAGCACGCGGTTGTCGACGGGTGAGTCCGCGGAGTCGTTCGCGCGGCGGTGCGCGGAGTTCGCGAGCTGGGGGATCGAGCACGCGGTCGTGATCACGGCGGGTCCGTGGCCGGTGGCCGGGATCCGGACGCTGGGGCGGGCCGCGGCCTTACTGGACTGACCGGACGACGCGGGGGTGATCACCGCGGCGGCCGGGCGGTCCGGCGGCACGAAATCGTTTTCCGGACGATTTATCCGTGCCCCGGTGAATGGGAAGAACGGAATTTGTCGGAATGTGAGCAATGCCGCGTGGTGGGACGACTACGGCGCGTTGCTCCGTTCAGCGGGGTTTGCTTCCATGATCCTTTCGCTACCATGGTCGCGCCCTCGTCCCCAATTCGCAGGTATTGGGAAGGATTCCGATGCTTTCTGCGGTCGTTGCTGCCGTCATGACGCTGTCCTCTGTGGTCACGCCCCATTCATGGAACACTCCTCCGCCGCCCGACAAAATCGTCATCGACGTCGTGAACGCCAATGGCACCGGCTGCCCGGCGGGCACGTCGGCCGTGGCGGTTTCGCAGGACAACACGGCGTTCACCGTGACCTACAGCGCCTACACGGCGCTGGTCGGGGTGGGCGCCGGTCCGCTGGACGCCAGGAAGAACTGCCAGATCGGCCTGCGGGTGCACGTCCCGCAGGGGTTCACCTACGGAATCGCGCAGGCCGACTACCGCGGATTCGCCCACCTGGAACGGGGCGCGACCGGCCTGGAAAGAGCCAACTACTATTTCCAGGGGAATTCGCCGACGGCGTACATCCAGCATCCGCTGACGGGCGCGTTCGAAGACGACTGGCATTTCATGGATTCGACCGAAGTCGGCGCGATCGTGTTCAAGCCGTGCGGCGAGGAACGCAACCTGAACATCAACACGGAATTGCGGGCCGCGGCCGGGTCGTCGGATCCGAAGAAGACGACGAGCTACGTCACGATGGACTCGACCGACGGCAGCATCACGACGACGTACCACTTCGCGTGGTTGTCCTGTCCGTGACCGGGAAACGGTGAACCCGGGGCGGCGCGGCTCGGCAGCGCGCCGCCCCGGAGGTCATGGCTTGACCGCGGCCCGGGGGTCGGTCGCCTGGAGGCCGAAGACCCGGCCGAGGGAGACGAGGGCCTCGTCGAGGTGGCTGAGGCTGGAGAGGACGGCACGGGTTTCGGCCTGTTCGACGCGGTCGGAGACCGGGGTGCCGTCGTCGCGCACGAGCGTGCCGGGTGTGGGGCCACCCGGCGCTTCGAGCGTTGTGCGGACGACGTCGATGTTGGCCAGCAGCCGGCCGGTGAACTGGCGCAGGCGGTCGGCGTCGGCGCCGGCGAGCTGCCCGGGCTGGGCGCGGGCGGCGACGTGGCGGGCGCGGAAGGCGATGGTCTCCAGGGTGGTGAGCACGTGCCAGCCGTAGTCGCGGCGGGCGCTGCGCAGGTTGACCGGGTGGGTGAGCGGCTCGATGGTGGTCCGGACCTGTTCGACGGCGCGGTCGAGGTCGCGGGAGAGCTCGATGATGTTGACGTTCTCCTCGCCGGCGAGCAGACCGCTGGTGTGCTCGAGGAACTCCGCCAGCTCGTCGAGGACCTCGGTGATGTCGTCGAGCATGACCGCGCGAGTGCGGACCGGGACGATGACGACCGCGGCGAGGATGCCCGCGGCGGCGCCGACCGCGGTTTCGGCGACGCGGATCCACAGCACTTCGAGGCTGAAGGTGCCGAGCAGGCTGTAGAGCAGGCCGAGCATGCTGGTGACGAAGAACGCCATCACCACCTGGGAGATCCGGGCGCTGTAGACCATCCCGAACACGCAGACCAGGATCAGCGCGAGCGTGGCGGGGGTGCTGCCGCCGACGAGGAGGGCGAGCAAGACCCCGCCGACGATGCCGATCAGGGTGCCGCCGAGGCGGCGGACGCCCTTGACGAAGGTGGCGCCGGCGCTGGAGGCGCCGATGAACACCACGAACACCGTGAGCACGGCCCAGTACCAGCGCTGGTGGGAGACGAGCTCGCCGCCGAGCACCGCGAGCCCGCCGCCGACGACGGCCTGGATGGCGCTGCGGGTCTGGTTGTCGTAGGCGAACTTCGCGGCCGGTTCGTCGTCTTCGGTGTCCGCTGTGCTCTCGGTCGAGTCCGGAGTGGACTCGGGCGTGGCGGCGCGCTGGGCGCGGTCGTCGGCCAGGGCGAGCTCGGCCAGCGCTTTGCGGACGCCGTCGCCGGGCGCGGCGTGTTCGTCGATGCGGCTGCCTTCGACGAGCATGCGGCTGTACTCGCCGGTCTGGCTGATCAGCGGCAGCTCACGCGGGTCCCGTTCCATCAGGGCGCGGAAGCGGGCGAGGCGGGCGATGAGGTCGTCGCGGACGTCCGCGGTCAGCTCGTCGGAGCAGGTGCGCTGGACGGTGATGACCAGCCACTGCACGGCGAGCTCGACCTCGATGGCCCGGCGGCGCAGGACGTCGGCGGCCCGGGCGTCGACGACGTCGGGGGCGGCGTCCTCGATGAGCAGGACACATTCGTGGAGCCGGCTGGTCGCCGAGCGCAGCTGCTTGCGGGTGCGCTCGCCGCCCCCGACCGCCAGGTGCGCCTCGGTGGCGCGGACGACGGCGGCGAGACGGGCGCGGAAGGCCCGGCGCACCCGCAGGAACTCGGCCTCGGCGTTGTGCCGCAGCAGGACGAACCGGACGACGGCGTTGGCCAGCACGCCGACCCCGAGCGCCATCAGCAGCTGGGGGACCTGCCCGAGGTGGGCCTGCAGGAACATCGGGAAGAAGAACAGGAAGAAGCCGATCGAGCCGAGCGCGGTGCCGCGCGGGCCGAAGCGCTGGGCGTAGACGGCGACGAAGATCAGCAGGACGAACACGACGCTGTCCATCGGCGGCAGGGCCGAGCCGAGGCTGGCGACGGTGATCGACGCCGCGCCGGTGAGGAACGCCAGGCCGAGGGTGACGGCCTGGCCGCCGGGGGTGGCGTCGTTGACGGTGAACGCCGTCATCATCGCGGCGATCGCGCCGACGAGCATGACGGTGAGCGGCACGTGCGCGGGCAGCAGCGCGCCGACGGCGAGGACGATGCCGAGGACGGCGGATCCGGCCAGCCGCAGCCGGACCAGGCCGGGGTCGGCCGCCGCGAGCCGGTCGAGGGCGGCGGTGCGGAAGCGGTTCATCGGGCGAGCAGCTCCCACTGGGCGAGGGTGGCGTGGCGGCCGCGGCTCGCGGTGACCCGCAGCCGGTAGTGGCGGTGCGCGGCCGGCTCGGCGAGCACGAACGGGCGCGTCTGGCGGCGCCACCGGAACAGCTCGTCGTGGCGTTCGTCCAGGGTGGTCCACTCGGTGCCGTCGTCGGAGCCTTCGAGGAGCCACGCCTGGGGGTCGCCGCCGCGGTCGCCGGAGGTGAGCGTGTACATCGTGACTTCGCGGGGGTCGCCGGTGACGGTGAACTCGATCGCCGGGGTGGCGCCGCGGAAGGTGACCTGGGTGCGGGTGGTGTCGTCGAAGAGCGCCCCGACGGTCTTGGCGTCCTCGCTGGTGGCGGTGCCGGTGAGGTCGGAGACCGGGTCGGGCTGTTCGGCGGGCGGCGGCGGGGCGCCCCACTCGGCCGGCTCGGTGGTGAGGTCGAAGACCAGCTCGGCGCCGCCGGCCAGCGTGGCGTGGGCGATGCTGGTGGCGTCGTGCGCCCGGCCGTCGACGGTCAGGCCGCGGACGTAGACGGTCTCGTCGGTGTTGCCGGGTGCGTGCACGACCAGCTTCTTGCCCTCGCCCAGGTGCACGGTCGCCTTCTCGAACAGCGGTGAGCCGATCGCGTAGCGGGGGCTGCCGACGGCCAGCGGGTAGAAACCCAGCGCGCTGAAGACGTACCACGCGGACATCTCGCCGTTGTCCTCGTCGCCGGGGTAGCCCTGGCCGATTTCGCTGCCGAGGTAGAGGCGCCGCAGCACCTCACGCACGACCCGCTGGGCCTTCGCGGGCGCGCCGGCCAGGTTGTAGATGTACGGGATGTGGTGCGACGGCTGGTTGGAGTGGCCGTACTGGCCCATGCGGACGTCGCGGGCTTCGGTCATCTCGTGGATCAGGCCGCCGTACGCGCCCGGCCGCTGACCGGTCTCCGGGGTCGCGAAGAACTCGTCGAGCTTCGCTTCGAGTCCTTCGTTGCCGCCGTGGAGCGCGGCGAGACCGGGGCCGTCGTGGGGTGCGGTGAAGGCGGTGTTCCAGGCGTTGGTCTCGACGAAGTCGCCGCCCCACGCGGCCGGGTCGTACCCCTCGGGGGCGAACTTGCGGCTGCCGTCGCGCTTGCGGCCCTGGAAGAAGCCGATCTTCGGGTCGAAGTGGTGGACGTAGTGCTTCGCCCGCTCCCGGAAGTAGGCGGCGTAGTCGGCGTACCTCCGTGCCCGCGGGCCGTCGCTTTCCCGGGACAGCGCCTCGGACAGGTTGGCGAGGCCGAAGTCGTTGACGCAGCCTTCCAGCGCCCAGGAGAGTCCTTCGTGGACGGACGTCGGGGTGTACCCGAGGAAGAGCGACTCCGCCAGCCCCTTCCGGCCGACCGACCGGTGCGGCGGGGTCACGGTGGCGTTCTTCAGCCCGGCGTCGTAGGCGGCCTCGACGTCGAAGTCGCGGACGCCCTTGAGGTAGGCGTCGGCGAACGCGACGTCGGAGCTGGTGCCGGTCATCAGGTCCGCGTACCCCGGTGACGACCACCGCGAGATCCAGCCGCCTTCGCGGTACTGCTGGACGAACCCGTCGATCATCCGGCCGCAGTGCGCCGGGTCGAGCAGCGCGTACGCGGGCCAGGTGGTCCGGTAGGTGTCCCAGAAGCCGTTGTTGACGTACATCTCGCCGTCGACGACCTTCGCCCCGGTGCGCCGGCGCGTGCTCGGCCACCGCCGCCGCACGACCGGGCTGGCGTGCCGGATCCCCTTCGGCGTGTTCTCGTGCGCGACGTTCGGGTAGAGGAACAGCCGGTAGAGGTTCGAGTAGAGCGTGGTCAGCTGGTCTTCGGTAGCGCCTTCGACCTCGACGCGGCCCAGCTGCTCCTGCCACAGCTCCCGCGCCTGGGCCCGGACCTGCTCGAACGTCGTCCCCTCGGGGATCTCCAGCTCCAGGTTCCGCTTCGCCTGCGCCAGGCTGATCAGCGACGTCGCGATCCGCAACGTGACGTCCGGGCCGTCGAACTCGAAGTATCCCGCGGTGCGCCGCCACGGCCGGCGGATCTTCCTCCCGCGGGTGGCCGGGGCGTCGGTCTTGGCGTAGACGAACATCCGGCGCGCGCCCGCCGACAGGCGGCTGCGGACCCAGGTGTGGCCGGTGACCACCCCGGTGTCGGCGTTGAGCCGCAGGCCCCCGCGGTTGCCGGCGTTGTCGAACAGCAGCCAGCCGTGCTTGTCCGGGAAGGTGCACCGCAGGATCGCCGCGTGCGACGTCGGCGCCAGGTCCGCGGTCACCCCGTTGGCGAACCGGACGCCGTAGTGGTGCGGCGAGTCCGTCTCGTCGTCGTGGGAGAAGGCCAGCGCGCGCTTGCGGCGGTCCAGCTCCACCGGGCCGACCCCGGGCAGGACGTGGAAGGTGTGCCGGTCGCCCATCCACGGGCTCGGCTGGTGGCTCAGCGCCAGCGCCTGCAGCGCCGGGCGGTTCTCCGCGTTGTTGTGGCGGTGGTAGGAGTAGATCCAGTTGGTGACCCGGGCGTCGGTGACCGGGGTCCAGAAGTTGAACCCGTGCGGCACCGCCGTGGCCGGGAAGTTGTTGCCCCGGGAGTAGTCGCTGCTGGAGTGCGAGCCGCGAGTGGTGCGGACGAAGTCGGCGGGCTCGCGCGGTGGCTCGGCGCGCTCACCGATCCGGACGTCGTCGACCCAGCCGGTGATCTCGCCCCCCGGCGACGCGGTGCGCAGCACGACCCGGTTGATCCGGCGCCCGGCGAACGCCCCCAGCGGGCGGCGCACCAGGTTCCACTGGTCCACCCACAGCGTCTTCGCCTCCCCCTGCTCTTCCGGGGTGAACCCGGCCGCGGCGCCGTCGGCGAACTCGACGTCGAGGCTCACCCAGGTGGCGTGGTAGGCCGGGATCTCGCCGTCGGCCTGCGGGAAGACCACATAGGACAGCTCGGTGCGTCCGGTGACGAGCACGTCCAGCTCGAACAGGACACTGCGCGGCCGCGCGTCGTAGCGCAGGGCCTTCGCCCCGGTGAAGCCGACGCCGGTCTTGGCCGTGGGGGAGCGGCCGGGGCCGCTGTCGACCCGCAGGGCCGGGTCCGCCGGCTGCGGGTCACCGGTTTCGAAGGAGGAGAAGAACACGGCGTCGGGCATGCGCTCACCGTATCCGCCGAACGGCGTAGCCCGCGTGATGACGTCAGGACGTCCAGGGCAGCGCGTCGCCGGCGCCGAGCCCGGCCGGGTCCGCCGGCAGGCGGACACCCTTGCGCAGCCACGACTCCTCGCGGTAGCGGCCGGTCTCGCGGTGCCACTGGTAGTCCCCGGCCAGCCAGTCCCGCAGGCCCTGCACGTGCCGCGTCACCGCGGCGGCCGTGGCCGGATCGGCCCGGCGCGCGGCGAGCAGCTCCGGCACCTCGATGCTGCCCAGCCGCTCGAACAGCTCGAGGCGAGCTTCCAGCAGCTCCCGGGTCCGCCGCATCGCGTCCGGCAGGCCGGTGCCGAGGAAGGCCGCGGTGACCACCACGCCGTTGGAGACGTCCTGCTCGTACTCGGTTTCGCGCCGGTAGGACACCAGGTCGTTGTGCAGGTCGACGACGTCGGCGAACGCCTCGCCGAGCCGCCGCACCGGTGAGGTCTCCCGGAGGTCGGCGGGGATCTCGATGCCGAGGACCAGCTCGTTGAGCTGCGCCGCCCACAGCGCCCCGCCCGCCCGGCGCCGCATGGCCAGGTAGTCGACCGGCTCGGGCACCCGCCCGGTCACCAGGTTCGCGACCTCCCACAACGCGTCGTCGAACAGGTTCGGCACCTGGGCCGCCAGCCGCTCGCACCAGGACGCTTCGGCCCGGGTGCGCCGCCACAGGTCGGCCAGGCCCCGCTCCGCCGGGTTGTCCGGCGCCCGCGCGCCGGACACGCGCATCTCCCCGAGCCGGGTGAGAAACCGCCGCGCGCCCGGCAGGTCCCGGGGTCGTTTGAAACGCTCCATGACGAGGTCGCCGAGGTACCAGCTCCAGGTGTGCCAGCAGGCGCACAGGTCGAGCCGCGCGCCGCGGGCGTCCGGGTGCACCCGCGCGGTGAACAGCCCGAGGTCGAAGTCGGTGAGGTCCTGGGCGTCCCAGACCTCCGCCCACGGGTCGCCCGAGCCGAGCAGGCCGACCTCGCGGGCCCACGCCGCGGTGTGGGCCCGGGCGGCGTCGACGTCGGGACTGCACCGGGCGGGGTAGGGCGGCAGGAGCTGCATGGTCCCCGATCCTGGCGCGGGCGCCGGTGCCCCGGCATCCACCGCAGGCGTGACACGGCTACCCGAACGCGTGACGGCCGCCTACCGCGGGTGGGTGCTCGCCCCCGCCGCCCGGGCCACGCCCCCTCGAACGCGGGAAGGCCCTCCCCGCCGCGGCGGGGAGGGCCTTCACCAGGGACCTACCGGACTAGATCTTCGCGCACTGCCCGGCGGCGGGGCCGCGGACGGTGTTCGGGAGGTCGTAGTCCGTCGGGGCGGGCGAGTTGGCCACGCACGCCAGCGGGCCGCCGACGCTGCTCGAGGTGAGCACCGCCCCGTGGTTGCCGGTCAGCGCGACCGGGCCGGCGACATCGGTCAGCTCGATCGACGTCGTGCCGGTCGTGCCGGTGATCGCCACCGGGCCGCCCACCTTCGTGCGGTTGAGCACCACCTGGGCGGCGCCGGTCGCGGCGAGCGGGCCCTTGATCTGGCCGCCGCGCACGATCAGGGTCGCGCCCTTGCCCACGGTGACCGGGCCGGACACCGTCGCGTCCTGCAGGCACACCGTGCCACTCGAGACGGTGAGCGGGCCGGAAGACGCGCCCGTGATCGTCTTCGTGCAGGTGGCGTCCGGCTGGCCCAGCAGCTCGAACTCGGCCAGCTGTGCCGGCGCGCCAGTGCTGGTCGCGGTCACTTCGAGCTTGTAGTAGGCGAAGTGCGCCGGGTTGGCCACCTTGAACGCGCGGGTCTGCTGCCGCCAGCTGAACGTCTGGTTCGTCTGCTGGTCGGCCACCGCCCACGTCTTGCCGTCGTAGGAGCCCTTCAGCGTCCAGCTCTTCGGGTCACCTGCACCGGTCTGGGACGTCAGCGTGTAGTGGCTGACGGCCTCGTCGGTCGAGTTGAGCTGGTACTGCACGGCCCCGGTGACGGCGGCCTGCGTGCGCGAGGTGTTGTCGAGCAGCGCACCCGCGTTCGAACCGTCCGAAGTGGACAGCGTGCCCTTGCCGGCGCCGGTCTCGTCGTGCAGCGGCGTCGGGACGGCGTCACCGGTGGTGATCGACGTCGGGGCGTCGTTCGGGCCGGTGCCCCACTTCGACGGGTTCGGGCCCATGTCGAAGTCGATCGTCCCGCCCTTGGCGATGACGTCCTGCGGCAGCGACGTCGAGGAGTACGCCTTGCCGATGACCTTCACACCCTGGACGTAGACGTTCTTCGCGCTGTTCTTCGGCGCGTTGATCACCAGGTTCTTGCCACCGGCCAGGTGGATCGTCGCCTTCTTGAACAGCGGCGACCCGATGGCGTAGTTGGGGCTGCCCATCTGCAGCGGGTAGAAGCCCAGCGCGCTGAAGATGTACCACGCGGACATCTCGCCGTTGTCCTCGTCGCCGGCGTAGCCCTGGCCGATCTCGGCGCCGTTGTAGAGCCGCGAGAGCGCCTCACGGACCTTCGCCTGCGTCTTCGCCGGCTGACCCGCGTAGTCGTACATGTAGAGCAGGTGGTGCGCCGGCTGGTTGGAGTGGCCGTACTGGCCCATCCGCACGTCCCGCGCCTCCCGCATCTCGTGGATCACGCCGCCGTAGGAACCCGGGTAGTTGGCGGTCTCCTGGTCGGCGAAGAACTGGTCGAGCTTGTTCGCCAGACCCGCCTGCCCGCCGTAGAGGTTGGCCAGGCCCTTGCCGTCCTGCGGCACGGTGAAGGCCATGCCCCAGCCGTCGGTCTCGGTGTAGTCCCCGCCCCACGAGCGCGGGTCGTACTGGTCCTTGGTCTTGGTGAACTTGCCGTTCGCGTCCTTGCCCTGGAAGAACCCGGTGCTCGGGTCGAACAGGTTGACGTACTGCTGGGCGCGGCTGGTGAAGTACGTGTAGTTCTCCTGGTACTCCGCCTTGCGCGGGTCGTTCGGCGCGGCTTCGTCGGCTAGCTTCTTCGACAGGTTGGCGATGCCGAAGTCGTTGACGTAGCCCTCGATCGCCCACGAGAAGCCCTCGCTGGCGGTGTTGGGCGTGTAGCCGAGGAAGATGCCCTGGTCCAGGCCCTTGCGCCCGACCGCCGAGTTCGGCGGGGTGACCGTGGCGTTCTTCACCGCCGCGTCGTAAGCCGACTTCACGTCGAAGTTCTTGACGCCCTTGAGGTAGGCGTCGGCGAACGCGACGTCGGAGCTCGTGCCGGTCATCAGGTCCGCGTAACCGGGGGAGGACCAGCGCGCGATCCAGCCGCCGTCGCGGTACTGCTGCACGAACCCGTCGACCATCTTCCCGGCCATGTCCGGCGTGAGCAGCGAGTACGCCGGCCACGTCGTGCGGTAGGTGTCCCAGAAGCCGTTGTTGACGTACATCTGGCCGTCGACCACCTTCGACCCGGTCTGGGTCACGGTGTCCGCGCCGGTCTTCGGCGACACGGGGCTCGCGTACTTGTACGCGGGCTTGTCGGCGGTGCCGGTGTTCTCGAACTGCGAGTTCGGGTACAGGAACAGCCGGTACAGGTTCGAGTAGAGCGTCGTGAGCTGGTCCTTCGACGCGCCCTCGACCTCGATCACCTTCAGCTGGTCGTCCCACGCCTTCTGCGCGGCGTCGCGCACGGTGTCGAACGTCGCGGCCGGCGCGATCTCCATCGCCAGGTTCTTCTTGGCCTGGTCGACGCTGATCAGCGACGTCGCGATCTTCATGTTCACCGTCTTGTCGGCGCCTGCGTCGAACCGCAGGTACCCGGTGACGTTGTCGCGGCCCTGACCGGTCAGCTTGCCCCCGGCGGTGACGGGCTTGTCGAACGTCGCGTAGACGAACATCCGGCCGGCACCGGCGTACACGTTGGTCTCGGTGTAGCCCGAGAGCGTGCCGGTGGCGGTGTCGAGCGTGAGCCCGGCCGAGTTGTTGACGCTGTCGAAGATCAGGCTCGAGTCCGCGCCCGGGAAGGAGAACTTCATCATCGCCGCGTGGTCGGTCGGCGCGATCTCGGTCTTGATCCCGTTCTGGAACTGCACCCCGTAGTAGTGCGCCCGCGCGACCTCGTCGCTGTGCTTGAAGGCCAGCGCCCGCTTGTCGCGGTTGGCGTCGGGCACCCCGGCGGCCGCGGACGGCATCACCTGGAACGCCTGCCGGTCACCCATCCACGGACTCGGCTCGTGGCTCACGCTGAACGCCTGCAGCTGCGGGAGGTTCTGCGCGTTGTTCTGGGTGCTGTAGTTGTAGAGCCAGCTGCCCGAGCCGGCGTCGGTGACCGGGGTCCAGAAGTTGAACCCGTGCGGCACCGCCGTGGCCGGGAAGTTGTTGCCCCGGGAGAACGTGCTGTTGGCCATCGTGCCCCGCGTGGTGACCACGTTGTCGCTCGGGCGGGTGCTCGCCGGCGGCGTCGGGGTCGCCGACACCTTCACGTCGTCCAGCCAGCCCTGCAGCGAGCCCGGGCCGTTCGGGTTGTCGTAGCCGACGAGGATCCGGTCGATCGTCTTGCCCTTGGCGACCTGCCCGATCGCCGAGCGCACCAGGTTCCACTGGTTGGCGTAGAGCACCTTCGAGGCGCCCTGGCCCTCCGGGGTCAGCGGGAAGCCGTACTGGTCGGTCGCGCCGAGGTTGCGCAGGTAGGTGCCGTCGGTGAAGGCCAGGTCGATCGCGACGTTCGTGCTCGGGTACTTCAGGTCGCCGGTGATGAACTGCGGCTGCACCTTGTACGACAGCTCGGTCGAGGCCACGACCGGCACGTTCACGTCGAAGATCTTGTTGTACGACCAGCCGTGCGCGGCGGTCTGCGTGCCGGAGTAGCGGAACGCCTTGAGCCCGGTGTAGCCGACGCGGTTCTTGCTCGTGTACCCGCTGGTCGGGCCGGAGTCGGTGAAGCTGCGCATGTTCGGCAGCGGCGGCGGCGCCGGGTCGTCGTTGGCCAGCAGCAGCTCCGACAGCTGCAGGATGTCCCCGCCGTTGTTGCGGGTCACGTTCAGCCGGAAGTACTTGTACGCCGCGGTCGGCGCGGCCAGCTTGTAGTCCTTCTGCTGGAACCGCGCGGTGAACGCCTGGTCGGCCTGCTTGTCCACGTCGGTCCAGGCGAGGGCGTCGTTCGAGCCCTGCAGCGTCCAGTCCTTCGGGTCGCGGTTGTCGAAGTCGTTGGCCGACGACAGCGCGTAGTGCGTGATCGACGTGGGTTCCGACAGCGAGATCTGCGCCCACGCCGTCGGGTCCCAGGACAGCCACTTCGTGTCCGTGGTGCCGTCGACGAGGTTCGACACGACCTCGCCGCCGTCGGTGTTCTCGCTGCTTGCGCTCGTTTCGGTGACCTTGCCGCGGATGTCACCGGGGATCGCGGTGCCGTTCGCGCCGTTCACCCCGGCCGCGCGCGGCTTGCCCGCGGCGTCGGTGTCGACCGTGTCGGTCCAGGTCGGCTGCGTGTCCCCGGGTTCGAACGAGGACGAAAAATCGGCGGGCAAGGCGTCTTCGGCGGCGGACGAGGCCGCGGGGAGGGCGACCAGGCCGGCGGCGACCACGGCGGCGGTCACCAAGAGAGCAACCGGCGGTCTGGCGCTTCGGGGCATCGTTGCTCCAAGCTCTGGAGGGTGAACGGGGGACCGACGGACGGGGGACCGGCGGCGCCCAGGAAGCGAAACGCGCGGGTGACATCGATGTCAAGACCGGCCGCCAAACCTGGCCAGAACTGGACAACGGAGGTGAAGGCCCCCCGATGAGAACCGTCCGGATCCTCGTCGCCGTTGTTGTCCTCGGCCTCGCCGCCGGGTCCGCGCCCGCGGCCGTCACCGCCGCGACATCCGCCGCCGTCCGCCCGGTCGCCACCTGCGCCGGCCTCGTGCGCGGCTACCCCCTGCCCGGCGCCGCCACGCACGTCACCTCGGCCGCCGTCGTCACCGGCGCCGGCCCCGAGTACTGCGACGTCCAGGGCTACGTCGACCCCGCCGTCCGCTTCGACCTGCGCCTGCCCACCAAGACCTACACCGGCCGCTACCTGCAGTACGGCTGCAGCAGCTTCTGCGGCCTGGTCGCCCCGCCCGCCTTCGCCGACTGCGGCCTGCCCCACGGCGGGGACGTCGCGGTCGCGGCCACCGACGACGGCCACACCGGCCGCACCCCCGGCGTCACCGACGACGGCAGCTGGGGAGCGACCGACCAGGCCGCCCGCGACGACTTCGACTTCCGCGCCCCGCACGTCGTCTCCCGCGCCGCCAAGGCCGTCATCCAGGCGTTCTACGGCGCCCCGCCGCTCAAGTCCTACTTCACCGGCTGCTCCGACGGCGGCCGCGAGGGCCTGCTGCTGGCCCAGCGGTACCCGGCCGACTTCGACGGCATCACCGCCGGCGCCCCCTGGACCCCACGGCTGGAGTTCCAGGCCTGGCTCGCCCGCGCCAACACCGCCGCCGACGGCCGTCCGATCCTCACCGCCGCGAAGCTGCCCGCCCTGCACCACGCCGTCCTCGCCGCCTGCGACGGTCTCGACGGGCTCACCGACGGACAGCTCGACGACCCCCGCGCCTGCCGCTTCGACCCGGCGACGCTGACCTGCCCGCCCGGCGCCGACACCCCCGCGTGCCTCACCCCGGCCCAGGTCGCCGCGACCCGCCGGCTCTACTCGCCGCCCACCGACACCGACGGCACCCCGCTCTACCCGGGCGGTGAGCAGCCCGGCTCCGAGCCGGCCTGGGCGCGGTGGATCATCGGCGAACCCGACACCGGCGGAGTCCCCGTCGCGCGCAGCCTCGCCGACAACTACCTGCGCTACCTCGGCTACCCGATCGGCGCGCCGGCGTCCACGGTCGACAGCTTCGCCTTCACCCGGAGCGAGTTCGACCGGCTCACCCCGGCCGCCGTCCGCTCCAACGCGCTGAGCCTCGACCTCTCGGCGTTCCGGCAGCGCGGCGGCAAGCTCCTGCTCTGGCACGGCTGGGCCGACCAGGCGATCCCGCCGACCGGCACCGTCGACTACTACCAGCGCCTCACCGCCCGCTCCGGCGGCGCGGCCGCCACCCAGCAGTGGGCACGGCTGTTCATGGTCCCCGCGCTCTACCACTGCGGCGGCGGCACGACGCTCACCGCATTCGACCCGCTGCGGGAGCTGGTCGCCTGGGTGGAGCACGGCACCGCACCCCAGGTGGTGACCGCGACCGGCCGTGACACAGCGGGGAACGTCACCCGGACCCGGCCGGTCTACCCGTACCCGCAACGCGCGGTCTACAACGGCGCCGGCAGCATCGACGACGCCGCGAACTTCCACCCCGCGCCGCCGGCCACCCCGGCCCACGACGTCTTCGACTGGGCGGGCGACGGGCTCTACGACACCCCGGGCCCGGTCGCGCCGTAAACCGTTCTCGCGCGGCCACCGTCGTCGCTAAGGTCGGGATCATGCCGACACCGGAACCCGCCGACCGTGTCCTCGCCCGCGCCTCGCTTGCCGAAGGCAACCCGACCGGGTGGTTCGAGCAGCTCTACACCGCCGCCGCCCGCGGCGAAACCGACGTCCCGTGGACCCGCGGCAAGCCGAACGCCGCCCTCGCCGGCTGGCTGCGTCCCGGCGAAGGCCGCCGTGCGCTGGTCGTCGGCAGCGCCCTCGGCGACGACGCCGAACTGCTGTCCTCGGCGGGCTGGGCCGTGACGGCGTTCGACGTCGCCCCGACCGCGGTCGAAGCCACCAGGGCGCGCTTCCCGGAGTCCACAGTGGACTACGTGGTGGCGGACCTGCTGACGCCGCCGGGGGAGTGGCGGCAGGCGTTCGACCTGGTCGTGGAGATCATCAACATCCAGGCGATGCCCCGCGACTTCCGGGCGGCCGCGATCACCTCGCTGGCCGGGTTCCTCGCCCCGGGCGGCACGATGCTGGTCTCCGAGGTGGCCGAGGAGAACGTCGAACCCGCGCCGGGCCCGCCGTGGCCGTTCAGCCGCGCCGAGATCGAGTCCGTCGCCCAGGACGGCGTCCGGCTGCTCAGCCTGGAGACCATCCACGACGGACTCCGCTACTGGGCGACCTTCACCCGCTGACCCCGGCCCGGTGCCGGCCGGGCGTCGTGCCCACGACCGCGGTGAACGCCGTGATGAAGTGGCTCGGGTTCGCCCACCCGCAGGCGTGGGCGACGTGCGTGGTGTCGTGGCCGTCGGCGAGCAGCACCAGCGCGTGGCCGACGCGCAGCTGCGTGCGCCACTCGTAGAAGGTCATGCCCAGCTCGTCGTGGAAGAGCCGGCTCAGCGTGCGGGCACTCGCTCCGGCCGCCCGCCCCAGCTCGGCCAGCGACGTGGTGTCGCCGGGGTTCTCGTAGAGCACCCGCGCGACGGCCCGCAACCGGTCGTCGCGCGGTTCGGGCAGGTGCAGCGGCTGTTCACGGGCCTCCTGCAGCTGATCGACCAAGACCCGGCGAAGCCGGGCGCTCGCGGCCCGGCCGGGCTCGTCCGGACCGGTGAGGGTGAGCACGAGCTCGCGGGCGAGGTCCGATGCGGTGAACACGGCCGGGTGATCCGGCACCAGCCGAGCGAGAGACGCGGGCAGGAACACGATCCGCATGTCGGTGTGGCCGTGCGCGCGGTGGTGGTGGGTGACCCCGGCCGGGGTCCAGGCGACCCGGTTGGCGGGCACGATCGACGTGCCGCGCCCGGTGTGCACCGACAGGACCCCGCGAGCCGCGTAGACCAGGTGCCCGCGCGAGTGGGAATGGGCCGGGATCGTCTCGCCTGAGGGCCACAGGTGCACCCCGCCGGAGGGCCACAGCCGGGACTCCTGAGCGGGTTGGCGGCGAACGGGCACAAGCTGGCATTCTACCGGTGGCCCGCCACCACCCGGTCCGGCGACAGTGGACGCATGAGCGAAACGATGCGAGCGGCGGTCTGCGTCCGGGCGGGTGGCCCGGAGGTGCTGGAGATCCGGGAGCTGCCGGTGCCGGTGGTCCGCCCGGGCTGGAGCCTGGTGCGGGTCGAGGGCGCGGGCCTGAACCGGTCGGAGCTGCGGACCCGCCAGGGTCACTCCCCGTCGGTGGTGTTCCCGCGGGTGCTCGGGATCGAATGCGTCGGTGTCGTGGTGGCCTCGACCGAGCCCCGGCTCCCGGAAGGCACCACCGTCGCGGCGGTGATGGGGGAGATGGGCCGGGCGTTCGACGGCGGATACGCCGAATACGCGCTCTTGCCGAACCCGCTGCTGATGCCGATCACCACCACCCTGCCCTGGGACACCGCGGCCGCGCTGCCCGAGACCTACCTGACCGCCCAAGGCGCCCTCGACACGTTGGGTGTCCACTCAGGACAGCGGCTGCTGGTCCGCGGCGGGACGTCGTCGGTGGGCATGGCCGCCGCGTCGATCGCGGCGGGCCACGGCGTCGAGACCGCCGCCACCACCCGACGGCCCGGCAAAGCCGCCGCGCTGACCGCCGCCGGTGCCGGTCACGTGCTCGTCGAAGACGGGCAGCCACTCGCGGAGAAGGTGCGCGGGCTCTGGCCCGGCGGCCCGGACCACGTGCTCGACCTCATCGGCGCGGACACCGCCGCGGATTCACTGCGCCTGGTCCGCCGCGGCGGCACGGTGTGCGTGGCGGGCTCGCTCAGCGGCTGGGTCGTCCCGGACTTCGAACCGATCACGAAGATCCCCTCGGGCACCAAGCTCACGGCCTTCCACAGCGACGACCTCAAAGGCAGCGCGGGCGAAGCCGTGCTGCAGCGTGTCTTCCGCGAAGTCGAGGCAGGGGTGTACCGGCCCAACCTCGACCGCGTCTTCGCCTTGGACGACATCGCCGAAGCCCACCACCACATGGAGGCCGACCAGGCCGCCGGCAAGGTGGTCGTGGTGCCCTAACAGCTTTCGAGGAACCGGGACAGCACGCGGGTGCCGAAGTGCAGGCCCGCCACCGGCACCCGCTCGTCCACCCCGTGCGCCATCGCCCGGTACGGGAAGCCCTTCGGCAGCCACAGCGGCGCGAAGCCGTAGTTGTCGATCCCCAGCTGGGCGAACGCCTTCGCGTCCGTGCCACCACCCAGGCAGTACGGGACCACCACGGCTTCGGGGTCCTCCGCCCGCAGCGCGGCGGCCATCGAGTCGAACCACGGCGAGTCCACCGGCGCCTGCACCGGCGGCTGGTGCGCGACGAACTCCCGCGTCACGTCCTCACCGAGCAACCCGTCCAGCGTCGCGAACAGCTCCTCTTCGGTGCCCGGCAGCACCCGGACGTCCACCTGCGCGGTCGCCGTCGACGGGATCACGTTCACCTTGTACCCCGCGTCGAGCATCGTCGGGGTGGTGCTGGTGCGGACCGTCGGCACCACGAGCGAGCCCGCCGGGCCCAGCGCGGCGACCGTCGCGTCCACTGCGTTCTCGTCGGACAGATCCACCGGCACCCCCAGCGCCGCGCCGGTCCGCTCCAGGAACGCCTGCACCGTCGGCGTCAGCGAAACCGGCCAGCGGTGCGCGGCGATCCGGTGCAGCGCGCCCACGAGCCGGGTGACGGCGTTCTCGTCGTTGGGCCGCGAACCGTGACCGGCGCGGCCCCGCGCGGTCAGCCGCAGGTGCGCCGTCCCGCGCTCGGCCGTCCCGACCGGGTACAGGTGCACGTCCCGCCCGTCCGCCGCCGGCACGTGGTAGGTGTAGCCACCCGACTCGCTGATCGCCGCCGCGCAGCCTTCGAACAGCTCCGGGTGCTCGGCGACCAGCCAGTGCGCGCCCCACTCGCCGCGGTCCTCCTCGTCGGCGACGAACGCCAGCACGAGGTCACGCCGGGGCCGCACCCCGCCGGCGAGGGCGGCCAGCACCATCGCCACGAAGTCCTTCATGTCGGTCGCGCCGCGGCCCCACAGGCAGCCGTCGCGGACCTCGCCGGCGAACGGCGGCACCGACCAGTCCGCGGCGTCCGCCGGGACGACGTCGAGGTGCCCCTGCACCAGCAGCGCCGGCAGCGAAGGATCGGCGCCGGGCACCCGCGCGATCACGCTGGCCCGGCCGGGCGCGGCTTCGAAGATCTCCGACGGGATGCCTAGGCCGTCCAGGAACGCCGCCACGTACTCCGCGGCCGGGCGTTCGGGCTCGGCGTCGTTCCCGCCGCGGTTGGTCGTGTCGAACCGGATCAGGTCCGCGCACAGCTCGACGACGTCAGCCATAGATGCCCTGCACCGCCCCCGCCGCGATCGCCGTGACGACCTTGAACGCCTTCATCGCCTCGGTCATGTCCACCGCGTCGAACCCGACCCGGCGGACGCCGATCTGCTCCACCGTCGGGATCACCGCCGTAGCCTGCGCGAGGTGGCTGGCGTCGAACTCGACCTCGATCCGGTGCGGCCCGACCTGCCGTTCCTCCCGTCCGGCGCGGGTCATCGCGTCGGCCGCCGCGCCGGTCAGCAGGTCCGCCGTGCGCGCGGGCGGCAGGCAGATCGCCGCGTACCGGCTCACGCACTCCTTCACCTGGACCAGCTCCGCTTCCGGTGCGTAGTCGCGGGCGTCGTCACACGTTTTGTCGTCACCCGAAACGAGCAGGACGGGGACGCCGTACTCCGCGGCCATCGCCGCGTTCAGCCGGCCTTCGCTCGCGGGGACGTCGTCCAGCCACACCCCGGTGATCTGGTTCTCCAGGTACGTGTGGGAAAGGACGCCGTCGAACCCGGCGCCCGCGTGGTAGCCGAGGAACACCACACCGTCCACACCGGAGTCGATCCCCTGCATCATCGACAACGGCTTGTGCCGCCCGGTCAGCATCCGCGCCCGCGGGTCGAGCTCTTCCAGCAGCAGGTTCCGCTGGGAGGAATGCGCTTCGTTGACCAGCACGTCACCGGCCCCGGCCTCGAACAGCCCGGCCAGCACGGCGTTGACGTCGCCGGTGAACAGCCGCCGGAAGCGGTCCCACTGCGGCGAACCGGGCACGACGTCGTCGGTCCACGTGACGCCGGTGGCGCCCTCCATGTCCGCCGAGATCATGATGCGCATGCCCGGCACTCTAGCCACGCCGCCCCGGTCCCGGCCGGGACCGGGGTGATCACGGTGCGTCACCGGTCACGATCGATAACGATCGGACACCTGCCGAGGTGGCGACATATTGCGCGGTTGTCCGGGTATGTGGTTACTTCTCGTCCTTGGGGAGGCTCACAGCGAGAACGATGGGGTGGTTTTTGGTGCATTTCCAACGCAGAATCGGGCGGTTCGGCCGCGTGGGCGCGGTCGTCGCGGCCGCGACGCTGGCGGCGATCCCGCTCGCCGTCCCCGCCCAGGCCCAGCAGGGCAAGGTGCTGCGGGTCGCGCTGACCACCGGCATCGACCACCTGAACCCGTTCACCGCCGTGCTCGCCGCCTCCACCCAGGTCGGCCGCTTCGTCTACGAGTTCCTCACCATCCCGGACGCGGCGAAGGCCGAGGCCTCGCCCGCCCTCGCCGAGTCCTGGACGCCGTCACCCGACAAGCTGACGTGGACGTTCAAGATCCGCAGCGGCGTCAAGTGGAGCGACGGGCAGCCGGTCACCGCCAAGGACGCGGCGTTCACCTTCAACCGCATGCTCACCGACGAGAACGCCCGCACCGCCAACGGCAACTACGTGGGCAACTTCGAGACGGTCACCGCCCCCGACGACACCACCCTCGTCATCAAGACCAAGACCGTGCAGGTCAACATGAACCTGCTCGACGTGCCGATCGTGCCCCAGCACGTCTGGGAAGGGCTCACCGACCTCAAGGCCCCCGGCACCGACGACCTCAAGGTCGTGGGCGTCTCCGACGGCCCCTACCAGGTCACCGAGTACAAGCAGAACGAGTACGTCAAGCTCAAGGCCAACAAGGACTACTGGCGCGGCGCGCCGAAGGTCGACGAACTGCAGCTGCTGCAGTTCAAGGACACCGAGGCCGCGGTCAACGCGCTCAAGCAGGGCGAAGTCGACGTCATCAACCGGCTCAACCCCAACCAGTACGCCGCGCTGCAGGGCCAGGAGGGCATCACCACCAACGCCGCCCCCGGCCGCCGCTACGACGAGCTCTCGATCAACTTCGGCGTCACCGACAGCTCCAACAACCCCATCGGTGACGGCAACCCGGTCCTCAAGGACCTCAACGTCCGCAAGGCGATCATCCAGGCCGTCGACACCCAGGCGCTGGTGGACAAGGTGCTCAAGGGCCTCGGCCAGGTCGGCGGCGGGGTCGTCCCGCCCATCTACAGCGCCTACCACTGGGACCCGAGCGACACCGAGAAGGTCAAGTTCGACCTCGCCGCCGCCAACGCCACGCTCGAGCAGGCCGGCTACAAGAAGGGCCCCGACGGCGTCCGGACCGCTCCCGGCGGCGCGAAGCTGGAACTGCGCCTGACCGGGCACTCCAACCGCAGCTACGACCAGGGTGTCGCCCAGTACGTCACCGGCTGGCTCAAGGACGTCGGCATCACCGTCAAGCAGGACCTCGTCTCCGACGACGAGCTGTCCGACCGCACCCAGACCGGCAAGTACGACCTGGCCATCGGCGGCTACGGCACCAGCCCCGACCCGGACTACGCGCTGTCGCTGCACACCTGCGCCGCGCGGCCCAGCGCCGACGGCAAGGGCGGCAGCACCGACACGTTCTTCTGCGACGCCCAGTACGACGACCTCTACCACAAGCAGCTCACCGAAACCGACAACACGAAGCGCGCGGACTACGTCAAGCAGGCCCAGGCCCGGCTCTACAGCCAGTACCCGACGATCGTGCTGGACTACCAGAACACGCTCGAGGCCTACCGCTCCGACAAGTTCTCCGCCTTCACCACCCAGCCCCAGCCCAAGGGCGCGATCCTCGAGCAGTCCGGCTACTGGGGCGTCTACGGCGCCACCCCGGCCGGCACCGAGGCGGCCGCGGACTCCGGGTCCGGCAGCACCGTGCTGTGGATCGTCATCGGCGCGGTCGTGGTGGTGGTCCTCGTCGCCGGCGGCGTGGTGCTCAGCCGCCGCGGCAAGACGGCGGAAGATCGCGAGTAGCAGCACATGACCATGCCCGACCAGGCCGCGGTGCTCGTCGACCCCGACGAGCACCGCGGCGGGACCGGCGCCGGCCGGTTCTTCCTCCGGAAGCTCCTCGAAGCCGTCATCAGCATCGTGCTGGTGGTCGTGCTGTTCTTCTTCCTCTTCCGCATGCTGCCCGGCGACCCGGTCGCCGCCATGACCCGCGACCGCGCCACCAGCCCCCAGCAGATCGCCGAGCTGCGCGAGAAGATGGGCGTCGACAAGCCCATCTTCGTCCAGTTCGGCCAGTACTTCTGGAACCTGCTGCACGGCGACCTCGGCGAGTCCCGGCTGCTCAACAACGGCCGCCCGGTCGCGGACATGATCGGCGAACGGCTCTGGCCGACCATCCTGCTCGTCGGCAGCGCCACCATCCTCGCCGTCCTCATCGGCCTGTGGCTGGGCATCCGCGCCGCCTGGCGCCGCGACAGCTTCTTCGACCGCGCCCAGACCGGCATCGCGCTCACGCTGTGGTCGGTGCCGCAGTTCTGGCTCGGCCTGATGCTGCTCGTGGTCACCGGCGGCCTGTTCCCCAGCCGCGGCATGCACTCCCCGGACGCCGCACCGGACGTGCTTTCCCAGACCGTCGACGTCCTGCACCACCTGGTGCTGCCGTGCGTGACGCTGCTGGCGGTGTTCTACGCCCAGTACATGCTGATCATGCGGTCGTCACTGCTGGGGGAGATGAACGCCGACTACCTCACCACCGCCCGCGCGAAGGGGCTGCGCGACGACCTCGTGCGCCGCCGCCACGCCGTCCCCAACGCCCTGCTGCCGACCACCACGCTGGTGTTCATGCAGTTCGGCCAGGTCGTGGCCGGCGCGGTCACCGTCGAAGCCGTGTTCAGCTGGCCCGGCCTCGGCCAGCTGACCTACGACGCGCTGCACGGCCCCGACCTGCCGGTGCTGCAGGGCGTGTTCACCGTGCTGGCGAGCGCGGTGGTGCTGATGAACCTGCTCGCGGAGCTGCTCTACCGCGTGCTCGACCCCAGGGTGCGTACCTCATGACCACCGCCGAGACCCCGCGGCAGATCGCCTGGAGCCGCCGCCGCGCGTCGCTCGCCCGGACTTGGCGCGAGTTCGCCTCCCAGCGCGCCGCGCTCATCGGGCTGGTGCTGCTCGCCGCCACCGTGGTCGTCGCGCTGCTGCTGCCGCTGATCAGCGACGAAAGCGGCCTCGACGTCACCAAGGCGGCCGGGCAGCCGCTCAGCCCGCCCACCGGCGACTACTGGCTCGGCACCGACAACTTCGGCCGGTCGGTGCTGCTCATGACGATCTGGGGCAGCCGGATCTCCCTGCTCGTCGGGTTCTCGGCGGCGCTGCTGTCGGTCGTCATCGGCACCGTCATCGGCATCACCGCCGCGCACTTCGGCGGCTGGGTGTCGGCGACGCTGCTGCGGTTCACCGACTTCTTCCTCGTCCTGCCCTCGCTCATCCTGGCGATCGCCCTCTCGGCGGTGCTGCCCAAGGGCGTCGGCACGATCATCGTCGCGATCGGCCTGACCGCGTGGCCCAGCACCGCCCGCCTGGTCCGCGCCCAGACGCTGACCATCGAGAGCCGCCCGTACATCGAGCGCGCCCACGCCCTCGGCGGCGGTCACCTGCACGTCATCGGCAAGCACGTCCTGCCCGGCGTGATGCCGCTCGTGCTGGCCAACACCACCCTCGTCGTCGGCAACGCCGTCATCGCCGACGCCACCCTGTCGTTCCTCGGCGTCGGCGACCCCAACTCCGTCACCTGGGGCCTGGTGCTGGAGAACGCCCTCAACAACGGCGCCATCAGCCGCGGCGCGTGGTGGAACGTGCTCCCGCCCGGCATCGCGATCGTCCTCGTCGTCCTCTTCTTCACCCTGGTCGGCCGGGGCCTGGAGACCGTGCTCAACCCGAGGTTGAAGAAGTGACCACCCCGCTGCTGCAGCTCAACGACCTGACCGTCACCTACACCGTCGGCGAGCAGGACATCCCCGCCGTCCGCGGCGTCACCCTCGGCCTCGACCCCGGCGGCACCCTCGGCATCGCGGGGGAGTCGGGCTCGGGCAAGTCCACGGTCGCGATGAGCGTCCTGCGGCTGCTGCCCCGCACCGCGAAGATCAGCGGCGAGATCCTCCTCGACGGCGAAGACGTCACCGCCATGAAGTGGGGCCGCCTGCGCGCGGTCCGCTGGGCCGAGGCGTCGGTGGTCTTCCAGGGCGCCATGCACGCGCTCAACCCGGTCCGCAAAATCGGCGACCAGATCGCCGAGCCCCTGCGGCTGCACCCGCCCGAAGGCGGCAAGGCGCTCACCGACGCCGCTGTCGACGCGCGGGTCGCCGAGCTGCTCACCCAGGTCGACCTGCCGCCGAGCCGCGCCGGCGCCTACCCCCACGAGCTCTCCGGCGGGCAGAAGCAGCGCGTCATGATCGCGATGGCCCTGGCCTGCTCGCCCCGGCTGATCATCGCCGACGAGCCGACCACCGCCCTCGACGTCATCGTCCAGGCCCAGGTCCTCGACCTGCTCTCGAGGCTGGTCGCCGAACAGGACATCGGCCTGATCATGATCAGCCACGACCTGTCGGTGCTCGCCGCCACCTGCAAGCGCATCGCGGTGATGTACGACGGGCAGATCGTCGAGGAGGGCCCCAGCGCCGACGTGATGGGCTCGCCCCGGCACGAGCACACCCGGGCGCTCGCCGCGGCGTTCCCGACCGTCGGCGACCCGGTGTCGCGCTTCGCCCCGGCCACCAGCACCCCGCTGCCGCCCGAACCGGCGGAGCGGGTGGCGGGCGAGCCGCTGCTGGCCGCGGAGAACCTGCGCGTGTCCTTCCGGGACCGCACCGGCAAGCGCATCAACGCCGTCGCCGGGGTCGACCTCACGGTGGCGCGCGACGAGATCGTCGCCCTGGTCGGCCAGTCCGGCTCCGGCAAGACCACGCTCGCCCGCACCCTGCTCGGCCTGCAGAAACCCGACTCCGGCGTGGTCCGCTACGCCGGGGACCCGGTGCCCACCGGCGGCGCCGGGCTCAAGGCCTACCGCCGTCAGGTGCAGCTGGTCCTGCAGGACCCCACCAGCGCGCTCAACCCGGCCCACACCGTCTACGAGGCCGTCGCCGAAGGCCCCCGCATCCACAAGCTGGCCGACGAGCGCGCGGTCGTCCACCGGGCCCTGGAGGCCGCGGAGCTGCGGCCGGCGGAGAAGTACGCCGACCGGCTCCCGCACCAGCTCTCCGGCGGGCAGCGCCAGCGCGTCGTCATCGCCGGGGCACTGGCGCTCGAGCCGTCGGTGGTGGTGGCCGACGAGCCGGTCGCCTCCCTCGACGCGTCCGTGCGCGGCGAGATTCTGGGGCTGCTGCTGCGGCTGCGCCGCGAGCTCGGCCTCGCCGCGCTGGTGATCACCCACGACCTCGGCCTGGCCTGGAACATCGCCGACCGCGTCGCCGTGATGTACCGCGGCGAGCTCGTCGAAACCGGGACGGTGGAACAGGTCCTGCTCGACCCGCGGCACGAGTACACGAAGTCCCTGCTGGCCGCCCTGCCCGGCGGCACCGCCCAGCGCCGGACCGTCGAAACCTGACGCTGCGGGAACCCCGCCCGAGCGCAGTGTGTAACCTCCGAACGGAAATGGCGACCACCACCGACCCCGCGCAGAAGCCCTCGACCGGACTGGCCGAGCGGCTCCTCACGCCTTCGCGATTCCCGTACCGCACGATCGCGATGGGCACGGTCGGGAGCACCCTGCTCATGCTCGCCGCCTTCGGCGCCGGCGGCATCCTGATCAAGGACCCCGTGCTCGGCCACGGCCCGATCTCGTGGATCCGCTACGGCCACGGGCGCATGCTCGCCAACGCCGTCCTCTACACCGGCTTCGGCCTCGTCGTCTGGGCCTGGGTCCGGCTCGGCCGCTACGTGCTCGCCGGCCGCATCGGCAGCCGCCCCATCCTGGTCGCCGCCGGCTGCTGGATGGCCCCGCTGCTGGTCTCGCCGCCGCTGTTCACCCGCGACGTCTTCTCCTACCTCGGCCAGGGCGCCCAGCTGCTCTACGGGCTCGACCCGTACGCCAACGGCCCCGCCGAGCTCGACGTCCTGCCGAACGTCGTGCAGAACGTCCACCCGCTCTGGCAGACCACCCCGGCGCCGTACGGGCCGCTGTTCCTGCTGATCTCCAAGGGCGTCGTCTCGGTCAGCGGCGACAACATGATCCTCGGCGTCATCCTCATGCGCCTCGTGCTGCTGGTGGGGCTCGCGGGCACGCTGTGGGCGCTGCCGCGGCTGGTCAAGCACCTCGGCGGCAAGCTCCCGGTCGCGCTGTGGCTCGCGGTCGCCAGCCCGATGATGGTCATCCACCTCTTCGGCGGCCCGCACAACGACCTGATGATGCTCGCGTTCCTCACCATCGGCGTCCTCGCCGCCCTGGAGAAGAAGCACGTCGTCGCGGTCGTCCTGGTCACGATCGGCATGCTGATCAAGCCGACGGCCGCGATCGCGCTGCCGTTCATCGTCTGGATGTGGGCCAACCACCTGGTCGGCGAGTCGAAGGTCCGCAACTTCCTGCGCGCCGGAGCGGCGTCGGTCGGGCTGTTCCTGCCGGTGTTCGTCGCCGGCACGTGGATCTCGCTCGGCTCGCTCAACCTCGGCTGGTGGTCCGGGCTCAAGGCCCCGCAGCTCATCGCCAACTGGCTGAACATCCCCACCGGCATCGGCGAGGTGTTCTACAACCTGGTCCACCTCGTGGTGGACGTCCAGGTGTCCCCGTTCGTCACGGTCGCCCGCGCGGCCGGCATGCTCCTGCTGATCGGCTTCGGCATCCGCCAGTGGTGGCTCGGCCGCGGCGGCGGCACCGAAGCCGTCTACCGCGCCGGGATCTCGCTGCTCGCGGTGGCGATCCTCATGCCGCCCACCCTGCCGTGGTACCTGACCTGGGGTTTTGTGCTCCTGTCGGCGTTCAAGTGGCAACCGCGTCACTTGGCGCTCGTGGTGGCGGTCTCGGTGTTCGTGACGCTGGTCTACTACCCGACGGGCGAGCAGGCCCTCTACGACTGGTGGTTCATCGCCCTGGTCGTGGTGGCGAGCCTGTACTCGGCGGCGTCGCTGCTGCGCCCGGACCCGCTGGGCCTGATCGACGCGTGGCGCCGGCCGGAGAAGTTCCTCCGCGACTGAGAGCCAGCCGGCCCGGCAGGTCGTTCGAGCAGCACAGCGACCTCGATGGCCTGCCCCAGGGCGAAGCTCGGTCCCGATCTCGGCCACCTCCACTACTGGGCCGGGCGGCTGCGCGCGATCTCCTCCGCGACCTTCTGCACGACCCCCGTCACGATCACGTCGCCGGACGTGACGTCGGTCAGCTCGACGAACCAGGCCTCTTGCGGTTCGGCGTACATGAACTGCACCCAGCCGATTTCAGGCGCCCGCCCAGCCGCTCCACCGATGGACCTCCGTCACCACCACCGCGTGCTCCGGCGGCCTTTCCGCGTACTGCTCGTATTTCGCGACCAGCCACGAAACCGGCTCCGCGCCCGGCGGCAGGGCCCGAGCCGAACCGTCCGCGCGGGCCCACCACAGCCGCGACCAGTCCTCGTCGTAGCCGTCGGCCAGGAAGCACACTGCCGGGTTCTCCGCGATGTTCGCGAGCCGCCGCAGCGCCACCGTCGACTTCGGCTTGTGGTCCACCGCGAACGCCACCTCGTCGCCGCGCACCGCGAAGGTCACCGGGACCAGGTGCGGCACCCCGGCCGCCGACACCGTCGCCAGCCGGGCCACCCGCGCCGCCGCGAACCGGGAACGAGCTTCGTCCGGTGTCATGTCAGCGCGGGGGAGTCGAACGTCAGCGTCCCCAGGTCCGCGTCCAGCGTCACCGGCACCCCCAGCGGCAGCGTCGGCGACGACGCCACGTGCCCGAACCCGAACTCCTCCACCATCGGCACCCCCAGCGGCCCCAGCCGCTCCAGCAGCAGCGCCCGCACGTCCGACGGCGCGCCGCACGCCGCCCACGAACCCAGGACGATCCCTCGCACCCCGGTGAACCAGCCGCTGCGCAGCAGCTGCGTCAGCATCCGGTCCAGCCGGTACACACTCTCGGTGACGTCCTCCAGCAGCACCACCGCGTCCCGCGCGGACCCCTGCTCCGGCGCCCCCAGCCCCGCCGCCAGCAGCGACAGGTTCCCGCCCGTCAAGACCCCCGACGCCCGGCCCGGCGCCAGCGGCGAACCGCCGCGCACCACCAGGTTCCGCTCGGGCTCGAACAGCGACCGCCGCAGGTGCTCCACCGCGAAGTCGTCGAACAGCACGCTCGCCGGCATCGGCGAGAACAAACTGGACAGTCCCAAGTGGACGTTCACCGCCCGGTGCAGCGCGGTGACGTCCGACGACCCGGCCAGCACCTTCAGGCCCGCTTCCCGCAGCGCCGCCCAGTCCACCAGGTCCAGCATCCGCTGCACGCCGTAACCGCCACGCGCGGCCAGGACACATCGGACACCGGGGTCCAGCCACGCCTCGGTGAACTCCGCCGCCCGCGCGGCGTCCGAACCGGACAGGTACGGCGGCGACCCCGGCTCGGCCGTCACGCACGGCCCGACCCGCACCTCGACGCCCCAGCCGCGCAGCACCGGCAACGCCTTCTCCAGCAGGTCCGCCGGCACCGGGCCGGCCGGTGCGACCAGCGCCAGGGTGTCGCCCGCACGCAGGCGTGGCGGCCTCATCGCCGCAGCTCCAGCCGCGCGACGTCCGGCGTCTCGAACCCGAGCACCTGGCCGTAGAACGACAGCTCCGCCGCCAGGGCCGCCTCGATCGTCGCGGCCTGCCGGAACCCGTGCTGCTCGCCGGGGAACCGCTGGTAGGCGTACGGCATCCCAAGGCCGGCGAGGCGCGCCACGAACCGGTCCGCCTGCTGCGGCGGGCAGATCCGGTCCTCCAGGCCCTGCTGGAGCAGCACCGGCCCGGCCAGGGTGGCGGCGTTGGCCAGCGGCGAGCGCTCGACGTACTGCTGTCTCGCCGCGGGCAACGGCCCGACCAGCCCGTCCAGGTAGTGCGACTCGAAGTCGTGGGTCTCACCCCCGCCGCCGGCCCAGTCGGCCAGGTCCAGCACCGGGTACATCACCGTGCCCGCCTTGTAGGTCTTCGTCGTCGTCAGCGCCACCGCGGCGGTGAACCCGCCCGCGCTGCCGCCGCGGATCGCGAGCCGGTCGCGGTCGGCCAGCCCGGCCGCCACCAGCGCCTCGGCCACCACGGCGCAGTCCGCGACGTCGACCACACCCCACTGGCCGCGCAGCCGCTCCCGGCGAGCCCGCCCGAACCCGGTCGACCCGCCGTAGTTCACCGCCGCGACGGCGAGGCCGCGGCTGGTGAAGTAGGCGATCTCCAGGTCCAGCGTCGCTTGGTGCTGCCCGGTCGGGCCGCCGTGGACGTGCACCAACACCGGCGGCAGCTCACCCGCGGGCGCCGCGAACTCCGGGTTCGCCGGCGGGTACAGCACCACCGGCACCGGCTCCCCGTCCGCCGCCGTGAACACCCGCTCCTGCGGCACCGGCAGGAACGCCGCCGGCAGCTCGGGCTGCGGCGTCAGATCCGTCAGCTCCCCGCTGCCGAGCGCGACGTGGACCACGGCGGACTCGCGCAGCGGACCGGCCGCGACCCCGGCGACCCCGCCGCCGTGCGCGGCGAACCCGGTGCTCGACCAGGCCGTCAGCTCCTCGGCGACCGGCGTCACCGAGCCGTCCGCTTCGTCGAGTACCGCCAGCCGGCCCGCCACCAGTACCGCGTGGCGGCCGCCGCCCAGCGGGACGAACCACCGCGAGCCCGCCTTCCACAGCGGCCCGCCCAGCTCCCGCTCCACCGGCGCCGGGTTCACCACCGAGCCGTCCAGCCCGATCCGGTGCAGGTTCCACCAGCCGTCCGGGTCCAGCAGGGCCAGCAGCGTCGTGGCCGTCTCCCACTCGACCTGGCACACGGCGACGTCCGGGCCGCCGGCCACGACGCGGTGCGGCCCGAAGGAGCCGTCCCCGGCCACCGGAGCCACGCACAGCTCGGTGCCGTCCCACGGCATCGCCGGGTGGTCCCAGCCGAACCAGGCGGCGTGCCGCCCGTCCGGCGCCAGCTTCGGCACGGTCAGGAAGTGGTGGCTCGCGGCCAGCACCCGCTCGGCGCCGCCGTCCAGCGCGATCGACACCAGCTCCCGCTCGACGTCGGTGGGACGCGAGCCGACCGACCGCTCGCGCACCGCCCACACCTCACCCGGCCGGCCCTCCCGGAGGTCGCCGTAGCGGACGCTTTGGGGCCGCGCGGGCTCCGGTGTCAGCGGCGCCACACCGGTTTCGCTCACCGCGTAAACCCGCTGATCCGCCCAGTGCGTGAACACCACCACACCCCCGGCGACCACCCACGGACGGCCGCCGTACTCGTGCAGCCGGTTGCGGACGCTCCACGGCGCCGGCAGGACGTCCTCGGTGCCGCCCGGCACCGCCCGGACCAGGGTGACCCGGCCCTGCTCACCGGGCCGCGCCTCGGCCCACCACACCTCGTCCCCGACGACGTCGAGCCACTGCGGGCCGCCGCCGGCGGCGGCCACGGCGGCGGCGGTGATGGGCGAAGACCAGGTTCCGTACGGGGCGATCCGAGACACCCCCAGAGGCTAGCGGCCCGCGAAGGTGGGGCGGCGGATGCCGATCATGCGCCGGTGGCCTAGGGTCGTCGGTGCTATGTCTCGCGTAATCCACGTCTTCCGCCAGCCGGATCGGTTCGTCGCCGGCACCGTCGGCGAGCCCGGCGATCGCACGTTCTACCTCCAGGCCTCCGAGGACGTGCGCACCATCAGCGTCACCATCGAAAAGCAGCAGGTCGTCGTCCTCGCGGAACGCCTCAGCTCGCTGCTGGAGGAGGTCGCCAGCCGCTTCGGCGCCGACGTGCCCGAGGACGTCCCCGACGACCTCGTCGACGTCGACCCCCTGACCGTGCCGGTCGAGGAGGAGTTCCGGGTCGGCACCATGGGCCTGGGCTGGGACGCCGACAGCAGCGCGGTCGTCGTCGAGCTGCTCGCCATCACCGAAGGCGAGGTCGACGAGACGGTCGTGCTCGACGACACCGAGGAAGGCCCGGACGCCGTCCGCGTCTTCCTCACCCCGGCCGCCGCCCGCGCGTTCGCCGAGCGGGCCGACCGGGTCGTCAACGCCGGCCGCAAGCCGTGCCCGCTGTGCGGGGAGCCGCTCGACCCGGCCGGGCACATCTGCCCCCGGCAGAACGGCTACCGGCGCGACACCGACGCGGGCGAAGACTGACCATGGCCGACACCCCGGCCGACCCGGCGTCGCGCGAGCTGGTCACCCACGGCCGCATCGACGTCGAAGGCCGGCTCGTCGACGCCTCCAACGTCACGCTCTTCTGCGCCATCGAGCTCGACGGCGTCACCGGGCGCGTCGTGTACAAGCCGGTGTCGGGGGAGCGGCCGCTGTGGGACTTCCCGGACGGCACGCTCGCCGGGCGTGAGGTCGCCACCGCGATCGTCGCCGACGCCGCCGGCCTCGGCGCGATCCCGCCGACCGTGCTGCGCGACGGCCCGTTCGGCCCCGGCATGGTCCAATTGTGGGTCGAGACCACCGAGGACGACGTCGTCGAGGTCCTCCCGCCCGACGAGGTCCCCGAGGGCTGGCGGGTCGTGCTGCACGCCCACGACCGGCTCGGCGAGCCCGCGGTGCTGGCCCACGCCGACCACCCCGGGCTGCGCGACCTCGCCGCGCTCGACATCGTCGTCAACAACACCGACCGCAAGGGCGGGCACCTGCTCCCGGGTGTCGACGGGCGGGTCTACGGCGTCGACCACGGCATCTGCCTGCACACCGACCCGAAGCTGCGAACCGTGCTGTGGGGCTGGATCGGCGAGCCGGTGCCGCCGGACACCGTCGAGAAGCTGCGCAAGCTGCGTTCGGAGCTCGACGGCGGCCTCGGCACGACGCTGGCCGAACACATCACGAAGTTCGAGATCCGCGCGCTGGCCGAACGCACCGACGTGCTGCTGGCCGAAGGCATCTTCCCCGAGCCCGGCGACGACTGGCGGGCCATCCCGTGGCCATTGTTCTGATCGACGACGCCGCCCGCGCCCGGCTCGTCAACCGCTTCGGCGCGGAGCCGCAGCTCTCGCCGCGTGGGCCGATCGTCCCCGCGTGGTGAACGTGCTCGACACGGACCTCGGCGCGAACGCGATCCTGCTGGAGGGCCTGGTCCCGGGCGCCCAGCTGGACGGTGACATCCCGTGGGCGGAGGTCGGCGACCTGCTCGACCAGCTCCACTCCGTCGAGCCCACCGGTCCCTTCCGGCCACTCGCGACCAGCGGGCCGGTCTCGCTCCTGCACGACGACCTGCACCCCGCCAACGTCCTCACCAGCGGCCGCGGCATCGTCGCCATCGACCCGCGCGCGGGGTTCGGCGACCCGTCGCTCGACGCCGTCGACTGGATGTTCGTCCCGATGGCCAGGGGCGGCACGATCGACGACGGGGCTCGCCGCGCTCGCCCCGCACGTGGCGGGCTTCGACGCCGACCGCGTCCGGGCCTGGTGCGTCGCGATGGCCCCGCTGGTCGCCCTCGGGCCGCTGCGGCGCGGCGAACCGTCGCCGTTCACCGACGCCGTCCTGCAGATGGCGCGCTGACCGGCGTGGCGTCACCCGCCCGGGTCGCCCGGGCCACTAGCGTCGCTGGCCGTGCGCTCCCATTCCTATGACGACGTGCTCGCCGGCCCGCGCCGCAAGAAGGTGCCGGAGGTCCCGGCCGAACCCGGCCTGGTGGTCGAGGACCCGGCCAGCGGGTTCTGCGGCGCCGTGATCAAGATCGAGTACGGCAACGTCGTGCTCGAAGACGGCAAGGGCCGCCACCGCGTGTTCCCGCTGGCCCCCGCCGGGTTCCTGCTGGAGGGCAAGCCGGTCACGCTCGTGCCGGTCAAGACGGTGAAGGCGCCGGTCAGGCAGGTTTCGGCGTCCGGGTCGGTCAAGGTCCAGGGGCTGCAGGCCCGCGTCGCCCGCGACTCGCGGATCTGGGTGGAGGGCAAGCACGACGCCGAGCTCGTCGAACGCGTCTGGGGCCACGACCTGCGGGTCGAAGGGGTCGTCGTGGAGCCGCTGGACGGCGTCGACGTCCTGGCCGACCGGATCGCGGAGTTCGGCACCGGGCCCGGCCGGCGCCTCGGCGTGCTGGTCGACCACCTCGTCTCCGGCAGCAAGGAGTCCCGGCTCGTCGGCGCGATCCACGACGAGAACGTGCTGGTCACCGGGCATCCGTACATCGACGTCTGGGAAGCCGTGCGGCCCGGGGCGGTCGGCATCCGGGCGTGGCCGAAGATCCCGCGCGGCACCGAGTGGAAGCAGGGGATCTGCGACGCGCTCGGCTGGGGGCAACCTTTTGAAGGCTGGCAACGTGTGCTGAGCGGGGTGAGCAGTTTCCGCGACCTCGAGACCCCGCTCATCGGGGCCGTGGAACGGCTCATCGACTTCGTCACCGAGTCGACGGAAGAGGCCTGAATGTCTGATTTGTCCAAGGTCACGCGTAGGTCACTTCAAGTCACTGTGCCGGTGCGAACCGGCGCGATCTGAGAGCATTAAGCCATGTCTTGGGCACTGGTCTGGTTGATCGTCGGCATCGCCCTCGTGATCGCCGAGGTCCTCTCCGGCGACTTCGTGCTGATCATGCTGGGCATCGGCGCGCTGTTCGGCGCCGGGGCCGACGTCATCACCGGGAACGTCTTCATCGACGTGGCGGTGTTCGCCGTCGCGTCCGTCGGCATGCTGATGCTGGTGAGACCCGCGCTGAAGCGGCGGCTGCTCGCCGGCTCGTCGCACCGGACCGGCATCGACGCGCTGATCGGCGCCCGCGCCGTCGTCGTGTCCACAGTGGACTTCGAGGCCGGGCAGGTGAAGCTGGCCGGCGACGTCTGGTCCGCCCGCAGTCTCTCCGAGGCCCACGAGCCGATCGCGCCCGGCACCTCCGTCACCGTCGTCGAGATCTCCGGCGCCACCGCCGTCGTGTCGGCCGAGCCGTGAGCCTGGGCCTCGTCACCGTCCCCGAGGGCCGGGCCGCGGTGATCGAACGCGGCGGGCGGTTCCGCGCCGTGCTCGGCCCGGGCCGGCACTTCGTGCTCCCGTTCGCCGACCGGGTCCGCGCCCGCGTCGACCTCGGCGAGCAGATCCTGTCCGCCCCGCCCCACGCCGTCGAAACCGGCGACGGGCAGGAAGTCCACATCGGCTTCGAAGTCGTCTTCGCGGTCACCGACCCGCGCCGGGCGACGTACGAAACCACCAACCCGGCCATCGCGATCGAACAGCTGGCCCGCACCGCGCTGCGGCAGGAAGCCGGGCTCACGACGGCCGAGCGCGCCGTCGCCGCGCCCGGGGACCTGCACCGTACAGTGTGGACGGTCCTGCACGACACCACCGGACGCTGGGGCGTCACCACGCGGGAGCTCAAGCTCGCGGTGCGCCCGCCCGCGGCGCCCGGACCGCCGTCAACCGCGCAAGAATGGTACTAGGTAAGGGGAAGAGCTCTTGACCGGATTTGTGATCGGCCTGGTCATCGTGTTGGCCTTGCTCGTGATCATCACGATCGCCAAGGCGGTCATGGTCGTGCCGCAGGCGCAGTCGGCCGTGATCGAGCGACTGGGCCGGTTCCGCACGGTCGCCTCGCCCGGCCTGAACATCCTCGTGCCGTTCCTGGACAAGGTGCGCGCCCGGATCGACCTGCGCGAGCAGGTCGTCTCGTTCCCGCCGCAGCCGGTGATCACCGAGGACAACCTGACGGTCTCGATCGACACCGTCGTCTACTTCCAGGTCACCGACTCGCGTGCCGCGGTGTACGAGATCTCCAACTACATCGTCGGTGTCGAGCAGCTGACCACCACCACGCTCCGCAACGTGGTCGGTGGCATGAGCCTCGAGCAGACGCTGACCTCCCGCGACTCCATCAACACGCAGCTGCGCGGGGTCCTCGACGAGGCGACCGGCCGCTGGGGCATCCGCGTCGGCCGCGTCGAGCTCAAGGCGATCGACCCGCCGCCCTCCATCCAGGACTCGATGGAGAAGCAGATGCGCGCCGACCGTGAGAAGCGCGCCATGATCCTCACCGCGGAAGGCCAGCGGGAGTCCGCGATCAAGACGGCGGAAGGCCAGAAGCAGAGCCAGATCCTCTCCGCGGAAGGTGCCCGCCAGGCCACCATCCTCGCGGCCGAGGCCGAGCGGCAGTCCCGGATCCTGCGGGCCCAGGGTGAGCGCGCCGCGCGGTACCTGCAGGCGCAGGGCCAGGCGAAGGCGATCGAGAAGGTGTTCGCCGCGATCAAGGCCGGCCGCCCGACGCCGGAGGTGCTGGCCTACCAGTACCTGCAGACGCTCCCGCAGATGGCGCAGGGCGACGCGAACAAGGTCTGGATGATCCCGAGCGACTACGGCAAGGCCCTCGAAGGCTTCGCCCGCGCGCTCGGCGCCCCCGGCGACGACGGTGTGTTCCGCTACGAGCCGCCGAAGGAAGACGACGTCCCGGCCAAGCCCGACCTCGAGGACGAAGAGGTCTCCAGCTGGTTCGAGACGAAGAGCGACCCGAAGGTCGCCGAGGCGGTCGCGGCGGCGGAAGCCGTGGCACGCCAGGAGGTCCCGGCCCTCGGCGTCGCGACCGGAACGCCGCCCGCGCGGCCGCAGATCCCGCGCCCGGCGCAGCAGCAGGCGCCGGAACTGGAAGAGGCGGAGGAAGAGCGCGGCACCGAGGTCGCGCCGGCGCCGCAGCAGCCGTCGACACCGCAGAGCGGGCTGCCCCAGCCGCAGTCCCCGTCCCCGCAGCAGCCGCCGGCCGGCCCGCCGCAGGGTGGCCAGTACCAGGGCCCGCCGCCGCAGTCCCCGCCGCCGGGCCAGTTCGGCGGACCGCAGCAGAACCCGGGCAGCGGGCCGTTCCCGCAGCAGCCCCCGTTCGGCGGCCCCCAGGGCGGCCCGCGCCGCTGACGTCAACGCCGTGAAGGCCTCCCACCACGCGGTGGGAGGCCTTCACGGCGTTCAGGCTCGCTGGTAGACGCTCGCGTCGTCGATGTCCACCTTGGACCGGTCCTTCAGCCAGATCACGCACAGGACCGAAACCACCGCCGACAGCACGATGTAGCCGGAGATCGAGTACGGCGTCCCGGTCTGGTGCAGCAGCCACGTCGCCAGCAGCGGCGCCGGGCCGCCCGCGAACACCGACGCCAGCTGGTACCCCAGCCCCGCGCCGCCGTAGCGCAGGTGCGTCGGGAAGCTCTCGCCGATCAGCGCCGCCTGCGGGCCGTACTGCAGCGCGTGCGGGATGAACGACACCACCACGATGACGAACACCAGCGCGTGGCCACCACTGGTCAGGACCGCGAAGTAGGGGAACGCGATCACGCCGGTGAGCACCACTCCGGACAGGTAGACCTTCTTGCGCCCGTACCGGTCGGACAGCTGCGAAAAGAACGGGATCATCAGCAGCTCCAGCGCCGCGCCGACGAGCACCGCGTTGAGCACGAACGTCTTGCTGAACTCTTCGCGCGCCACGACGTAGATCAGCACGTAGCTGGTGAACAGGTAGAACGGCATCTGCTCGCTGAACCGCACGCCGGCCGAGAGCAGGATCTCGCGCCAGTGGTGGCGGATCGCGTCGAGCACCGGCGTCTTCGCGGTCTTGCCGCTCTCGACCAGCTTCGCGAACATCGGCGTCTCGAGGATCTTCAGCCGGATCACCAGGCCGACCGCGACGAGGATCAGGCTCGCCAGGAACGGCAGCCGCCAGCCCCAGGAGTCGAACGCCGCGGGGGAGAGGACCGCCGAGAGCAGCGTCATGCCGCCGGTGCCGAGCACCAGCCCGACCGGCACGCCGATCTGGGCGAAGCTGCCGAGCAGGCCCCGTTTCTTCTGGTCGCCCCACTCCATCGCCAGCAGCACCGAGCCGCTCCACTCACCACCGATCGCGATGCCCTGGACCAGCCGCAGCAGCACCAGGATCAGCGGCGCGGCGAACCCGATCGCCGCGGTGCCGGGCAGCATCCCGACCACGCCGGAGGAGATGCCCATCAGCAGCAGCGTGACGATCAGCGTGGTCTTGCGGCCGATCCGGTCGCCCCAGTGCCCGAAGATCGCGGCGCCGACCGGGCGGGCCGCGAAGCCGACCGCGTACGTCGCGAACGACTGCATCGCCCCCGCGTACGCGCTCGAAGCGGGGAAGAACAGGTGCGGGAAGACCAACGCGGCCGCGGTGTTGTAGAGGAAGAAGTCGTACCACTCGATGGTCGTGCCGATCGCGCTCGCCAGCGCCGCACGCCGTACCTGCACTCGCCCCGTCTTGCTGTCCGGCTCCACCTTGTGAGTGACGCCGTTGTCTCCCAGGACCATCTCGCAACACCTCCGGTGACTGATGTCACACAACAGTGTGACGTCCGTCGACGAATTCGGCGATCGATGACCGTGATCGTGGCTAACGCGTGAAGAACCGCCGGGCGGCCCGCGGCGCCCACAGCAGCACCACGACGGCGACCTGGATCGCGCCGACCACCGGGATCACCGCGTGGAACATCGGCGACGACGACCACGAGAAGACGCTGAACACCACCGACAGCAGCTGCGACACCGTCGTCAGGCGACGCGTCCACGGCCGCGCCCCGGCCAGCTTCACCACCAGGAGCAGGCAGACCAGCAGCAACACGCCGTGGAAGACCGCCGCGGAGACAACGGCGATGTCGGCCGAACGCGCCACCTCCGCTGCTCCGAAGTCCGGATGCTGGCCGGCGATGACATCCCGCAGCGAGCCCTCGCCGGCCACCATGACGATCGGCACCACGAGGTGGCTGAGCGCCACCAAGGCCAGCAAACCCCGCGCCCACTGGACAACGGCCGGCACCCGGGTGGTGGTCAGGGTCATCTAGCTCTCCTCGATCCGGTGAGCCCGGCGCCAGCGCGGGCCGGGTGTCGGGTGGGGCGGGTCGACGCGGGCGGCCCACGCCTCGTTCAAGCGGGTGATCAGCCGGTGTGCGGTGGCGACGTCCTCGGCCGGCCAGTCGGCGATGACCTCGGCGAACACCCGGGCGCCCGCCTCGACGGTCGCGTCGATGTCCGCCCGGCCGGCATCGGTCGGGCGGACGAGGAACGTGCGCTGGTCGTCCGGGTCCGGCTCGAAGGTGACCTGCCCGGCCTGCTCCAGCGCGGTCAGGTGCCGGCTGGTGGCGGACGCGGTGAGCCCGAGTTCGGCCGCGATCGCGCCCGGTCGCACCGGCCCCCGCTCGCCGACCAGGCGAAGGATCCGCACCCGCGTCAGGTCGAGACGCCGGGAGATCCGGCGGTGGCCCTGGTCGATCAGCTCCATCACCGCCCGGGCCAGCTCGCCTGCTTCGTTTCGTTGCGACACGAAACGAAACTACCACAGCGGCAAACTTGCAGAGTCTGCAATGTTGCAGACTCTGCAAGTTTTGCTACCTTGAGTTCATGGACACCGACGGCGCCGGGCTCCGGGAGCGCAAAAAGCAGCAGACGCGCATCGCACTGAGCTGGGCGGCGATCCGGCTGACCGTGCAACGCGGGTACGACAACGTCCGGATCGAGGACATCGCCGCCGAGGCCGGGGTGTCCACCCGGACGTTCAGCAACTACTTCGGCAGCAAGGGCGAAGCCGTCGCCGCCCGCCACCACGACCGGGCCCGGGCGATCGCGGCGGCCCTGCGCGAGCGCCCGGCCGGCGAGCCGATCTGGGACGCCGTCACCGAAGCCACCCTGGCCGGGTTCGCCCTGGGCGAGCCGGTCGACCGAGGGCGCCCGGCGGACCCGTCGTGGGTCGAAGGGCTCCGCCTGATGGTCGCCGAACCCGCGCTGCAGACCGAGTTCCAGAAAGCCGCCGCGGCGGCCGAAGCCGAGATCGCCTGCGTCGTGGCCGAACGCACCGGCGCCGTCGACTTCTACCCGCAGCTCGTCGCGGGCGTGGTCGGCGCCGCGCTGAACGTCGTCACCTGCGAATGGCTCCGCGCCGACCCACCACCGCCGATGGACGAGCTCTTGCGCGACGTGTTCGGCCGGCTCGCCGCCGGCCTGCCCGAACCGCGCTGAACCACTGAGAAAACTGGGGCGCCCGGCACCCGCCGGGCTGGTTCGTCGTGCCCTTTTCCTGCCACCGCAAGGAGTTCCGCCATGGAAGACGTCGTCATCGCCGGAGCCGGCCCGACCGGCCTCCTGCTCGCCTGCGAGCTCGCCCTCGCCGGCGTCCGCCCGCTGGTCTTCGAGCGGCTGCCCGAGCCGGCCCCCGAGAACCGCGCCAACGGGCTCGTCGGCCAGGTCGTGCGCCTGCTCGACCGCCGCGGCCTGCACGAGCGGCTCGCCGGCCCGATCGGCCCGCCCGTGCCCGCCTTTGTCTTCGGCGCGATGCGCCTGGACCTCACCCTCACCGAGTACAACTCGCTCACCATCCTCGGGGTGCCGCAACGGCAGGTGGAGGCGATGCTCGCCGAACGCGCCACCGAGCTGGGTGTCGAGATCCGGCGCGGCCACGAGCTGACCGGCCTGACCCAGGACGGGGAGAAGGTGACCGTCCAGGTCACCGGCCCGGACGGGCCCCTCGAGGTGACCGCGCGCTACGTCGTCGGCGCGGACGGCGGCAAGAGCGTCACGCGCAAGCTCGCCGGCATCGGTTTCCCCGGCGTCACCGAAGACCGCACCATCTCCTACAGCTCGAGCGCCACCGTGCCCGCGGAGCTCGTCGACCCGGTGTCGGGCGGCCTAAAGGTGCCCGGCCACGGGGTCGTCCCGCCGTTCTTCCACTACCGCACCGAAACCGGCCTCTTCGTCTTCGCGCCGTTCCCCGGCCGGCCGCTCGTCACCACGATGGAGTGGACCGACGACGACAACACCGACGACGACGTCCCGATGACGCTCGACGAGCAGCGCGCGAGCATCCGCCGGGTGCTCGGCTTCGACCTGCCCCTCGGCCCGCCCGAGGGTGACGGGCTGCGCCTGCTGCGCCGGCTGCGGGGCCGCAACACCCGCCTCGCCGACCGCTTCCGCGAGGGGCGGGTGCTGCTGGTCGGCGACGCGGCGCACGTCCACTCCGCGATCGGCGGCCCCGGGCTCAACCTCGGGCTGCAGGACGCCGTCGGCCTCGGCTGGAAGCTCGCCTCCGAGGTCCGCGGCCACGCTCCGGCCGGCCTGCTCGACACCTACGAGAGCGAACGGCGGCCGGTCGCCGAGCGGGTGGTCATGCACACCCAGGCCCAGTCCGCGCTGATCGCGCCGGGCGGCGACGTCACGGCGCTGCGGCAGCTGTTCGGCGAGCTGCTCCGGCAGCCGAGCACCGTGCAGCACATCGCGGACCTGATGTCCGGCGCCGACGTCCGGTACCCGCCGGGCACCGATCACCCGCTCGACGGCCGCTGGGCCCCGGACCTGGTGCTCGACGACGGGACCCGGCTGGCCGAGCTGACGCGGACCGCCCGGCCGCTCCTGCTGGACCTCACCACGAGCGCGTCGCTGGGCGACGAGCTGACGGGCTGGACCGACCGCGTCGACGTCGTCACGGGTAAGGCGTCGGCGCCCGCCACCGCGCTGCTCGTGCGTCCCGACGGGTACGTCGCCTGGGCGTCGAGCTCGGCCGAGCCGGACGAGGGGGAGCGCAAGACGCTGCGGATCGCGCTGGAACGGTGGTTCGGCAGCCCCGTTGACATGTAGGAGATATCCTACGTATGGTCGCGGGCATGACGATCACCCACGTGCAGTTCCTGACCCTGCCGGTCGCCGACCACGCCCGCGCGCGCGACTTCTACGTCGGCAAGCTCGGCTTCGAGGCGCTCGTCGACCGCCGCACGCCCGAGGGCGGCCGGTTCGTGATGGTCGCGCCGAAGGGCGCGCAGACCGGGATCGTGCTGACCGACCAGCCGGTCACCGGCATGGAGCCGGGTCCGCGGCACTTCCAGCTGCAGACCACCGACCTCGACGCCGACGTCGCCGCGCTGCGGACCGCCGGGGTCGAGGTCGCCGACCCGGACCACCGGCCGTGGGGCCGCGCGACGTCGTTCACCGACGTCGACGGCCACACCCTCGGCCTGCTGGAGCCGTCGGACTTCGGCAACGTGCCGAGCTGATGCCGGTCAACGACGACGTCTTCGCCGCCCTGGCCAGCCCGGCGCGGCGGCAGGTCCTGCGGCTGCTGCTGGACGGCCCGATGGCCGCCGGCGCGATCGCCGAGCGCTTCGCGATGGCCCGGCCCAGCCTCTCGGAACACCTTCGGGTGCTGCGCGAGGCGGGTCTGGTCGCCGAGCAGCGTCAGGGCCGCAACCGCGTCTACCGGCTGGACGCGGCGCCGCTCGAAGAAGTCGCGGACTGGCTCACGCCGTACGAGCGCTTCTGGCGGACCAAGCTCACCAACCTGCGTGACCTGCTCGACGAGGAAGAGGACCTGTGACCGACGACGACCCGACCGCCATCCACGTCGACCAGTTCCTCGCCCACCCGGCCCGCAAGGTGTGGCGCGCGCTCACCGAGCCGGACCTGCTCGAACGCTGGATGAACATGCCCAACGACATCAAACCGGTGGTGGGGCACCGGTTCGAGCTGCTGGCCGAGCCGGTGCCCGCGGCCGGGTTCGCCGGCGGGCCGGTGGCGTGTGAGGTCCTCGAGGTCGTGCCCGAGCGCAAGCTGAGCATCCGCTGGGGTCCGCAGTGGACGGTCACCTGGCGGCTCGAACCCGAGGGTGACGGCACCCGGCTCTTCCTCAGCCACGAAGGTTTCGACCCGGACGACGAGTTCCAGCGCGTCTCGCGCCGGATCATGGGCGGCGGCTGGCGCTCCCACGTGCCGCGCGCGCTCGCCCGCTTGCTGGACACCCTGCCCGATCCGGCCCCGTTACGATCGAGTGGTGAGCGCCGCCGCTGAACCCGCTGAGCCGAAACCGCTGCGCGCCGACGCCCGGCGCAACCGGGCGCGCGTGCTGGAGGCGGCCGAGAGCGTGTTCGCCGCCAAAGGCACCGGGGCGCCCACCGAAGAGGTCGCCCGTGCCGCCGGGGTCGGCATCGGCACCGTCTTCCGGCACTTCCCGACCAAGGAAGCCCTGCTCGAAGCGGTGCTGGTCGCGCGGCTGCGCCGGTTCGTCGACGAAGCCGAAGCCGTCGTCGCGGCCGACTCGGCGGACCCCGGTGAAGCGTTCTTCGCGTTCCTGACCAGCTGGATCGAGATGTCCAGCGCCAAGAACGCCTACTTCGAAGCGCTCACCGCGGCCGGCGTGACCGTGCCGGTCTCCAAGTCCGACATCGGCGCCCGGCTGCTCGAATCCCTCGGGGTGCTGCTGTCACGAGCGCAGGACGCCGGCGCGGTGCGCAAGGACCTCGTCGTCGGCGAGCTGATCACCGTGATCATCGGGGTCGCGAAAGCCGCCGAATACGCCAAGGACGCGCACCTGCGCGACCGGGCCGTGACGATCATGTTCGACGGCCTTCGCCCGTCAGCGGGGGACCGGCGCTGAGCCGACCGGCTCCAGCGTCGGGCGCTTCGGGGTGAGCGTGTCCCCGGAGGACTCACCCTTGACGCGCCGCCGCACCCACGGCAGCGCGTGTTCGCGCGCCCACTGCAGGTTCTGGCTGCGACGCTCGGCCGGGCTCAGCTCCACCCGCGGCGCCGGCTCCGGGTTGGTCAGCGGGTGCTCGACGCCGAGGACACGCAGGACCTCGATGGCGACCTCGGTGTGGCCGAGCGCGTTGAGGTGCAGGCGGTCCGGCGCCCAGAACCGCCGGTCGCACAGCTGCCGCATCGACCACAGGTCCACCAGCAGCGCGTCGTGCCGGTCCGCGATCCCGCGCACGAGCTCGTTGTAGATCGCCACCCGGCCGCGGATCGCGCGGAACAGCGGGTCCTCGACCCCGTCGACCCCGGTGAACAGGATCAGGCGGGCGCCGGTCGCGCGGATCCGGGCGACCGCGGTCTCGTAGCCGCCGAGCAGCGCGTCGATGTCGACCTTGGGCCGCATCAGGTCGTTCCCGCCCGCGTAGAGGGAGACGAGGTCGGGCTCCAGCGCCAGCGCCGGCTCCAGCTGCTCGGCGAGCACCTGCGGCAGGAGCTTGCCGCGGATGGCGAGGTTGGCGTACCGGAAGCCCGGCTCGCGCGCGGCGAGCTGTTCCGCGGTGCGGTCGGCCCAGCCGCGCACGCCGTTCGGGGCGGCCGGGTCGTCGTCCCCGACGCCTTCGGTGAACGAGTCCCCCACCACCACTAAGCGCTTGCTCATGTCAGCAGTCTAAGCAGGCGCCCGGGAAAAAGGATCACACCCCTGGGCCGTGGGTGGATTACGGTGACGGACATGGCCGATGTTCGTGTGGGTGTGGTGTTCCGTCCGCAGTCGCCGCCCGAGGAGCTGCGGGAGACCGTGATCGCGGCCGACCGGGCCGGCATCGACGAGCTCTGGCTGTGGGAGGACTGCTTCCGCGAAGGTGGCCTCACGACGTCCGCGGCCGCGCTGGCGTGGAGCGAACGCCTCACGGTCGGGATCGGGCTGCTGCCGGTGCCGCTGCGCAACCCGGCGCTCGCCGCGATGGAGATCGCGACGCTGGCGCGGATGTTCCCCGGCCGCTTCGTCCCGGCGGTCGGGCACGGGGTGCTGGACTGGATGGCGCAGGTCGGCGCCCGGGCCGCGTCCCCGATGACGTTGCTGCGCGAGCACACCGACGCCGTCCGGCGGCTGCTGCACGGCGAGACCCTCAGCGTGACCGGGCGGTACGTGCAGCTCGACAACGTGGCGCTGGACTGGCCGCCGGAGCAGGTGCCCCCGCTGGTCGTCGGGGCGCGCGGGCCGAAGACGGTCGCCCTGGCGGGCGAGGTGGGCGACGGCGTGCTCCTGGACTCCTTTCTGGTCACCCCGGAGTACGTCGCTTCGGAGACGGCTCGAGCCACCGAGGCGGCAGAGGCCGTTGGCCGGCCGGCGCCGCAGGTTATCGTCTTCACGGAGATCGAACCGAACGTGCCCGCCCTTGGCGACCGCGCCCGCGACCTGATCGCCGAGCTGGCCGCCGCCGGCGCGACGTCCGTGATCTTGCAATGCCCTTCCGACCACCCCGACCCCGGTCCGCTGATCGCCGCCCTGGGCCGCTGACGGCGACCATGGGCATGTCCGTCACGACGTCGCTGCTGGACATCGCGTACGAAGAATCGGGCTCGCCGGAGGGGGTCCCGGTCGTGCTGCTGCACGGCTTTCCTTACGACGTCCGCAGCTACGACGAGGTCGCCGCCCGGCTCCCCGATGCCCGGGTGCTGGTGCCGTACCTGCGTGGCTTCGGCGGCACGCGGTTCCGCTCGGCCGAGACACCCCGCTCCGGCCAGCAGGCCGCGCTCGCCCAGGACCTGCTGGGCTTCCTCGACACCCTCGGCGTCGAGGAAGCCGTCGTCGGCGGCTACGACTGGGGCGGCCGCGCGGCGTGCCTGCTCGCCGCGTTGTGGCCCGAGCGGGTGCGCGGGCTGGTGTCGGTCGACGGTTACAACGTCCAGCTCCTCGCCCACGCGGGCGAACCGGCGCCGCCGGAGTGGGAACGGACCTACTGGTACCAGTACTACTTCCAAGCCGAGCGCGGCCGCCGCGGGCTGGAGCGCAACCGCGAAGAACTGTGCGAACTGCTGTGGCGCACGTGGTCCCCGACGTGGGCGGGCGCGGCGGAGGCGTTCCGCGCGAGCGCGGAGAGCCTGCACAACCCGGACTTCGTCGACGTCGTGATCCACTCCTACCGCCACCGCTTCGGCCTGGCCGAGGGCGACCCCCGCTACGACCGGCTGGAGGAGCTGATCGCGCGGGAGCCGCGGATCACCGTGCCGGCGGTGGTGCTGGAACCCGGCGCCGACGGCATCGGCGGTCCCAGCGCGGCCGAGGACCGTGAGTACTTCACCGGCCCGTACGAGCACCGCGTGGTGCCGGACGTCGGGCACAACGTGCCGCAGGAAGCTCCCGAGGTGTTCGCGGAAGCGGTGCGCGCACTGCTCTGACGTTCCGCCGCGCGCGGAATCCGTGGCCGGACCCGGGAAGCACGCGGTACACGGGAAGCATGACGGCCTACGACCCGATCGCCGACTGGTACGAGACGACGTTCCTCACCACCCAGCGCGAAGACCCCTTGGCCCTCGGCCCGGCGCTGCGGGAGCTGCTCGGTGCCGGCTCCGGGCCCTGCCTCGAGCTCGGCTGCGGCACCGGCGTCCACGCGGGCCGCGTCCGCGACCTCGGCTGGTCGCCACTCGGGGTCGACGTCTCCGCGAGCATGCTGCGCCACGCGACCGGACGGCTGCCCGTCGTGCGCGGGGACGCCGCGGCGCTGCCGGTCGCCACCGGGTCGGTGCCCGCGGTCGTCGCGATCATGGTCCACTCCGACATGCCGGCCTACCCGGCCGTGCTGGGCGAAGCGGCCCGCGTCCTCGCGCCCGGCGGGGTGTTCGTGCACCTCGGCGTGCACCCGTGCTTCTGCGGCGGGTTCGCCGACCGCTCCGACGACACGGCCGTCGTGCTCCGGCCCGGCTACCGCGAACCCGGCTGGACGACGGCGTCCTGGACCGACCGGGGCCTCCGCGACAAGGTCGGCGCCACCCACCTGCCCCTGCCGGAGCTCCTCCACGCCGTCCTCGACGCGGGCCTGACCTTCGAGCGGTTCGCCGAGGGCGGCGAGCCCACCCCGACGGTCTTCGGCTGGCGGGCGAGAAAACTTCCGCGGAGTTTGTCGAATCCAGCCCACCCCGGTTGACGCCCTCACAAGAGCGCGGACCACACCGAGGGAGCTGAGCAGCGATGGCGAAGGAATTCGAAGTCGGTTTCGAGGGCACGCTGGCCGCCACGCCGGAAGACTGCTGGCGGGCGATCACCGTCGATGCGGGGAGCTGGTCGTGGCCCATCTCGTACGAGCCGCGGGTCGGCGGCCGGGAGTCCGGGCTGACCTTCCACGGCGGTGAGGTCACCGTCTGGCAGCCGGGTGAGCACTTCGCCACCCGCTGCGAACGGGACGGCTGGTTCAACCAGCTCGACTACACCTTCGCCCGCCGGGACACCGGGACGCACCTGAAGTTCGTGCACCGCGGGGTCTTCCTCGAAGACTGCGACAACAACTACGACGCCTGCCGGCAGCACACCGCGTTCTACTACCACTCGCTCGGCGAGTACCTCACGCACTTCGCCGGCCGCACCGCCACCTACGCGATGACCGAGGCTCCCGCGGTGTCCGCGGCCGCCGACGGCTTCACCAAACTGACCAAGGCGCTCGGTGTGCCCGAAGGCGTCCGGGCCGGGGATCCCGTCTCGGTGCGGGGCGTCGCGGGGGTCGTCGACTACACCACGCCGAACTTCCTCGGGGTCCGGACCGCGGACGCGCTCGTCCGCTTCTACGGCCGCAACGCCTTCGGCTGGCCGATCGGCGTCGGGCGGCACCACTTCGACACTGTCGACGTCGAGGCGGAGGAACGCGCCTGGGCGGCGTGGCTGGCGGAGGTCTTCGCCTAAGCGGTCAGCTGCCGCGCCCGGTGCTCGGCGACGTGGACCCGCGTCGCGCAGCGCGTCGAGCAGAACCGGCGGCGGCCGTTGCGCGAGGTGTCGACGTACGCCGTCTCGCAGTCTTCGCGGCCGCAGATGCCGAGGCGGTCCGGGGCTTCGCAGACCAGGTGCGCGAGGCCGCCCGCGGTGTAGGCGCGGACCCGGCCGACCGGCCCCGCGTCCTCGGCCGAGTAGTGCAGGTGGGGCGGCTTGCCGTCGTGGGTCGTGATGTACGGCCGGCACGCCGCCTCGGTGAGCAGGCCGTTGACCAGGTCGGGCCGCTGCGCGGGCTCGGCGGCGAACACCGGGCGCAACCGCCGGGCCCACGCGGCGATCCGGGCCGCCTCGTCGTCGTCGAGCGCCGGGATGGACATGCCGTTGCGGACCATCCCCGCCAGCAGTTCGCTCGCGGAGCCCGCGTTCACCAGGTCCGCGGCCACCAGAGCGGCCGGCCCGCCGTAAGGGTTGAAGTGCACAAAGCCATTACACCACGATCGGGGTATGCCCACGAACCGTTGCCCCCGCTGCGGGTGGCCGCTCGCCGAACTGCCGGCGACGGCGGCCCGGCCCGCCACCCACCGCCTCGACTACGTGCGCTGCGTCTGCGGCAGCTGGCTGGCCCGGCTCGACGGCGAAGTCGTCGGCGCCACCCGGGACCGGCTCACCAGGTGAGGCTGCTCAGAGGTCGAGCACACCCGCGGCGTTGTCGTCCCACTGGTCGACGCGGCGGATGTACTCGTAAAGCGCGCGGCTGCCGCGCACCCAGCGCCCCTGGTCGGCGATCGCGAGGTCGTCGGCGCCTGCCCGGCGCGCCTCGGTGGCGAACCCGGAGCGCAGCGAATGCCCGGTCACCGGGTACGGCAGGTCCGCCCGGACGCCGGCCCGGGTGAGGATCTGGTTGACGCCGGTGGTGCTCAGCGCGGGCTCGCCGACGTTGCCGTGCCGGTCGACCCGGCGGAACGCGGGCCCTTCGGTGATGCCCGCACCGGAGCGCCACGCCAGCCAGGCCCGCACCGGGTCGGTGTCGGGGTTCTCGCGGCGCGGGACGACCATGTCCCCGGTGCTCTTGCCGTGCCGCACGGTCACCGACAGGCCCCGGTCGTCGACCCGCTCGACGTCGGTGACCAGCAGGTTCGCCAGGTCCGAGCACCGCGCGGCGATGGGGAACCCGATCAGGAGCATCGCCCGGTCGCGGGCCCCGGCGAGAGTGTCGGGACAGGCTCGCGACATGGCCCGCAGATCGGTGAGGGTCACCATCGTGGCCTTGCCGCGGCCGCGTTGGATGCCGTCCCGGGCGAGCCGCTGCCGGTACCCCTTCAGCGCCCGCCACGCGGCCCGGCTCGCTTCGGGATCGACGACGACCTTGTGGTGACGCAGCCCGGCGAGAGCACCGGTCAGCCGCCGTTCGATGGTCGAGGGCGCCGCCGGGGCGGCCCGTTCCGGCACCTCGGCGACGGCGCGTTCGTCCGGCCGCAGCGTCCGCCCGCGCTCCAGCCACACGACGAACCCGGTCAGCGCGCCGATCGACGCCGCCAGCGGCGGGATCCCGGCTTCGTCGGTGTAGTCCTGCCACACCTGCCAGTCCTGGGCGTAGGCCTTGAGCGTGTTCGGCGGCCGCTGCCCGTCGACGTGGCGGGCCGCGGCCTCGTCCAGCAACGCCAGCCGGTCCTGCGGGCTCGCGGCGGCCAAGACCGCGTCGGTCACCGGTTCCAGGTCGGGCACGCGCCGAGGTTAGTGGATGATTCGTCCGGGACGCTGTCGATCCGGCCGGGCGCCGTTCGTGTCAGCGGTGAACGCACCGACCGGCGAAGGAGACGACGTGAAGCAGTACCTGCTCAGCATCTACCAGCCCGACGGCCCGACCCCGCCGCCGGACGTGCTCGACGAGGTGACGAAGAAGCTCGACGTGCTGAACGCCGACCTCCAGGCGGCCGGCGCGTGGGTGTTCGCCGGCGGCCTGCACCCGCCGTCGAGCGCCACCGTGCTGCGGGCCGCCGACGGGGACACGCTCGTCACCGACGGCCCCTTCACGGAGGGCCGCGAGCACCTCGGCGGGTTCACGATCATCACCGCGCCCGACCTCGACGCGGCCCTGGCCTGGGGCAGCCGCCTCGCCGACGCCGTCGCCCCGCTGCCGGTCGAGGTGCGGCCGTTCGGCGGATGAGCGTCGAGGAGGTCTTCGCCGCGGAGTACGGCCGCGCGGTGTCGGTCCTCGTGCGGGTGTTCGGGAGCATCGACATCGCCGAGGAAGCCGTCCAGGACGCGTTCGCCGAGGCGGTCCGGCGCTGGCCGGCCGCCGGGCTCCCGCCGAGCCCGGCGGGCTGGATCATCACCACTGCCCGCAACCGCGCCGTCGACCGCCTGCGCCGGGAAGCCGCCCGCGAGGACAAACACGCCCAGGCCGCCTTGCTGCACCTGGAATCCGAGCCCGTCGAGGAGGGCGCCGTGCCCGACGAACGGCTCCGGCTGATCTTCACCTGCTGCCACCCCGCGCTGGCCCGGGCCAGCCAGGTCGCGCTGACGCTGCGGCTGCTCGGCGGTCTGACCACCACCGAGATCGCGGCGGCGTTCCTGGTCGCCGAGCCCACGATGGCCCAGCGGATCGTCCGCGCGAAGAACAAGATCCGCGACGCCGGGATCCCGTACCGCGTCCCGCGGGACGCGGACCTGCCCGCGCGGCTGGCGGCGGTGCTGGCCGTGCTGTACCTGATCTTCACCGAGGGGTACACGGCCAGCGCGGGGGAGGACCTGGTCCGCGACGACCTGTGTCACGAGGCGATCCGGCTCACCCGCGTCCTGGCCGGGCTGATGCCGGACGAGCCGGAGGTCTGGGGCCTGCTCGCGCTGATGCTGCTCGTGCAGGCGCGCCGCGCCACCCGCACCACCGCCGGCGGCGACCTCGTCCTGCTCGCCGACCAGGACCGCGCGCGCTGGGACCCGGCGCTGATCGGCGAGGGCCAGGAGATCGTCCGGCGGTGCCTGCGCCGCAACCAGCCGGGCCCGTACCAGATCCAGGCGGCGATCCAGGCCGTCCACAGCGACGCGCCCACGGACTGGACGCAGGTCAAGGCGCTCTACGACCAGCTCCTGGCCGCCACGCCGACCCCGGTGGTGGCGCTGAACCGTGCGGTCGCGGTCGCCGAGGTCGACGGTCCCGCCGCGGCGCTGGGCCTGCTTGACGGCCTCGGCCTCGAGGGTTTCCCGCTGTACCACGCGGTTCGCGCGGATCTGCTGGCTCGCCGGGGCCGCACCGAGGACGCGGCTTCGGCGTACCGGCGGGCGATCGAGCTGACCCGCAACCGCGTGGAGCGGGAACTGCTCGAGCGCAAGCTGGCGCTCCTGAGCTGAGGGTCAGCCCGCGGCGAACGCGTCGATCTCGACGCGGAACCGCGGGTCCACCAGGCCACGCACCTGCACCAGCGAACACGCCGGCAACCGGTCCGGGTCCAGGTATTCGTCGCGCACCGCGCGAAATGCCGGCAGGTCGGCGAGATCGGTGAGGAAGACCGTCAGCTTCACGATCCGGTCGAGCCCGGAGCCGGCCGCGGCGAGCGCGGTCGCGAGGTTTTCGAACACCTGCCGCACCTGCGCGTCCGCGGCGTCCCCGGCGAACTCCCCGGCGCTGCTGACCGGAACCTGACCGGAAACCGCGACGAGCGGCCCGTCGAAGGTCACGGCGTGGCTGTATCCGTTCACCGGGGGCAGCCCGTCCGGTCGCACCAGGTATTCCGCCATGAGTTTCCTCCCCTTCTCGATCTCCCCACCGTATCGCCGCACGCGCCCTCGTCCTGTGGAAGACACCGTGGAGTTCCTGAGGTCGCTCGCAGGCGGTTCACCCAGGTCCACCCGGCAGGCTGGTGCGTCGGCGCCCAGGTGGCCACCGCGGTCGCGGGGCAGGGGCAGGGGCACGCTGATGATCTCGCCGGGTCGAGCGCGGCCCCAGCCTCGCTTCGGGCTTCCAGGCTCGCCCAGGGCCGGGGGCTCCTAGTTTTTGCTCCCCCTGATCCCGTCCGTGGAAGCCATCCGGTGTTCTGAGTTCGGATATGTGACCTTATCCAAACCCAGAGGTCCTCCAACTTATCTTCTAATCATAACTAGATGGATTTAGTTCTAATTAGAAGATTTGATAGAGTCTCGATCATGACGGAAGATGCTGGTCAGGCCCGAATCTGCGAGTACCGCCGCTGCGGAGCACCGCTGCCACCCGCAGTAGGCCGGGGGAGCCGGGCGCGGTTCTGCCAGGACGGGAAGACCTGGGGCCGCCGGAACCTCACCTGCCGCGACGCCGAAGCCGTCCTGTCGGACGCCGAGTCGCTGCGAGAGAGCGACACCCGGCTCGACGACACCGCCGTCACCGCGCTCGCCGGCCACGTCGACCGAGTGCTCGAACCGGCACAAGGACTCGTCGAGACGCTCACAACGCTGCGCCACCAGCTCGAAGCGACAACCGCCACCGCGCTCGCCGAACGAGACGCGGCACTCGCCGAAGCCGACGACCACCGCCGTCAGCGCGGTCTCGCCGAAGCCGAAGCCACGCAAGCCTGGGAGACCGCCGAAGAAGCCTCCGCGACCGCAGCCGCCGCAGAGAAAGAGAAGGCCGCCGCCATCCGGGAGCGAGACGCCGCTCGTGGCGCTCAGCGCGAGGCGCTCCACGAGCGTCAGCGCGCCGAAGGCCAGCTGGCCGCGATCCGCGACGAGCTGGCGCGGGTCACCGAACGCGCCGAGGCGACCGCGACCCTGGCAAGCGAACGAGCCTCGACGATCGCCACCCTGACCGCGGAGCTCGCCGCCACCCGCACCGCCCTTGACGAGGAACGCCGCCGCGGTCACGCGGCCGCCACCAGGGCCGAGACCGCCGAGGCCCGCGCCGAAACAGCGGCCGGACGGCTCGACACGGCCCGCGAAGAGCTGACCAAGGCAGCAGCTGCCCACCAAACGGCACAGGAACGGGCCCGGGAAGACACCGACCGCCTGCGCGCCGGGTTCGACCAGCGGCTGGCCGAGCTGCAGGCGACCCACGAGCAGACGGTCCGGTCCATGCACGAAACCACCACGAACCTGGGCGCCGAGCTCCGCACCGCCCTCACCCGCGCCGACACCGTCGAACACACCCTGACCAGGGTCTTCACCGTGCTCAGGGAAACACCGGGACTCCCCGACGCCGTCACCGCAATGGTTAAGTAGTTACTTGACTATTGAAGCGACACGGCATAACTTAAGTACATGCTTGACCATGACCTGGACCTGGTGTTCCGCGCCCTGGGTGACCGCACCCGGCGGGCGCTGGTGGAACGTCTCGTGCGCGGTCCGGCGTCGGTCAGTGAGCTGGCCGAGCCGCTGACCATGTCGCTCGCCGCCGTCGTCCAGCACCTCCAGGTGCTGGAAGCCGCCGGGATCGTGCGGTCGGAGAAGACCGGCCGCGTCCGCACCTGCCGGATCGAACCCGACCTGCTGCGCGCCGGCGAGCACTGGCTGGGGCGGCAGCGCACCACGTGGGAAAGCAAGCTCGACCGGCTCGGCGACCTCCTGACCGAGCCGTCTGACGAAGGGAGCACGACATGAGCGTCATCCACTCCACCTTCACCCTCGAACGGACCTACCCGGTGACACCGGAGCGCGTGTTCGCCGCCTGGGCGGACCCGGTGGCGAAGGAGGCCTGGTTCGTTTCCGAGGGGACGCACGAGCTGGACTTCCGCGTCGGCGGCGAGGAGACGATCAACGGGCTCACCCCGGACGGCGGCGTCCTGGCCCTCGTCTCGACCTACCACGACATCGTGCCCGGCCGGCGGATCGTCTACGCCTCCACGCTCAGCGGCGGCGGGAAGCTGGCCACGCTGTCGACGACCACCGTCGAGCTGGCCGATGAAGGCGACGGCACCCGGCTGACCCTGACCGAGCAGGGCACCTTCCTCGACGGCGAGGAGAAGCCGGAGTGGCGTGAGCAGGGCACCGGTGACTGGCTCGACCGGCTGGGCGAAGCGCTGAAATGATCGTTCACGCCGTCCGGTACCGCTGGGGACTGACCCCGAACTCGCGTTTGAAGGCCGCGCTGAGCGCGAACGCGCTGCCGTAGCCGACCTGGTGGGCGACCGAGCCGATCGTGGCGTCCGGTTGCTGGCGCAGCAGGTCCGCGGCGAGCGCGAGCCGCCAGCCGGCGAGGTAGGCCATCGGCGTCTCGCCGACCGTGACGGCGAACCGCCGGGCCAGCGCGGCCCGGGAGACCCCGGTGTTCGCCGCGAGCTTCGCGACCGTCCACGGTTCGGCGGGCTGATGCTGCAGCAGCCGCAACGCCTGGCCGACGACCGGGTCGTCGTGCGCGCGGTACCAGGCGGGCGCGCTGGTGTCGGGCCGGTCGAACCAGGTCCGCAGCGCGGCGATCAGCAGCAGGTCGAGCAGCCGGTCCAGGACGGCTTCCTGGCCGGGCACGTCCTTGCCGATCTCGGCGGCGAGCAGCCCGACCAGCGGGGTCGGCCAGTCGTCCGCGCGCAGCACGATCAGCACCGGCAGCGCCGCGAGGAGCCGTTTGCTGAGCTCGCCTTCCATGCCGTAGGTGCCGGTGAGCAGCACGACCGGCCCGTCGGCGCCGTGGCCCCAGGTCCGCACGCCGAGGTCGGCGTAGTCGGTGAGGTGCCCGCCGTCGGGGGTGCGGCATTCCTGGCCGGGCAGGATGATCGCCTGCGGCGGCGTCGCCGGGTGGTCGGCGACGAGGTACGGGTCCGGGCCGCGCGCGATCGCGACGTCGCCTTCGCGCATCAGGACGGCTTCGCCGCCGTCGGGCACGATCCACGCTTCGCCGCGGACGACGGAGACGACGGTCAGAGGCGCCTGGTCCTCGATGTGCAGGGCCCACGGTGGCGTCAGCACCGAGCGGAGCAGGAACGCGCCGTGGGCGCGGGGGCCGTCGAGAAGCGCGGCGAGCGGATCCATGCCGCTCAGCATAGACGCTAAAACATGCGATCAAGGCTTTGAACTATGGAGAGTCTCACTCACAGCCGCTTGACTCACTGCCATGACAACAACGAACTTCCTGGTGGTGGGCGGCACCGGCAAGACCGGGCGCCGCGTGGCGGACCGGCTGCGGGAGCGCAGCCTGCCGGTGCGGATCACGTCGCGGCGCGCCGCGCCGCCGTTCGACTGGAGTGACCGCGAGACCTGGGCGCCGGCCCTCGACGGGGTCAGCTCGGTCTACCTGACCTACTACCCCGACCTGGTGGTGCCCGACGCGGCCGGCGACATCCGCGCGTTCACCGAGCTCGCCGTCGCCCAAGGGGTGCGGCACGTGGTGCTGCTCTCCGGTCGCGGCGAGGAAGAAGCCGAGGCATGTGAACGGATCGTGGCCGACGCGGGCACCGGCTGGACGGTCCTGCGGTGCAGCTGGTTCGCGCAGAACTTCAGCGAGCACTTCCTGCTCGACGCGGTGCGCGGCGGGGAGATCGCGCTGCCGGCGGGCACGGTGACCGAGCCGTTCGTCGACGTCCGCGACATCGCCGACGTCGCGGTGAAGGTGCTGACCGAGCCCGGGCACACGGGACGGCTGTACGAGCTGACCGGGCCGCGGCTGCTGAGCTTCGCCGACGCCGCCTCGGACATTTCGGCCGCGTCCGGGCGAGATGTCCGCTATGTTCCGGTTTCCGCCGAGGACTACGCGGCCGCGGCCGTCGGGTACGGCGTCCCGGAGGAAGAGGTGGGGGCGCTCACCGAGCTGTTCGCCCGGGTGCTCGACGGGCGCAACGAGTCGGTGACGCACGACGTGGCGAAGGTGCTGGGCCGCCCGGCGACGGATTTTGCCGAGTTCGCCCGGGACGCGGCGGCCACTGGGGTCTGGGCGCGGTGAAGGGGAAGGAGAGCTCGATGTCCACTGTGGTGCTGGTGGCCGCGCTGGTCGCGGCCGGGTTGATCGCGGGGTTGTTCTACGCCTACGCCTGCTCGGTGCTGCCGGGGCTCGCTCGCGGCGACGACAAGACGTTCGTGGAGGCGATGCGCGGCATCAACGTCGCGATCGTCAACCCCGTCTTCATGCTGACGTTCCTGGGCGCGCCGGTGCTGGCCGGCGTCGCGGTGTTCGTCAACCTGGGGTCGCGGCCGTTGCCGTGGATCATCGCCGGGTTCGTGTTCCTGCTGGCGATGGTCGTGATCACCGGGGCGGTGAGCATCCCGCTCAACAACGCGCTGGAGAGCGGCGGTGACGACTACGCCGCGGTGCGGGCGGCGTTCGAGGCGGTCTGGGTGCGCTGGAACGTCATCCGCGCCCTGGTGAGCACGGCGGGCTTCGGCTGCCTGGTCGCCGCCGTGCTCACCCGGGGCTGATCAGTCGGCGAGGCGGAACAGCAGGTCGGTGACCCACTGGGTGGGGTCGGGCTGTTCGAGGGGGTTGGTGCGCAGGACTTCCAGGCGGCCACCCCACTCCTCGCCGTCGGGGCCTTCGGTGACGTCCCACGTGAGGCCCTCGGCCGCGCCCCAGGCCAGGACCTCCGCGGTGGCGGCGGCCAGGCCGTCGGGCGCGCCGACGTAGGTCTCGAGGACGTACTTCCCGGCCGGGACCTCACCGAGGAAAGCGGGCTCGTCAGGTGTGAACCCACCCTCGATCGGGACGCCGGCCTCGACGGTGAACCGCATGCCGGGGTGCAGCACGCGGTAGCGGAAGAACGGCGCTCCGGCGGGCACGATCCCGTGGCCGGCGAGGGCGCCGATGAGCGGGGGCAGCCGGTCGGCGATGCGGGGGAACTGCTCGATCCCCAGCGTCGCGCGTTCGGCGACGTAGCGCTGGACGGGTCGGTCCACTGTGGACGGCATCAGGCGGGCTCCTCGGGGACGAACATCGGGCGCACCTCGATGCTGCCGTAGGTGGCGGCGGGGTGCTTGGCGGCGAGCTCGAGGGCTTCGTCGAGGTCGTCGCAGTCGAGGATGACGAACCCGCCGATCTGTTCCTTGGCTTCGGTGAACGGCCCGTCGGTGAGCAGGACCTCGCCGTCGCGGACCCGGATCGTGGTGGCTTCCGACGGCGGTCGCAGGCCTCCGCCGCCGCGGATCTTGCCGCGGCGGGCCAGGTCTTCACTCCAGCCGCCGCACCCGTCGTCCTGGTGTCCTTCGGCGGTCTCGTCGCCGGCGATGATCAGCAGGTACTGCATGTCAGTGTCCTTCCAGTACTTCGCGCAGGCGCGCGGCGAAAGCGTCCGGTTCGGTGGCGAACCCGCCGTGGTCGCCGGGGAACTCGACGGCGGTGAGCTCGAGGCCGGCGGCGAACCCGAGGGCGGCTTCGTGGGCCGTCGTCCCGGCGGACTTCTCGCCGACGGCGACCACCAGCCGCGCGGGTGTCGCCCGGAGCGCGTCGAGGTCGGGTTGGTAGCCGCCGGTGGCGGCCATCAGGTGGCGGAAGAAGTAGGTGAAGTTGCCTTCGCCCCGGGGGTCGAGCGGAGGCGCGGGGTCGACACCCACGAGCGCCATGAACGCGGCGAAGGCCGGGGCGAGGCCTTGGTCGTGGAACAGGGCCGGGATGTCGGGGCCGTCGAGGGCGGCGGCGGGCAGGTAACGGCTGACGGGCGGTTCGTGCAGCACGAGCGTGCGGACGTCGCCGGGGTGCCGCCGGACGTGGTCGAGCATCGTGATGGCGCCGCCGCTGCTGGCGAAGACGTCGGCGGGGCCGATCTCGGTGAGCAGGCGGTGCACGTCTTCGGCGTGTTCGCGGATGATGTCGTCCCCCGGTTCGCCGTCGAGGGGGCTGCGGCCGAGGCCGCGCGGGTCGTAGGTGACCACGGTGTGGTCTTCGGCCAGCAGCGGCCGGATGTGGGTGAACACCGCGGCGTCGGCCGGGCCGCCGGGGACCAGTAGCAGCACGGGTCCGTGGCCGGTGACGTCGTAGGTGATCGTGGCGCCGGGGACGGCGAGGGTGGGCATGGGTTCCTCCGGTGGTCGGGGTTCACCCGACCGACGAACGGGCCCGCCGGGGACCGACAGCGTTTCGGAGATTCTTCGGGTGAGGTAGTCGCGCTCGGCGTCGGTGGGCGCGAGGTCGCGGGCTTTCGAGTACCACTCGGCGGCGTCGGTGTGGCGGCGCAGGCGGCGCAGGAAGTCCGCGCGGGTGGCCGGGAGCAGGTGGTATCCGGTCATCGTCAGGCCCTCGAGCAGCGCGAGCCCGGCCTCGGGACCGTCGGCCATGCCGACCGCGACCGCCCGGTTGAGCTCGACGACTTCGCTGGGAACGTGCTTGCGCAGCTCGCCGTAGAGGCCGGCGATCTGGGCCCAGTCGGTGTCGGCGGGTGTCACAGCGGTGGCGTGACAGGCCGCGATGGCGGCCTGGATCTGGTACGGCCCGGGCCGGCGGCGGCGCAGCGCGGTCTCCAGGACCTGGGTGCCTTCGGTGATCTCACCCGTGTCCCAGCGGGTGCGGTCCTGCTCTTCCAGCGGCACGAGCTCGCCGTGCACGCCGGTGCGGGTGGCGCGGCGGGCGTGCTGGAACAGCAGCAACGCGAGCAGCCCGAGGACTTCGGGTTCGTCCGGCATCAGGCTGGCCAGTACGCGGGCGAGGCGGAGGGCTTCGGTGGCGAGGTCGGGGCGCAGCAGGTCGGGCCCGGCGCTGGCGGAGTAGCCCTCGTTGAACGTCAGGTACAGCACGCCGAGCACGGCGGTGGTGCGTTCGGGCAGCAGGTGCGCGGGCGGGACGCGGTAGGGGATGCCGGCGTTGCGAATCTTGCGCTTCACCCGCACGAGCCGTTGCGACATGGTCGCTTCCGGCACGAGGAACGCGCGGGCGATCTCGGCGGTGCTCAGCCCGGCGAGGGTGCGCAGGGCGAGCGCGACCTGGGCTTCGGTGGCCAGGGCCGGGTGGCAGCAGGTGAAGATGAGCCGCAGCCGGTCGTCGGTGACGCCGCTGTGGTCGGTGTCGGGGTCGTCGGGGACGTTCACGAGGCCGGCCTCCCGGAGCTTGGCGGCGCCGAGGGCGTCGCGGCGGAGCCGGTCGGTGGCGCGGTTGCGGGCGGCGGTGGTGAGCCAGGCGCCGGGCCGGCGTGGCACGCCGTCGCGGGGCCAGGTGCGCAGGGCCAGCGCGAAGGCTTCCTGGGCGCATTCCTCGGCGAGGTCCCAGTCGCCGGTGATCCGGATGAGCGTGGCCACGACCTGGCCCCACTCCTCGCGGAACGCCTCGGTGACCGCGGTCTCGACGTCCACCACCCGTACCTCCCCACGTTTCCGGTCACCCCGCCGACGAACGGCGGGCGCCGGGATCGACACCTAGCCGGTCGCCGCCGCGTGACAGGCGCCGAAACCTTCGGCCCGCACGACGATCCGGCCGTTTTCGACGCGCACGGCCGTCTCGGTGGCGTCGCTGACCGCCGTGACGCCGGCGGCCGCGGCGAGCTCGCCGGTGGTGTCGCAGACGATCCGCAGCCGGGGCCGGGCCGGCGGGGTGATCGCCTGGTCGAGGCAGCCGCGCAGGTCGGCGACGGCGAGCCGGGCCAGCGGGGCGAGCTCGCCGGGATCGCTGGTGACGAGCACCGCGGTGACGTCGGCGCCGGTGCGGACGGCTTCTTCGAAGGCGGCCGCGCGGTGCAGGCCGAGCACGGTCACGACGCCGTCGCCGGGCCGGATCGTCTCGCCGGTCAGCAGGTCGGTTCCCGCGGGCGGGCGCCACGGCTCGTCGACGGGCTTGGCCTGGCTGGTGATCGGCGGGGTCGCGGGCCAGTCGTCGCTCAGGCCGAGGTCGAGCAGGGCAGCGCACGCGGTGACGACGTGGAACGGCTCGCCGAAGCCGGGCGCGGCGGCGGCAAGCTGGCTCGCGCCGTGCAGCGTGGTGAGGGCGGCTTCGGCGACGCGGACCAGGCGCCGTCCGGGGCGACGGCGTTCGAGGGCGAGCCCGAGCAGGATCGCCTCGAGGCGCATGAGCTGCGCGAACGGCCGCCGGGTGTGCTCGTCGGCGAGGATCTCGGGCAGCAGGTCGCGGCCGAGGCGGGCCTCGTCGCTGTCGGTGTCGGTGGCCAGGGGGAGCCGGGCGACCCAGGCGCGGGCGAACGCGGCCAGCACGTCGGACGCGCTCGCGTCGGGCGGCGGGGTCGCGGGCCGGGGCGCGCGTTCGGCGAGGTCGGCCAGGACGGCGAAGTAGAGGGCTCGTTTGCCGGGGAAGTTGGAGTAGACGGCGCCGCGGGTCAGCTCGGCGCGTTCGGCGATGACGTCGATCTTCGCCTCGCGGAAGCCGCGGCGGGCGAACTCGTCGCGGGCGGCGGTGAGCACCTTCGCGCGGTTGCGCTCCTGGGTCTCCGCTCTGCTGAGCCTGACCATCGTCCTCCTTGCCGTGGTGTCGCGAGCCAAGATACCGTGACCATTGAGATGATAGGAACATCTGATTTGACCATCTGGAGTGGTGGATGATCCCCGAAATCGACCTGACCGACCTCAAGGTCCTCACCGACCCGTTCACCGCCTACGACCACGCCCGCGAAGCCGGCGCGCTGGCCAAGCTCGTGATCCCCGGCTTCGGCCCGTTCTGGGCGCTGACCCGCTACACCGAGGCGCGCGCGATGCTCGCCGACCCGCGGTTCGAGGTCCGCGCGGAGAGCTTCATGCGCCCGCCGGGCATCCCCGAGCACTGCCGGGAGTACATGCGGACGATGGCCGAGCAGGACGGGCCCGCGCACCTGCGGCTGCGGCGCCTGGTCGCGCCGGCCTTCACACCGAAACGCGCGGCGCAGCTCCGGCCCCGGCTCGCCGCGCTCACCGAACGGCTGCTCGACGAGCTGCCCGCCCACGCCGACGGCGGTGTGGTCGACCTGATCCCGCACTTCGCCCGGCCGCTGCCGATGGACGTCATCTGCGAGCTGGTGGGCATTCCCGAGGCCGACCGGCCGCGCTGGCGGGAGTACGGCGCCGCGGTCGCCGGTGGGGTGGGCCCGGACTTCACCACCGCGATCCCGGAGATCGTCGCGGGCGCGAAGGAGGCGGTGGCGCGCAGCCGGGCCGAGCCGGGTGACGACCTCATCGGCGACCTCGTGCGTGCCGAGGACGACGACCGGCTCACCGACACCGAGCTGGTCACCCTGGTCTGGCACCTGGTGCTGGCCGGGCAGACGTCGGTGAACCTCCTCGCCAACGCCGTCGAAGCCCTGCTGCGGCACCCGGACCAGCTCGCGGCTCTGCGCGCGGATCCGGCGTTGTGGCCGGGCGCGGTCGAGGAGCTGATGCGCTTCTGCAGCCCGCAGCTGCTGACCACCCCGCGGTTCGCGCGGGAAGACGTCGAGATCGGCGGCGAGGTGATCCGGGAGGGCGAGCGCGTGACGGCGGCGATGGTGGCGGCCGACCGCGACCCGCGGGTGTTCGCCGACGCGGACCGCCTGGACGTGACCAGGAACGGGCCGGCGCAGCTGGGGTTCTCGTACGGCCCGCACTTCTGCCTGGGCGCGTCGATCGCCCGGGTCGAGACGGAGGTGGCGCTCTCGGCGCTGTTCGCGCGCTTCCCGGATCTGGCGCCGGCCGGTGACGTGCCGCGCGCGCCCGACGGCGGGACGTGGCGGCCCGCGGAACTACCGCTGACGCTCTGAGATCAGCGCTTCGATGCCGTCGAGGACCCGGGCCAGGCCGAACCGGAAGGTGTAGGCCGGGTCTTCGGCGGCGTTGTGGGCCTCACCCGCGGCCTGCCCGACGCGGGAGGCGAGGGGGTAGTTGGCCGCGTCGGCGGCCGGGATGCCGGCCAGCACCGGCGCGGCGCGTTCCCACCACTGGGCGTCGGTCAGGCCACTGGTGCGCACCAGCCGGGCGGCGTCGAGCGAGCTGCGCGCGGTCGTCCGGACCAGGCCGGTGACCAACCCGACGGCGGCGTCCATCTCGACGTCGTCCAGGCCGATGCCCTCGACCGCGCGCAGTTCGTGCTCGTACTTGGCGAAGCTGTTCGGGCCCAGCGCCGAGCGGCTGGTGGTGGCCTGCAGCAGCCAGGGATGCCGGTGGAACAGCGCCCATTGGCCGTCGGCGACCGCGGTCAGCGCCGCGCGCCAGCCGAAGCCGGGTTCGGGGGCGGGCAGCTCGCCGTGGGCGTGGTCGACCATCAAGTCCAGCAGCTCCGTGCGGCCGGGCACGTAGGTGTAGAGCGACATGGGGGAGACGCCGAGGTGCTCGGCGACGCCGCGGATGGTGACGGCGTCGAGCGTGTCGGCGTCGGCAAGGGTGATCGCCGCGCGGACGACGTCGGCCGTGGTCAGCTTCGGTTTCGGGCCGCGTCGCGGGGGCGCCGACACGCCCCAGAGCAGCTCGATCGCGCGTCGCGGGTCACCGCCGCCGGTCTCCTCCGTGGTCACGCCGCCCATTCTGCCCACCCAATTCTCGTACAACGTACAGAGTTGTGCTAACCTCTTCTTCGTACACAGTACAGAGTAAAGGGGGACGATGACCCTGCAGATCCAGGCCGAGGGACTTCGCAAGCGCTACGGCGACGCGTACGCCCTTGACGGGTTCGCTCTTTCCGTCCCGGCGGGCACGCTCCACGGCCTGCTGGGACCCAACGGCGCGGGCAAGACGACCGCCGTCCGCGTGCTCTCCACCCTGCTGCGCCACGACGAGGGCCTCGCCCGGGTCGCGGGCTTCGACGTCGCCACCGAACCGGCGAAGGTGCGCGCGTCGATCGGGCTGGTCGGGCAGCAGGCCGCGGTGGACGAGCTGCTGTCCGGCCGGCAGAACCTGGTGCTGTTCGGCCGGCTGCACCACCTGGGCCGGCGCGAGGCCACCCGCCGCGCCGACGACCTGCTGGACCGCTTCAACCTCGCCGACACCGGGACGAAGCCGGTTTCGGCGTACTCCGGCGGCATGCGGCGGCGGCTCGACCTGGCCGCGTCCCTGCTCGCCGCCCCGCGGGTGCTGTTCCTCGACGAGCCCACCACCGGGCTCGACCCGCGCAGCCGCGCCGAAGTCTGGCGGGCGGTGCGGTCGCTGGTCGCCGACGGCACGACCGTCCTGCTCACCACGCAGTACCTTGAAGAGGCCGACCGCCTGGCCGACCGGATCTCGCTGGTCGAACACGGGCGCGTCATCGCCGAAGGAACCCCGGCCGAGCTGAAGGACTCTCTCGGCGCGACCCGGATCGAGCTGACCCTGCCCGACCCGGACGTCGTCGTCCCCGCGGCGGCTCTGCTGGCCCGCGTCACCGGGACCGAGCCCGTCACCGAAGAACTGCGGGTCAGCGCACCAGCCGAGCCGTCGATGCTGACCGACGTCGTGCGCGAGCTGGGCGCGACCGAACTGGCGGTCGCCGACGTCGCGCTGCGGCATCCGACGCTCGACGAGGTGTTCCTGGAGCTGACGGGGAAGGTGGCGCGATGAGGTGGGCCCTCGCAGACGGCTGGACGCTGACCGGGCGCTACCTCGCGCACCTGGCGCGGCGCCCGGCCCGGCTGGCCACGGTGGTGGCGTTCCCGGTCCTGATGGTGCTGATCTTCGCCTACCTGCTCGGCGGCGGGATGACCGTGCCCGGCGGCGGCTCGTACCGCGAGTTCCTGATGCCGGGGATGTTCGCCATGACCATGGCGTTCGGGCTGTCGGGGACGATGATCTCGGTGCTCGACGACGCCACCAAGGGGGTCACCGACCGGTTCCGGTCGCTGCCGATGGCGCCGTCGGCGGTGCTCACCGGCCGGGTGGCCGCGGACCTGGTGAACGCGGTGCTGGCGCTGGCGGTGCTGTTCGGCTGCGGGTTCGCCGTCGGGTGGCGCCCGCACGGCAGCCTCGGGGAGACGCTGGCCGCGGTGGTGCTGCTGCTCCTGCTGCGCACGGCGCTGGTGTGGGCGGGGATCTACCTGGGGCTGCTGACGACGGATCCGTCGATGGTGACGCTCGCGCAGACGCTGGAGTTCCCGTTCGGGTTCCTCTCCAGCGCGTTCGTGGCGACCGCGACGATGCCGGCGTGGCTGGGAACCGTGGCGGAGTGGAACCCGTTGTCCTCCACGGTGACGGCGGCGCGGGTGCTGTTCGGCAACCCGGGGGCGGCGGGGACGTCCTGGGTGAGCGAGCACGCCGTGCCAATGGCCGTGGTGTGGCCGCTGGTGCTGCTCGCGGTGTTCGTGCCGTTGTCCGTGCGCCGATACGAGAGGCTGGGGAACTGATCACCGATTTCCTGCCGGGTGAACCGCCACGAGCGGGCCGCCTGGTGCTCGACGACCGGGAACTGTCCATAACGGACGGTCTGAAAGAGTTGCTCGCCAGAACGGATCCCGATCCGTCCGCGCTGTTCTGGGCCACCGCGGCGAAGGCCGTGCTGCGGCTGGTCGCGGCGGGCCGGTTGCTGCCGGGGGTGACCGAGGCCGGGCACGACGCCTGGCGCGTCGGACCGCTCGAACCGGCGGAAGCCGCGTGGCTGCGGGATCTCGCGGCGGCGATGCCCGCGGGCGAGCGGGCGCCGGGGCCGCTGCTGCGGGCGTTCCTCGACGCCGTCGCCGACACGCTGCCGCGCACGCCCGCCGCGGCGAAAGCGGCCGGGACGCGGTTGTTCGCCGCGGTCGCGCCGCAGCGGGCCGAGGCGGTGCGGGACTGGGCCGACGAGCTGGCCGCCGGGCTCGACTCGGGTATCCGGGTGTCACTGCGGCTCGAGGCGCCCGGCGGGTTCGACACGGGCCGCTTCGACGCCGTGGTGCAGGTGCACAGCCTCGCCGACCCGGGCCGGGTCGCCGACGCCGTCGAGCTGTGGGAGACGGGCCGGTTCGGGCCGCGCGCCCGCATCGACGTCGTGCTGGCGCTGCGGCGGGGTGCGCAGGTGTGGCCGGCGCTGGGGCCGTTGCTGACCTCGGCCGTGCCGGACCGGCTGGCGCTCGGCGCGGACGAGGTGACCGAGCTGCTCGCGGCCGCGGCGCCGCGGCTGGCGGCGGCCGGGATCGACGTGCACTGGCCGGCCGAGCTGGCCGGGACGCTCACCGCGCGGGCGGTCGTGCGGGCCGGGGACACACCCGGTGACCTGCCGGCGTTCTTCGGCGGCGGCCGGGCGCTGGCGTTCGACTGGCAGCTGGCCTTGGGCGGCGAGGTGCTGACCGAGGCGGAGCTGGACGCCCTGGCCGAAGCCCGACGTCCGGTGGTGCGGCTGCGGGACCGCTGGGTGCTGGTCGACCCGGCGCTGGCGGCGAAGGCACGGGAGCGGACGTTGAAGCCGCTCACGCCGGTCGACGCGCTCGGCGCGGTGCTGTCGGGCACCACCGACGTCGACGGCGAGCCGGTCGAAGTGGTCACCGACGGCTGGCTGGCGCGGCTGCGAGAACGGCTGTCCGAACCCCCGGAGCCGCAGGCGCCACCGGCCGGGCTGGCCGCGTCGCTGCGGGACTACCAGCTTCGCGGGCTGCAGTGGCTGGCGACGGTGACCGGGCTCGGCCTCGGCGGCTGCCTCGCCGACGACATGGGGCTGGGCAAGACGGTCACGCTGATCGCGTTGCACCTGCACCGCGCGGCCGGGCCGACGTTGGTGGTGTGCCCGGCGTCGCTGCTGGGCAACTGGGAACACGAGATCCGCCGGTTCGCCCCGGGGGTGCCGGTGCGGCGCTTCCACGGCGGCGCGCGCTCGCTGGCGGAGCTCGACGGGTTCGTGCTGACGACCTACGGCACCCTGCGCGCCGATCCCGCGCCGCTGGCCGGGATCCGGTGGGGGCTGCTGGTGGCCGACGAGGCCCAGCACGTGAAGAACCACCGTTCGGGCACGGCGAAGGCGTTGCGGCTGGTGCCCGCCAACGCGCGGGTGGCGTTGACCGGCACGCCGGTGGAGAACACGCTCTCGGAACTGTGGGCGATCCTCGACTGGACAGCGCCGGGCCTGCTCGGGTCGCTGGCGGAGTTCCGGGCGCGCTGGGCGAAGCCGATCGAGGCGGGCAGTCCCGGGGCCGCGGAACGGCTGGCTCGGCTGCTGCGGCCGTTCTTGTTGCGGCGCCGCAAGTCCGACCCGGGGATCGCGCCGGAGCTGCCGGCGAAGACCGAGACCGACCGGCCGGTGACGCTCAGTTCCGAGCAGGCGGCGCTGTACGAGGCGGTCGTGCGGGAGATGATGGCCGAGATCGCCGGGAGTGACGGGATGGCGCGGCGCGGCCGGATCGTGAAGCTGCTGACGGCGTTGAAGCAGATCTGCAACCACCCGGCGCAGTACCTCAAGGCTCTGTCTCTTCAAGAGGGCGGCGGCCGCTCGGGCAAGCTGGAGCTGCTCGACGAGCTGCTGGACACGATCCTCGCCGAGGGCGGCGCGGTGCTGGTGTTCACCCAGTACGTCGCCATGGCCCGGCTGCTGGAGAAGCACCTGGCGGCGCGCGGGATCGGCACGCAGCTGCTGCACGGCGGCACGCCTGTGCCTCGCCGCGAAGAGCTCGTCAAGCGGTTCCAGGACGGTGCGGTGCCGGTGTTCCTGTTGTCGCTCAAGGCGGCGGGCACCGGGCTGAACCTGACGCGAGCCGACCACGTTGTGCACTTCGACCGCTGGTGGAACCCGGCGGTGGAGGACCAGGCGACCGACCGGGCGTACCGGATCGGGCAGACCCGGCCGGTGCAGGTGCACCGGCTCGTCACCGAAGGCACGGTCGAAGACCGGATCGCGGCGATGCTGCGGGAGAAGCGCGCGCTGGCCGACGCGGTGCTGGCCGGCGGCGAGGCGGCGCTGACGGAGCTGACCGACACCGAGCTCGCGGAGCTCGTCGAGCTGAGGAGCCGCGGATGAGCGACGAGCGGGTGCGCGGGTTTCCCGCGTTCGGCGCGACGGGGACGCGCGGGCGGTTCGCGACGTCGTGGTGGGGGCGGGCGTGGGTGAGCGCGATGGAGGACACCGCGCTGGACCTGCGTCAGCTCAAAGCGGGCCGCCGGTACGCCGCGGCCGGGCTGGTCGGGCCGATCACGGTGAGCCCGGGCCGGATCGCGGCGGTGGTCGACGACGCCGACGGCGGCCCGTACCGGACCGAGCTGCGGCTGGCGGAGCTGTCCGAAGCGGACTGGACGCGGTTCCTCGACCGGGTCGCCTCGCGCGCGGGGCACCTGGCGGCGTTGCTGGACCGGGACATGCCGCACGACCTGGTGACCGCGGCCGACGACGCGGGTGTCCACCTGCTGCCGGGCATCGGCGACCTCGACCCGGAGTGCGACTGCCCGGGCTGGGAGCTGCCGTGCAAGCACGCGGCGGCGTTGTCGTTCCAGGCGTCGTGGCTGCTGGACGCGGACCCGTTCGTGCTGTTGCTGATGCGCGGGCTGGGTGAGCGGGAGATCCGGGCGGAGCTGGAGAGCCGGACCGCGCCCCGGGACGACTTCCCGGCCGTCCCGGCGGACCGGACGCCGGGTGAGCTGCCGGACCTGGCGCTGTTCGAGCCGTCGGGGGCGCCGTCGATCCCGGCGGCGCCCGGGGTGCCGGCCGAGGCGTTCGCCCTGCTGACGGCGAACGCCTCGGGACAGGCGCGGGCGCTGCTGGCGGGCGAGCCGTGGCCGGGACGTCGGCAGGACACGGTCCGGCTGGCCGCGCAGTTCCCGGCGGTGGCGGAGCGGCTGGGTGAGGGAAGCGGCTTCCGGCGGGCGGTCGCGGCCTGGAGCTACGGCGGCCGTGACGGTCTCGAGGTCCTCGAATCGTCGTGGTCCCCGCCCAAGGCGGCGCTGGCGGCCGCGCGGGTCGCGCTCGCCGACGTCACCGACGAGGAGCCGGTGTTCGAGCGCAACCACTGCACGGCCGGCGCGGTCCAGCTGCGGCTCGACCACCGGGGCCGCTGGCACCCGTACCGGCTCGAGGACGGCACGTGGTGGCCCGCGGGTCCGCCGGAGACCGACCCGGGGTTGCTGCCGGGCTGAAACCCGCCGGGATTCCCGGTATCCAGCGCGGTCCCCGCTGTCTCCTGTGCGTTGACGGCGGGGTTCCGCCGGGCCCACTGGGGGTGGGGGGGGGGGGGGGGTGTCTCTCCCTCTTCCCTTCCTCTTCTTCTTCTTTTCTTTCCCCCCCCCCCCCCCCCCCCCCCCGGCCCCCCCCCCCCCCCCCCCCCCCCCCCCCCCCCCGCCCGGCTCGATGGTGCCCACGTCGGCGCCCCGCTGTCCCGGGTTTGCCGGTGCCCGGCGACCACCCTGCTGGGCGCCAGGCGACCTCGACCGGGCTCAGCCCACGGGCGTGACCGTGTAGTCCGTCACCCGCATCGAGTCGTGCATCCGGGCTCCGCCGCCGTTGAGCTTCGCCAGCGTCCGGCTCACCCCGGCCGGCAGGGCCGAGATCAGCTGCCCGCCGCGGGCCAGGGCCCACGCGCCGGTGCGCGTCGCCGGGATCAAGGTGCGCGCGGCGCCTTCGGCGAACGCGCGGCTCTTGCGCACCAGGCCGCCCATTTCGCTTTCGTACGCGGCGAAGGCGCGCTCGTGGTCGCCGCCCGCCGCGGCCAGTTCGCCGGCCAGGACGTACGCGCCGAGCACCGCGAGGCTGGTGCTGCCGCCGACGGCCGGGCCGGGGCAGTACCCGGCGTCGCCGACGAGGGTGACGCGTCCGCGGGACCAGGAGTCGATCCGCAGCTGGGTGATCGAGTCGAAGTAGAACGGGCCCGGGCCGTCCAGCTCGGCCAGCCAGGCGTCGACGTGCGGGTGCATCCCGGCATAGGCCTGGCGCAGCAGCTCCTTCTGCCGCGGGACGTCGAGCTGCTCGTCGCGGCGGAACAGGAACACCGCGCGGGCGTCGGCGATGTGCCGGGCGCTGTAGAACCCCGCGGTGCGGCCGGCGCCGAGGTGGATGACGGTTTCGCCGTCGTCGAGGCCGAGGGTGTCGGGCAGCGACAGCACGGCCAGGTAGGCCCCGATGAACTTGGTCAGCCCGGCTTCCTCGCCGAAGACGAGCCGGCGCACGTTCGAGTGCAGCCCGTCGGCGCCAATGACGACGTCGAACGTGCGCGGCGCGGCGTGCTCGAAGGTGACTTCGCCGTCGGGGGAGAGGGCGGTGATCGAGTCGCCGAAGAGGTACTCGACGTCTTCGCGGCCGGCGTCGTAGTAGATCTCGCTGAGGTCGTCGCGCATGATCTCGACGTGCCGGTCGGAGGCGGCCTGGAAGATCTTCGCGAGGTCGATCCGCACCGGCCGGCGCACGCCTTCGCGATGCATCGTCAGCCTGGTTGAGCCGGTGGCGACCGCCTCGACGCGCGGCAAAACGCCCATCCGTTCGGTGATGTCCATGGCGGGGCGGAACAGGTCGACGGCGTGGCCGCCGGTCTTGCGGAGGGTGGGGGCGCGTTCGACCACCGTGACGTTGAAGCCGTGCCTGGACAGCCAGTACGCCAGCACCGGACCCGCGATGCTGGCGCCGGAGATCAGAATCCGCATGAGCGCCTCCCTGACTTAACGGTAGGTAAGTTGTACCACGAGTCTTACCTACCGTTAAGTCAGTTATGCTGGGCGCGTGGCCAAGCCGTCAGACACCAGGCAGCGCATCCAGGACGTCGCCCGCTCGCTCTTCGCGACCCAGGGGGTGCAGCGCACCAGCCTGCAGGACATCGCCGACCGGCTGGGCATCACCAAACCCGCGCTGTACTATCACTTCTCCTCGCGCGAGGACCTGGTCCGCAGCATCGTCCAGCCGCTGATCGACGACGGCGAGAAGTTCCTGCTCGACTACGAAGCCCGCGGCGACACACCCGCGCGCGAGCTCGTCGAGGGCTTCTTCGACGTCAACTACCGCAACCGGGCGAACTTCATCATGCTGCTCACCGAGATGCCGACGCTGGCCGACCTCGGGCTCGTCGACAAGGCCCTGGCCTGGCGGACCCGGCTCACCGCGCTGATCTGCGGGCCCGACCCCACCCTCGAACAGCAGGCCCGCGCGATCCTCGCCCTCGGCGGCCTGCAGGACGTCTGCATGCAGTTCCCCGACGCGCCCATGGAGGAGCTGAAGGCCGCGGCCGTCGCCGGGGCCCTCGACGCCATCGGCCGCTAACGCACCGCCGCGCGATTGATGATCGCGCCCGTGTCCACCCCGGCCGGCAGCGTGCCGAACGCGATGCCCCAGTCCCCGCCGAAGCGCGACGCGCAGAACGCGTCCGCGACCGCCGGATGGCCGTGGCGCACCAGCAGCGAGCCCTGCAGCACCAGCGCCATCGCCTCGACCAGCCGCCGCGCCCGGTACTCGATGCCCTCGAGGTCGGTCAGCTCCTTCCGGACGCGGTCCACGGCGTCGTCCAGGCGCGCGTCACCACCGGCGGCCTGCTCGACCTCGGCGAAGAACGCCGCGACCGACTCCGGCTGCTTGCCCATGGCGCGCAACGCGTCCAGCGCCGCGACGTTGCCCGAGCCTTCCCAGATCGACGACAGCGGCGCCTCGCGGTAGAGGCGCGGCATGCCCGACTCCTCGACGTACCCGTTGCCGCCGAAGCACTCGAGAGCCTCAGCCGCGTGCATCGGCGCCCGCTTGCACACCCAGTACTTCGACACCGCCAGGCCGAGCCGCCGGAACGCCTGCTCCTGCTCGTCGCCGGGCCGGTCGCCCGCCGCGGCCAGCCGCATCGCGACCGTCGTCGCCGCTTCGGACTCCAGCACCAGGTCGGCCAGCACGTTGGCCATCAACGGCTGGTCGACCAGCGCCTTGCCGAACGCGTGCCGGTGCGTGGCGTGGTGGATCGCGCGCACCGCGCCCAGCCGCATCCCGGACGCGCTGCCGAGGGTGCAGTCGAGACGGGTGTTGTTGACCATCTCGATGATCGTGCGGACCCCGCGGCCCTCCTCGCCGACCAGCCAGCCCACGGCGTTGTCGTACTCGATCTCCGAGGACGCGTTCGACCGGTTGCCCAGCTTGTCCTTCAGCCGCTGCAGCCGGATCGGGTTGCGGGAGCCGTCGGGCAGCACGCGGGGGAGCAGGAAGCAGGAGAGCCCGCCGGGGGCCTGGGCCAGCGTCAGGAACATGTCCGACATCGGCGCGGAGGTGAACCACTTGTGCCCGACGAGGGTGTGGCTGCCGTCGGCGTTCGGCGTCGCGGTCGTGGTGTTGGCGCGGACGTCGGAGCCGCCCTGCTTCTCGGTCATCGACATGCCCGCGATCAGGCCGCGCTTGGTGGACGGCTCCCGCAGCCCGAAGTCGTACTCGGTCGCGGCCAGCAGCGGCTCGTACCGCGCCGCCAGCTCCGGGTTGGCCCGCAGGGCCGGGATCGCCGCGTAGGTCATCGAAATCGGGCAGCTGTGCCCGGCCTCGACCTGACCCCAGACGTAGAACTTGGCCGCACGGGCGGCGTGCGCGCCCTCGCGGGAGTCCCGCCACGGCGTGCCGTGCAGGCCGTGGGACACCGCGACGTCCATCAGGTCGTGCCAGTGCGGGTGGAACTCCACCTCGTCGATCCGGTGGCCGTAGCGGTCGTGCGTGCGCAGCACCGGCTCGTTCTCGTTGACCAGCCGGCCCCACTCCTGGGCCTGCTCGCTGCCGGCCAGCCGGCCCAGCTCGTGCACCTCGTCCGACGCCCAGCCGGCCCCGGCCCGCTCCAGGCCTTCCAGCAGCGCCGGGTCGGCCCCGACGTCGTGGCCGGCCAGCGGCGGGACCTGGTTGACGACCTCATGCGTGGCGGGCATCGGAACCTCCTAGAGCGCGGACGACAAACGTGCGGAGCTCGGCGACGTCACCGGCGTTGCCGCTGGTCAACGGGCCGATCAGAACTTCGGCGGCGGCGCCCACCAGCGCGGCGGCGGTGAGCCGGCCGTCTTGCGGCGGCAGCGCGCCCGCCCGGACCCCGGCCGCGACGTGCTCGGCGACGACCTCGGTGAACGCCCGCCGGAACTCCAGGCGCTCCGCGTCGATGAGAGCGTCGACCGGCTCGGCGAGCAGCGCGTACGCCTGGCGCGGCGCCTTGAGCGCGCGCTGGGCGAAGGTCTCGAACACCGCCAGGACCCGTTCGGCGGGCTCGCCCGGCTGCGCGGACGTCGCCCGGACGGCCTCGACCTCCCGTGTCACGACCTGCCGGAACACGTGCACGACCAGGTCGGCCTTGGTGGGGAAGTGTTTGTAGACGCTCCCGACGGCCACCCCGGCCCGCTCGGCGACGGCGGCGACGGAGCAGCCGCTGTAGCCGTGTTCGGCCAGCTGGCGCGTCGCCGCGACGACGATCGTCTCGCGCTGGGCGTCCAGGCGTTCCTGCACCTTCGGGGTGCGGCGGTAGGGCACGTCAAGAAGTGAATCACTGATTCATTACTTCAGTCAACGCTCTCCAGCAGCCGCTTCGCGCCCCGCACCTCCGCCTCGACGTCGGCCCGCAGCTTCCGCCGCAGGACCGGCTCGACCAGCCGGCGCAGGGGAGCGGCGAACCCGAACACGATCCGCCGCGTCACCCGGATCCCGCCGGGCACCGGCACACACCCGAAGCTCGCCTCGAACGTCGAGAACCGCCGGGCCAGCCGGTTCTCCCGCCGGTCGGGGAGCCCGACGTCGACCCGCTCGCCGGGCGTCAGCGTCATCCGGGACACCACCTTCGGCCCCGGTCCGAGCCCGGGCAGCGCCGACCGGAACCGGAACTCCGTGACGTCCCCGTCGCGGCGCACCCAGTCGATCCGGCCGAGCTTGCGGTCGACCTCCGCGTACCGCCGCGGGTCCATGACCAGCGCGAGGAAAGCCTCCGGAGTGCACAACACGGTCTCTTCCACGGTCACTTCCACCATAGAAAGAGAGTAGTTTCTCACTATGGCTCGAACAACCCCCGGCGTCACCCGCCGCCGCATCCTCGACGAGGCCGTCCACCTCTTCGCCACCCGCGGCTACGACACGACGTCGGTCGCCGACATCCAGACCGCCTGCGGCCTCAACCCCGGCTCCGGCGCGCTCTACAAGCACTTCCCGTCCAAAGCCGCGCTCCTCGAAGCGGCCGTGCACGACAACCTCGAGCGCCTCGCCGCCCGCACCGCCGAAACCGCCGACGCCGAGCTGCCCGACGACCCCCGCGAAGCCCTACGCGTGCTCGCCGACGTCGTCTGGGCGTTCCTCGCCGCCGACCGCGACCTCGTCCGCCTGATGATCCGCGAGTTCAGCGGGTTTCCCGAGCTGTTCGAGGCGATGTGGCAAGGCGTCTTCGCGACGGTCTACCGCCGCGGCACGGAATGGATCACCACCCTGCGCGACCAGGGCCGCGCGAACGTCACCGACCCCGAAGCCACCGCGGCCGTGCTGGTCGCGTCCCTCACCTACTACCCGATCCTGGACGTCCTCATCGGACACACCCCGGGCGACCTCGCCCCCGACCGCTTCCTCGCCGCGTGGACCGACCACGCCGTCGCGTCCCTCAACCTGCGCGACTGAGAGCTCCCGCCCCGCACAACGCACGGGCGAGAGGTTCAGCAGCCCGGTACAAGCACCGAGCCGGCGCGCGAACACCGACTTCCCGGACCGCCGCACCCCGCCATCCTCCCGCGGGGTTGCGCTGGAGCGCACTCCAGCTCCTACGGTCGAAGACATGACCACACCCCAGCACCGGATCGGCTCCGGCTTCGGCGCCACGAGCACCACCACGGAGGTCCTCGACGGCATCGACCTGACCGGCAAGCTCGCCCTCGTCACCGGCGGCTACTCCGGCATCGGCCTGGAGACCACCCGCGCCCTGGTCAACGCCGGCGCGCACGTCGTCGTCCCGGCCCGCCGCCGCGCCACCGCCGAAGAAGCCCTCGCCGGCCTCCCCGGCGTCGAAATCGACGAACTCGACCTCGGCGACCTCACCAGCGTCCACGCCTTCGCCGACCGCTTCCTCACCACCGGCCGCCACTTCGACCTAGTCATCACCAGCGCCGGCATCATGGCCGCCCCCGAAACCCGCGTCGGACCGGGCTGGGAAGCCCAGTTCGCCACCAACCACCTCGGCCACTTCGCCCTGGTCAACCGCCTCTGGCCGGCCATCGCCGACGGCGCCCGTGTCGTCGCCGTCTCTTCCCGCGGCCACCACTTCTCACCCATCCGCTGGGACGACCCCCACTTCGAGACCGGCTACGACAAGTGGCTTGCCTACGGCCAGGCCAAAACCGCCAACGTCCTGTTCGCCGTCCACCTCGACCGGCTCGGCCGGGACCGCGGCGTGCGCGCGTTCGCCCTGCACCCCGGCTCGATCCTGACCCACCTCGCCCGCCACATCCCGCAGGAAGAGCGCGTCGCGCAGGGCTGGGTCGACGAGAACGGCAACCCCAGCGGCTACTTCAAGACCCCCGAAGCCGGCGCCGCCACCCAGGTCTGGGCCGCCACCTCACCCCGGCTCGACGGCCTCGGCGGCGTCTACCTCGAAGACTGCGACATCGCCGAAATCGCCCCCGAAGGCGACGGCGTCGCCGACGTCGGGCTCCGCGTCGGCGTTCGCGAATACGCCATCGACCCCGACCAGGCCGCCCGCCTCTGGACCCTCTCGGCCGAGCTCACCGGCGTCGACGCCTTCGCTACTTCCCGGTGATCACGCCGACCGCGATGCCCAGGATCGCGGTGTTGTAGACGAACGACAGCACGCTGTGCGTCAGCACCGTGTACCGCAGCGGCCGAGCCTGAACCTCCACATCGGACGTCGCGAACGAAGTCCCCACCGTGAAGGCGAAGTACGCGAAGTCCAGCAGGTTCGGCCGCTCCGTCGCCGGGAACCGCAACCCCGGCCCCGGAGCGGCCCGGTGGTGCAGGTGCGCGTACCGGTCGGCGTACCCGAAGTGCAGCAGGATCCACGCCGCCAGCACCGCCGGCACCGCCCCGATCTGCAGCACGAACGCCGTCTCGTCGTCGTCCTCGGCGATCACGTTCGCCACCAGGATCAGCCCGCCGGCCGACATCCCGACCACGCTCACCACCAGCGTCGCGACGAAGCTCGACCGGCGGCCCAGCAGGCTGTGCAGCCACGTCGGCTCGGCGTCACCCAGCAGCCGGTACCGGCGGATCCGCAGCCACCGCGTCACGATCACCGCCGCCGCGACCGCGTCCCACGCCAGCAGGAACACCACGTCCAGCCCGGTGTCCGGCGCGATCAGCCACCCCAGCCCCAGCAGCACCAGCAGGAACTCCGCGCACTGGTACCAGATCCTCCGCAGACGTCGCATCGCGCGAAGCTACTGCGGGCCGGTGCCGGAGGCACCCCGGATCACCTGGTCAGGTGGCCCGGCACGAACCTTTCCGCAACAAAAGGTTGCACGTGCTCGCCAGGCGAGCTAACGTGACACGCAACCAAACGTTGCAGAAAGGCCGGAGCATGGACCACGGAACGATCGAACGGGAACTCCACATCAACGCCACCCCCGACACCGTCTTCGACGTCGTCAGCAGCCCCGAACACCTCCGCGAATGGTGGCCCGACGAAGCCGAATACCCCGTCGAACCCGGGGGAGAGGGCCGCATCGGCTTCGGCGGCAACTGGGTCCGCTTCACCGTCGTCGACGCCGTCCCGCCCAAACTCTTCTCCTTCCGCTGGACCCACGCCGCGGGGGAGACCGCCGCACCCGGCAACTCCTTCCTCGTCGTCTTCGAGCTCGAACCCGCCGGCACCGGCACCCGCCTGCGCATGACCGAAACCGGCTTCCGCGAACGCGGCTGGGACGAAGCCAAGATCGCCGCCGAGTACGCCGACCACGTCAGCGGCTGGGACCACTTCCTGGCCCAGCTGCCGCCGTACGCCGCCGCCCGGTGAGCACCACCGTGGACGATGACCTCTGGTCCGCCGTCGGCGACCCCACCCGCCGCCGCCTGCTCGACCTCCTGCTCACCGAAGGCAGCGGCACCGCCACCAGCCTCAGCGAACACCTCCCGGTGACCCGCCAAGCCGTCACCAAGCACCTCGCCGTCCTCGACCGCGTCGGCCTCGTCCACGCCACGACCGCCGGCCGCGAAAAGCAGTACCGCGTCGACGAAACCCAGCTCGCCCGCGCCGTCGCCCAGCTCGCCGAAGTCGGCGCCGCCTGGGACGCCCGGCTCGGCCGCATCAAGCGCATCGCCGAACGAATCGAAAGGAACCGCTAGCCATGGACATCCTGCACCGCATCGGCACCCGGAACACCACACCCGACCAGGTCTACAACGCGATCACGACCCTCGACGGCCTCTCCGCGTGGTGGGCCCACAAGACCGCGGGGGACACCGAAGTCGGCGGCGTCATCGCGTTCCGCTTCACCGCCGGCGGGTTCGACATGAAGGTCACCGAGCTCACCCCGGGACGACTGGTCCGCTGGGAGGTTGTCGACGGCCCGCCGGAGTGGGTCGGCACGACGATCCGCTGGGACCTCGAACAGCGCGGCGAGTACACGATCGTCCTGTTCAAGCACGAAGGCTGGCGCGAGGCGGGCGAGTTCATGCACCACTGCAGCACCAAGTGGGCCATCTTCCTGATGAGCCTCAAGCAGCTCCTGGAGACCGGGGAGGGAGCCCCGGACCCGCGGGACGTGTCCATCAGCGACTGGCACTGACGTCACTTGACATAATGTACATTATCGGCACTTGACGACCAGCTGGACCGAGGGCCGAGAGGGGCGGAAGATCCGGATCCGCCGGGGTGGAGTTCGTCAGGACGACATCTCCTGAGGAATGCGCGAGCGCGGCGGACTCTGCTGCTCTCGTACGGGAGCCAAGTCGGCTCCTGGAGACCCGCAGGAAGCCGGGAGAACATCCCCTGGAGCTGCGGATTCGACGTCCTGCCACCCGACCTGAAAACGTCACGGTGACGAAACTAGAGTGGGCAATCTTGCCCTGAGAGTCGACCGATCGTCGGCAGTTGATCCTTGGTGATCCTTCGAGAAGCCTTGCCCGACCTCCCGGCAGCCGTCTCGGCCGCATCGAACATGCGTGCGATTCCCCGAAAGGCGTCTCAGGATGCCCTGGGAGGCTCGAGCCGCCGTGCCGGATCCCCCGGGAGCGGACTCCCGGTGATTCCGACATTTCATGCATAATTGCCATTATGCATGAAATGGGATCGACCCCGGCCGCCGAAACTGTCGGTGGTGTGCGGTACAAGATCCACATGAAGGTTTCCGAGGCCCAGCAAGCCTTCTTCGCCGCCCGCCGGCCGCGCAAGGACTCGCCGCACACCACCGACGCCTACCGCCGTGATCTCGCCGGGATCACCACTCTCCTGGTTTCGGAGCTGGGCCGGGAAGACCTCGAGGTGGCCGACCTGACCGGGACGGCGCTGCGGTCGGCGTTCGGGGTGTTCGCGGACGGTCACGCGAAGAGCTCGGTGCTGCGTGCGTGGTCGACGTGGAACCAGTTCCTCACGTTCTGCGTGGCGGACGGGCTGCTGGCCGGCAACCCGATGGGTGCGGTGGCGCGGCCGCGGACGCCGGCGTTGACGCCGAAGCCGTTGCGGGGTGAGGAAACCCCGGAGCAGCTGCTGTCGGCGGTGGCCGTGGGTTCGCGGCGCGCGCGGGACCCGTGGCCGGAGCGGGACGTGCTGGTGATCGCGCTGGGGCTGGTGGCGGGGTTGCGGGCGGCGGAGATGCGGGCGCTGACGTCGCGGTCGCTGGTGGGGCGCGCGGGTGAGCTGCGGTTGCACGTGAAGGGGAAGGGCAGCCGGGACCGGTCGATCCCGGTGCAGCCGGTGCTGGCGGAGCTGATCGAGCGGTACCGGGAGTCGTGCCGGGTGCGGTTCGCGAACGTGCGGTTCTCCCCTGGTTCGCCGTTGCTGCTGGATCGGTCGGGCGAGCCGATCGGGCGGGGTGCGCTGGAGTACCTGGTGAAGTCGTGTTACCGGGGTGCGGGGTTGCACGACCGGGTGCCGGCGGGGGCGAACTTGCACGCGTTGCGGCACACGTTCGCGACGCGGCTGGCGGAGGACGGGGCGACGGCGTCGGAGATCATGGCGTTGCTGGGGCACGCGAGCTTGGCGACGAGCCAGAACTACATCGAGGCGACGGGCCGTGAGCAACGAGCGGCGGCGGCGAGCAACCGGACATACCGGGCCCTGGACGGCCTGAACTGACCGGTCCCGCTGTACCGCGCCGGACGGCACGCGTGCCGGGATGGACGACACGGGCCGGGGTCAGCGGAGTTGTTCGAGGTCCTTGGCGGCGCGGGCGATCTCGTCGGCGAGTCCGCGCAGCTCGCTGAGGTCGGCGCCGTCGTCGGCGGCGGTGACGATGTCTTCGGCGGCGCAGCGGAGCTGGAAGAGCCGGTCCTGGAGGGCGGCGACCTCGCCGTCGGAGAGGACGACGGCGTCTTCGGGGAGCCCGCTGCGCTGCAGTGCGGTCCGGCGTTCGTAGGCGCGCTGGCGGCAGGACTGGCCGCAGTAGCGCCGTCGGCGGCCGACGTTGCCGGCTTCGGGGAGGCGTCGTCCGCACCAGCCGCAGTGCTTGGGCGCGCCTCGGCGGCTCGGGCCCGGGGTGAGCTCGAGCGGGGCGGGCTGGGCCAGTTCGGCGGTTTCCCTCACCCGGGAGACCCTAGCTGGCCACCGTTCGCTCATGCCGAGGTCATGGCCGGAGGGCACAATCGGGGTATGCAGTCGTCGTTCCCGTACCTGGCCGATCCGCTCCCCCGTGCTTTCGCCCACCGTGGCTGGCACCTGGACGAGCTGGACGGGCTGGAGAATTCGCTGCCGGCGTTCCGGCGGGCGTGTGCCGAGGGTTACCGGTACCTGGAGACGGACGTGCACGCGACGTCGGACGGTGTGGTGGTGGTGCACCACGACGCGAGCCTGGACCGGACGACGGACGGGTCGGGGGCGATCGCGTCGCAGACGTGGGAGCAGCTGAAGAACGTCAAGGTCGGGGGGAGGGCTCCCCTGTCGCGGCTGGAGGACGTGCTGGAGGAGCTGCCGGACGCGCGGTTCAACATCGACGTGAAGGCCGAGCAGGCGGTGAAGCCGTTCGTCGAGGTGCTGGAGCGGACGGGGGCGCACGACCGGGTTGCGGCGGCGTCCTTCTCGGATGCGCGGCTGGCGCGGTTGCGGAAGCTGGCGGGGCCGAAGCTGGTGACGGCGATGGGTCCGCGGTCGGCGTTCGCGCTGTGGGCGCGGGGGAAGCTGCCGCTGCTCCCCCTCGGGCGGCTGGTGCTGGGGGCGATGGCTCAGGTGCCGGTGCGGCAGGGTGCGCTGCGGGTGGTGGACAAGGCGTTCGTGTCGATCGCGGGGCGGTCCGGGATCGAGGTGCACACGTGGACGATCGACGATCCGGCGGAGATGCGGATGCTGCTGGACCTGGGGGTGCACGGGATCGTGACGGACCGGCCGGACCTGCTGCGTGCGGTGCTGATCGAGCGGGGCACCTGGCAGCAGGCCTGACCGGGGTCAGCGGGGTGGTTTGCCGCTCCAGGCGGCTTCCCAGGTCTTGGGGCCGAGCAGGCCGCTGTCCTTGATGCCGTTGGCGCGCTGGAGGTCGAGGACGGCGGTGCGGGTCTTGTCGTAGTAGCAGCCGGTGCCGGTGAAGCCGTAGCCGAAGGCGTTCATGCGGAGCTGGAAGGCTTTGAGCGGGGCGGCGCAGTCGCCGTAGGCGTAGACGACGCCGGGCCACGGGGGTTTGCCGCTCGGGGGTGGCGGGGTGGGTGCGGGGGCGGGTCCGCCGCCGATGTAGGCGGATTCGGCGTAGGTGGGGACGCGTTTGCTGCGGGCGTCGGCGTCGCCGGGGAGCTTGAGCATGCCGGCGCACTGCCAGGGTTGCCAGCCGCGCATGCGGTAGAGGTAGAGGGCGCGGTAGTCCTGTTCGGCGGGGGCGGCCTGGTCGGGGCGGCCGGCGCCGCCGACGCTGCGCCAGGTGGGCAGGTCGAACTGGTAGGCGCCGTAGTAGCCGTTGCCGGTGTTGGTGGCGTAGCGGCCGCTAGACTCGCACATGCGGAGCTTGGCCCAGGCCGTCGGCGCGGGGTCCGCGGCGGCGACGGCGGGGATGGTCAGCGGCAGACCCCAAGCGGCCACGGCGAGAAGCAGGAGTCTCGCGACGGTTCGTCTCCGGTTGTGGATCATGCGAGCACAGTAGGAGTGTGCCCCCTTTGACCACAAGAGACACGCTGCCCGCATAAGTCTCACACAAAACACTGTTCACTCGTGTCAGCGACACGCCGTGAAGGCCGAACCGTGATTGCCACGGAAGTGGCGCATGATCACGAAGCGACAAAGCGGACACGGTTTGGGAGGTGTGGTGCCCGGCGCCGCTACCTCCCAGTAGTCTCCGCGCTGACCTGGACGTTCTTGAGCATGAGGAGCCGTGGATGACGCTGGCCGGGACGCGCTCGACCAAGCGCGAGCGGTGGGGCTGGTATTTCTACGACTGGGCTAATTCGCCGTTCTATTCGTCGACGACGACGGTGTTCGGCGCCCTCTCGATGAGCACGATCGCGGCCGAGGACGCGAAGTCGAACTTCACCCTTAATGGGGACCACGCGTGCGTGAACGCGTCCGGTGCGGTGGACACGCTCCACAACTGTGACGTGACGTTGTTCGGGCTGCAGTTCCCGGCGGGTTCGGTGTGGGGGTACCTGCTGTCGGTGGCGACGGTGGTGCAGGTGCTGGTGCTGCCGATCGCGGGTGCGGTGGCCGACCGCAGCCACAACAAGCGCCGGATCCTGGCCGGGTTCGCGTTCCTGGGCGCGGCGGCCGCGGCGGCGATGTTCTTCTTCGCCGGCTCGGACTGGCAGCTGGGCGTGGTGCTGTTCATCGTCGCGAACATCGGGTACGGCGGTTCGCTGGTCGTCTACTACTCGTTCCTGGTCGACATCGGCGGGCCGGACGAGCGGGACGACATCTCGGCGAAGGGCTGGGCGTTCGGGTACCTGGGCGGTGGGCTGGCGCTGGCGTTGCAGCTGGGGTTCTACCTCGGTCACGACGCGTTCGGGGTCAGCCAGGGCCTGGCGGTGCAGATCTGCTTCCTGACCTCGGGGTTGTGGTGGGCGCTGTTCACGATCCCGGCGGTGCGGGCGCTCCCCCGGCGGCACACGCCGGTGGACGTCGCCCCGGGGGCATCGGTGCTGCGTGCGGGCTTCACTGAGCTGAAGCAGACGATCGTGGCGGCGAAGGCGTACCCGTTGACGCTGGCCTTCCTGGGCAGCTACCTGGTCTTCACCGACGGGATCAACACCGTGGTCACGGTGTCGGCGCAGTACGGCAAGGACGAGCTGAAGTTCGGCAACGAGGTGCTGATCGTCACGATCCTGGTGATCCAGTTCGTCGCGTACCTGGGTGGCACGCTGCACGGGCTGGTGGCGCGGCGGGTGGGGGCGAAGCGGACGATCCTGGGCAGCCTGGTGCTGTGGGTGGTCGTGCTGGCCGGGGCGTACTTCGTGCAGCCGAAGCAGATGGTGCAGTTCCTGGCCGTGGCGGTGGGGATCGGGCTGGTGCTGGGCGGGACGAACGCGCTGTCGCGGTCGTTGTTCAGCCAGATGATCCCGGCGGGCAAGGACGCGCAGTACTACTCGCTCTACGTCGTGGGTGAGCGCGGGACGTCGTGGCTGGGGCCGTTGCTGTTCGCCGGGGTCGGGCAGGCGACGGGGTCGTTCCGGCTGGCGATCATCGCGCTGGTGGTCTTCTTCGCGGCGGGTCTGGTGCTGGTCTGGCTGGTGCCGGTGCGGCGCGCGATCATGGCGGCGGGCAACCGTCCGCCGGAGGTGTTGTGAACGACCGATAGGGTCGGGCGTCGTGACCTTGGTGAATCCGGCCGGCCCCGACCCGACCGACGCGCTCTCCTCCGTTCCCGCGGCCGGATCGCGGCGCGGGACGCCGCCGGTGGGCAGGCTGAAGTTCTGCTACGGGCCGATGGACTGCGGGAAGTCGACGCTGGCGCTGCAGATCGACCACAACCACGCGCGGCAGGGCCGGCGGGGCCTGGTGCTGGTGCGCCACGACCGTTCGGGCGCGCCGCAGATCTCGAGCCGGATCGGGCTGACCCGGCAGGCGGTGGAGGTCGGTGAGGACACCGACGTGCGGGACCTGGTGCGGCAGGAGTGGTCGCGGGGGCAGCACGTGGACTACGTCGTGGTGGACGAGGCGCAGTTCCTCTCCCCCGGGCAGGTCGACCAGCTGGCGGAGCTGGCCGACGAGGTCCAGATCGACGTCTACTGCTTCGGGATCGCGACGGACTTCCGGAGCCGGTTGTTCCCGGGGGCCGCTCGTCTGTTCGAACTGGCGGACGAGCTGCAGCCGGTCCAGGTCGAGGTGTTGTGCTGGTGCGGACTGGCCGGGCGGTTCAACGCGCGGGTGCTCGAGGGGGAGGTTGTGCGGGAGGGGGACACTGTTGTGGTCGCAGATACCGAACAATCCGTAGTTGAAACTTCAGCTTCAGCGCGTTTTGAGGCTGAATCTGCTACCGTGCGTTATCAGGTATTGTGTCGCCGCCACTATCGAGCGGGTGACTTGGGACCGGTTACTGCCCATCACGGTCAGTTACGGTTGACCTGACCTGGGCGCGAGTAGCCCATCCGGGGGATATCAGCACTAAGAAGGCCGTATTGACGTCACGCCGGAGCGCGAAACGCGTCCTACTAGAGGAAGCTGATGCCGGCGGGTGACGCAGCTCATCGTGAGCAACGACATGGTGTCCCGGGAATCCTCGGGGGCCCCGAGTCGTTGCATAGGGTGAGCAACACCCTGGCTCCACCCGGAGCTGACTGAAAGGACCCCATCATGGCCGACCGTGTTCTTCGTGGAAGCCGGCTGGGAGCGGTCAGCTACGAGACCGACCGCAACCACGACCTCGCTCCGCGCCGCACCGTGCGCTACGCCTGCCCGAAGAACCACGAGTTCGAGGTGCCGTTCTCCGACGACGCCGAGATCCCGACGGTCTGGGAATGCCGGCTGCACGGCAGCGAGTCGGAGATCGTCGACGGCGGGCAGCCCGAGCAGAAGAAGGTCAAGCCGCCGCGCACCCACTGGGACATGCTGCTCGAGCGGCGCACGATCCCCGAGCTCGAGGACCTGCTCAACGAACGTCTCGCCGAGCTGAAGGGGCGGCGGACCTCCCGGTCCGCTTGACCCCGGGAGCTCGGCTCGTAGCCACCGCTCCCACCACAACGGAAAGGCCCCCGCGACCTCCCCCCGCGGGGGCCTTTCGCATGCCCGGGGCCAGCTAGCTGAACGGGCCCTCCAGAGCGGCCCACTGCAGGAGCATGATCGTCTTCGCGTCGGCGATCCGGCCGTCGCGCACCATCGCCAGCGCCTCGCGGAAGGGCAGCTCGACCACCTCGATGTACTCCCCCTCCTCCGCGAGCCCGCCGCCCGTGCCGCGGTCGGAGGGGTCGTACGGCGCGGCGTAGCAGAAAAGGCGCTCGGTGACCGAGCCCGGGCTCGTGTAGACGTCGAAGACCAGCTGCAGTTCGCCGATGTGGACGCCGGTCTCCTCCTGCGCCTCGCGGCGGATGGCCGTCTCCGCGTCGTCGGCGTCCAGCAGGCCCGCCGCGGTCTCGAGGAACATGCCGTCCGGGTGGTCGTTGACGTAGACCGGGTAGCGGAACTGGCGGGTCAGCAGCACCGTGGCGCGGGTGAGGTCGTAGAGCAGGACGGTGGCGCCGTTGCCGCGGTCGTAGGTCTCGCGCTGCTCGGTCGTCCAGCGGCCGTCGCCGTGCTGGTACTCGAACGTCGTGCGGCGCAGGACGTGCCAGGCCGAGGCCAGCACCTCCACGTCGGTGATCCGGACCCGCGGGTTGCGGTCCGGGCCGAGGGCGCTTGTCGAAGAGGTCATACCCCGACCATAATGTGCAGGACTCGGAAGCAACAAGGAGGATCGTGCATGTTGGTCGGGGAACGCCGTGACCTGCTGCTGGCCCGGCTGGCCGCCGAGGGCAAGGTGCTGGCGAAGGACGTCGCGGCCGAGCTCGGCGTCTCCGAGGACAGCATCCGCCGGGACCTGCGCGACCTCGCCGCGGCCGGGCTCTGCCAGCGCGTCTACGGCGGAGCGCTGCCCGTCTCCCCCGCCGTCGCCGACTACACGAGCCGGACGTCGATCGCGGTGGCCGGCAAGGACCGCGTCGCCACCGTCGCCGCCCGGCTGGTCCGGCCCGGCTCGACGGTCATCCTCGACGGCGGCACCACCACCCTCGCCGTCACCCAGGCCCTGCCGAAAGAGCTGGAAGCGACCGTCGTCACCCACAGCCCGACCATCGCCGCCGCGCTGCTGGACCACCACGGCGTCGACGTCTTCCTGCTCGGCGGCCGGCTCTTCCGGCACTCCGCGGTCACCTGCGGCGCGGCCGCCGCCGAGGCCGCCCAGGCGATCAGCGCCGACGTCTTCCTGCTCGGCGTCACCGGGGTGCACCCCGAGGCCGGTCTCACCACCGGCGACGCCGACGAAGCCGCGATGAAACGCACCCTCGCGCGGCGGGCCGCCGACACCTATGTGCTGGCCAGCGCCGAGAAGCTCGGCGCGGCGTCACGGTTCACCGTGCTGCCCTTCGCCGACATCGCCGGCCTCATCACCGACGCCGACCACGCCGACCCGAACGTGCAGAAACTTGCAGCGATGGGCGTGGTCCTTCGCTGACCTCGGTGTACCACTCGTGGCCTGCGACCAGCGCGAACACCGGCTTCGGCAGCCACACGAGCACCCGCAGCACCGCCGAGAGCCGTCCGCTCCCCCGGACGTCGGACACGTGCGCCGCGAGCGCGGCCTGCTTGCGCCCGGCGAAGCGCCGCACGGTGAAGCGGTGGGTGATGGCCGAGGCCGGGCTGTACAGCCGTCCGAGCGCGGCGGTGTCGTAGCGGACCGGGACCCGCAGGGCACGGGCCGCCCGGGCGAGCCGCACGACGACGTCACGCGGGAGTGTGGCCTCCAGCAGCCGCGTCCCGGTCAGCCGGGCCGCCCGGCGGGCGACCTGGTGCACCTTGACGTGGTCGCGGTGGCCGTACCCGCCGCCTGCGTCGTACCCGAGCAGCAGGTCGGCCTTCTCCTCCTGCAGCACGGCGGCGAGCCGGTGCGCGGCCTCCTCGGTGTCCGCGCGGGCGAACCGCTGCCGGCCGGGCGGATCCGGGTACAGCTCGGGCCCGTGCCCGCTGTCGGCGTACCCGAGGTGCACGACCCGCCGGACGCCGAGGATGGCCGAGCTCGCCTCCAGCTCGGCCCACCGCGGGGTCGGGTGGTCCGCGGACATGCCGTCGGTGGCCACCACGACCACCACCCGGTGCCCGTCGGCCGCCGCGCGGGCGAGGGTGCCGCCGCTGAGCAGCACGGGGTCGTCGGCGTGGGCGTGGAAGGCCACGATGGTCGTCATCGGCCCCATGATGGCCGAGAACAGGAGAAATCGGCATGAGTGAACACCGGGTCCGGTTCGCGGCGCTGTTCGACGCCGAGGTGCGCCCGCACAACGAGCGGTTCCGCGCCGCGGCGGCCGTCCGGCCGGGCGAGGACGTCCTTGACGTCGGCTGCGGCACCGGCGAGTCCACCCGTGAAGCGGCCGAGGCGGGCGCGACGGCGCTGGGGATCGACGTCTCGGAGCAGGCCATCACCCAAGCCCGCGAGATCGGCGGGGCGAGCTTCGAGGTCGCCGATGTGCAGACCCACCAGTTCCCGCCCGCCGCGTTCGACGTCGTGCTGTCCCGGTTCGGGGCGATGTTCTTCGCCGACCCGCCCGCGGCGCTCGCCAACCTCGCCCGCGCGCTGCGGCCTGGCGGGCGCCTGGTGCTGCTGGTCTGGCAGGAGCGGGACCGCAACGAGTGGTACTCGGTGCTGCACGACGCCGTCGCGCCCGGCACCACCGCGCCGCCCGCCGGGCCGCACTTCTCCCTCGGCGACCGGACCCGCACCGACGCGCTGCTGCGGACCGCGGGCTTCACCGACGTCGAGTTCACCGAGCTGCGCGAACCCGTCTGCTACGGGCCTGACGCCGCGACGGCGTGCGAGTTCGCCCTCGGCCTCAAGGACGTCGAAGAACTGCGGCCCACCGTGGAGGCCCCAAGCCGTCTGCGGGCCGCCTTCGCCGCGCGCGAAACCCCGGACGGCGTGCTGCTGGGCGCCCGGACCTGGATCGTGACCGCGCGGGTCAGCCGCGCTTGAGCAGCCGCCGGACCTGCTGCCAGCGGCGCTGCGCGCCCCACGACGCCACCCGCAGGAACGCCTCGCGGATGATCGAGCCGTCCATCTTCGACTCGCCGATCTCGCGCTCGGTGAAGGTGATCGGCACCTCGACGATCTCGAACCCGGCGTCGGCCGTGCGGATGGTCAGGTCGATCTGGAAGCAGTAGCCGTGCGAGTTGACCTCGTCCAGCGCCAGCTTCTCCAGCACCGGACGGCGGTAGGCGCGGAAGCCCGCCGTGATGTCGCGCGTGCGCATGCCCAGCGCGATCTGCGAGTAGACGTTGGCGCCGCGCGAGAGCACCTGGCGCTTCACCGGCCAGTTCACCACGCTGCCGCCGGGCACGTACCGCGAACCGATCGCCAGGTCCGCGTCGCCGACCGCGTCCAGCAGCCGCGGGAGGTCCTCCGGCGCGTGCGAGCCGTCGGCGTCCATCTCGACGATCGTGCCGTACTCGCGCGCCAGTCCCCAGCGGAAACCGGCGATGTAGGCCGCGCCCAGCCCGGCCTTCTCGGTCCGGTGCATGACGTGCACGTTCGGGTTCGCGGCCGCGCGCTCGTCGGCGAGCTCCCCGGTGCCGTCCGGGCTGCCGTCGTCCACCACGAGCACGTGCACGTCCGGAAGTGCCTTGTGCAGGCGATCCAGGATCGGGCCGAGGTTCTCCCGCTCGTTGTAGGTCGGGATCACCACCAGCACCGGCTCGATTTCCCGGGCCCCCCGCGGCGCCTGCGACATCCGTGCTCCTCCGATATCCCCGGCGGTCAGTCCGCCGTGTCCCCTGCTGCCGTGCCGGCGCTGGTGCGCCGGGTGCGAAAACGGAGTACGAGCCCGCCGGCCACCCCGGCGATCGCCAGTGCCAGCAGCCCGTACTCCGTCCACGCACCGAGTCGATCCGACAGCGTAGTCTGCGTCCGCAGCGGGACGCGCCCGACCAGGGAATCCGCGGTGAAAAGGCCCGTTGAGCTGGTAACCGTTCCGTCGGGGGCGACGATCGCGCTCACTCCTGAGACGGCGGACACCACCACCGCGCGGCCGTGTTCGACCGCGCGCAGCCGGGACATGGCCAGCTGCTGCACGCTCATCTCGCTCTCGCCGTACCAGGCGTTGTTGGTCGGCACGACGAGCAGCTCGGCGCCGTCGCGCACGGCGTCGCGGCCCGGGTAGTCGAACGCGGCCTCGTAGCAGACGAACACCCCGACCCGCGTGCCCGCGACGCCCAGCGCCTGGTTGGCTCCGTCGCCGGGGAGCATGTCGACGGTCTCCTGGTCGATGAACGGCGTGACGAGCTCGGCGAGCTTGCGCGCGGGCACGTACTCGCCGAAGGGCACCAGCTGCTGCTTGGCGTAGCGCTGCCCGGGCCCGGTGTGCGGGTCCCAGACGATGACGGAGTTCTGGAGGTGGCGGTCGGGCAGCTCGTAGAGCGCGCCGACCAGCGCGGGCACACCGAAGGCGGCCACGAGCTGGTCGACCTGCGGGTCGGGGCCGGTGACGGTCGTCGCGCTTTCGGGCCACAGCACCAGGTCCGGCTTCGGGACCTTCCCGGCGTGGATCGCGTCGAGGAGACGCTCGCTTTCGGCGATGGTGTTGCGGCGCAGCACGTCCCGCTCGCCCTGCAGCGCGAGCCCGATGTCGGGGGCGTTGCCCTGGATGGTCGCGACGGTCCGCTCGCCGTCCTGCGCGCCGGTGCCGATGGTGGGCCACAGCGCCAGCCCGGCGACGACGGGCAGCAGCGTGACGACGGCGGCCAGGATGGTCTGCCGGGCTCGCAGGGTGGCCTTCAGCGAGTCACGCGAGTCCCACAGCCGGCCGGCGAGCGCGGCCAGGCAGAAGCCGGTCAGGACGACGGCGAGGCCGACCAGCGGCGCGCCGCCGATCGAGGCCAGCGGCAGGAACGCGCCTTCGGGCTGGCTGAAGGCGACGCGGCCCCAGGGAAAGCCGCCGAAGGGGAACCAGGCGCGCGGGGTCTCCATCGCGACGAAGATCAGCGCGCCCCACAGCGGCGCGAGCGGCAGCCGCGCCACCCACGTGAAGAGGCCGCCGGCCAAGCCGTAGTACAGCGCCAGCGCGAAGGACAGGCCGAGCCACGGCCACGGGCCGAAGTCCGGGCCCAGGAAGTCCAGCAGCCAGGTCAGCAGCGGCAGGAAGAAGACGAAGCCGAACGCGAAGCCGTAGCCGAACGCGCCCCGGAAGCTGCGGCCCCGCAGCACGAACGCGAACCCGGCGAACGCGAGCGGGGCCAGCCACCACAGCGGGCGCGGCGCGAAGCTCAGGTAGTAGGCGAAGCCGGACACCAGCGCCGTGGCCAGCCTCAGCAGCCAGGCGCGGGGGAAGCTTCGCCGGGTTCGGGCGGGTTGGTGCGGGGCGCCCGGTTCGGGGTCCGCCACGGTGACTGCCACAGGTGACAACTCTAGGTGATGGTGTTGTGGAGGACCGCACCCGAGCGCACGGTGCGCAGGCATCGCGGCAGCACGGCGTCCGGTTCCAGGCGCGGCAGCGGCGGCACGCCGGCCCGCGGGTCGGTGGACCAGCGCTGCACGCGGCTGTCCGGGGTGGCCACGACGAGGTCGGTCGCGTCCCAGATCGCGTAGTGCGCCGGCGCGCCCGGGACGAGGCTGCCGGTGACGCCGTCGTTGACTCCGGCGGCGCGGTGCCCGGCGCGGGTGTGGGCGGTGAACGCGGCCCGCGGGGACAGGCCCGCGCCCGGCGTGCGGTGGTAGGCGGCCGCGCGGACGCTCGCCCACGGGTCCAGCGGGGTGACGGGCGCGTCGGACCCGAAGGCCAGCACTACGCCTTCGGCGGCCAGGACCGAGAACGGGTTGAGCCCGGCCGCGCGGTCGGCGCCGAGCCGTTCGGCGTACATGCCTTCCTCGCCGCCCCAGAGCGCGTCGAACAGCGGCTGCATCGAGGCGACGACGCCCCAGCCGGCCAGCAGCTTCGCCTGCTCGGCGGTGACCATCTCGAGGTGCTCGAGGCGGTGGTGGCGGGCGGCGAGCGCGCGTTGCCCGACCTGCTTTTCGGCCAGGCGGAAGCCTTCGACCACCTCCGCGACCGCGGCGTCGCCGATGACGTGGAACCCGGCCTGCAGACCGGCTTCGGTGCACGCGGCCAGGTGCTCGCCGATGCGTGCGGCGTCGAGGTAGCGCGTCCCGGAGCCGTCGTGGTCGGCGTAAGGCTCGCTCAGGGCCGCGGTGCGGGAGCCGAGCGCGCCGTCGACGAACAGGTCGCCGGCCAGGCCGCGGGCGCCGAGCTCGCGGGCCGTGTCGACGGCGTCGAGCTCGCCCCAGTAGCCCACGACCTCGGGGGTGTCGGGGCCGGCGAGGGTGAGCAGGGCGGCCAGGTCGTCGCGGCCGGAGATGTCGGGGCCGGCGCATTCGTGCACGCTCACCACGCCCCGGGCGGCGGCCTCGGCCAGGAACGCGCGCTGGGCGCGGTCGCGCTGCTCCGAGGTGATCGCGGCGCGCACGGCCGCGCGGACGGCGTGGTGGGCGGCCCGGGTCAGCGGGCCCTCGGGTGACCAGCCGTCGGCGGCGCGGGCGGCGGGGGCCAGCTCGACCAGCGCGGTGGAGACCAGCGCGGAGTGGACGTCGACGCGGCTGAGGTAGACCGGGACGCCGCCGGCGGCGTCGTCGAGCTCGGTGCGGCTGGGCAGCCGCGGGTCGGTCCAGCCGCTCTCGTCCCAGCCGTGGGCGAGCAGGACCTGCCCCGGAACGGCGGCTGCGCGGACGCGGGCGAGCAGCTCGGCGCGGTCGTGGACGCCGGTGAGGTCGAGGCCGGTCAGGTGCAGGCCGGTGGCGGTGGCGTGGACGTGCGCGTCGACGAACGCGGGCGCCACGAACGCGCCCTGGAGGTCGACGATCTCGGCTTTGGCGTGCAGCGCGCGGGCCGGGGCGTCCTGCCCGACCCAGACCACGGTGCCGCCGGTGACCGCCATCGCCGTGGCGTCCGGGCCGGCGGGGGTGTAGACGCGGCCGCCGAGCAGGAGCGTTGTGTGTTCGTCCGTCACGTCGTCGAGTTTGCCCCGCGTCTCCCGGCTTCCTCCACCTGGGGGAAGACATGCCAGCAGGCAGGAAGATTTACTCCGTGAGAACGTTATGACAGGATATTTTAACGCGTTCCCGACGACTAGGAGTACAAGTGACTGCGACCCAGGAACCTGTGACGCCTGCCGCCGCCTTCGACCAGCCCTACGAGTACGCCCGCGCCGAGCTGGTGGAACCCGACTGGCGCCGCTTCCCGGGCTGGCACGACGTGACCGAGGCCGAGTGGCGTGACGCGCAGTGGCAGCGAGTGCACTGCATCCGCAACGCCAAGCAGCTGCGCGCCCTGATGGGCGACCTGCTGGAGGAGCGTTTCTACGACGACCTGCTCGCCGACCAGCGCGAGCTGGCGACGATGTCGATGCTGCTGCCGCCGCAGATGATCAACACGATGGCGCCCACAGCGGGCACCGACCCGGCGAAGGTGACCGAGGCGTTCTACGCCGACCCGATCCGCCGCTACATGCTCCCGGTCAAGAGCGACCGCGACCCGACGTGGCCGAGCCACCCGCACTCGGAGCGCGACTCGCTGCACGAGGCCGAGATGTGGGTCGTGGAGGGCCTGACCCACCGCTACCCGACGAAGGTGCTGGCCGAGATGATCTCGACCTGCCCCCAGTACTGCGGCCACTGCACCCGCATGGACCTGGTCGGCAACTCCACGGAGACGGTCGAGAAGCACAAGCTCACGCTCAAGCCGGTCGACCGCCAGGACGCGATGATCGCGTACCTCAAGAAGACACCGGGCGTGCGCGACGTGGTGGTCTCCGGCGGCGACGTGGCGAACGTGCCGTGGCCGCAGCTGGAGTCGTTCCTGATGCGCCTGATGGACATCGACACGGTCCGCGACATCCGCCTGGCGACGAAGGCACTGGCGGCGCTCCCGCAGCACTGGATCCAGCCGAAGGTCGTCGAAGGCCTCGAGCGCGTCGCGGTGACGGCCCAGCGCCGCGGCGTCAACCTGGCGATCCACACCCACGTCAACCACGCGCAGTCGGTGACGCCGCTGGTGGCGGAGGCGGCCCAGACGGCGCTGAACGTGGGTGTCCGCGACGTCCGCAACCAGGGCGTGCTGATGCGAGGGGTCAACGCGACGCCGGCGCAGCTGCTGGACCTGTGTTTCGCGTTGCAGGGCGAGGCGAACATCCTGCCGTACTACTTCTACATGTGCGACATGATCCCGAACGCGGAGCACTGGCGGGTTTCGGTGCACGAGGCGCAGGAGCTGCAGCACTCGATCATGGGGTACCTCCCGGGGTACGCGACGCCGCGCATCGTGTGCGACGTGCCGTACGTCGGGAAGCGGTGGGTGCACCAGCTGGCCGATTACGATCGGGAGCTGGGGATTTCGTACTGGACGAAGAACTACCGGACCGGGATCGAGCTGGACGACCCGGAGGCGCTGCAGCGCCGTTACCCGTACTACGACCCGATCTCGACGCTGCCCGAGGCCGGGCGGACCTGGTGGGCGAACCAGCCCCGCTGACGCCGCTGAGGGGGTGCCGCACGGTCGCGGCACCCCCTCGACTCAGTCCAGCAAAAGCGGCGAAGGCAGCTCGTGCCCCGGGTGCATCCGCAACAGGCCGTGCACCACGCCGGCCAGTCCCGACATCAGGCTCGGGGAGAACGCCTCGCGGGCCAGGCCGCCGACCGGGCCGCGTTGCTCGAGGCTGGTCAGCAGCTCCGCGTCGATCTCGTCGCGGCTCGGGCCGTCCCACGTCGGGTCGGCGAGCCGGATCGCCTCCAGCATCTCCCACAGGCCGATGTCGCCGTGGCACAGCGTGTGGCTCCAGCCGAAACCCTCGGCCGCACTCGCGCGAGCGGCGCGGACCGCCATCTCGAGCCGTCGCGGGTCGCCCGTGCGGTGGTGCAGGTCGAGCATCGCCAGCCCGATGCCCGCGCTGCCGTGGCACCAGCTGGTGAAGAAGTCGTCCTCGCTGCCGATCCGGGCGTCGAACCAGTTGCCGGCCTCGGGCCGGTAAAGCCATTCCTGATAGGCGAAAGCCTGCTCGGCCAGCTCCTGCCAGCCGGCCCGGTCCGCCGGCGTGCCCGCTTCGCTGAGCGCGAGCCGGGTCAACGTCCAGCCGATGCCGGTGGCGCCGTGGGCGAACCCGCCGATGCCTTCGGGGTTGAGCCGGGTGGGCCAGCGGGCGCCGTGGTCCTCGCGGACCGCCAGCTCCCCCAGCCGGTTGCCCACCGCCGCGGCCACCGGCAGCCACTCCGGCCGTCCGGTCGCGGCCAGGCCGAGCAGCGGGACCGCCGCGCCCGCGACGCCGTTGAGCAGGTCCACCTCGCGGTCCTCGGCGATCATGCGCCCGTCGGAGAACTGCCCGGCGCGCTCGGCCGCCCGGTCCAGCAGCCAGTCCCAGCCCAGCACCCGGTGCAGCGCAAGCCACGTCCACACCTGCGACGCCGCCCCGCTGAACGCCCCGGCCGACGGCGTCTCGGTCAGCTCCTCGACGCTCTTGAGCACCCGCAGCGCGCCGTCGAAGCACTCCTGCACCCCGGGGACTTCGTCGGCGCGGCCGGCGCGGACCTCGGCCAGGTACTCGGCCAGGGTGAGCACCACGCCGCCCTGGCCGGTGTAGAGGTCGGCGGGCAGGACCCGGATCGACCAGCCTGCCGGAGTGAACACCGGGCTGACCCAGGTGACCGTCCCGTCCGCGCCGCCGACCGCGCCGTCGCACAGCCGCCGGACCAGCTGCGCCGCCAGCGCCCGGCGGCGGCGTTCCCGGTCGCGGCAGTGCGGGTCGCGGGCCGGGTACTGGCGGCGCGAGGGCAGGGTCCGTTCGTTGAGGTAGGCCCCGACCAGCGCGTCCTGGATGATCGACTCCTCGAACGGCAGGTCGGCCTCGCGCCAGTCGGCCACCGACGCCGCGATCGCCGCGCGGTCCACCTCGAAGCTGAACAACGGGACGTCGCCGGCCTGCAGGTCGGCGATCTCCGCGTCGATCGTCGCGCGGTCCTGGGGCGCGCCGTGCAGGACCTTCGCGTTGCGCAGCAGGATGTCGCGCCCCCGCTCGGTCGCGGCCGCCTCGTCGTGCAGCGACGCCGGGTGCCACAGCATCCGGCCGATGTCGACGTAGGCCTGCGTCGGCCGCAGGATCCGGCGGGCCTCGACGCCTTCGAAGTGCCGCAGCAGGTGGAAAGCGTCGCCGCCGGGGCGGGTGTCGAGCCGGTGCAGGTGCGCGGTCATCTCGCGGAAGCCCTCGACCACGCGGTCCCAGTGCGCGTGCAGCACCGCCGTCGGGCTGGGGTGGTTCCCGGCGGTCGGCATCTCGACCAGGTCGACCTCCAGGCGCGCGGCCGCCGTGCCCGCGCCGGCGATGACCGGCGCCGGGATCCGGGGCTGCTGCCCGGGCAGCGCGCCGAGCCCGGAGATGTCCACCCCGCCGAGCGCGTACCCCGTGCCGCGCACCGGAAGCAGCCCGGTGCGCAGGACCGTGCGGCGGATCGCGGCGGTGGCGACGTCGACGGCGTCACCCTGGCCGCTGGCTGGGAAGTCCGCGGGCGCGTCGAAGAGCGTCTCGGCGTCCACGATGACCGGCACCGGGCCCGCGGCGATCATGTTCTCCGCGTGCATGTCGGTGCCCCCGCACAGCCGCAGGACCGCCAGCCAGTGCCCGATGTTGCGGTAGAAGACGCTCAGCTCGCGCTCGTCGGCGCAGTAGCGCGGCTCGACGAAGTCCGCCCACGCGTAGCCTTCGCGCAGTTGCACCGCGGGCACCCGGATCCGCTCGGCGAGCCCCGGCGCGCCGGGGAAGTCCTCGTAGGCGTCGCGGATCAGGGCCGCGAGCGCGACGTCGATCGCCGAGTTCCGCGGCTTGTACATGACGGTGCCGTCACCGACGTCGACGCGGCTGACCGTCAGGCCGCCCCGGTGCGTGTCGCCGCGCCCGAACGTGACCGCCCGCAGCGGCCCGCGCAGCGGGTCCGCGAACCGCGGCCGGTCCGCGGCCAGCCGGGCGGCGAACCCGGCGACGGCGGCCACCGACAACCTGGCCACCTGCGCGATACGCCGCGGAAGAACCGGGTACCGCCCATCGAGGGTGGTCAGGTAGTCGTCCCGCGTCGCGTCCTCGACGTACTGCGCCCAGGCCGCGGCGTCGTCCTCCGCGCCGCCGGCCAGCCGCCGGGCGTGCAGCTCGATGAGGAACACCCGGGACACCTTCGCGTGCAGCGAATGGACCAGCGCGTCACTCCCCGCCGCCAGCACGACGGCGCGCTCGTCCGGCGTCAGGCCGGGAATCGCGTCGAGCTCGTCGGCCAGGCCGCCGTGCCACGGTCGCGCGAGAGCGCGGACCGGACCGCCGAACGGCAGGGTTTCGCTTTCCGCTGAATCGAGCAACACCGGCCTCCACCTGTTTGCGACCCGAGCGCGCCCGCGCACCCGGAAACCGGGAAACGCGGGCGCTTTTGGCGAGAAGCGAGCTCGTCAGCAGCACCAGCTGCCGTGTGAGCCGCTCGGGCTGGAACAGAACGCGTACAGCATGTCGGTCGGGTCGACCAGCGCGGCTTCGGCGGCGTTTCCGCCGACGTACAGCGGACCGGCGGGGTTCGCCAGGCCGTGCGCCGTTTCCGAACCCGACAGCCAGCCTTCCACAATGGCAGCAGAATCCACAGTGCGCATGGAACCTCCAGGTCGACAAAAGGATCTGAACACGACCTGCGGAGTCTAGACAATCCACGTCATCCGATTCGACGACCATTCGGACGCAACCGGGGGCTCGGCGGGGAATCCGATCAAAGTCGGTTTTCTCCGGTTTCCGGAATTTGATCACCACGGATGATGACGGCAAAAATACCGTGATTGTTTACTTCGAGCCGAGTTCACGCTCCAGCTCGGCCGCTTCGCCGGCGCCCAGGCTCCGGTAGATCGCGAGAGCGTCGCGGAGCCCCTCTTCGGCCGCCCGGTGCTCCCCCAGCGCTTTCGCCACGCGGGCGAGCCCGGCCAGCGCCGCGGCGCGTTCCAGCGGGCTGGCGATCTCCAACGCGAGCTCGAGCGCCTCGGTGTAGCGGCGCCGGGCCGCCTCCGGTTCGCCGGCGGCCAGGTGCCATGCCCCGTAGCTGTTCGAGGTGATGGTCTTGCCGAACCGGTCATCGAGCTTCCCGAAGATGTTCTCGGCCTCGTCCAGCAGCGGCCGCGCGTGCTTCAGCCGTCCGGTCTTCGTGAGCAGGTCGGCGAGCTCCCGGCGCACCGACGCCTTGCCGACGGCTTCGTCGAACGTCTCGTACAGCTCCATCGCGCGACGCAGGACCTCCTCGCCGGTGACGAAGTCGCCGAGGTGGCAGTGCACGATGCCGAGCTCGATCTGCGCCATGGCGGAACCCGCGAGATCACCCAGCTTTTCGTAGAGCTCGATGGCCGTCTCGAAGTCCGTGCGCGCTTCGGCGTACCTCCCCTGCGCCCGGTTCACACTGCCGAGCACCGAAGACGTCTGCCCCTCGCCGAGGACCTGCCCGGCCACGCGGAAGAGCTCCCGCGCCCGCATCGCCGCGTCACGGGCGCGGGGGTAGTCGTCGGTGAACAACCACACGTGCGCGAGCCCCTTGAGAGCGGCCGCCTGCCCCAGCCGGTCTTCCAGCTCCTCGTAGATCCCCAGCGCTCGCTCGTTCGCCGCGACGCTCCGCGGGTACTCGTCCTGGAAGTAGTCCAGGTTGGCCAGTTCGACCAGGACCCCGGCTCGCTCCCGCTCCAAACCGTCCTGTTCGCACAAGGCGAGCGCGTCGGTGAACGCCCGGCGCGCGTCGACGTGGTCCCCGGTCTGGATCCAGACTTGGCCGAGGCCGGCCCAGGCGTGCGCCTCGTCGCCGGTGAGGCCCAGCTCGGCGAAGAGCCGGCCCGCGGCGCCCAGGGCGGTCTCGGCCTCCTCGTAGCGGTCGGCGTGGAACTGCGCCTTCCCGAGCTCGAGCAGCGTCCTGGCTTCGGCCTCGGGATCCCCCCAGGCGCGGGCGCAGTCGACCGCCCGCTGGTGGACGCGCACTGTCAGGTCCCATGGTCCGCTGCGTCCCAGGTACGGGGCCAGCACCAGCGAGAAGTCCACGACCGTCTCGGGCGCTTCCGCGCTGTCCAGGCAGGCCAGCAGGTTCTCCCGCTCGGCGTCGAACCAGCTCGCCGCCGCGCGGTCGTCCCCCAGCGGCGGGAGGGATTCGTCGGCCACTTCCGTGCCGTGCGCGAGCCGGTAGTTGGCCGCCGCTCCGCAAGTCAGGTAGAACTCCAGCAGCGACTCCCGGGCCGCCGTGCGGAGACCGGGCTCGTCGTCCTCGACCCGCTCGCGTGCGTACTCCGCGATGAGGTCGTGCATCTGGTAGCGGCCCAGCGTCGGCTCCTCCACGAGGTGTTCGTGGTACAGCTCGTCGAGACGGGCCGCCGCCTCGGACGGGCGGCAGCCGCACAACCCGGCTGCCGCGAACGGTTCGAGACTGTCGCCGGGGTGCAGACCGAGGAACCGGAAGAAGCGCTGCTGCTCGCCGGAGAGGTCGCGGTACGACAGTTCGAACGCCGCGGCGACGGCGCGGGACTGCGCGCGGATGACGGGCAGCTTGTTCGACGCCTCGGCGAGCTCGTCGGCGAGATGGGCGACGGTGAGCGCCCGGCGGTTCCGGAACCGCGCCGCCAGGATCGCCACGGCCAGGGGCAACCCGCCGGCGAGCCCGACCAGCCGGGTCAATGCGGCCTGCTCGTTCACCGGACGGCCCGCCAGCCCGCGGAACACCGCCTCGGCTTCTCCGGTCGGCAGCGGCGGCAGATCGATCGACATCGCGTCGAGCTCGCTCAGCCTCCGCCGGCTGGTCACCAGGACCAGGCCGCGGCCCTCGCCGGGCAGCAACGGTTCGATCTGCCGGTGGTCGGCGGCGTTGTCCAGCACCAGCACCATCCGCTTGCCGCTGACCGAGCTCCGCCACAGTGCGGCGCGCCGGTCGGTTTCGGCCGGCAGGTCCAGCGGGTCCACCCCGACCGCGGTCAGCAACGCCGCCAGCGCGTCCCGCGGCGCGACCGGCTCGCGTCCGGGACTGTGGCCGTGCAGGTCGAGGTAGTGGCGGCCGTCGGGGAAGTGCGCGGCGAACCGGTGCGCCGCGTGAACGGCGAAAGCCGTCTTGCCGACGCCGGGCATTCCGTCGATGGCGTGAACGGCCACGACCGCCCCCGTCGGGTTTTCGACGGCGTCGGCGATCAGGCGGAGTTCGGTCTCGCGGCCTTCGAAGGAGTGAACGTCCCGGCGCAGCGTGCTCACCGGCGCGGCCGGCTCGCTCTCGGCCGGCATGTCGTCGAGGCGCTCGCGCAGACGGATCAGCTCGTCGAACGCCTCCGTGACCGCAAGCCGCCGCTCTTCCTTCACCGTCTCGGAACTGGCCAGGTCCTGCAGGCACCGGGAAATGTAGTCGACCACGGACTGCCGCTCAGGCGGGTGCTCGCCTTGCCCGTTTTCCCATTTCGACAGCGTGGTGTCGGACGTCTTCACCCGGCGCGCCACGACGCGCTGGGTCAGCCCGGCATCACGCCGGAGCGCTCCCAGCAACGCGCCGAAGTTCCGGTAGCTGGTGTGCCAGACGTCGGCAGGAGTGGCCTTCACCCCTGCACAATCGCGCCCCGGCCGCGGAGTGCTACCGCTAGCCTTCGAAGCGGAGGTGGGGGCCGTGGACCGTCCGAGCTACCACACGACCGACAACATCACCCGCGACGTCGCCGGCTCGGTCGTCCAGACCGGGGTTGTGCACGGCGGCATCCACGTCCACGCCGGCCGCGCGCAGCACGTGCCGCGGCAGCTTCCCCCGCCTCCGGCCCACTTCAGCGGGCGGACCGACGAGCTGCGGACGCTGACCGACGCGCTGGCCGGTAGCGACCGGCCCGGCATCGTGGTCTTGACCGGCCCGGGCGGCGTCGGGAAGTCCGCGCTCGCGGCGCACTGGCTGCACCACGCGCGTGCCCGGTACCCCGACGGGCAGCTGTTCGCGGGACTGTCCGCACACGGGCCGGACGGACCTGCCGGGCCCGTCGACGTCCTCGGCGATCTCCTCCACGGGCTGGGCGTGGCGCCGTCGGACCAGCCGGCCGGGGAACCCCAGCGCGCGGCGTTGTACCGCTCGCTCACGGCCGGCCGGGCGATCGCCGTGCTGCTGGACGACGCCGCCTCGAGCGCGCAGGTCGTGGCGCTGCTCCCGGGGTCCCCGCGGAGCGCGGTGGTGGTGACCAGCCGACGCCGGCTGAGCGGCCTCGTCGCACACGGCAGCGTCGCTGTTCCCGTGGACGCCTTGCCGCCGGACGCGGCGGTGCAGCTGCTGGGCCGCGCGGTCGGCCGGGAACGCGTGCTCGCCGAGGCGGAGTCGGCGCGTGCGGTCGCCGAACTGTGCGGCGGCATGCCGATCGCGCTGCACATCGCCGCGGCGCGGCTGGTGGTCCGGCCGCACTGGCCGGTGGCGGCCGTGGCCGGGGAGCTCGCCGACGAACGCCGCCGTCTGGGGGCTCTCGTGGACGAGGACGGGGCCCTGTCCGTGGCGACCTGCTTCGATCTCTCCTACCGCGGGCTTCCACCGGTCGCGGCTCGTCTCTACCGGCTGCTCGGGCTGTACCCCGGACCCGACTTCGGCGGTGGTGTCGCGGCCGCGCTGGCGGGCACGCCGGTGGCGGAGGCCGACCACGTCCTCGGCGTGCTGGTCGACGCGAACATGATCACCGACATCGCGTTCGACCGCTACCGCCTGCACGACCTGGCGCGACTGCACGCCCAGCGCTGGGCGGAGCGGGAAGATCCGCCGTCCGGCCGGGAGCAGGCGGTGCGATCGGCCCTCCAGTGGTACCGCGACCGGGCCGCGTCGGCCGACGGCACGGCGACACCGCTGCGCTCGCGCCTCGCTCCCGTGCCGGAACCGGCGGAGTTCACGGCACGGGGACCGGCGCTGGACTGGCTCGAGCGGGAGCTGCCGAACCTGACCGCCTGCCTGCACGCCGCCTTCGCCCGCGGCTGGGACGAGCTGGTGTGCCGGCTCTACGACGCGCTTTGGGGGCTGTTCCTCTACCGCGGGCACTACGCCGAGTGGATCTGCGCCGGCGCGATCGCCGTGGAAGCCGCCGCCCGGTCCGGGGACGTCCGGGCCGAAGTGCGCATGGTGAACCAGGCCGCCGCCGTCCACCTGCGCATCGGTGAGCCGGAGCGCGCGGTGGAGCCCTACCGGCGGGCGGTGACCTTGGCGCGCTCGACCGGCGACTGGGCCGGCGAGGCCACCGCGCTGGAGGGACTGGGCGCCGCGACGCACGCGAGCGGCCGCGTCGCCGAGGCGATCGAGCACTACCGCGACGCCCTCGAGCTGAACGAAGTGCACGGACGGCACCGCGGGACCGCGCTCCTGCTCGGCTACCTCGGCCACGCGCTCGCCGAGCAGGGCGACGGGGACGCCGCCGTCGGCCACTTCGAGCGGTCGGCGCGGCTGGCGGAGTCCATCGGGGACCTCCACTGCCAGGCGCAGGCCGTCGCCGGGCTGGGCGCGGCTCACGCAGCCCGCGGCGCCCACGCCGAAGCGGTGGCCGAGCTGCGGCGTGTGCTGCGTTCGCTCCCGTCGTCGGAGGCCGCCGCGCTGCGGGTCCCCGTGCTGGAGAAGCTCGCCGAGGTCTTGGCGGACTCCGGTGACCCCGAAGGCGCCCGGCGGTACTGGGAGGACGCACTCGCCGCGTACGCCGCCATGGACGACCCGCACGCCGAGCGGGTCCGGGCTCGGCTCCGGGCGCTGCCGCCGCGCGCGGACTGAGTGCCGGGTCACCCGATCGGCTCCGGCAGCGGAGCCGGTGACACCGGCACGCCGTGCACCGGCTCGGCCAGACCGAGCAGGTCGTAACAGGTGCGGCGCAGAATCGCCAGCGCCTGTCCGGGCCGGGTGGTGATGGCCCGCACCAGCGTCGCGCGTTCGTCGTCGGTCGGCGGTTGCACCCGGGACACCTGCGGCGCCAGGGGACTGTTTAGGTGCAGCGGGGTCGCGATCCTCGACAGCGCCTCGGCGGGGCTGCCCGGCCGCACGCCGGCCGCCGGGCTCATCAAGGTGGGCACACCGAGCGCGCCCGCGTACTGGAGAACCGAGCCGAAGTCGCCGACCGCGACGTCGGCGGCGACGAGCGCACTCCGCCAGCCCTCTTCCGGCGGCAGCACGACCAGCCCGTGGTCGCGGGCCCGGGCCAGCCAGGCGAGCACCTGCCGTCGGCTGTAGGCGTACCAGATGAAGGGGTGGAGCACCGCCACCACCACGTGTTCCGAGCGCGGCAGCTCCAGCACCAACCGGGCGAAGATCGTCGGATCCGTGCCGAAGAGGGAGTCCTTCGACCAGGTCGAGGTGGCCACCACGACCCGCTGCGCCGGCGACGCGCCGAGCTCCCGGCGGTACCGGTCGCGGTAGGCCCGGCCGGCCAGCATCCGGTCGAACGACGGGTCACCCGCGACGACCGCACTGGGCAGCGCCTCGGGACAGGCGCCGGCCAAGACGCGCTTCTCCTCGTCGGTCGCCAGGGCCAGCGTGGCGGGAACCGCTTCGCCGTGGTGGCGGCTGAAGTCACCGTCGTGCCCGGTCCGGGACCCGAGGCTGCTCGCACCGTGGGGCATCAGGAGGACGGGCCCGTCCAGCTCGGCGACCCCCCACCGGCAGGCCGCGAGCACGAGGTCGAACCGCGTGGTCACCGCCTGCCGCCACGGGATGGACAGGCCCCCGAGCCGGCGGACATACTCGCCGATGCCGGCCCACCGGTACCCGGTCTCCGGGACCGTCAGCATCACCTGTACGCGCATGTCGCTTTCCAGCGCGGGCAGGACGTCCAGCAGTCGCTCCCCCGCCTGGACGTGCGGGACCACGGCGAGCACCCGCTTGACCCCCGGACGGCTCATCCAGTATTCCGCGACGCGGTCGCCGGCGACGATCACCCGGTCGGCGACCGGCGGGTCGAAAGCGGGGTTCGGTGTGGACACGGGGATCTCCTCTGCTCCGGCTGCCCGGAGCGCGGCGTGGCGCCGGGGCAGCGTTGACGGAGGAATCGTGAGGCCGTTCTCGGGGCTGCCGGGCCGGCGCGGGAATTCCCGTGCTTGGCGATCCGTCGTGCCTGGTGCGGGCATTGTCGCCGGCGGACGGCGCGAAAGTTTCGGGAATGGCATGTGGTCAGCCGCCCTTCCCGCACGGATGAATCTCGATGCGGTCGAGGCTGGTGACCGTCTTCGCCTCGTTCACGCCGGTGACTTCGACCGCGATGCCGAGCCACGCCTGCGCGTCGATCTCGGGCACCGGGCCGACCCGGCCGGCCCACCGGGTTCCGCCGTCGGAGTCGTGCATCGGCAGTGTGAACGTGCTGCCCGGGGCCGTCACCCGGATCACCGCCGACTTCGCGCGGGGCGAGACGGTCACCCCCACGAGCGAGGAGGTCGGTTCGTTCCCGCACTTGCCGTCGTCCGCCTCGGCGAGGCGCCGGTACTGGACCCACGAGCCGGTGACGGCCGGGGGCGCGTCGACCTCGCCGCTGGGTTCGGGCGCCCCGGAAGCCGGCTGTGTGGTGCCGGTCGGAGACGGCGGTGCCTGGACCGGCGGCGGGGCGGTGCTCGTGCCGGGTGTCGGCTCGGGTGTGGGGGTCGGGCTCGGGCTGGAGGTGGCGGAGAGCGAAGTCGCGGGCGCGGCGATCGGCGGCGCCGGGCTCGGGGACGTGCCGGACGGAACGAGCACGACCACCAGCGCCAGCGCCACAGTGGACACCCCGGCGGCCATCGTGGCCTTCGGGTACTTGAACGCGGCCGCCACCCGATCGAGCAGGTGTCCGGCCAGCGCGAGGCCGGGGATCCCCAGCAGGAGCCTCAACAGGGCCTTCCGGTCCTCGCCGCGCTTCTTGCAGGATCGGCAGCCGCTGACGTGCTTGCGGATCTCCTGCAGGAGTTCCGGGGAGTCCTTCTGGTGCTCGGCGAGGTCGGCTGGTCCCCGGCAGCCGCGTGGCCAGCTGATGAGCACCACGGCCGTGGCGGCCTCTTGGAGCGCTTCCCGGCCCCGGCGGCGTGCGTTCTTGAGCTTGGAGAACGGCAAGCCGAGCCGGGCGGCCAGTTGGCGTTCCGTGGTGCCCGTCAGCGGCACCTCGAAGAAGAGATCGATGTCCTCCTGCGGAAATCCGTCCAGAAAGCTCCAGACCCGGTCGAGCAGCTCGGCGAGCTTGATCCGTGCTTCCCGGTCCGAGCCGGCCGGCAGTTCGACGCGCTCCCAGTCGACGTCGCTCATGACTTTCCGGATCTTCTGCTGCCGCCGCACGAAGTCCTGGGCCGTCGTGATCGCGACGCGGCAGAGCCACGCCGCCGGATCGCGCACGATGCCGACGGGAAAAGTCCGCAGCGCCTTGAGGACGGCGTCGTGAGTCACGTCGTCGGCGTCCTGCTCGTTCTTGACGATCCAGAGGCATGCCGCGCGCATGGCGGGCCAATGCTGTTCAATGGCTCGAACGGGTTCGCGGTCCCGAGCGGACCGCGCGTTTTCAGGTGATTCCACAACGTCTAGACGTTGGGAGTCCGCCGCTGGGGCGACTGCGGAAAAAACATCACACCTTAGGCTCGATCTCCGGGCAAGTGCGGCACAGCCGTACCCGACACGCTGACGCGTAGTCCTTTTCCCGCCGCCGAAAGGGTGGTAACGCCGGTCAGCGGTAGGGGCGGAAAAAGTCCCGCAGCTCCTGGGCGTAGATCTCCGGCTCCTCGAACGCCGCGAAGTGCCCGCCCCGAGCCGGTTCCGAGACGTGGACGGTGTTCGCCGTGCGGTCCAGCCACTCTCGCGGCGGGAGCACGACGTCCCCCGGGAAGAGGGCGAAGCCGGACGGGACCTCGACGCGGCGGGCGAGCTGAGCCGGGGCGATCCGGGCGTTCGCGCGGTAGGTGCGCATCGACGAGCCGATCGTCTCGGTCAGCCAGTACAGCGTGACGTTGGTCAGGATTTCGTCGCGGGTGAACGGGAAGCCGTCGCTCCACGCGTGCAGCTTCTCCACTATCCAGGCCGCCAGCCCGGCCGGCGAGTCGTTCAGGCCCATCGCGGCGGTCTGGGGTCTTGTGCGGTGGATCGCGGCGTACGCGCCTTCGGAGGCGCCCCACGCCGCCGCGTTCGTCAGCCACTCGCGCTCCGGTGGGGTCAGCTCCGCCGGGTCACCGGTGAACACCGGGAGGCCGGCGTCCGTGCGGTGGACGGCGGCGACCCGATCGGGGTGGTCCAGCGCCAGATAGCGGCTGACGTGGCTGCCCATGTCCCCGCCCGCCGCGCCGAAGCGCTGGTACCCCAGCTGCGTCATCAGCTCGGCCCATAGGCCGGCGACGGCGATCGAGTCCAGCGGCGCGCCCGGCCGCTCGGAGTACCCGAAGCCCGGCATGTCCGGCACGACGACGTCGAAGGCGTCGGCGGGGTCACCACCGAATGCGGCGGGGTCGGTCAGCAGCGGGATAACCTTCGTGTACCGCCAGAAGGAGTCCGGCCAGCCGTGGCAGAGCACCAGCGGCAGCACCGGCCCGGCCGGCCCGGCCGGCTCGACGGCCCGGACGTGCGCGAAGTGGATGCCGAGGCCACCGACCGGGGTGCGGAAGCGCGGGATGGCGTTCAGCTCGGCCTCGCGGGCGGGCCAGTCGAAGCCGTCCGCCCAGTAGGCGACGAGATCACGCAGGTAGCCGACGTCGGTCCCGATGGACCATCCGGCGTCTTCGGGAGCGTCCGGCCAGCGCGTGGCGCGGAGTCTCGTGCGGAGGTCTTCGAGAACCGCCGGAGCGGTCTGCGGGGCGAAAGTCTCCATGGGACGACTCTACGAGCAGCGGTAACGGTTGCGCATTGTCCCGTAACAGGAGTTTCCCGCGCGTCGACTCGTGAGTCGCCTGCTCCGGCACCGACTCACGAGGAGGAAGAATGACGACGGATTCGTTCGCTCGCGAACAGGAGAACCTCGCCAGGAAGATCGTCATCGGGATCATGTGGACCGCCTTGATCGTCGCTCCCCTCTTCCTGGGCGGGCTGGCGTTCTTCTTCGTGGTCCGTGCCTTCGCGGGCGGTTTCACCGCCGGTCTCCGCAGTTTCGCCGCGGTGGTGCTGCCGCTGATGGTGCTGACGTTCGTCGTCGCACCGAAACTCGGCGGAAGCCGGCGGGGCGACGCGCCCGCCACGACGCGGGCCCGCATCCCCGACCTCCCCCTTTGGCTGGCCACGACCGGAATGGCCGCGGTCGGGGCGGTGCTGATGCAGCTGCTGAACATCTCGACCTCGATCCCGATCGTCGAGCTGGTCCTGTCCGCCGGCTTTTCGTTCATCCTCTACCTGTGGGCGGACGACCGGGACCGGGCGGCGCCCTACTGCCTGGGCCTGGTCATCGGCGCGCTCGGCTACGTGATCATCCTCGGTGTCCCGCACGTCTGAACTCCACAGTGGACAGCACGGACTTCAGCAGCGCCACCACCGCCGCTGACTTCGTGTCGTCCAGAAATCGAAGCCCCATGAAGTTGTCGCCCGGTGTGAAGCCGGGCAACGCCCAGATCGCTTCGTACGGCATTCCGACGCGCCGGTAGTGGCGCAGGCTGTAGACGTTGCTGAACAAGCACTTCCCCGGATCCGGGTTCCACAGCCGCCGCGCGAAGGCCGGGTTGCGGAAGCCGTGTCCGACTTCGGCGGTGGCTTGGACCTGCTTGCGGCCGGTGAACAGCACCACGTCGCCCGTGGTGACGGTGTCCATCCGGCGGTCGTACTTGTCCTTGGCGCCCCAGAACCGCGCCCGGCCGGCGGGGTGCAGCGCGGTCAGGCGCGCGAGGTCGGCCGGGTCGAGCAGGTCAGCGAGGGCACCGAAGTCCACCGTCTTCTCGAGCGACTCAGCCCCGTAGCGGCGGGCGTCGGGAGTGCCGTAGGACGGCTGGATGAAGACCTGGACCACGGCCGCACGCTACCGGGTCACCTTTCGCCCGCCACGACCTGTGCCGGGGACACCCTCGGCTCCTGGGCCGGAATGCCGGCGCGGGCGGGAAGGGGATCGTCGGTGACCTTGGCCCAGCCACGCACCCCCGCCGGCGCGCGCCAGCCGGGTACGTCTTCGGCCACTTGGTCGTGCACGACGAGCGCGTGGCTGCAGTGCTCGTGCCACGAGCTGATCGTCGCCGCACGGGTGCGGGCCCGGCGCAGGTCGCCGTGCAGCGCGAGCAGTGCGTGCACGAGACCCGCTGGAGTCCGCCCGTCGCACACCGGGCAGGTGCACGGCCACAGCTGCGCCAGATCGGGAGTGTCCGTGAAGACCCGGCCGAGCGTCTCAAGGCGGTGGTAGGCCAGCAGCGAGGATAGGTGTGCCGGAGCGCGCTGGTCGTGCCGACCGCGCCCGCGTGCGCCCCGTGGCACAACGCGCCGACCGCGGCGATGTCGGACCTGAGCAGGATCACCGGCACCTCGACGGCGGCCGGCAGCCGCAGGAACCCTCGGACCAGGTACTGGATCCCGAACGGGTCGTCGCGGTGCTCGACCGCGATCGCGACCGGAGCACCGGACGCGTTGATCTCGCGGACCAGCGCGCCGCACGCGGCGTTCGTGGCGAACCAGCGCGCGGCCAGAGGCAGCACGGCCACCACCGGAGATCGACGGTGCGCCGCGGCGCTGAGGATCGTGCGCAGTCCCCGGATGTCGTAGAGGGCGACGTACCCGGAGTCGGTGAGGGGAAGCAGCCCGAGCGCGGCTTGCCTGCCGAGCCGTGCGGGGTGTGTTCCCCGGGCGGCGCCGACACGGTCGTTTCCCGAGTACCGGTCGGCGTCACACAGCAGCGGTCCGGTGAACCCGTGGTCACGCAGGCCCTGGACGGTTCGCTCGAGATCTCCGCCGGTCAGCACCAGCCCGGCGTCCCACGCTTCGGCGATCTCCGCCGCGCCGAACGCCGCGCGTGACCGGCGGCGTCACCGGTGGTCACACGGGTGCGATCGACAATCCGCGGAACGGGCCGGCGGTTCGCTGCGGAGTGTGCGGGCCGGGACGCCTGTGGGTGAGTTCAGCCGCCGTGGGTGGATTCGCTCTGGTAGGTCGTGTACGTGTACGGGTTGTCCAGGATCTTCGCCTCCGGGATGTCCGGGTTCATCCCCTGCCGCCACGCCTCCTCGCCCAGTTGCCCGCGCAGGTAGTCGACCGTCGACTCCACCTCGCGGCGGACCGCCGGCAGATCCACCTCCACGAGACGGCCGTCGCGCTTGACCACGCGGCCGTCGACCAGCACCGTGTGGACGTCGCCGCGCTGGGCCTGGAATGCCACGTGACCGTACGGGTTCAGCAGCGGGAACGACGCCGGTGAATGCACGTTCTTCAGCAGCACCACGTCCGCCTTCTTGCCGACCGCCAGGCTGCCGATGTCCGTGCGGCCCAGCGCGGCCGCGCCGCCGCGGGTGGCCCACTCCACCACCTGCTCGGCCCGCAGCGCCGCGTGCGTCACCGTTTCGCCCTTCGCGTGCGCCTCCAGGTGCTCGCGGGACCGGTCCGCGCCCAGCGTCGCGCGCATCGCCGAAAACAGGTCGCCGCTCCACCAGACCGACGTGTCCATCGACAGGGACACCGGGATCCCGTACTGCCGCAGCGCCCAGGTGGGCGGGTAACCCTGGCCCGCGCTCTGCTCGCTCTCCGTCGACACCGACACCGACCCGCCGGTCGCGGCGATCCGGTGGTAGGAGTCGGCCGAGAGGGACGCGCTGTGCACGTAGATCGTCGACGGGGTCATGAACCCGTGGTCGTGCATCAGCTTGATGCCCTCGTCACCGGTCGCGCCCCACACGCCCGCGTGCGTCGTCACCGGCACGCCCAGCTCGCGCGCCACCTCGAACGCCGCCTGCTCCGGGAACGCCGGGTCGCCGGTGACGTCGAACGCGAGCTGGAAGCCCAGGTCGCCGCCGGTGCGGCGGGCGACGAAGTCGCGGAACTCCGGCGTGCCGGTCCAGTTCGCCGGCGAGTCCTGGATGTTGCCGTAGGCCAGCACGAACCGGCCGGGCACCGATTCCAGCGCGTCCGCGGCCGCGTCGGCGTGCTGGGTCGTCTGCAGGCCGTGTGACCAGTCCACTGTGGTCGTGACGCCCGCTTCGAGGGCTTCGAGCGCGCCCAGCCGGTTGCCCGCGTAGATGTCCTCGGGGCGGAACACCTTGCCCCATTCGAGGTAGTACCAGACGAAGTACTGCGTGAGCGTCCAGTCGGCGCCGTACCCGCGCATCGCCGTCTGCCACAGGTGCCGGTGGGTGTCGACCATGCCCGGCATGACGATCCCGCCGGTCGCGTCGATCTCGGTCGTGCCCGGTGGCACCTCCAGCGCGGGCCCGATCGCGGTGATCCGGTCGCCGGTCACCAGGACGTCCTCACCGGCGAGCACCCGGTGGGTGTCGTCGAGGGTCAGCACTGTGCCGCCTCGCAGGACGATCGATCCGGACATCGCTGCCTCCAGTCGCGTACACTCGTCCGCTCTACGGACACTCGACGGTGGAGACACCCTTGCCCAGTGCCGCACCGGTGTCAATCCCCACCGCTACGCTGCCGGGGAGGACCGCTGCAGGAGGAGGACGCGCATGCCACGCGAGGGAACGGGGCCCGACTTCATCGAAGCGCTGGCCCGCGGGCTCGAGGTGATCACCGCGTTCCGCCCCCACCAGCGGGAGATGACACTCGCGGAGGTGGCGACGGCGGCGAACCTGGCCCGCCCGACCGCGCGGCGGATCCTGCTGACGCTGGAAGAGCTCGGTTACGTCCGGGCGAGCGGACGCGGGTACACGCTCACCCCGCGCGTGCTCGACCTCGGTGTCGCCTACGTGCGCTCGACGGGCCTGTGGGACGTCGCCCGCCCGCACCTGGAACGCCTGGTCGAACGCACCGGCGAGTCGTGCTCGATCGCCCAGCTCGACGGCTCCGACATCGTCTACGTCGCCCGCGTCGCGGTGCCGAAGATCGTCGGGCTCACCGTGCAGATCGGCACCCGCTTCCCGGCCCTGCCGACGTCGCTGGGCAAGGTGCAGCTGGCCGCGCTGCCGCCGGACGAGCTGGACGCGGTGCTGGCCGAGCCGACCCGGTCCGGGCTCGTCGCGCGCTGGCAGCCCGACCGCGCCGAGCGTGACGCCGCCCTGCGGGAGGTCCGGGCCCGCGGCTGGGCACTCACCGACGAGCAGCTCGCGCTGGGCATCCGTTCGGTCGCCGCGCCGCTGCGCGACGGGTCCGGCCGGGTGATCGCCGGCGTCAACGTCAACTGCCACGCCGCGGAGACGTCCGTGGAACGGCTCCTGGACCACCACCTGCCGCTGCTGCTGCAGGCCGCCGGGGACATCAGCGCCGACTTCGCCCGGCTGGACGAGGTCCCGCACGTCACCGTGCCCGCCGTGTCTTGACCGACGGCGCAGTCGGGGAGCAAACTACGGACAGGAGTCCGTCAGGCGGACAGAAGGGTGGTTCCGGGTGGATTCCAGCACAACGGGCCCGTTGTCCGGGCTGCTGGTCGCGGACTTCTCCCGGGTGCTCGCCGGCCCGTACGCCACGATGCTGCTCGCCGACCTGGGCGCCGACGTCGTCAAGGTCGAAGGCCCGCAGGGCGACGAAACCCGCACCTGGATGCCGCCGGTACGCGGGAACGTCTCCACCTACTACCTCGGCGTCAACCGCGGGAAGCGGTCGATCGCGCTCGACCTGCGCGAGGAAGCCGACGCCGCGGTCGCGCGCGAGCTGGCGGCCCGCGCGGACGTCGTGATCGAGAACTTCAAACCCGGCGGCCTGGCCAAGTACGGCCTGGACTTCGACGCCGTCAAGCAGGCCAACCCCGCGACCGTCTACGCCTCGATCAGCGGCTTCGGCTCCGGCGAGGGTCGGCACGTCCCCGGGTACGACCTCATGGTGCAGGCGATCTCGGGGCTGATGAGCCTGACCGGCGATCCGGACGGCCCGCCGTACCGGGCCGGGATCTCGGTGTTCGACGTGATGGCGGGCAACCACGCGGTGATCGGCATCCTCGCCGCGCTGCGCCACCGGGACACGACCGGCGAGGGCCAGCACGTCGAGGTCAACCTGCTGTCCTCGGCGCTGACCGGCCTGGTGAACCACAGCTCGGCCTACGCCGCCGGCGGGGTCGTGCCGTACCGGATGGGCAACGCCCACCCCAGCGTCTTCCCGTACGAGCCGCTGCCGGCCGCCGACACCGACCTGATCGTCGCCGCGGCCAACGACGGCCAGTTCCGGCGGCTGTGCGAGGTCCTGGAGCTGCCGGACGTGCCGGACGACCCGCGGTTCGCCCGCAACGCCGACCGCACGCGCAACCGCGAGGAGCTGCGGCCGATCCTGGTGGAGCGGCTCGGCCGGAAGACCGCGGTGGAGTGGTTCGACGCGCTCACGAAGGTCGGTGTCCCGTGTGGACCGATCAACACCATCGACGGCGGGTTCGCGATGGCCGAGCGCTTCGGGCTCGACCCCGTCGTCGAGGTCGGCGAGGGCGAGCGGGCGGTTCCCACGACCCGGCACCCGATCCGGTTCTCCGCGACGCCGGCGGCCTACCGGCTGCCGCCGCCGGAGCTCGACGAACACGGCGCCGAGCTGCGCGCCTGGCTGACGGAGACCACGGATGACTGACCCCGTTTACGAAACCGCGCTCGGATCGTCCACGAAGGACAAGATCACCCTGCTCGGCCAGGACCTCGCCGAGGATGTGATGGGCACCGTCGGGTTCGGCGAGCTGGCGTTCTGGCTCGCGACGCAGCGACGTCCGTCCCAAGGGGAGACCCGGGTCTTCGAAGCGGTGCTGGCGGCGCTGGCCGACCACGGCTTCACCCCGACCGCGATCGTCACGAGGCTGACCTACCTGTCCGCCCCCGACTCGGTCCAGGGCGCGCTTGCCGCCGGGCTGCTGGGCGGCGGGTCGCGGTTCCTCGGCGTCACCGAGGACTGCGGCCGCTTCCTCCACGACGTCCTCTCCGCCGCCGACGAGCAGCCGACCGACGAGCCGGGCTGGGACGCCCTCGCCCTCGAGACGGTGGAAGCCGTTCGCGCGCAAGGGAAGTACGTTCCCGGGCTCGGCCACCACGTGCACAAGGACGGCGACCCGCGCACCCGGCGGCTGTTCGAGATCGCCGCCGAGGAGGACCTGCGCGGCCCGCACCTGGAGCTGTTCGCGGCGATCGGCCGGGTGCACCCGCAGGTGCTGGGCAAGACGCTGCCGCTCAACGGCGCGGGGGTCTGCGGCGCCGCGCTCGCCGACCTCGGGCTGCCGCTGCCGCTGCTGCGCGGGTTCGCGCTGCTGGCCCGGACCGCCGGGCTGATCGGCCAGCTCGCCGAGGAGCTGCGTCACCCCGTGGCGAACGACATCTTCCTGTCGGTCGACCTGAACAACCGGCCGGTCGCACCGGACCCGGAACCCTGAGAGGAACGCCGATGCAGCTGGTCACCGAAGACAACATCACCGAGCTCGCCGCGCGGCGCTGGGCGAGCGCGCACGACCCGCGGACAGCGGAGCTCATGGCCGCCCTCGTGCGGCACCTGCACGCGTTCGCCCGCGAGGTCCGGCTGAGCGAGACCGAGTGGATGGCCGCGATGCGGTGGCTCACCGAGACCGGGCAGATCAGCGACGAGAAGCGCGAAGAGTTCATCCTGGCCTCCGACGTGCTAGGCCTGAGCATGCTGGTGGTGCAGATGAACCACGCCTTCGACGCCAAGGCGACCCCGGCGACCGTGCTCGGCCCGTTCCACATCGACGGCTCGCCGGAGAAGGAGTTCGGCGGGGACATGTCCGACGCGCTGCCCGGCACGCCGCTCTACATCACCGGCACCGTCCGCGGTCTCGACGGCTCCCCCGCCGCCGGCGCGGTCCTCGACGTCTGGCAGGCCGACGAGGAAGGCGCCTACGAGTCGCAGATCCCGGACATCGACGAGGCGCGGCTGCGCGCGAAGTACGTCACGCGCCCCGACGGGTCCTACTGCCTGCGCACCATCGCGCCGAAGGGCTACTCGATCCCGATGGACGGCCCGGTCGGCGAGCTCGTCGGCGGCACCGACATCAGCCACTTCCGGCCCGCCCACGTGCACTTCCTGATCAACGCCGCCGGGTACGAGCCGCTGATCACGCACCTGTTCCAGGAGGGCGCCGAGTACCTCGACAGCGACGTCGTGTTCGGCACCAAGCAGGAGCTGGTCGTCGCGTTCGAGCCCCGTGAGCCCGGGCCGACCCCGGACGGTGGCGAGTCGGCCGAGCCGTGGCTCGAGGCGCGGTACAACTTCGTCCTGCAGCCCGTGTGACCGCCGGTGCGCGCGGCGGAGCTCCCCACGGCGGGCGGCTGCCCGGTGGTGACCGAACGAGCTGAGCCCGGGCCGGCGCCGGACCGGCTCGCGGTGCGGGTGACGGCGGCGCCGATCACCCCGCTCGACCTGCTCTGCGCGTCCGGCACGTCCTACTTCGGCGTGCCGGCGACGCCGTACGTGCCGGGAGTCCAGGGCGTCGGCGTCCTGACGCAGCCGACGCAGGCGTACCCGGCCGGGACCCCGGTCTGGTTCGCCACCACCGCGGGCATGCGACCGGGTGACGGCTCCATGGCCGAACGCACCACCGTCGCCGCCGGCGACCTCGTCGTCCTGCCGGAGGAGGCCGACCACACGCTCGTCGCGGCGCTCGGCCTGTCCGCGGTGGCGGCGTGGATGTGCCTGACCCGCACGGGCGGGCTCACCCCGGGTGAGACGGTGCTGGTGCTCGGCGCCGGTGGTGTGGTCGGGCAGGCAGCCGTGCAGCTGGCGCGGCTCGCCGGGGCCGGGCGGGTCGTCGCGTGCGCCCGCTCGGCCGAAGCCCGGGAGCAGGCCACGCGCCTCGGCGCCGACGCGGCCGTCCCAGTCGGCGACGAGGAGGCACTGCGATCCGCGGGGCCGGTGGATCTTGTCGTCGACCCGGTGTGGGGCGCCCCGGCCGCGGCGGCCCTGCGGACGCTGCGCCCGGGCGGGCGGCTGGTCAACCTGGGCGGATCAGCCGGGGACCACTGCCCGGTGGACTCGGCGACGCTGCGCAGCCGGTCACTGCGGATCCTCGGGTACACCAACAACGAGCTGACCCTCACCGAGCGCGCCGAAGCGCTGCTCACCGTGGTCGGATACGCGGTCGCGGGCGACCTCACGGTCGGGTACGAGCGGGTGCCGCTCGCCGACGCCGCCGACGCGTGGAAGCGTCAGGCCGCCGGGGCCGCCCGCGGCCGGATCGTGCTGGCGCCCTAGCGGGCGTAGCCGTTTTCGATCAGCCGCTTGCCGATCAAGTCGTAGACGGCCGGGTCCTCCGGCGCGACCGTGGCCAGGCCGTCGACGTACCGGTTGAACAGACAGAAGGACGCCGCGATCAAGACCGTGTCGTGCAGCTCGAGGTCGGTCGCGCCCTCGGCGCGGGCAGCCGCGACCAGCTCATCGGTGACCGCGCGGCCCGTCTCCCGCACCGCGAGCGCGATCCACAGCAGCGCCTTGAGCTTCGCCGACACGGGGGCGTCGTCGATCCCACCGCACGCGGCGTCGACCACCGCCTGGCCGCCGTCGAGGGTCTGGGCCGCCACGGCGGAGTGGCTGCCGGTGCAGAACCGGCACTCGTTGCCGTTGGAGACGACGGCCGCGATCAGCTCACGCTCGCCGACGGTGAGGCTGCTGGGGCCGCGCAGCAGCACCTCGCCCAGCTGGCCGAGCGGCGCGGCGGTCTCCGGCCGGTAGGCGAAGAGCGCGCTGATCCCCGGCAGCTGCGGGTCGAGCGGGATGTGCGGCATGCGGTCCTCCTCCACGGACGGAAGATCTTCCCCTCCCAGTCTTTCGAATGGCGGCGGCCCGGCCAACCTCCGTCTTGCCCAACCGGGCCGCCACCGAACGCCGGTCAGCCGATGGTGAAGTCGTCGGCGTAGAGGGCACTTTGGCCGTACCAGCCGTGGACGTACACCGTCACCGCGCCCGAGGCGCCGGTGGTGAAGGGCACCGACAGCTGCGTCCAGCCGCTGCTCGAGGTCCACGTGCTGGCGTTCGCGCCGCCGCGGACGCCGACGTAGGCGTAGCTGCCCTGCACCCACGCCTTGAGCGTGTAGGCGTGGTTCGGGGCGAGCGTGACGTTCTGGGCCGCCTCGCCGGTGGCCGAGGACGTCGGGACCACCTGCAGGGCGTGGGTGCCCGAATGCGCCGGCGTCGCGACGATCGAGTCACCCGAGGCGCTCCACGGGCTGAGCGCGCCGGTTTCGAAGCCGCCGTTGACCACGCCGCCCGCGGGCGGCGTGCCCTTCACGGTGAGGGTGAAGGTGGCGCTGTGGCTGCCGGAGCTCGCGGCGCCGGTGACGGTCAGCGGGTAGACGCCGGGGGCGGCCGCCGTCGTGGTGCTCACCGACAGCGTCGCGCTGCCGCCGGCGGTGACCGAGCCCGGGCTGACCGAGGCCGTGACACCGGCCGGCGCGCCGGTCACCGACAGCGCCACCTGCTGGGCGGAGCCGGACGTCACGGCGGTGCTCACGGTCGCGGTGGCCGAGCCGCCGGGGTCGACCGCGGCCGAAGCCGGGGTCGCCGCGAGGGAGAAGTCGTTGCCGGGCACGGAGGTGCCGCCGGTGAAGGGCTCGAAGGCGTGGCTGAAGAACCAGGTGTCCTGGGCGATGCCGGAGCAGTTGTCGGCCGCGGCGCCGCCGGGGCAGCTGCCGTTGTCGCGCTGCAGCGCCCAGAACGAGATCTCGTTGATGCCCTTGGACACCGCCCAGTTGTAGACCGTGGCCGCGTCGGCGGTGGTGAAGGTTTCGGCCGGCCCGAAGTCGTCGACGCCGATCATCTCGGTGACCCCGACCATCGCCCACAGCTGGGCCTGGGTCTTGCCCGGGTACAGCGCGGCGAGCTGGGAGACCAGCCCGGTCGCGGCGGTCTGGGTGTCGGTGGCCATCTGGTGGGCGGCGTTGTCGTAGTAGTCGAAGGTCATGAGGTTGGCGACGTCGACGCGGGCGCCGTTGGTGACGGCGTTGCGCAGCACGGCCAGCCCGCTGTCGGCGAGGCCGCGGGTGGTGGTGGGCAGGGTGTAGGAGATCTGCAGCGAGCGCCCGGAGGCCGCGGCCCAGTCCTGGACCTTCTTGATGGCCTTGTTGCGGCGGTCGATCCCGGCGGTGTTGGTGAGCGAGTTGTCCTCGATGTCCATGTCGAGGCGCGGGACGTCGTAGGTGGTGATCACCGATTCATACGCGGCGGCGATGGAGTCGACGTTGGTGCAGCTGTCGGCGATCTCGGTGCCGGTGTTGTCGGCGGTGTAGCCGCCGAAGGAGGGGATGACGTCCCCGCCGCGGGAGCGGATCGTGCTGATGTCGGCGCCGAAGGTGCCGCTGGAGATCGGCATCCCGGTGTCACCGTTCCAGTAGACCGTGCACGAGCCCTTGGTGGCGGCCTGGATGAACGCCATCGTGAGGTGCTTGGCGCCGGACTGCTGCGCGAGCGCGGCCGGGCTCTCGCCGGTCCACGCTTCGAAGTAGGGCGCGAAGACGTGCGTGGGCAGCGGCGTGGCGGCCTGGGCGGTTCCCGCGGCGGCGACCAGCGAGCTCGCGGAAACCGCTGCGAGGGTTAGGAAAACGGACATTCGGGCGAAAGGTCTGCGTCGACGCATCTGCGCTCCAGAGCCGGCGGGGAGCCGTGCTGCGGCGTCGCACGGCGGGAACGTCTCCAGGATTGGATCAGACCAATCCGTGCGTCAAGGTCTAGACCACTAAACCGGCCGGATGGCGGTAGGTGTTGCTCGCTGTCCGTAATGTCGGAACCGGCCGCGGGCCGACCACAGCGGGTGATTAACGATCGGAACAAAAATGTGCCAAATCCTGCGGCCTGCCGGTAGCGTGCGCGTCCATGCGGGTGACATGGGGGAAGATTGGACGACGCAGAGTGACCAAGCCGTGGCGGGCGGCCCCGAAGGCGGCCCTCTCAAGCCCGCTGACGCTGATCGTGGCGGCCGTGACCTCGCTGCTGGCCTGTTTCCTCGGCGCGGCCGCGGTCCTGCAGGCGTCCGCGGCCGGCGGCGCGACCATCGCCTACCAGACCGGGATCACCTGCCCCGACAGCTACGGCCCGGTGTTCGGCAAGGGAAACATCCCCGTGAAGGACATCCCGGCGCTCACCCAGGCCGTCCAGCGCCACGCCCCCGCACACGGCTTCGGCGCGCCGGTCGTCGGCCAGTACACGACCGTGCTGTTCGGCACCCAGTTCGACGGCGGCCCGGGCTACAAGGTCCGGCTGGCCTCGCGCGACCAAGCCGGACTGGACAACCTGACCCTGCAGCAGGGAACACGCGCGCCCGGGTGGTGGCTGGGCAACGTCCTGGCCGACGGTGAGCACATCGGCGTCGGCGCCAAGCCCAGCATCCAAGGCGTGGCGCTGCCGCCGGTCACCGGCATCTACCGCGACCTGCTCGACCCGCCGCCGCGCTGGTGGTGCTCGCAGCAGTCCGGCGCGGTCGTGGACCGGCTGGCCAACGACCCGATCGACTCGATCGTCTTCGCCACCGACCGCAAGACCTTCGACGACGCGGTCAAGGCCATCGGCCTGCCCACCATGCAGTACTTCCACATCTCGTTCTACGAACCCCCGCCGACCACCCTCAGCGGCGCCGAAGACCTCCTGCAGCGCTCCCACGACCTGGTCGCCGACGTCCGCGCGGACCTCACCGCCCAGGGGCTCGGGAACCTGGTCGCCGCCGACGTCCCGACGTTCGAACGCTCGGTGCAGATCGCGCGCCAGGCCGAGGACAACGTGTTCGTCTCGATCCTGCCGCTGGCCCTGATCAGCGTCCTGGTCGGCTGCGCGGGCCTGGGCACCGTCGCCCTGCAGTGGTACCAGCGGCGGCACGCGCAGCTGCGGCTGCTCTCGGCCCGCGGCAGCGGCCCGGCGGCGCTGGGCGGTCTCGCCGTCGCCGAACTGGGCCTGCCGATCATCCTCGGCGGGGCGGCCGGCGCGGTCGCCGCGCGGCTGCTGCTCGGCGTGTACGGGCCGGCCGGCTCCCCCGACCCCGCGGCGGAGCTGCGCGCCGGCGCCGTCGCGGCCGGGACGCTGCTGGTGTCGCTGGCGCTGCTGGCCCTCGTGGTCGCCGTCCGCGTGCACCGGGAGTTCGAGCTGGGCCGGGTGCGCGGCAAGGGCAACCGGGCGCGGCTGCTGGGGTACTTCCCGTGGGAGCTCGCGACCGCGGGGATGGCCTGGCTCGGCTGGAACCGCCTGACCCACTACGGGACGGCCTCACGCCTCGGAAATCCATTACCCCAGGTCGACCCGCTGGCCCTGACCTACCCGGTGTTCGTCGTGCTGACCGTGGGGCTGCTGACCGCGCGGCTGGCCTGGCTGGCCCTGCACGCCTCCCACCGCGCCCGGCTCTGGTCACGCCCGGCGCTGCAGCTGGCGATCCGGCGCCTCGCCGGCGCCCGCGCCCCGGTCACCGGGGTGCTCGTGATCGGCACCCTGGCCATCGGCACGCTCGCCACCGGCCTCGGCATCGCCAACGGCCAGGAGGACGCCCTCGACACCAAGTCGGCGATCTTCGTGGGCAGCAACGCCCGGCTCGACACCGACAGTCCGATCGGGATGGGCGAGGTCGCGATGCCGGCGTCGCTGGCCGGGACCAGCACCGTGGTCGGTGAGCTGACCGGCACCGGCAGCGTGGTGCTGGTCGTCGACCCCGCGACGTTCACCCGGGGCGCCGCCGTGGACCACGTGCCCACCGGCGACCTCGGCGGGCTGCTGGCGAAGATCTCGCAGCCGGACCCGCGCGGCACCCCGGTGCTGCGGATCGGGCACACGGCCAAGCAGACCGCGCAGCTGCCGGACGGGCTGCCCGACGCCGTCACCGTCGCCGACCTGCCGGTGTTCCCCATGATCGGCACCTCCGCCGGGTACGTCGTGTCCCGCACGGTGCTGAGCCACGCGCAGCTGGACAGCGTTCCGAAGTGGAGCGTCCTGACGAGCGCGCCGATGGCGGAGGCGACGACCGCGTTGCGCTCCGCGGGGGTGTTCATCCCGAACCGGGTCAGCCGGGAGTCCGCTTTGGACGGTCTGCCGTTCTTCGTGGTGTCGTGGACGTTCTCGTTCGTGGCGCTGCTGGGCGCGGTGCTCGGTGTCGTGGCGATCCTGGCGCTGCTCGTCGCGGTCGAAGTCCGGCGACGGCAGAACGCGCTGGCCGGCGCTTTGGTGCTGCGCATGGGAATGCGGCCGCGGACGCTGCTGGCGAGCCACCTGATGGAGCTGGGCGCGCTGAGCGGGCTCGCGATCGTCGTCGGGGTGGTGTGCGGGATCTCCGTGGCCGGGCTGTCGGTCCCGCGGTTCGACCCCGCGACGTTCCTCGCGCCGCGCTCGGAACTGCCCGACCCGACGTCGTTCGTGCTGACCGTGCTGGTCATCGGGCTGCTCGTGGTGGGCCTGGCCGGCTGGATCGCGGTGCGCTCGGTGCGCACCGCCCGGACCGCGGAGCTGATCCGTGCCTGAGAAACCGATCTTCTCCCTGCGTGGGCTCGGCGTCGACTACGCGACCCCGGCCGGGGTCGTCACCGGCGTCGACGACGTCAGCATCGACGTCCCCGCGCGCGGGATGACCGTGCTGGCGGGGCCGTCCGGGTCCGGGAAGTCGACGCTGCTGCGGGTGCTGGGCCTGTTCGAGGCGCCCGCGCGCGGCACGCTGACGTTCCAGGGCGCCGACGTGCGCAAGCTCCGGCACCGGGAGCGGCGGGCGCTGCGCCGCCACCACCTGGGGCTGGTGTTCCAGAACCCGTCGGACAACCTGCTGGGCTACCTGAGCGTCGCGGACAACCTGCGCGCGGCCGCCGAAGCCGCGGGCACCGACTGCGCTCCCGACGACATCCTCGGCCAGCTCGGCCTGCACGGCACCGGCGGCTGGAAGATCTCCGCGCTTTCGGGCGGGCAGCAGCAGCGGCTGGCCTTCGGGTGTGTGCTCGCCGCGCGCTCGACGGTGATCCTGGCCGACGAGCCGACGTCCCAGCTGGACGAGGCGTCGGCGGACCTGGTGCTGGACACCCTGCAGTACCTGGTGGACCAGGACTTCGCGGTGCTGGTCGCCTCGCACGACGAACGCCTCATCGACCTCGGCGCGCGGGTGGCCCGGCTGCACAAGGGCTCGCTCGAAGGTGTCGAAGAACAGGAGCCGCGACGATGACCGCCGAAGCCGCGCCGTCCATGCTGGAAGCCGTCGGGCTGCGCCGCAGCTTCGCCCACCCCAGCGGCGACATCGAGGTGCTGCGCGGGCTGGAGCTGCGGGTGGCCGCCGGTGAGCTGGTCACGGTGTCGGGCCGGTCCGGGTCGGGCAAGAGCGCGCTGCTCGCGCTGCTGTGCGGGTTCGACTCCCCCGACTCCGGGTGCGTGCTGCTGGACGGCGTCCCGATCAGCGGCGCACCGCCGTGGCACACGTGCGCGGTGCTGCCCCAGGCCCTCGGGCTGGCCAACGAGCTGACGATCGCGGAGAACGTCGCCCTGCCGCTGCGGCTGCGCTCGGACGTGCCACGGCCGTCGAACGCCGACATCGGGGCGCGTGTCACCGAGCTGCTGGACGAGCTGGGCATCGGCGACCTCGGCGACCGCTACCCGCTGGAGGTGTCGTTCGGGCAGCAGCAGCGGGTCGCGCTGGCCCGTGCGGTGGCCGGGCGGCCGCGGGTGCTGCTGACCGACGAGCCGACCGCGCACCTGGACGCCGGCTCCACGCCCCGGGTCCTGCGGCTGCTGCGCCGGTGCGCGGCCGAGGGGGCGGCGGTCATCGTCGCGACCCACGACGACGAGGTGCACCGCATCGCCGACCGCCGCGTCCGCCTGCTCGACGGCGTGCTCACCGCGCTGCTCGACTAACCGATCAGGAATCGAGAAGCACTGGTCAGCGGGGCCGCAATACCGTCGTCGGCGTACCACAACCGACGAACTTCAGGAGCACCGATGAACACCCAGGGGATCAAGACCGTCCTGCACCCGGTCACCGACGTGGCCGCCGCCAAAGCCGTCTACACGGCGCTGCTGGGCCTCGAGCCGCAGGCCGACGCGCCCTACTACGTCGGCTACGACGTCGCCGGCCAGCACATCGGGCTCGTGCCCAACGGCGCGCAGCAGGGCATGACCGGGCCGGTGACCTACTGGCACGTCGCCGACCTCGAGGCGAAGCTGGCCGAGGTGACCGCCGCGGGCGGGAAGGTCAAGGACGAGCCGAAGGACGTCGGGAACGGCCGCCTCGTGGCGACCTTCACCGACGCCGACGGCAACGTCCTCGGGCTGCTGGAAGACCCCGCGTAAGACGTCAGCGGCGGCCCTCGACCGTCAGGTCGCCCCGGGTCGCCGCGCGAAGGTGGTCGCCGGCCAGCACGTCGTGCGGGTAGCCGAGGTCGATCGCGCTGACCTCGGCCAGCCGCGCCAGCCGGCCGGCGGTCAGGTCCACCTCCAGCGCGCCCAGGTTGCCCGCCAGCTGCTCGGGCGTGCGCGCGCCCACGATGGGCGCCGTCACCCCCGGGGTGTGCAGGAGCCACGCCAGCGCGACCTGGGCGGGGGTGTGGCCCACCTCCGCGGCGACCTCCGCCACGACGTCGGCGATGGTGAGGGCCCGCTCGGTGACCATGCCCAGGTTCGTGTTGAAGCTCTTGCGCGAACCGGGTTCCGCGCTCGCCGCGGTCAGGTCGGCGCGGCGGTACTTGCCCGAGAGGACTCCGCCGCCGAGCGGCGAGAACGGCGTCACGCCCAGCCCCATCGCGCGGGCCATCGGGACGAGGTCGCGTTCGGCGGCCCGGTTGACGAGGCTGTACTCGATCTGCAGCGCCACCAGCGGCGACCAGCCGCGTAGGTCCGCGATCGCCTGCATGCGCGAGACCTCCCACGCCGGCACGTTCGACATCCCGACGTACAGGACCTTGCCCTGGCGGACCAGGTCGTCCAGCCCGCGCAGGACCTCCTCGACCGGGGTCGTGAAGTCCCACACGTGCAGGAAGAGCAGGTCGAGGTAGTCGGTGCCCAGCCGGCGCAGGCTCGCCTCCACCGACGCGAACAGGTTCTTGCGGTGCGGGCCCCCGGAGTTCGGGTCGCCCGGCGTGCGCAGCGTCGAGTACTTCGACGCCAGCACCAGGCTTTCGCGGCGGCCGCGGACGAACTCGCCCAGCAGGCGCTCGGCGCTGCCGTCGGTGTAGGTGCCGGCGGTGTCGACGAAGTTGCCCCCGCGCTCGACGTAGGTGTCGAACAGCTTGCGGGCCTCCTCCGGCCCGGCGCCCCAGCCCCATTCGGTGCCGAAGGTCGCCGTGCCCAGCGCCAGCGGTGAGACCCGCACCCCGGAGCGGCCCAGCAGCCGGTAGGTGTCGAGGGTGAGTGGCATGGGTAACTCCCGTGTTCTCGTGATCCGGTGCGGCGACCAGCCTGCGACGGCCACGAGCGCGGGGTAAGGGAAGGAGCTTCCTGGGAACACGAGTCCCACCCGAGCGGTTGCACCGGGCATGATCACGCGCACTCAGGAGCTGGCCGCGTTCCTGCGGACGCGACGCGAACGGCTGGACCCGGGCGAGCTCGGCCTGCCCTCACGCAAGCAAGCACGGCGCACCCCCGGCCTGCGCCGCGAAGAGGTCGCCGAGCTGGCCGGGATCAGCGTCGACTACGTCGTGCGGCTGGAGCAGGCCCGCGAGCTGCGGCCCTCGGCGGAGGTGGTCGACGCGCTGGCCGGAGCCCTGCGGCTGGCCTCGGACGAACGCGCCTACCTCTTCGACCTGACCGGGCAGCGCGCCCGCGACGACGGCAAGCCGGCCACCACCGCGGCGGCGCCGCTGGCCCGGCTGGTGGCCGACCTCGCGCCGCTGCCGGCCATGGTGCTCAACCACCGCTTCGACATCCTCGCCTGGAACCCGGCGATGGCGCGGCTGCTGCTGGACTTCGACACCCTGCCTCCGCCGCAGCGCAACGCCATGTGGCTGTGCCTGAGGCACCCGAAGGCGCGGGACTTCTACGCCGACCGCGACCGCGTCGTCCGCGAAGGGATCGCCCACCTGCGCACGGCCTGGGCCGCGCACCCGGAAGACCGGGTGCTGGGCGAGCTGGTCACCGGGTTCCTCCGCGACGACGAGGACTTCGCCCGGCTGTGGGCCGAGCGCGACGTCAAGGTCAACGGCCGTGGCCGCAAGGTGCTGCGCCACCCCGACGCCGGCTCGATCACGGTGGACTTCGAAACGCTCACGCCGCTGCAGGACCCCGACCAGCTGCTGGTGATCCACCGCGCCGCGGACGAGGAGAGCCAGGCCGCGCTGGACCGGCTCAGTGCTCCAGCGCCGTCGCGCGGCTGACGTCCTCCCACGCTGCCAGGTCCGCGGCGAGCGCTTCGTGCTGCGCCCGGATCGCGTCCACGGCATCCGCGCCCAGCGCGAGATGCAGCGGAGCGTCTTCGGCGCCCACCGCGCGGACGATCGCCGCGGCCGCCTTCGCCGGGTCGCCGGGCTGGCTGCCGTCCATGGCCTCGACGGCGTCCCGCGTGCCCGACGTCGACACGCGGTAGGCGTCGATCGTGCGGGAGCGGTGCATGCGCCCGCCGCCGAACTCCGTGCGGAACGCGCCGGGCTCAACGATCAGCACCCGCACCCCGAACGGCGCGACCTCCGCCGCCAGCGCCTCGGACAGCCCTTCCAGCGCGAACTTCGCCGCGCTGTAGGCGCCGAAGCCGGGCATCGACAGCTGCCCGCCCATCGAGCTGATCTGCACGACCGTGCCGCCGCCCTGCGCCCGCAGGTGCGGCACCACGGCCTTGGTCACCGCGACCGCGCCGAAGAACATCACCTCCATCAGGCCCCGCAGCTCCGCCATCGTCAGCTCCTCGACCGCGCCGACCGAGCCGTTGCCGGCGTTGTTGACCACGACGTCGATGCGGCCGAACGCCTCGAGCGCGGTCTTCACCGCCGCGTCGACCTGCCCGGCGTCGGTCACGTCCAGCGCCGCGGTCCGGACCCGGTCACCGCCGCGCTCCTGCAGGTCCGCCAGCGTTTCCGGCCGCCGCGCGGTGGCCAGCACCCGGTCGCCCGCCGCCAGCGCGGCCAAGGCGATCTCCCGCCCGAAGCCGGCGGAGCAGCCGGTGACCAGCCAGACGCGGCCGTCGGTGTTCCTCATGTTCGTTTCCTCCCCGTGGTTTCTCCCTCCCATCCTGGAGACGATCACCGCCGTGCCGCCAACACCGATGTCCTGCCGGGGCTACAGTCTGAGCCTGTGACCCCTGAGCTGCGGCAGCTTCGCTATTTTGTCGCCGTCGCCGACGAAAGCAGCTTCACGCGCGCAGCCGCCGGCCTCCACCTCGCCCAGCAGTCGCTCTCGCAGCAGATCACCGTGCTGGAACGCACCCTCGGCGCGCGGCTGTTCGACCGCGACCCCCGCGGCACCCGCCTCACCGCCGTCGGGCGGCTGTTCCTCCCGGAAGCCCGCGCGGTCCTCGCCCGCGCCGAGGAAGCCGTCGCGACTCTCGGCCGGGCGGTGCGCGGCGAACTCGGCAGCGTCCGGCTCGCCTTCCTCACCACCACCGCGAACTACCTGCTGCCCCCGGTCGTCCGCGCGGTCCGCGAACGGTTCCCCGACCTCGTGGTGACCACTGCCGAAGCGGCCATCGCCGAACTGGTCGACGGCCTGCGCGAAGACCGGTTCGACCTGGCCTTCACCCGGCCCCCGCTGGTCGAGGGTCTGGCGTCACGAACATTGCTGACCGAGGAGGTGTGCGCGGTCCTCCCGGCCGAGCATTCGCTGGCCACCCGCGACTCCCTGCAGCTGGCTGACCTGGCCGGCGAGCCGTGGGTGCTGACCCCGCGGAGCAGCTGGGAACCCTGGCACCGCAGCTACGACGACGACTTCGCCGCCGCCGGTTTCACCCCGCGGGTCGTCCAGCGCGCCGCCACCGTCCAGGGCCTGCTGGGTCTCGTCGCGGCCGGGGTCGGGGTCACCCGGCTGACCCGGTCGTCCCACAGCCTCCGCCGCAGCGGGGTGGCGTTCGTGCCGCTGGCCGGCGACGTCGCCCGGACCGAGCTGGTGTGGTTGCCGGGCAACGACAACCCGGCCCTCCCCGCGATCACCGACGTCGCGGTCGAGCTCGCCGCCACCACGGACCTGACCCAGGCGGGCTAGAACGTCTTGGCCGCGTCCCGGGCCGCCTCGTGCGCGACCCGGCCCAGCTCGTCCGCGTCCCCGGTGAGGGTGGGGTGGAAGCGGACCTCGGTGACGTCGTCGATGCCCGCCCAGTTCAGCCAGCCGGTGAAGAACGGCGCCTGGAAGTCCGTGCCGAACTCCTTGCCCAGCCCCGGTCCCCACACCGCGCTCGTGTAGACGACCGCCGCGCGCTTGCCGCGCCCGGCGAGCAGCCCTTGGTAGCCGGTCACCGCGTCGACCCCGAACACCAGCCCCGGCTGGGACACGACGTCGATGAACTGCTTGAGCACGTACGGCACCCCGGAGTTCCACATCGGGACGCTGAACAGGACCCGGTCGGCGGCGTCGAACCGCGCGAACGCCGCCTTCGCCGCGGCCCAAGCTTCGGCCTGCTCACCCTGCGGGGTGCCACCACCGAAGACGGTCATCTTGGCGCGCGCGGCGGCCGGGCCGAACGCGGGCAGCGAGCCGTCCCAGAGGTCCCATTCGTCGATCTCGGCGTCCGGGTGGATCGTGCGGTAGGTGTCCAGGAAGGTAGCTGCCAGGCGCAGCGACTGGGAGTCTTCGCCGCGTGGGGACGCGGAAACGTGCAGCAGATCAGGCATGGTGATGCTCCTCGGGGGTGTCGGCTTCCGCCGGACAAAGAATCGGACTAAAGTCCGCTTATGTCCCCGAACCGTAGCGGACCCGAGTCCGCTTCGTCAACGCCGGTCGAACTGCCCGTCCTCGGCGCCCCCGTCCGCGAACGCGCCGACGCCGCCCGCAACCGCATCCGCGTCCTCACCGCCGCCGAAACCCTCTTCGCCGAACACGGCGTCGACGCCGTCACCATGGACGACGTCGCCAATGCCGCCGGCGTCGGCAAAGGCACCCTCTACCGCCGCTTCCGCGACAAAGCCGGCCTCGCCATGGCCCTGCTCGACGAACGAGAACGCGAACTCCAGCACCACCTCCTCACCGGCCCCCCACCCCTCGGCCCCGGCGCCGACCCCGCCGACCGCCTCGGCGCGTTCATCCACGCCTACCTCGACCTCCTCACCCGCCAGCTCGACCTCGTCCTCCTCTCCGAGACCGCCGCCACCGGCGCCCGCTTCCGCACCGGCGCCCACACCCTCTGGCGACGCCACTGCCACCACCTGCTCGAAACCGGCGGCGCACCCGACGCCGAAACCGCCGCCGACGTCCTGCTCGCCGCCCTCTCCGCCGAACAGGTCCGCCACTGGCTCCACGACCGCGAACGCACCACGCAGACCCTGGCCGAGTCCCTCGTCCGCCTCGTTCGACCCTGGATGCCGGCCGCGGCCGGAAAGTGACCTTCCCCCGATACGGTCCACGCCGAACCGACACCGAGGGAGACCCATGCGGAAAGCCGGCCCCGCCTTCGCACTCACGGCACTGCTCCTGACCGCGTGCGACCCCGGACCCGGCACCGCCGCGCCGCCCCCCACCCCGACCCTCGCCGCACCCGCCACCGACACCACCCAGCTCGTGGCGGCAGTCCGCGCCGGCATCGGCAAAACCCCCACCGCCACCTTCACGATGAACGCCGAATTCGGACCTGCCGGCAAAACCGCCACCGGCGCCCTCAAGTTCGACGGCGCCACCAGCACCCTCACGATCACCGTCGACGGCAGCGAAACCCGCGTCCTCGGCAACCGGACCTTCACCCACGCACCAACCCCCGGCATCCCCGGCAAACCCTGGATCGGCACCGACCCCGGCAACCCCGACCCCATCGCCCAAGCCGCCGCCGCGGGCGTGCCCGTCGTCGTCAAGCTCCCCGACCTCGGCCGCGCCCTGACCGAGATCGAACGCGCCGGCCGCATCGTCTCCGCCGGGCAAACCGCCCTGCGCGACCAGCCCACCACCCACTACCGCCTCGAAATCGACGCCGCCAAAGCCCCCGACCTATTCCCCGAGCTCGCCAAACCCCCGCTCGACGGCAAACCGGCCGAGCCCGTCACCGCCAAGCTGCCCGCCGAACTCTGGCTCGACACCGCACAACGCCCCGTCCAGCTCACCATCGACCTGTCCCCCGGCTTCCCAGCCGGAAACGGCGTCAAGGGCACCACCGACTACCGCGACTGGGGCGACCCGGTCGACATCCCAGTCCCGCCCGCCGACCAGGTCGTCGACCTTTCCGAGCTGATGAAGAAGATGGGCACCTGACCCGCGACGTCACGGTCCGTGTCCGGCGTCGGACCCGATCACCCGATCCGTAGAATCAACGGCGATGCGACGTCTTCGGTGGTACTGGGGGGCACTGGTCCTCGCCTGCGTGGCCCTGCTGGTGGGCTTCTTCGCCTTCTTCGGCTCCGAAAGCAAACCCGGGCAACCCCAGCCCCGGCAAGGCCCACCCGGCACCGGACCGCTCACCGTCGTCGCCATGGGCGACAGCACCGTCTCCGGCGAAGGCGCCGGCCAGTACACCGCCACCACCAACGGCCAGGGCGGCAACTGGTGCCACCGCTCCCCCAACGCCTTCGTCGACAAGATCGCCCTCCCCGGCATCACCGCCCACGTCAACCTCGGCTGCTCCGGCGCCCCCGCCGAACAGGTCGCCCTCGGCGACGTCAAACAGTGGACGGAAGGCTCCCAAGCCCAGCAGCTCGCGGCCCTCGTCAAGGACCACCGCGTCGCCGCCGTCGTGATCGCCGTCGGCGCCAACGACGAACCGAAGTTCTCCAACCAGGTCACCGACTGCTTCAAAGCCTGGTTCAACCCCGGCGGACCCCCGTGCAGCACCGCGCTCAAGCAGACCTGGCAGTCCAAAGTGGACGCCATGGTGCCGAAGGTCGCCACCGCCGTCTCCGACGTCAAGAAAGTACTGGCCCAAGCGGGATACGTGCCCGCCGACTACCAGCTCGTCGTCCAGTCCTACGCCGCCCCCATCGGCCCCGACCTGCCCGAAGACCTGCGCAGCCTCAACGGCTGCCCCTTCCGCGTCGAAGACCTCCGATGGATCTCCCAGACCGGGATCGGCATCCTGTCCTCCGGCCTCAAAACCGCCGCCCGGCAAACCGGCGCACGGTTCCTCGACCTCGCCAAGGCCGGCGTCAAACACGAAGCGTGCAGCGGCGGCGCGAACCCCGCGACCGAATGGTTCACCCGCCTCACCCTGCAGCTGGCCGACCTCGGCCAAGCCGACCGCGCCGGACACGCGCTGCAGGAGTCGTTCCACCCCAACGCGGCCGGGCACACGGCGATCGCCAACTGCCTGACGGAGTTCCTCGCGGCCCGCGAAGGCAACGCCTCCTGCCTGGCCGGCGCGGACGGGAAGCTCCACTCGGCCCCGGAGGTCGTCGCCCGCTGAGCAAGTTTCCCCGCTCCGTTGCGGGTTTTTGCTTACTGGACCACGGTTTCTATACCGTCGCCATGCGGTATAGGTCGTTATACACTCAAAGGTCGAGTGCGGCGCGCAGGGCGATGTCGATGCGCTCCTGGACGTCCTGGTCGATTTCGGCGATGCGTTCGTCGAACCAGGGCCGGTAGAGCCGGGTGAGGTTGAGCGTCGACACCCAGTAGCGGGCGTCGACCGCCACCCCGAGGATGTCCTGCGGGTCGCGTTCGAGCAGTTCGGTGCCGAGCAGCCAGGGGCGCTCGGACTCGTTCACCCCGTCCGAGGACAGCAGCACGACGGTGCGGTGCCGGGCCGGTTCGGTCGGGGGGTGGTACGTCCAGACTTCACCCCTGCGCACGCAGATCCTTCTCCGCCGCCGTGCGCTCGGCCTCGTCGAACTCCGCGACGGCCGGCTCCGGCTTCTGCGGGGTGTAGCCCGTGCGAACCGCCTCGCGCCTGGCCGCCTTCGACAGCCAGGACGAGACCGAGATCCCGTGTGCCTTCGCGGCGCGTTCGGCGAATTCCAAGGCGCCGCTGTCCAGCGAAAGTGTCACCTTACGTGTTGCCATACCTTTTACCGTACCAGTGCCCCGGTCATCGGACGGCCCGCCGGGGTCAGAACGTCGGCGAACGTCCCTCGAACGGCGTAGAGAGCACCACCGTCGTGCGGGTCGACACCTTCGCGGCCTCCCGGATCCGCCGCAGCAGGTCCTCCAGCGCCAGCGGCGACTGGACCCGCACCAGCAGGATGTAGGACTCGTCGCCGGCCACCGAGTAGCACGACTCGATCTCCTTGATGTGCTGGATCCGCTGCGGGTAGTCGTCCGGCGCGCCCGGGTCGTTGGGCGTCAGCGAGATCAGCGCCGTCAGCGGCAGCCCGATCTGCTCGCCGTCGAGCCGCGCGGTGTACCCGAGGATGACCCCGCGCTGCTCGAGGCGGCGCACCCGCTGGTGCACCGCCGACACCGACAGCCCGACCCGCTCGGCGAGGTCGGTGAAGCTGCGCCGGCCGTCGGCCGCGAGCTCCTGGACGATCGACTGGTCCAGCGGTTCCAGGCCGCCGACCGTCATGCGTTCAGCACGACGAGCTCGTGCGGCTGGTTGTTCACGGACTCAACGCCGTCTTCGGTGACGATCACGATGTCTTCGATGCGGGCGCCCCACCGGCCCGGCTGGTAGATGCCCGGCTCGACGCTGAAGGCCATGCCCGGCTCCAGCGGCAGGGTGTTGCCCGCGATGATGTAGGGCTCCTCGTGCACGTCCAGGCCGATGCCGTGCCCGGTGCGGTGGATGAAGTACTCGCCGAACCCGGCCTCGGCGATGACCTCGCGCGCGGCGGCGTCGACCTGCTCGGCCGTGACGCCCGGCTTGACGGCGGCGACCGCGGCGGCCTGGGCGCGCTGCAGCACGGCGTAGGTGTCGGCCACGTCGGCGTCGCGCGGGGCGCCGACGGCGTAGGTGCGGGTGGAGTCGGAGTTGTACCCGGCCGGCAGCGGGCCGCCGATGTCGACGACCACGACGTCACCCTTCTCGATGACGCGGTCGGAGACGTCGTGGTGCGGGCTCGCGCCGTTCGGGCCGGAGCCGACGATCACGAAGTCGGCCTGGGTGTGGCCCTCCTCGACGATGGCCGCGGCGATGTCGGCGCCGACCGCCGCCTCGGTGCGGCCGGGCCGCAGCCACTCGTGGACCCGCGCGTGCACGCGATCGATGGCGGCGCCGGCGTCCCGCAGCGACGCGATCTCGGCGGCGTCCTTGCGCATCCGCAGCTCCCGCACGACCGGGCCGGCGAGGGTCTGCTCGGCCTCGCCGAGCGCCGCGCGCAGCGCCAGGACGTGCAGTGCCGGGGTGAAGTCACTGACCGCGACCCGTCCGGGCTTGCCGAGCCGGCCCGCGACGAGCTGGTACGGGTCGTCGCCGTCCACCCAGGTGAGCAGCTCGACGCCGAGCTCGTCGGTCGGCACATCGGCGTACCCGGGCGCCTCTAGCTTCGGCACGACCAGCGCGGGAGCGCCGTCGGCCGGCACGACGAGGGTGGTGAGCCGCTCGAAGGAGCCACCGGCCTGCCCGATCAGGTAGCGCAGGTCGGAACCGGGCGCGATCAGCAGGGCATCGGTGTCCGCGGCCGCCGCGGCGGCGCGGGCCCGGTCGAGGCGGGCGCGAAGGGCTGCGGCGTCGGGGGCAGGCGTGTGGAGGGAACGGCGCGACATGGCCCCGAGCCTAGCCGGGTGGTCAGCCTGATCCACTCGCCCGGTGCCCCGACATGCCGCCCGCTCCCCCGACGGCGCACATCCGCTCAGGGGACGGGCGGCGGACTCGACGCGGCGCCTTGCCGCCGGAGGTGCACTCCCCCGGCGGGACGGGCATGGCTCGGGATCGGGGCGGCCGGCGGTGAGCATCTCCCCCGGTGCGCTCCTTCCCCACCCCAGGTGCGTCGCGCCCCCTGCCGGACGAGTTGGCGTGGCAGGCTGTGCGGGTGACCGGACCACTTGCCCTGCTCGACTCCGCGAGCCTCTACTTCCGCTCGTTCTACGCCCTGCCCGACTCGATGCGCGCCGCCGACGGGACGCAGGTCAACGCCGTGCGCGGGTTCGCCGACACGATCGCGCGGATCCTCACCGACCGGCACCCCTCGCGCCTCGTCTGCTGCCTCGACGCGGACTGGCGGCCGAAGTTCCGCACCGACCTGCTGCCGAGCTACAAGGCGCACCGGGTCGCCGAGGAGACCGACGCGAGCAACCCCGACGTCGAAGAGGTCCCCGACACCCTCACCCCGCAGGTGCCGATCATCCTCGAGCTGCTGGAGGCCTTCGGCTTCGCGACCGCGGAGGCGGCCGGCTACGAGGCCGACGACGTCATCGGCGCGCTCGCCACCCGTGAGAAGACCGACGCCGTCGAGGTCATCACCGGCGACCGGGACCTGTTCCAGCTGGTGCGCACCGAGCCGACCCCCACCTCGGTGATCTACGTCGGCAAGGGCTGGGCCAAGGCCGAGGTGCTCGGCCCGGCCGAGATCGCCGAGCGCTACAGCCTGCCCCGCGAGACGGCCGGCCCGGCGTACGCGGACATGTCCATGATGCGCGGCGACCCCTCCGACGGGCTGCCCGGCGTCGCCGGCATCGGCGAGAAGACCGCCGCGAAGCTGATCACGCAGTTCGGCTCCCTCGACGCGCTCCTCGAAGCGTCCGCCGCGAGCGACGCCCGGGTGCCGCTCAAGACCCGCCTGCGCCTGGCCGACGCGGCCGACTACCTCGCGGTCGCGCCGACCGTGGTCCGGGTGGCCGTCGACGCGCCGGTCGAGCAGTCCCGGCCCGACCCGGTCCCCGCGACCCCCGCCGACCCGGACCGCGTCGCCGAGCTGGCCGAGCGGTGGAACCTCGGCAACTCGGTGGAACGGCTGCTGAACGCCCTGCCCGGAAACTAGAACAGCGTGCCGCACCACGGTGCGGTGACCGTGGTGAACAGCTCGTCGGCCCGTGCGACCGCCGCCGCGTTGTGGACTTCGATCCGGCCGGTGTCCGCCAACGCGGTCGCGCTCCACTCGCCGAGGTACAGCATGCCGAACGTGTCGGCGTCGAGCGCGAGGTCCGCCGTGGCGTCCGTGCGGTGGGCGCCGTCCGGGCCGACTTCGTAGTGCCCCGTGTTGGCCGGCAGGCTCCGGTCGGTCACCGCGAGCACCACCGGCTCGGCCGCGCGGTAAGTGCGGGCGGCGAGTGCCGCGGGGACGTCGACCGGGCGCAGCCACAGGTCGTCTTCGACGTCGAGGGTGCGGGCGTGCCGGTGGTCGGTCAGCATCGGGGCGAGTGGCTCGTCGACCGGGCGGTGCCGGGCGTGCACGGCCGACACCAGGTCCACCGACAGCAGGAACCGCCACAGCGCGGCCCGCGCGACCGGGCCGGCCGCGTGCAGGTCGCGGACCTCCAGCACGGCACCCTCCTCCGGTGCGTCGAGAGAGCGCCGCTCTACCGTCTTGTACACCGCGAAACCGTCGTCCCCATCCGGTCCACTGTGGACGACCACGACGTGGGTGCCGTCCCGGTCGACGTGCCGGTCGTGCGAGATCGGCCACCAGAGGTCCGGACGCCCGATCATGCCCGCCCGGCCGAGCCCGATCCGCCGGTACAGCCCGGGAACCTCCTTCACGGCCTCCTCGGGCGTGAGCATCCGGACGTCCCCGCCGGCCGGGACGCGCTCGTGCAGCCGGGCGGCGGGCCGCGGCAGCCGGACGGTCTTGCCGAGCGCGGCCGAGCCGTAGCCGAACCGGCCGTAGATCGTCGGTTCGCTCGCGTGCAGCACGGCCAGCGGGATGCCGCGCGCGGCGAAGTCGGCCAGCTGCACGGCCATCATCGCGGTCAGCACCCCGCGCCGGGTCCGGTCGGCGCGGACCCCGACGCCGTCGACCGCGGCGACCGGCACGACCCGCCCGCCGGGCACCGCGATCTCGGTGGTGTACGAGCTCGCGATCCCGATCGGGGTGTCCCCGTCGAACGCGCCGAACTTGTGCGCGGCGGGCCAGGAGTCCCCGAAACGGGCCCAGGGTTCGTCGGCGACCCGGTTGCCGTGCAGGGAACGGCTCAGCAGGTCGAACGTGCTGCGGCGGTCGTCTTCGGTGACGGGGCGGACGTCGAAGGTGCGCATGCCGCCGATCCTGCCGCCCCGCCCGAGCCGCGGCATCCCGTTTTCCGCCTCAGTAGTGGGTGCCGCTCCAGGACGCCACACGGGTGCCGAAGAGCCGGTCGGCCGCCGCGGGCGCGGCCGGGTCACGCACGACGATGCGGCCGGCACCGGCCAGTGCGGACGGCCGCCACGTGCCGAAGTAGACCATCGCGAGCGTGGTGACGTCGAGGGCGAGCCCGGCCGGCTCGCCGGTGCGCTCGGCGCCGTCCGGGGTGATCCGGTAGGTGCCGCTGTTGCCGGGCAGCACCGGGTCCGTCACCTCGACGACCACCGGCTCCGCGGGCCCGTATTCGCGGGCCGCCAACGCCTTCGGGACGTCGACGAGCCGGGTCCAGTGCTCGTCCCCGATCCGGTCGACGGTGCTCCGCCGGTGATCCTCGAGGATCAGCTCGATCGGCTCGTCGAGCGGCCGGGCCTCGGCGACGATCCGGTCGACGAGGTCGATGCCGAGCAGGAACCGCCACAGCCCGGCGAACGCGGCCGGCGTGCCGGCGAACAGGTCCACCAGGTGCAGCTGCTTGGTCCACGGGTGCTTCTGCAAGCCGTCGACGTAGTAGGTGGCGTACCCGTCCGGGCCGTCGGGTCCGTGGTGCACCAGCGCCTTCACCGGCGGGCTGGTGCGCCGCGCGTGGTTCTCGTAGAGCCGCCACAGCACCTCGGGCCGGGTCATCATGCCCGGCCGGAACTCGAGACCGTCGTACACGCGCGGACACACTTCCAGCGCTTCGTCGAGCTCCAGCAGCTCGACCTCACCGCCCGACGGAACGTCCGGGTGCAGCCGCGCCCGATGCCGGTCGACGCTGTAGCCGCGGCACCGGGTCGCCAGGCCGTACCCGAACCGCCCGTAGATGGGCGCCTCCGACGCGAGCAGGTTCGCGAACACCACACCCCGCGCGGCGAAGTCCGCCAGCTGGGTCGTCATCAACGCCCTCAGCACACCGCGGCGCGTGCGGTCGGCCCGCACGCCGACCCCGGTCACCCCGGCCATCGGCAGCCGCGCGCCGCCCGGGACGGTCAGCTCGGCGTCGAACGACCGCGCCGTCCCGACGAGCTCCGGGTCGAACGCCCCGAGCGTCCCGCCGGGCTGGTAGGCGCGGGCGGCCCGTTCCCAGTCCGCGTCGTCGCTCGGCGCCGCGTGCAAGCTGTCGCGGAAGAGGTTGCTCGCGGCACGGTGCTCGTCGACGCGCAGGGTCCGGATCTCGAAATCGGTCATGCCCGGATCATCGCCGGAACGACCGAGGTCCGGCCACCGGAATACCCCGGCGGCCGGACCTCGGCTCGTGCGCTCGCCTTACTTCGCGGCGGGCGGCGACACCTCGTAGTTGCCGCCGTCACCCTTCACCGTGATAGTGATCTGCTGCGGCTTGCCGGCGATGGTCGCGGTGCACTCGAACTTCGCACCGTCCTCGACCTTCTGCTCGGCCGGGCAGGTGACCCCGGTGACCCCGTCGATCTTGTAGGTCTCCGTCAGCAGCTTCTGCACGTCGGTCTGCATCTGCGTGTTGTTGAAGACCTGCGTCTTGAAGAACCCGGGCGCGACAAAACCGAGGATGCCGACCACCGCGACGACCACGACCAGCACCACGATGCCGATCAGCAGGCCCTTCTTGGACTTCTCCGGCTTCTCGCCCTCCGGAGCCGCCCCGCCGGGGAACTGCTGCTGCTGGCCGTAGTCGTACTGGCCCGGCTGCTGCTGGCCGTACTGCGGCTGCGCCTGCGGCCCGCTCTGCGGGTACGCCCCACCGGGCTGCTGCCCGTACTGCGGCTGGGCCTGCGGGCCGCTCTGCGGATACCCGCCGCCCGGCTGCTGCCCGTACGGCGGCGGCTGCTGGCCCCACTGCGGCTGCTGCGGCGGGGTGTACCCGCCGGGCTGCTGCCCGTACTGCGGCTGCTGAGGGTGCTGCGGCTGGCCCCACTGCTGTTGCTGGTTCGGGTCGTACGAAGGCGGCTGCTGGCCCCACTGGGGCTGTTCCTGCGGGCCGCTCGGCGGGTACGCGCCGCCCGGCTGCTGCCCGTACTGGGGCTGCTGTGGGTCGTTGCCGCCATACGGCGTGCTCATCGTCTGCCTCCGCCTGCCTCGATCATCTCGCTGTCCACCCCGAAACCGTCGTCAAGCCGCGTACGCACGGTGTTGTTCGCGATCCAACCACAGGTCGGAGCCGAGCACACGTGTCCACGCACATCCCCGCCGCCGCCGGCGAGCAGGCCTGACACGGAGTTCACGCCGCGCCCGCGGCCACCACGCCCCGGCGCAGCGCCTTCACCGCCTCGGCCGCCGCCGCCCCGACCGGGTCACCCTTGCCGAGCACGTCCCGGATCTGGTCGAGCAGGTCGATCACCTGGCGTGACCAGCGGACGAAGTCCCCCGCCGACAGCTCCTGGCCGTTCGCCTCCGCCGCCGTGAGCACCTTCTCCAGCGACTCACCCCGCGCCCACCGGTAGACCGGCCAGGCGAACCCCGCGTCCGGCTCCCGGGTGCGGTCGAGCCGGTGCCGCCGCTCGTCCTCGGTCAGCTCCACCCACAGCCGCGCGGTCTCCTCCCACGCCTCGGGCACCGCGCCGCCGGGCAGCCGCGGTTCCCCGGCGGTGTCCCGGCGCGCCTCGAACACGAGCGTCGAGACGACGGCGGCGAGCTCCGCCGGCCCGAGCTTGCGCCACACGCCGTGCCGGATGCACTCCGCGGCCAGCAGGTCGGACTCGCTGTAGAGCCGGGTCAGGCGCCGGCCGTGCTCGGTGACGCGGTCCTCGCCGTCCCCGGCCGACTCCGGCCCCAGGTAGCCGCGCTCCCCCAGCAGCGCCAGGATCCGGTCGAACGCGCGCGCCAGCGAGTGCGTGGTCGCGGCCACCTTCCGTTCCAGCTGCTCGGTTTCCGCCGTCAGCCGCTGGTACCGCTCGACCCAGCGCAGGTTCGCCTCCCGCTCGGCCAGCCCGTGACCCGGGTGCGCGCGCAGGGCCCGCCGCAGCGCCGCCAGCTCGCCGTCCTCGTTCGTGCCGGACCGCCGCTTCTGCCTGCCCGGCAAGGAAATCCCGGCGTTGCGCAGGGTCGAGGCGATGTCCCGGCGGGTCTTGGGCGAGCGCAGCTCGATGTGCTTGGGCAGCTTGATCCGGCCCAGCGCCTCCACCGGGGCCGGGAAGTCGGCCACCGACAGCGGTCCGGACCACCGGTCCTCGGTCACCACGACCGGCCGCGGCTCGCGGATCGGGTCCAGCCCGGGATCCACGACGACGGCGAGCCCCGCCCGCCGGCCCGCGGGCACGGCGATGACGTCACCCTTGCGCAGCTTCTCCAGCGATTCGGCGGTCCCGGCCCGCCGCACCGCCGTGTTCTGCCGCGACAGCGCCTTCTCCCGCGTCGAGATCTTCGCGCGCAGCTCGACGTACTCGAGCATCTCGTCGAACTCCCCGGTCACGGCGGCGGCGTAGCCCTTCAAGGCTTCCTTGTTCCGCTCGATCCGCCGCGCCGTGCCCACCACCGACCGGTCGGCCTGGAACTGCGCGAACGACTGCTCCAGCAGCTCCCGCGCCGAGCTCGCGCCGACCTGGGCGACCAGGTTCACGGCCATGTTGTAGCCGGGCCGGAACGACGATCGCAGCGGGTACGTCCGCGTCGAAGCCAGCCCGGCGACCTGCTTCGGGTCGACCCCCGGCTGCCACGCCACCACGGCGTGCCCCTCGACGTCGATGCCGCGCCGCCCGGCTCGCCCGGTGAGCTGCGTGTACTCCCCCGGCGTCAGGTCGACGTGCGCCTCGCCGTTGTACTTCACCAGCCGTTCGAGCACGACCGTCCGGGCCGGCATGTTGATGCCGAGCGCGAGGGTCTCCGTGGCGAACACGGCCTTGACCAGCCCGCGGACGAACAGCTCCTCGACCGTCTCCTTGAACGCCGGCAACAGCCCGGCGTGGTGCCCGGCGATCCCGCGCTCCAGCGCCTCCCGCCACTCCCAGTACCCGAGCACCCCCAGGTCACCCTCGGGCAGCTCGGACGTCCGCTCCTCGATGATCCGGCGGATCTCCTCGACCTCGTCCGGCCCGTTGAGCCGCAGCCCCGACCGCACGCACTGCGTGACCGCGGCGTCACAGCCGGCCCGCGAGAAGATGAACACGATCGCCGGCAGCAACCCCGCCCGGTCCAGCTGCTCCACCACGTCCACCCGGGACGGCGGCCGGAACCGCGGCATCCGCGGCGCACCCCGCCGCGACCCGCGCGGACCACGGAAGCCCGCGGGCGCGTACTGGCGGCCGATCTCTTCGGTGCGCCGCAGCAGGGTCGGGTTGATCCGCAGCTCCGCGCCGGCCGCGTGGACGTCCTCGCCGGCGAACAGGTCCAGCAGCCGGTTCCCGACCAGCATGTGCTGCCAGAGCGGCACCGGCCGGTGCTCGTCGACGACGACCGTGGTGTCGCCGCGGACCTCCACCAGCCATTCGCCGAACTCCTCGGCGTTGCTGACGGTGGCCGACAACCCCACCACGCGGACGTGCTCGGGCAGGTGCAGGATCACCTCTTCCCAGACCGCGCCCCGGAACCGGTCGGCGAGGTAGTGCACCTCGTCCATGACCACGTACCCGAGGTCGGTGATGGTCGACGACCCGGCGTAGAGCATGTTGCGCAGCACCTCGGTGGTCATCACGACCACCTGGGCGTTGCCGTTGATCGAGGAGTCGCCGGTCAGCAGCCCGACCGCGTCCGAGCCGTAGCGCGCCACCAGGTCGCCGTACTTCTGGTTCGACAGCGCCTTGATCGGCGTCGTGTAGAAGCACTTGCGGCCTTCGGCCAGCGCCAGGTGCACGGCGAACTCGCCGACGATCGTCTTGCCCGCGCCGGTGGGCGCGCAGACGAGCACACCGTGGCCGCCTTCGAGCGCTTCGCACCCGCGGATCTGGAACTCGTCGAACTCGAAGGACGCTTCCGCGGCGAAGCGCGTCAGCTGGGGGTACTTCCCACGACGCGAGGAGGCCGCGAAGGCCTCGGCCGGGGACTGAGAAGGGCTACTGGCCACCTCGTCAGGGTTCCACATGCCCCCGACAGTTTGCACGCGGTGTGACCGACGGCGTGGCGGCCCGCAGTCACCGCTTCTTTTGCTTCCGGCCGACACACGGTGTCGGCCGGAAGCGGCCACCGTATAGGTCGTTATACATCACAGTGGTGGGAACCGGTCCGGGCCGGGCGGCGTCGGAGGCTGCATGAGGGCGGGAGGTGGGTGGTGATGACCGAGCCGTGTCCGAGCTGCGGGCAGCTGGACCAGGTGCAGCACGTGCCCGCGGTCTACCACGGCGGGCATTCGTTCTACCGGGGTCAGGGGCCGGTGGTGGCCGTGCCCGCCGGTGACGGGGTGCTCTACACGAGCAGCCAGGTTTCCGGGATCACCGTCTCCGGGGTCGCAAGGGCGCTCGACCCCTTCCCTCCCCCGCGCCGCGGCGGCGGCCTGCTGGCCGCGGTGGTGCTGCTGGCGCTGGTCGGGAGCTGCTTCCTGCTGCTGCCGCTGTCGGCGGCCGACGACCCGCCGCCCGGTGGGGCCGGGGCGAAGGTGCTGGGGATCGTGCTGATCTCGCTGCCGTCGCTGTGCGTGTACGTCGCGGCCGGGACGCTGGTGTGGCTGTACGTCCGGCGGTTGCGGGCGCACCGCCGTCAGCGACGCGGGGTGCCGGCGGCGAAGCAACTGTGGGAGCAGGGCTGGTTCTGCCACCGCTGCGGCGGGGTGTACTTCGCGGACACTCGCGCCGAGCGGCTGCTGACGCCCGCGCACTTCCGGCAGCTGGTGGCCCGGGCGGGTGGGTACGAGCGTTAGGCCAGGACCGTCAGCGCGCCCGGGACGCAGCTGACCGTCACCGGCACGCTCCCTTGCGGCTCGCCGTCGGCGTAGGCGGGCCAGGTGTTGCCGGTCAGGGACACCGAACGGGCGCGCAGCGTGCGGACCGCCGGGTGGGTGAGGTGCTTGCCGGTGCGCAGGCCGGGGAGCATGCGGATCAGGCCGCGGCGGCTGACGTCCCCGACGACGGTGACGTCGAAGACGCCGTCCTCGGGGTCGGCCGTCGGGCAGATCGGGACGCCGCCGCCGTAGAAGCGCGTGTTGCCGACCGCCACCAGCGTCGCGTCGAGCTCCAGGCGCTCGGTGCCGGTGTCGACCACCACCGGCCGGGAGCGGAACGCGGCCAGCTCGGCGAGGATCGCCACGTCGTAGCGGCGCGGCCCGGACGGCCAGCGCATCCGGTTGGCGCGTTCGTTGACACTCGCGTCGAAACCCGCGCACAGCACGGTCGCGAACCAGGTGTCCCCGAGGCGGCCCAGGTCGATCCGCCGCCGGGCCCCCGACTTCAGGGCCGCCACCAGCGCGTCGACCGCCGCCGGCGGCTCACCGGGCACACCGAGGGCGCGGGCGAAGTCGTTGCCGGTGCCGGCCGGGACGAGCCCGAGCGCGACGTCGTGGTCGGCGCAGAACTGGACACCCTGGTGGGCGGCACCGTCCCCGCCGAGCACGACCAGCACGTCGAGGCCCGCGTCGTGGGAGGTCCGCATCAGCTCACGGGACTCTTCGACGGTGTTGGCGACCAGCACGTCGAGGCGGTCGACGGCGGCGCGCAGGCGCTCGGCGACCGTGTCCATGATCCGGGCGGCCGCGCCGTGCCCCGAGGCCGGGTGCACGGCGAGCGCGGCGTGGATCCCCACTACGTGATGTCGTCGGTGCCGGACCGGCCGCCGGAGGTGGTCGGGGTGGACGGCTCGTCGTCGATCTTGCTCGGCGTGTAGTCGAACGGCGCCGCTTCGTCGTCGTCCAGCTGGTCCCAGCCCTCGTCCGCGCGTTCCCGGTCCTTCTTGCGGTCGTGGATGCGGGCGAGCTGGACCGACAGCTCGAACAGCACCGTCAGCGCGCCGGCCAGGCCGAGCATCGAGAACGGGTCCGAGCCGGGGGTCACGAAGGCGGCGAAGACGAACAGCGCGAACACGATGCCGCGGCGCCACTTCTTCAGCTGCCGGTACTTGACCACGCCGACGCGGTTGAGCATCACCACGAGCAGCGGCAGCTCGAAGCTGATCCCGAAGATGATCAGCAGCGACAGCATGAACGAGATGTACTTGTCGGCGGTCAGCGCCGTGACGAACTCGTCCTGGCCGAAGCCCATCAGCAGCTGCAGGGCGTGCGGGAACAGCATGTACGCGAGCACCGCGCCGGCGGCGAACAGCACCGAGGCGAAGCCGACGAACGTCAGCGCGTACTTGCGTTCCTTGGAGTACAGCCCGGGCGCGATGAACGCCCAGACCTGGTAGAGCCACGCCGGCGAGAACAGCACGGCGCCGGCCGCGAGGCCGACCTTCAGCTGGATCATGAAGGCTTCGAACGGCACCGTCTGCAGCAGCTGGCAGCCCTGGTAGCCGTTGAGCCGCCGGTCCGGCGGGATGGCGCAGTACGGGTCCTTGACGATCTCGCCGAGCGACGGGATCGGCCCGACCTTGGTGCTGAACCAGAAGAAGCCCAGGATGCCGCCCACGACGACGGCGAGCAGCGCGAAGCCGAGACGGCGGCGGAACTCGTAGATGTGCTCGATGAGCGTCATCGTGCCGTCGGGGTTCTTGCGACGGCTGCGCTTGCTCCGCTTCGACCGGCGGGTGTCGCCGTTTCCGGAGGCGGGTTCCGCCACGGGATGTTCCGTTCTCGTCGGTGTCCGCCGGAGCGCGCCGGCTGGGGCGCGCTCCGGCGGACCAGGGACCGGGTGTGGCCTAGCCGCTCAGCTGGCGTTCTTCTGCGGCTGGTCGGCGGACTGCTGCTTCTTCAGCTCGTCGAGCTGCCGCTGGAGGTCGGCGACCTGCTGGTCGGTCGCGGCGGTCGCCGGCGGGGCGACGGGCGTGGCCGGGATCTGCTTGGTCTCGACGGGCTCGGCGTCCTCGTGCGAGGCGCTCTTGTCGCCCGCGAGGTCCTTGGTCTCGGCCTTGAAGATCTTCATGGACTTGCCGATCGACCGCGCCGCATCGGGAAGCCGCTTGGCCCCGAACAGCAGCACGACGAGCAGCACCAAGATGATCAAATGCCATCCTTGCAATCCGTTGGCGAACAAGATGGCCTCCTATCTGCGTCTGGTAGGGATGTTACTGGTTTTCCGGTTTCCGGCGGCGCTCCGCGAAGGCGACGCGCAGCGCGGCCGACCGCGCGCGGAGGAGCCCGGCCCGGTCCTGGGTGTTCGTAGCCACCATGCTTGCGGTCTGCTTGAAACCACGCAAGACCTTGGCGGTCCGCACCAGCAGGACGACGAGCAGCAGCAGGCCGATCGCGGCGAGCACGACGGTGGGCAGGTACGGCACGTCGATCACCCTAGTGGTCGCAGGTTGACGGAAGGTGACGGGCTCGGGCCACCGCGTCGGCCGCCCGGCGTCCGACGTCCGCCGCGAGGTCGGCCGGGCTCTCCACCAGCGCTTCCCCGCCCAGACCCAGCACCAGGCGCACCATCCACGACTGGTCGGCGTAGCGCATCCGGATGCGGAGCCGGCCGCCGTCGAGCTCGTCGAGCTCCTCGCAGGGGTAGTACTCGGCTACCCAGCGTGCGTCCGGATCGAGGACGAGCACCGCTTCCCGCTGGTCGGGACGCTCGCGGAAGACACCGTCGGAAATGTCGGTCGGGTGGGCGTGCGCGGGCGGCCGGGACGGCTCGTCGAGCACCGTCAGCTCGTCGATCCGGTCGAGCCGGAACAGCCGGACGCCCTCGGCGCGGCGGCACCAGGCCTCCAGGTACCCGACGGCCTGCACGATGAGCAGCCGCATCGGGTCGACCGTGCGCTCGGTGACCTGGTCCTTGGACGCGGTGTAGTAGCGGATCCGCAGCGCCCGCCCGTCCTGCAGCGCCTGGGCGACCCGCTCGCGGGTCCGCGCGGTCTTCTTGCCTTCGCGCACACCCCCGCCGACGACGACGCCGGCGGGCTGGGCCTGCCCGGCGGCCGACTCGATCTTGGCGATGGAGCGGCGCACCGCGTCGCCGTCGACCACGCCCGGCGTCTCGGCCAGCGCGCGCAGCGCGACCAGCAGCGCGGTCGCCTCGCCGCCGGTGAGCCGCAGCGGGCGGTTCATCCCGGCGTCGTGGGTGACGACGATCGTGTCCCCCTCGAAGGACAGGTCGATCAGGTCACCGGGCCCGTAGCCGGGCAGCCCGCACATCCACAGCAGCTCGAGGTCCTTGCGCAGCTGCTTCGGCGTGACGTCGAAGTCCTGCGCCGCCTCGTCGACGCGGATGCCCGGGCGCGCCAGCAGGTAGGGCACGAGCGCCAGCAGCCGCGGCATCCGGTCGGTGGACCCGCTCACGAAGCGCTCCCCTGCCGGGCCACGACGGCTTCGAGCCGGTCCTGGACCGTCTTGGCCAGCACGTCGGGTTCGAGCACGAGGACGTCAGGGCCCTGGGCGGTGATCCAGTCGGCCGCGGACTCCGGGAAGTACAACCCGATCTCTACGAGGTCGCCCTCTTCGCCGTCGACGGTCTCCCGGCCGATGACCTTCCCCCGGCGGCGGACCCCGGCGGCGCGGCCGTCGGCGACCCAGAGCCGCGCGGTGGTCACCGGGGCCGGTTCGGAGTCACCGGTCACCGACACGAGCTTGAGCAGGTTGACGCCTTCCGGGCGGTGCACGGCGCCGGGCCTGCCGACCGGACGCACCTGGCCGGTGACGCGGGAGAGGCGGAAGCAGCGGGTGGCGCCGCGGTCGCGGTCGTGCCCGACGACGTACCAGCGGGCCTTCCACGACACGACACCCCACGGCTCGAGGGTGCGCATGATGCGTTCGGGCGAGCCGCTGCGGCGGTATTCGAAGCGCACGGCCTGGCCGTTCTGCACCGCGGCCAGCAGCGGCCCGAACGCCGGTTCGGCGCGCACGCGCGGCTCGACGATCATCGGCGCCTGGTCGTCGACCTCCAGGCCGGCGGCGCGCAGCTTCACGAGCGCGCCCTGCGCCTGCCCGGTCAGCTCCGGGGAGTCCCACAGCCGGGACGCCAGCGCGACCGCGGCGGCTTCGTCGGGGGCGAGGTCGATCTCGCCGAGCTCGTAGTCGCGGCGGGCGATGCGGTAGCCCTCGATCGCGTCGAAAGCGGAGTTGCGGCCGGTCTCCAGCGGGATGCCGAGCTCGCGCAGCTCGGTTTTGTCGCGCTCGAACATCCGGAAGTAGGCGTCGTCGCTGGCGGCGTCGCCGTATCCGGGCACGATGCCGCGAATCCGCTCGGCAGTGAGGTACTGCCGGGTGGACAGGAGGGCCAGCACCAGATTGACCAGCCGTTCGGCGCGTGCGGTGGACACCCGGTAGAGCCTAGCCCGCGCCGCCCGGCCCGATCGTGAGGTCCGGGGTGCGCGCGTCGTAATCGCCCCTCGCGGCGTCCACGGCGTCGAAGTTCGCCTCGGCCCAGTCCTTGAACCCGGCCATCAGCGCGCGCAGGCTTTCTCCCAGCGGGGTAAGGGAATAGTCGACGCGCACGGGCACCGACGGGGTCACCTCGCGGCGCACCAGGCCGTCGCGTTCGAGCACCCGAAGGGTCTGGGTGAGCATCTTCTGGCTGACTCCGGCGATGCGCCGCGAAAGGTCGCTGTAGCGCTGCGGGCCGTCACCGAGCGCGACGAGGACCAGGCTGACCCACTTGCCGGCGATCTCGTCGAGCAGCTTCCGGGTCGGGCAGGCGGCGAGGTAGGCGTCGTAGGCGGCCTTCTCGTCCTGCCGCCGCTGTTCCGCCGTGCGCGTGGGCACCGGGCGAACCTCCTCGTGCTGTGGGCACCTTCGGGTGCGTACTTTCCGTTGGAGAGTAGCTCCCCCTACGTTCGCGAGGAAGGTTCACCTCGCGAAGGAGACGAAGATGCGTGCGATCGTGGTCCGCCGGTTCGGTGGCCCGGAGGTGCTGGAGCAGCTCGAAGTGCCGGTGCCCGAGCCGGGTCCCGGGCAGGTGCGGATCCGGGTGGCGGCGGCCGCGGTCAACCCGGTCGACGTCGCCACCCGGGCCGGGATCCTGACCGAGGCCGGGGTGATCCCGCCGCGGGAGGTGCTCGGCCTCGGCTGGGACGTCGCCGGCGAGGTCGACGCGGGCTCCGGCTTCGAGGTGGGCACCGCGGTGATCGGCCTGCGCGACCGGATCGCCGGCCCGCTGGGCGCCTACGCCGAGCAGATCGTGCTGGACGCCTCCGCCGTGGCTCCGGCGCCCACCGGCGTCTCCCTCGTCGAAGCGGCCACCCTCCCTCTCAACGCGCTCACGGCCGCCCAGGCGCTCGACCTCGTCGAAACCACCGGGACCGTCCTGGTCACCGGCGCGGCGGGCGCGGTCGGCGGGTACGCGGTCGCCCTCGCGCACGCCCGGAAGCTGGCCGTCGTCGCCGTCGCGGCCGAAAGCGACGAAGCCACCGTCCGGGGCTTCGGCGCGGACCTGTTCGTCCCGCGTGGCCCGGACCTCGCCGAGCGGATCCGGGCCCTGGTCCCAGGCGGGGTGGACGCGGCCCTCGACACCGCGCTCCTCGGCCTGGACACGCTCGACGCGGTCCGCGGCGGCGGGGAGTTCGTGGCCTTCGCCGCCGGGGCCGCGCCGATCCCGCTGCGCGGCGTCCGCGTGCGGAACGTCTGGATCCGCGCGGACGGCGGGCGGCTGGCCGAGCTGGCCCGGATTCCTCCCCCGCGCGTCGCCGACGTGCTGCCGCTGGCGGACGCGACAAAGGCCCACGAACGGCTCGAAGCGGGCGGACTGCGCGGCAGGCTCGTGCTGACGCCGTGAATCGTGCTTAGCCTGGACGCATGGATGATCGTGTTCTTCTCATCACCGGCGCCTCACGCGGCCTCGGCGCCGCCACCGCGCGGCTGGCCGCCACCACCGGGTTCAAGGTCGCGCTCGTGGCGCGCAAGGCCGAGTCCGCCGCCGCGCTGGCCGCCGAGCTCGGCGAGGACCGGGCGCTGGCGCTCGGCGCCGACGTCGGCGACTGGCCGAGCATCTCCGACGCCGTGAGCAAGGCCGTCGAGCGGTTCGGGCGGCTCGACGCGGCCTTCGCCAACGCCGGCGTCGGCGTCGGGACGTCGTTCTTCGGCACCGGAGGTGACGACCCGGAGCAGTGGGCGGAGATGGTCCGCACCAACGTGCTCGGCGCCGCCTACACCGCCCGCGCGGTGCTGCCCGCGTTGGCTGAGTCCTCGGGGCACCTGGTGATCACCGGCTCGGTCGCCGGCCGGTTCATCCGCAACGCGAGCCTGTACTCGGCGACGAAGTGGGCGGTGACCGGCCTGGCCGGGTCGATCCGCGAGGAGGCCGTCGGCTCCGGTGTGCGGGTCACGCTGGTCAACCCGGGCATCACCGACACCGACATCCTCGACGAGGAGATGCGCAAGAAGCCGAAGCTCGAGCCGGCTGACATCGCCCGCGCGGTGCTCTACGCGCTGCAGCAGCCGCCGCACGTGGATGTCAACGAGATCATGGTCCGCCCGACCGGCCAGGTGCTCTAGCGGCTCAGGCGCGCGACGCGGCCCTGGGCGCCGCTGGCCCAGCAGCTCGGTCCGGCGCAGTCCACCGAGTCGAAGCTGCCGGTGTCGAACGACGTCCAGTGCCGCCCGCCGTCCGGGCTGTAGTCGCTGCCGCCGGTGCCGACCGCGATGACGCCGCCGCCGCGCCAGGCCAGCCCGGAGCGGTACCCGGCGGGGTACTGGCCCGGGGTGCGCCAGGTGCGGCCGCGGTCCTTCGTCAGCGCGACGGCCGGGCCGGGCGCGGTCGGGTTCGCGTAGTCGCCGCCGATCGCGATGCCCTCGCCCGGGGTCCGGAACGCGACGGCGAACACGCCGGCCGACGGGCTGCTCGGCAACGGCGTGTCGGACGCCGTCCAGTGGCGGCCGCCGTCGCCGGAGTGCAGGACGCGGGCGGTGGCTCCGCCGCCGGTGGCGAGCCAGGCGTCGAACGGTCCCGACGTGGTGATGCACTGGCCGCTGGCGGCGAAACCGGCCTCGCCGGGCAGGGCGGGCGGGAAGCCGCTGTCCGGCACCGGGCGCCAGCTGCGGCCGCCGTCGAAGGTGGCCTGGACGCGGAAGTGGCCGTCGACGGGGTCGCTCATCGCAAGGCCGCGCCAGGGGTCGAAGAAGGCCAGGCAGTCGTAGAACGCGGCGGCTTCGGTGTTCTGGAACGTCTGCCGCCAGTGCTTGCCGCCGTCGTCGGTCCGGTAGATCCGCGAGTCGGCGCCCGGGCCGATCGAGAGGGTCACGGCGTGGTCGGCGTCGAAGGCCTCGATGTCCCGCAGCTCGAGCGTCTCCGCACCCGGCGGGCCGACGGACTTCCAGCTCGCCCCGCCGTCGGTGGTGCGCAGGACGGTGCCCTGCGTGCCGCTGACCCACGCGACGCGGGCGCTGAGCGCGGACAGGCCACGGAACTGAGCCGTGACGCCGGTGGCCTTCACGTCCCACTTCGGCGAGTGCTCCCCCGCCGACGCCGGAGCCGCCACCGAGACCAGCAGGGCGAGCACGAGCAGCACAACACGCATGCGGGAGATCCTGCCGCACCCGCCCGGCGACTTTCGTAGGGAACACCGGGCGGGCGCGCGCGGGACTAGAGCGAGCTGATCAGGCGCTCCACGCGCTCGTCGACCGAGCGGAACGGGTCCTTGCACAGGACCGTGCGCTGGGCCTGGTCGTTCAGCTTCAGGTGCACCCAGTCGACGGTGAAGTCGCGCCCGGCGGCCTGGGCGGCGGCGATGAAGTCGCCGCGCAGCTTCGCCCGGGTCGTCTGCGGCGGGGTGTCCTTGGCGGCCTCGATCTCGCCGTCGTCGGTGACCCGGCGGACCAGGCCCTTGCGCTGCAGCAGGTCGAAGATGCCCCGGCCACGGCGGATGTCGTGGTAGGCGAGGTCGAGCTGCGCGATCCGCGGGCTGGACAGGTCGAGGTCGTGCTTGTGCCGGTAGCGCTCGACCAGCCGGTGCTTGATCGCCCAGTCGATCTCGGTGTCGATCTTGCCGAAGTCCTGCTGCTCGACCGCTTCCAGCGCCCGGCCCCACAGCTCGACGACCCGCTCGTTCGCCGGGGTCGAGCCGTTGTCCTTGAGGTGCTGCACGGCGCGGGCGTGGTACTCGCGCTGGATGTCCAGCGCCGAGGCCTCGCGGCCGCCGGCGAGGCGCACCTGGCGGCGGCCGGTGAGGTCGTGGCTGATCTCGCGGATCGCCCGGATCGGGTTGTCCAGGGTGAAGTCGCGGAACTGGACACCCGCCTCGATCATCTCGAGCACCAGGTTCGCCGAGCCGACCTTGAGCATGGTCGTCGGCTCGGCCATGTTCGAGTCGCCGACGATGACGTGCAGGCGCCGGTAGCGCTCGGCGTCGGCGTGCGGCTCGTCGCGGGTGTTGATGATCGGCCGTGACCGCGTCGTCGCGCTCGAGACGCCTTCCCAGATGTGCTCCGCCCGCTGCGAGAGGCAGTAGACCGCGCCGCGCGGCGTCTGCAGCACCTTGCCGGCGCCGCAGATGAGCTGGCGGGTCACCAGGAACGGGAGCAGCACGTCCGCGATCCGGGAAAACTCACCCGCGCGGGTCACCAGGTAGTTCTCGTGACACCCGTAGGAGTTCCCGGCCGAGTCCGTGTTGTTCTTGAACAGGAAGATGTCGCCGCCGATGCCCTCGTCGGCCAGCCGCCGCTCGGCGTCGACCAGCAGGTCCTCGAGGATCCGCTCGCCGGCCTTGTCGTGCGTGACGAGCTGGACCAGGTCGTCGCACTCGGCCGTCGCGTACTCGGGGTGCGAGCCGACGTCGAGGTAGAGCCGGGAGCCGTTCGACAGGAAAACGTTCGAAGAACGACCCCACGAGACGACCCGCCGGAAGAGGTAGCGCGCCACCTCGTCCGGCGAGAGCCTGCGCTGGCCGTGGAAGGTGCACGTGACCCCGAACTCGGTCTCGATGCCAAAGATCCGCCGCTGCATTCCACCAGAGTAGGCGCTGCACCCCCTTCGAAGGTGCGCCGTTCGGGCGTCGACACGCCCCCAGTGCGCCACAGACGGTGAAAACTCCCCGAATCAGGCACGATTGAAGCGGCGCTCTTGACGACTTCCGGAAGGCGACTCCTTGACACACCAGCTCATCCAGGCCTTCCGGCAGGTCGGCCGGACCGACCGTGCCCTGATGCGGCGCAGCGCCGCCCTGCCGGCGACAAGGGCCGACGACGCGCTGATGGCGCTGTCGAGATCGGCGAACAAGTCCCGCTTGTGGTGGGGGGTCGCCGCGGTGCTGGCCACGCGCAAGGGCACGCCTCGCCGCGCGGCGCTGCGAGGCGTCGTCGCGATCGCCGGGGCCAGCGCCGCCGCCAACCTGATCGGGAAGCCGCTGTTCCCCCGGCGCCGTCCGGCCGAGGAGGAGGTGCCCATGCACCGCCGCCTGCGGAAACGCCCGACGTCGTCCTCGTTCCCCTCTGGCCACTCGGCCTCGGCCGCGGCCTTCGTGACGGCGGTGGCGATGGAGTCGCCGCGCGCCGGTCTCGCGGTGGCCCCCCTCGCGCTCGCCGTCGCCTACTCACGCGTCCACACCGGCGTCCACTGGCCCTCCGACGTCGGGGTCGGCCTGGGCATCGGGGTCGGCGTGGGCCTGGCGACCCGGCACTGGTGGCCGCTGCACGACGACGTCCCGGCCCGCACCGCCCACGACGCGGACGCGCCCGAGATGGTCGACGGCGACGACATGCTCGTGCTGGTCAACCCGAAGTCCGGCATCGACGGCCAGGACCCGACCGAGGACGCCCGGCACGCCTGGCCCAAGGCCGAGATCATCAACCCGGACCCCGGCCAGGACCTGATCGCCCAGCTCGAGAGCGAGATCGACGCCCGCGGGACGGTCCGTGCGCTCGGCGTCGCGGGCGGTGACGGCACCGTGGCCGCGGTCGCCGCGGTCGCCGCGGAGCGCGACCTGCCGCTGGCGCTGATCCCGGCGGGCACGCTCAACCACTTCGCCCGCGACGTGGGTGTCAGCTCCATGGTCGACGCGGACGAGGCGACCGAGATCGGCAACGCCGTCGGCATCGACCTCGGCGAAGTCGAGATCAAGGAGGCGGACGGCGACACGGCGCACCGCTGGTTCGTCAACACCGCCAGCCTCGGCGGCTACCCGGAGATGGTCCGGCTGCGCGAGAAGCTGCAGGAAAAGCACCCCAAGTGGCCCTCGGCCGCGATCGCGCTGACCCGGACGCTGCGGCACGCCAAGCCGCTGACCGTGCGCCTCAACGGCAAGCTCACCCAGGTCTGGCTGCTGTTCGTCGGCAACGGCACGTACGCCCCGAAGGGCTTTGCGCCCAGCCGGCGGCCCGCGCTCGACACCGGTCTGCTCGACGTGCGCTACCTGCGCGCCGACCTGCCTTACTCGCGAGCCCGGTTCCTGCTGGCGATGGTCACCCGCAGCCTCGCGGCCAGCCACGTCTACCAGGAGCTCGACGTGGCGGAGCTGGACGTCGAGCTGCTGGACGGGCACCGGCGCGTCGCCACCGACGGCGAGGTCGGCCCGCTCGGCAACCGGTTCCGCTTCCGGTCCCGGCCCAGCGCCCTCACCATCTACCGACTTTAATCTTTCTTTACTTTTTCTCAACAAACCCACAGCCGCCCCTGGCTAGCGTCTTGATCGAGATGCGGGCAACCCTGCCCGCATCTCGGCGACGAACGGGGTGGGATGGATCTGGCGAGCGTGGTGCACCGGGCCGCCACCGACCCCGTGCTGCCCGGTGACGTCACCGCCCGCGCCCGGGACCTCGGGCCGCTGGAGTCGCCGTTCATCTGGCTCGGCCTCGCCTCGGCCGCCGTCGCCGTCCTCGCCGTGGTCGTCGCGCTCGCGCACCGGCGGCGGGTGCGGCGCTGGGGACTCACAGCGTTCGGCGTCCTCCTGCTGCTCGCGGCGGTCACTGCCCTGAACAGCTACGTCGGGTACGTGCGCACCTCCGACGACCTGGCCCGCCTGCTGCAGCGCGGCCCCGGGGTCGCCAACCTCGCCGGCCGCCTGCTCGACGACGGCAAGGAAGCGCCCTCCGCACCGCACGCCTCAGGGGGCACCGCGGCCGCCGGGCAGCGGATCGACGTCCTGAGCCTGCCCGACCCCGCGCACGGGGTGCCGTCGGGCAGCAACTACGTCGTCCTGCCGCCCGGGTACGCCGCCGACACCGCCCGCCGCTACCCGGTCGTCTACCTGATCCACGGGTACCCGTTCGGCGGCCCACGCGACTGGCTGACCTCGGGTGACGCGCCCGGCACGCTGCTCGCGCTGCAGCAGGCCGGCGTCATCGCGCCGATGATCGTGGTGAGCGTCGACCTGACCGCGGGCAACCCGGCCACGGACTGGGAGTGCCTCGACGTGCCGGGCGGTCCGCAGCTGGAGACCTACCTCGCAAAAACGGTCGTCCCGGCGGTCGACCAGCGCTACCGCACCCTCGCCGACCGCGGCCACCGGGCGCTGGGCGGCATGTCCGGCGGCGGCTTCGGGGCCCTCAACATCGGCCTCCACCACGTCGACGAGTTCGCCACCCTGCTGATCGCCCTGCCGTACGACGACCTCAACGACTCCGTCGGCGTCCTGAACGGCGACCGGGCCGCGATCGCGGCCAACACCCCGCGCCGCTACCTGCCCACGATGAAGTTCTCCGCGCCGATCTCGGTGATGCTGGCCGTCGGCACCGGCGCGCCCACCGACGTCACGACGGCCCACCGGATCGCCGACGCCCTGCGTGCCCGCGGCCAGAACGCCGTGGTGCACGCCGAACGCGGGTTCAACCACACCTGGCACACCGCCCGGGCGACCCTGCCGTACCTGCTCGCGTTCGCCGACCAGGACTTCCGGGCCTCCCCCGCGACCTCCTGAAACCCGGTTGTGCCGTCCGGGACCCTGAGACATGGACCTCCCGACGCACTACGCCACCGGCCCCGCCGAAGCCGACCGGCTCACCCGCACCCCGCACGGCCGCCTCGAGTACCTGCGCACCCAGGAGCTGCTCCGGCGCTTCTTGCCCGGCCACGAACGGGTTCTCGACGTCGGGGGCGGCACCGGGGTCCACGCGGCCTGGCTCGCCGCCGACGGACATCGCGTCCACCTCGTCGATGTGGTCCCGGCCCACGTCGACCAGGCGGCGGCGCTCCCCGGCGTCACCGCCGCGGCCGGCGACGCGCGTGACCTCGAAGCGGCCGACGCCACCTACGACGTCGTCCTGCTGTTCGGCCCGCTCTACCACCTCGTCGACGCCGAGGACCGCGCTCGTGCGCTGGCCGAGGCCCGGCGCGTGCTGCGCCCGGGCGGCCTGCTCGCGGCGGCCGGGATCAGCCGTTACCTCTCCCTGCTGGAGACCGGCGCCACCGGCACCCTCGGCCGCGTCGAACCGGTCCGCGCGGTCATCACCACCGGCGCGTACGACACCCACGTCGGTTTTGTCCCCACGCACTGGCACACAGCGGACGAACTCCGCGACGAAGTCGCCGAAGCGGGTTTCACCGGCACCGCCGTCTTCGGCGTCGAAGGGCCTTCGTGGCCCGCGCTCGACACGGCCGGGCTCTCCCGGTTCGACGAACTCGCCGAATCCGCCCTGCGCGCCGCCCGGATCGTCGAGCGGGACCCGCACCTCGTCAACGCCAGCGCGCACCTGCTCGCCGTCGCCCACCGGCCCGCATGACAAAGGCGGGGGCGCGGTCACCGACCACGCCCCCGCCTTCACCAAGTGCTACTCGCCTTCCGGCTTCTCCTCCGGCTCGTCACCCTGCGGGTCCGGCACCGGCAGCAACGTGTCCAGCGCCGCGCCCGTCAGCCTGCGGAACGAGCGGCGGGGCCGGTCGCGGTCCAGGACCGCCACCTCGAGCTTGATCGGGTCGGCCTCGCCGTTCCCGTTCGCCGACGAAGACGACGACGCGGACGAAGACGACGAGGTGCCCGCCGACGAAGACGCCGTCGTCGACGGCTGGGCCGGCGTACGCAGGGCCGCCACGGCCACGCCCAGGGCTGCCTGCAGGTCCAGGCCGTCCTCGAACGTCTCCTTCAGCTTCGCCGCGATCTTCTCGTTCTGGCCGCCCATCACGATGTACTGCGGCTCGTCGAAGATGGACCCGTCGTAGGTCAGCCGGTACAGCTGGTCCTCCGCCGCGCTCGCGCCGACCTCCGCCACGCAGACCTCCACCTCGAACGGCTTCAGCTGCTCGGTGAAGATGCTGCCCAGCGTCGCCGCGTAGGCGTTCGCCAGCGCCCGGGCGCTGACGTCACGACGGTCGTACTGGTAGCCCTTGAGGTCCGCGTGCCGGATGCCGGCCACGCGCAGGTTCTCGAACTCGCTGTAGCGCCCGACCGCGGCGAACCCGATGCGGTCGTAGATCTCGGAAACCTTGTGCAGGGTCGCCGACGGGTTCTCCGCCACGAACAGCACGCCGCCCGCGTACTTCAGCACCACCACGCTCCGGCCGCGCGCGATGCCCTTGCGCGCCAGCTCGGAACGCTCCCGCATCAGCTGCTCGGGAGAGGCATACAACGGCATCGTCACGGTGTGCGCTCCACGTCTTCCGGTGTTGCAACGTTCATAGGTTCAGGCCCCGCGTCAGGAGAGCCGGCTCTGCTGGCGCTCGATCCGCCCGGCCACCACGGCCTCCGCGACCGCCGCCGTCTCCGACTCCGGCAGCTGCACGGCGCCGTGCTCCGCGGTGATCGTCACGACGCTCGGAAAGATCCGGCGCACCAGGTCCGGGCCGCCCGAAGCGGTGTCGTCGTCCGCCGCGTCGTACAGCGCCTCGACCGCCACCCGCACCGCGCCTTCGACGTCGGCGTCCGGGTCGTGCAGCTTCTTCAGCGCCGACTTCGCGAACAGCGAACCCGAGCCGATGCCCGCGTAACCGCCGTTCTCCTCGTACCGGCCGCCCGCGGCGTCGTACGAGACGATCCGGCCCGCGTGCTTGGCGTCCTCGGCCTCCAGGTCGTACCCGACGAACAGCGGGATCGCGGCCAGCCCGGCCATCGCCATCTCGAGGTTGGCCTTGACCATCCCGGCCAGCTTGTTCGTCTTGCCGTCCAGCGACAGCGAAACGCCCTCGATCTTCTCGTAGTGCGCGAGCTCCACCGCGTACAGCCGCACCATCTCCACGGCCAGCCCGGCCGTGCCCGCGATGCCGACCGCCGAATACTCGTCGGTCACGTGGACCTTTTCGATGTCGCGGCTCGCGATCAGGTTGCCCGACGTCGCCCGCCGGTCACCCGCGATCAGCACACCGCCCGCGAACGTCAGCGCGACGATCGTCGTGCCGTGCGGCACGCCGAGGTCACCGGCGCCGTTGCCCACCCGTCGCTCCGGAAGCAGCTCCGGCGCCTGTACCCGCAAGAAGTCCGAAAACGACGACGTCGCCGACGAGAAGTACGCGGCCGGCAGCGCGGGACCCGAGATGCCCCTGGTGTTGTCCATACGTGCTCAAAAATCCCATCTGTGCGGGCCGCGACCCCACGCCCGGCGACCCGGCCCACCCGGACCACGGTCACCACCACGCAGGGCCCCGGCCGCCGGCTGAACGGTCGGCAAGGGCGCGGACGCCCCGAGCGGCTACTCGCCGCCCTTCTGCACGTAGGCCCGGACGAAGTCCTCGGCGTTCTCTTCGAGCACGTCGTCGATCTCGTCGAGGATCGTGTCCACGTCCTCGCCGAGCTTCTCGCGCCGCTCCTGACCCGCCGCGCCGGTGTCGTCGAACTCCTCGTCGGAGTCGCCGCCGCCGTGCTTTTCGATCTTTTCCTGGGCCATCTCGCCTCCCGGTGTGGCTGATGTTTCCTAGCCTACCCAGCGGCCCCGACATTCGGGGTCACGCCGCCATCGCTGGTGCGTCCCGCCTAGTCCGAACCGGTGAGCGCCTCCACCAGGTCTTCGGCCGTCGCCGACTCGTCCAGCAGCTTGCCGACGTGCGCCTTCGTCCCCCGCAACGGCTCCAGGGTCGGGATCCGGACCAGGGACTCCTTGCCGACGTCGAAGATGACCGAATCCCACGACGCCGCCGCGATCGAGGTCGCGTACTTCTCCAGCGCCCGGCCCCGGAAGTAGGCCCGCGTGTCCGACGGCGGGGTCGTGACCGCGGCCAGCACCTCTTCCTCCGTCACCAGCCGCTTCATCGACCCGCGCGTGACCAGCCGGTTGTACAGGCCCTTCGCCAGGCGCACGTCCGAGTACTGCAGGTCGACCAGCCGCAGCCGCGGCGCGCCCCAGGCCAGGCTGTCGCGCTGCCGGTAGCCCTCGAGCAGCCGCAGCTTCGCCGGCCAGTCCAGCCGGTCCGCGCACTCCTGCGGGTCGCGCGCCAGCGCGTCCAGCACCTCGCCCCAGACCCGCAGGACCTCCTTGGACGCCTGGTCGGCGTCCGTGCGGTCCAGGTTCTGGGAGACGATCTCGTGGTAGGCGAACTGCAGGTCCAGCCCGGTGTACTTGCGGCCGTTCGCCAGCGCGACCTTCGCCTTCAGCGTCGGGTCGTGGCTGATCTGGTGCACCGCGCGCACCGGCTCGTCCAGCTTCAGGTCGTCGAACCGGATGCCGGACTCGATCAGGTCCAGGATCAGCGCCGTCGTCCCGACCTTCAGGTAGGTCGAGTACTCCGACATGTTCGCGTCACCGATGATGACGTGCAGCCGGCGGTACTTGTCCGCGTCCGCGTGCGGCTCGTCGCGGGTGTTGATGATCCCGCGCTTCAGCGTGGTCTCCAGGCCGACCTCGACCTCGATGTAGTCCGCACGCTGGGAGAGCTGGAACCCGGCCTCCTCGCTCTGCTGGCCGATCCCGACCCGGCCCGAGCCGGTCACCACCTGCCGCGACACGAAGAACGGCGTCAGCCCGGCGATGATCGCGGTGAACGGCGTCGAGCGCGCGCACAGGTAGTTCTCGTGCGTGCCGTAGCTGGCGCCCTTGCCGTCGACGTTGTTCTTGTACAGCTGCAGCTGGGGCTGGCCGGGCACGGACGCCGCCTTGAGCGCGGCCTCCTCCATCACCCGTTCGCCGGCCTTGTCCCAGATGACCGCGTCGCGCGCGTTCGTCACCTCGGGCGCCGAGTACTCCGGGTGCGCGTGGTCGACGTACAGCCGCGCGCCGTTGGTCAGGATGACGTTCGCCGCGCCCAGGTCCTCGACGTCGGGGTCGTGCCCTGGCCCGCCGGGGCCGGTCAGGTCGAACCCGCGCGCGTCCCGCAGCGGGGACTCCACCTCGTAGTCCCACCGCGCGCGCCGGGCGCGCGGGATGTCCGCCGCCGCCGCGTAGGCCAGCACGACCTGGGTCGAGGTGAGTACCGGGTTCGCCGTCGCGTCGCCCGGCACGGAGATGCCGTACTCGACTTCGGTTCCCATGATCCGCCGCATGTCCACCACCCTACGGGGTCGCCCTAGTGGAACGATGCACCCATGCCAGGCAGTGACGAACTCGTTGCCCTCTATGACCAGGCCGGCTCCGAAGTGGGCACGACCACCCGGTCCCGGGTCCGCGCGGAGGGTCTGTGGCACGCCGCTGGCGTCGTGCTGGTCCGTTCGGGTGACGGAAGCGCGGTCTACGTGCACCTGCGCACGCCGGGGAAGGACGTGTTCCCGTCCACCTGGGACTGCTGGGCCGGCGGGGTGGTCGCGGCCGGCGAGTCACCGGCCGCGTGCGCCCGCCGCGAACTGGCCGAAGAGCTCGGCGTCCACGGGGTGGAACCCGTTCCGCTGTTCACCAAGGTCTACGACGACGGCCGCAACCGCTGTCACAACTTCGCCTTCGAGGTCCGCTGGGACGGCCCGATCCACCACCAGGCCGAAGAGATCGTCGAAGGCCGCTGGATCCCGCTCGAAGAGCTGCGCGCCTGGATCGACGACCCGGCGCCGGAACTGCCCTTCATCCCCGACGGCCGCGAAGGCGTCCAGGAGTGGTTCCGCCGCTACGGCTGAGCCGTCAGCTTCGCGGCCATTGCGGGCAGCAGCCGCTTCGCCGCGTCGATCGCGCGCGCCGCGGTGCTCGCCGACACGGTCAGCCCGGACACCAGCGTTCCCTTGGCCAGCAACACCGTGCACGTCTTGCCCTCGCACCAGGCGCGCCGGCGCTCGACCCCCGGCTGGGCCGGCACGTCCACCGGCTCCCCGGTGCACACCGTCTTCGCCACGACGTCCGCGCCCGGCTGGTCCGGGTAGACGGCGACCCGGTGCCGCAGCTCCGATCCGCTCGGGTAGCGCCAGCTCGCGGTCCGGCTGGCGACCGACGTCTCCTCGGAGAGGCATCCCGACGCCGCGCCCGACCCGGGCTGCACCCCTTCTTCCGCGACGTCCGCGTCGGTCAGCAGCGCCCGCTCGGCGAGCAGCCCGGCGTCCGGCGCCGCCGGCGTCACCGGAGCCGTCCTCGCGGCGGGGGCCGGGGCTGCCGTCGTGGGCGGGGCCGCGGTGGCTGTGGGAGCCGGTTCGTCGTAGTACGTCTCGAGGTTGTTCGGGTCGGGTCCGTCGCAGCCGGTCAGGCCGACCAACGCGACCGCGGCCAAGGCAACCACCTGGCGATGACGCACCTGCTCCGGCCTCCCGTTGTCCGTCCGTGCCTGCGAAGGGTAGTGCAGCCCGTCAGTGCCACCCCAAAGAGGACCGGTGCCGCCAGTACTCCCCTGCATCCTCCGCCAGCCCGGCGAGCGCCGCTTCCTCGTCCGTGCTCAGGGAAAGCGTGGCGGCGGCCAGGTTCGCGGCCAGCTGGGCCGGGCTCGCCGGCCCGATGACGGCGGTGTCGGCCCAGCCCTGCGCGAGCACAGCGGCCACGGCGACCGCGTCCGGCCCGGTCCCGTGCGCCCCGGCGATGTCGGCCACGACCCGCGGTGCTTCGACGGCGAGCCGGCCGTTGGCCAGGGTTTCCTTGACCAGCACCCGGTTCCCGGCCGCGTGCGCCGCGGCCAGCGCGGGCCCGGCGGACGGCTCGAGGACGTTCCAGGTGGACTGCACGGCCGAAAACACCGGCCGCCCGGCCACTTCCAGCCCGAACGCCCGCTCGATCGCCGCCGCCTGCGCCGGCCCGGACGTCGAGAACCCGACCGCGACGCCGTTCGCCGAAAGCTCGGCCAGCGCCTCGAGCAACGGCTCGTCGCCGAACAGCGGACTGTCCACAGTGAGCGAATGGACCTGGTAGAGGCTCACCCGATCCCCCAGCAGCGCCAGGGTTTCCGCCCACTGCGCGGCGAACCGCGCGGCCGAGTGCTCCTTCACCTCGTGCACTTCGGCGTCGAGGCGCCAGCCGCCGACGTAGGCGTAACCCCACTTGCTCGAGACGACGACGTCGGTGTGCCCGCGCTCGTCGAGCCAGCCGGCGAGGAACTCCTCCGAAAGCCCGTAGGACCGGGCGACGTCGACCCGCCGGACACCGGCGCCGTAGGCGTCGTCGAGGACCGTGAACGTCGCGGCCCGCATCGACTCGACGTCGCGCACCCGCGGCAGCGCGTCGTCACGGCCGAGGTTGATGTAGGCGGGGCGGCCGAGCGCCGCCAACCCGAGGGCGACGCGGTTCACGCCGTCTGCTTGTGCCGGAGGATGGCGAGCCACTGACCGGAGTTCTGGGCCTGCCGGTGGAGCTTCTCGAGCCGCGCCGCCGGGGCCCGGACGTACCCCTTGCCGAAGACCGGGGCGATCTGACGGAGGCTCGCGCCGCCTTCGCGGGCGGCGAGCAGCGCCCAGTCGGACGCGTCGGCGCAGGCCGCGGAAGCGCGGCGGAGCTCGCCCAGGATGTCGATGAGGTCCTGGGCGGGGACCTCCCCCGCCTCGACGGCGGCGGCGGTCGTCTCCAGCCAGGCCAGGACGTCGGACTCGGTGATGGGCGCGCGGGGCCGCCGGCTTTCTTCGCTCACAGCCGGTGAGTATAGGTCGTTATACGTCGATATACTCGGTGGCAGCCATGACGACACGCGCCGAATCCCAGCCGGAGGTCGAGCAGCTGCTCGACGTCTTCAAGGCGCTCGCGAACCCGGTGCGGCTGCAGGTACTGCAGTGGCTGCGGGAGCCCGCGAAGCACTTTCCGGTGGAGCGGGCCATCGCCGACCCGGTCGAGGTCGGGGTCTGCGTGAGCCACATCCAGGAGAAGACGGGGCTCGCGCAGTCGACGGTGTCGGCGTACATGGCCGAGCTGCAGCGCGCCGGCCTGGTGCGTGCGACCCGCGTCGGCAAGTGGACGCACTACAAGCGCGACGAAGCCCGGATTGCCTCGCTCGTCGCCGTGCTGGGCCGCCTTCTCTGACCACTCCCCTCCTCTGTCTCTCGGTCCGCCCGTTGACTCATATCGTAAATCTGCGATACTTCGATGTATGAACAAGCCGCGGCTCGGCCGCTACGGGATCTGGACGTTCGACTTCGAGGATCAGCCGGCGAGCCTGATCCGGGACTCCGTGCAGGAGCTGGAAGGACTCGGCTGGCCGGCCGTCTGGATCCCGGAGAGCACCGGCCGGGAAGCCTTGACCCACGCCGGGTTCCTGCTGTCGGTCACCGAGCGCCTCGCCGTCGTGAACGGGATCGCGCAGATCTGGTCGCGCGGACCGCGCTGGACCCACGGCGCGGCCCTGCTGCTGGCCGACGCGTACCCGGACCGCCACCTGCTCGGACTGGGCTTCGGCGGCGGGCAAGCCGACGCGAAGCCCCTTCAGGCGATGAACGACTACCTCGACGAGCTGGACGCCGTCACGAGTCCCAACCCCGAGCCGCGGACGCCGATCCGGCGGCTGCTCGCCGCGTACGGCCCGAAGATGCTGGAGCTGGCCCGGGACCGGTCGGCGGGCGCGCACACCTACCACGTGACCCCGGAGCACACCGCCCAGGCGCGGGAGATCCTGGGCGCCGAGTCGTTCCTCGGCGTCGAGCACGCCGTCCTCTTCGAGACGGACGCGGCCAAGGCGCGGGAGGTCGCCCGCGGCCACCTGCACCGGTACCTCACCTCGCCGTACAACGTCGCGAAGTTCCGGCGGCTCGGCTACACCGAGGCGGACATCGACGGCGGCCGCGGCAGCGACCGGCTCGTGGACGACCTGGTGTTCTGGGGTGACGTCGACACGATCACCGGCAAGCTGCACGCCCACCTCGACGCGGGCGCCGACCACGTGGGCGTCCAGGTCATCGGCGTCGCGCCGGGCACCTCGGCCATGCCGCAGTGGCGGCGGCTGACCGAGGCGCTGCTACCGGCCGGGGCCGTCGCGTAAGCCGAACCGCGCGGTGCAGTGCCAGACGCGCTTGAGGACCTGGGGATCGTGCCGGCCGGCACGCACGGCTTCGCCGACGACCCGCGCGTCGAGCCAGCCGTCCTCGGCGATCTCCACGCCGGCGCGGACGACGTCTTCACCGCGAAAGTCGGCGTGTTCGGCCAGCAGCGCGGTCGAGAGCCGGAACCCGTGGTGCCAGTACGCCGGGAACGGCAGGGCGGCGGCCGCCGCTTCGACGTCGGTGCCCCGGAACGCCGGGTCCAGCACCAGCGCCTCGACGTCGTTCGCGAGCACGAGCGGACCGTGGACGTGGGCTTCGATGTGGTCGTCGAGCTCGTCCTGGTGGTCGGCTTCGGCGAGCGGCAGCAGCGGCAGGTGCGCCGCCGTGCCGAAGGCTTCGGGCTCGGCGAAGCTGTCCGGGTAGCAGAACGTCGTCCGCCGCAGCACTTCCCGCTTCAGCCGCAGGTGCGAGGAGCCGAACCGGACGGACCCGCCCGCCGGGCGGCGGCGGTAGTTGAGCGAGCCGTACTTCGGCCGGGCCGACGGCGGCAGGGCGTCGTAGACGCCGCCGAAGATGCGGTGCTCCCAGCGCCGGCGGTCGCCGCCGGGGTACGCCGTCAAGCCGCCGTTGCTCGTGCCGGTCTCGAACTGCGAGCGGTAGACGCCGTCGGTGGCCCAGTGCCGCAGCAGCGGCACCTCCCCCACGAGCCGGTCCGGGTGGAAGTGGACGGTGACGTCCAGGTCCTCCGGCAGCGGCGGGCCCTCGACCCGGTCCGCGACGTGCCGGACGGCTCGTGCCCACGCTTCTTCTCCGGTCCCCCTGGCCATGCGCCTCAGCCTACCCGGGGGTATAGGTCGTTATACACCCAGAACGACGTCCGAAAACCGCTGGCTCCACGGGTGGTCCGCCAGCTTGACTGCGGCCATGCGGTTAGGCGGGTTCGGGGTCACGGTGCGGTTCGCGCTGCTGGCCGTCGTGTGGGGTGCGAGCTTCCTGTTCATCAAGGTCGGGCTCGGCGGGCTCTCCCCCGCCCAGGTCGCCCTGGCCCGCGTCGCGCTGGGCGCGCTGGCGCTGGGCTTCGTGCTGGGCGTGCGCCGGCGGCCGCTCCCCCGGGATCCCGTGCTGTGGGGCCATCTCGCGGTCGTGTCGGTGCTGCTCTGCGTGGTGCCGTTCCTGCTGTTCTCGTGGGCGGAACAGTACATTTCGTCCGGTTTGGCCAGCATCTTCAACGCGACGACACCGCTGATCACGATGCTGCTCGCCGCCGCGGCGCTGCCCGAGGAGCGGTTCACGCCGCCGCGGGTGCTCGGCCTGCTGCTCGGTTTCCTCGGGGTGCTCACGATCGTCGGCGTGTGGCAGGGCGTCGACGTCTCCCACCAGCTGACCGCGCAGCTCGCCTGCCTCGGCGCCACCACGTGTTACGGCGCGTGTTTCGTCTACATGCGCCGGTTCGTCTCGCCCCGCGGGGTGGATCCGGTGGTCGTCGCGTTCGGGCAGACCGGCTCCGCGACGGTCATCCTCGCCCTGCTGGCCCCGGCGATCGCCGCCACGCCGGTCCACCTCGACCTGGCGGTGGTGGCGAGCATGCTCGCGCTCGGGGTCTTCGGCACCGGCATCGCCTATGCCTGGAACGTCCGGATCATCGCGGCCTGGGGCGCCGCCAACGCCTCCGCGGTGACCTACCTCACACCGATTGTCGGCGTGCTCCTCGGTGTGGTCGTGCTGGGCGAGCCGGTGAGCTGGAACCAGCCCGCCGGCGCGGTGCTCGTGGTGCTGGGCATCCTCGCCGCGCACGGCCGCCTGCGCCGGGCGGCGAAACCGGTGCCCGAAGCCGAACTGGTCCGGGACTAGGAACGCCGATGGGGCGGTCGCCACGGCGACCGCCCCATCGTGCGCTGCGAACTACAGGTACTGACCGGTGTTCGTGGCGGTGTCGATCGCCCGCCCCGAGTCCTGGTTCTTGCCGGTGACGAGCGTGCGGATGTAGACGATCCGCTCGCCCTTCTTGCCGGAGATCCGGGCCCAGTCGTCCGGGTTGGTGGTGTTGGGCAGGTCCTCGTTCTCCGCGAACTCGTCGACGATCGCGTCCAGCAGGTGCTGCACGCGCAGGCCGGGCTGGTTGGTCTCCAGCACCGACTTGATGGCCGACTTCTTCGCCCGGTCCACGATGTTCTGGATCATCGCGCCCGAGTTGAAGTCACGGAAGTACAGGACCTCCTTGTCCCCGTTGGCGTAGGTCACCTCGAGGAACCGGTTCTCGTCGCTCTCCTCGTACATGCGCTCGACCGTGTGCTGGATCATCGCGTCGAACGTCGCCTTCGAGTCCCCGCCGAACTCGGCGAGGTCGTCGGCGTGGATCGGCAGACCCTCGGCCAGGTACTTGGAGAAGATGTCCTTCGCGCCTTCGGCGTCCGGACGCTCGATCTTGATCTTGACGTCGAGCCGGCCCGGCCGCAGGATCGCCGGGTCGATCATGTCTTCGCGGTTGGAGGCGCCGATGACGATGACGTTCTCCAGGCCTTCGACACCGTCGATCTCCGACAGCAGCTGGGGCACGATCGTGGTCTCCACGTCGGACGAGACGCCCGAGCCACGGGTCCGGAAGATCGAGTCCATCTCGTCGAAGAACACGATCACCGGGGTGCCCTCGGAGGCCTTCTCCCGCGCCCGCTGGAAGATCAGGCGGATGTGCCGCTCAGTCTCCCCGACGAACTTGTTGAGCAGCTCGGGACCCTTGATGTTCAGGAAGTAGGACTTCCCGTCCTCGTTGTCGCCCCGCGCCGCCGCCACCTTCTTGGCCAGCGAGTTCGCCACCGCCTTGGCGATGAGCGTCTTGCCGCAGCCCGGGGGGCCGTAGAGCAGGACGCCCTTGGGCGGGCGCAGCTGGTACTCCTGGTACAGGTCGGCGTGCAGGAACGGCAGCTCGACCGCGTCCCTGATCTGCTCGATCTGCCGGGTGAGGCCACCGATGTCCTCGTAGCGGACGTCGGGCACCTCCTCCAGCACCAGGTCTTCGACCTCCGCCTTCGGCACGCGCTCGTACGCGTAGCCGGCCTTGGAGTCGACCAGCAGCGAGTCGCCCGGCTTGAGCGGCTGCTCGGCCAGCAGATCGGAGAGCAGGACCACCCGCTCCTCGTCCGCGTGCCCGACCACCAGCGCCCGCGGGCTCGCGCCCTCGGAGTCCGGTGCGAGCACCTCACGCAGCGCGCACACCTCGCCGGTGCGCTCGAAACCGCCGCCCTCGACCACGGTGAGCGCCTCGTTGAGCCGCAGCGCCTGGCCGCGACGCAGCGAAGAGACCTCGACCGCGGGCGAAACCGACACCCGCATCTTGCGGCCCGCCGTGAAGACGTCCACCGTGTTGTCCTCGTACGCCTCCACGAAGACGCCGTACCCGGACGGTGGCTGGGCCAGCCGGTCGACCTCCTCGCGCAGCGCGAGGAGCTGTCCCCGGGCTTCACGCAGGGTTTCGACCAGTTTGGTGTTCCGCTCGGTGAGCTGGCTCACCCTTTCCGAGGCCTCGGCGAGTCGTTGTTCGAGAACTCGGTTCTGCCGTGGCGAGTCGGTCAGTTTGCGGCGCAGCAGCGCCACTTCCTCCTCGAGAAAACGGATCTGCCGAGCCTGCTCGTCCGCCGTCGTCCCAGCTCCGGATGTTGCTGAAGGGTCGGCCTCCTCGCGCCGACCTCCGGGAAGGTCATGATGCATCGGGCACCTCCTCGGAGTGCTTTTCATTCCACGGTACCGGCGATCACCGACAAGAAAAGGCCTTTCCGGATCACAAGATCGGCGCGTCGCGGTTTCAGCACCTCGTCCAGCACGGACATTCCCGCAGCACAAGGGGCCATTTGTGTGCCGTGGCCCTGGCGTGTCGCGGGGTCATCCGGGGCTGGACGAAGCAAGCACGTCGGGAGTACCCAGCCCTTGACGGCCCCAATCGCGGCGCAGCGGGGCGACTCGGGCCAGTTCCGCCCTAACCGCGCGGCGGGCACGCCCGGTGGCTAGCATCGGGCCGACGCCGGCCGCCCCATGGCCGGCCTCTCCGAAGGACGCTAGGGGGCACCACCCATGACCTACCCGCCGCAGCAACCGGGCGGCTACGGCCAGCAGCCCGGCGGCTACGGGCAGCAGCCCGGGCCCTACGGACAGCCCCAGCCGGGCGGCTACCCCCAGAGCGGACAACAGCCGCAACCCGGCTACGGCGGCACCCAGCAGTTCGGGCAGCCGGACCCCTACGGCCAGCCCCAGCAGTACGGGCAGCAGGATCCCTACGGCCAGCCCCAGCAGGGCGGTTACCCGCCCCAGACCGGCGCTGGGCCCCAGCAGGGCTATCCCCAGTACGGGCAGCAGGACCAGTGGGGCCAGCAGCAGGGCTTCGGCGGCTACGACCCGTACGGGGGCGGCGGCTTCGGTGACGCGCCCCCGCCCAAGAAGAAGAAAACCGGGCTCATCGTCGGCATCGCGGCCGCCGCGGTGATCCTCGTCGGCGGCGGTGTGACCTGGTTCGTCCTGGCGAACGGCGACGACAACAACACTGCCGCGCCGCCCGCGAGCAGCAGCTCCCAGGCCCCGACGTCCGCACCGAAGACGTCCACCCCGAAGAGCAAGAGCAGCTCGCCGACCAGCCCCTCGACGAAGAGCACGAAGCCCGTCGGCGGGCCCGCCCCCGGCGGGAAGCCCAGCTCCCAGGAACTGTTCGACTCCGTCGCCGCCGCCTACAATGCCAAGAGCGCCGAGGACCTCGACGCGGCCATCTGCCGCAGCGTCCACAAGGACGGCGCCGTCGGCGAGGTCACCGGCGAGATCTCGCTCAAGCTGGACGGCGCGCCCCAGGACACCGGCACCTCGTCCACTGTGCACTGGACCAACAGCGTGAACGGCCAGACGGCCAAGGGTGTCTTCACCGGCAAGAACGAAGCCGGGCTGTGGTGCCTCTTGGACGTCAAAAAGGACCCGAAGTGACCGTCCAGCGGTGAACCGCGTGCTGGCCGCCGGGCTGGTGCTGATCGGCGTGGCCGGCGCGGGGGTGGTGCTGGGGCTGCTGCTCGTCGCGCCGTCGGGCTCCGCACCCGCGCCGTCGGGCAGCACCCCGCCGGCGACCCGCGCTTCGACGTCCACCGTGCCGAGCGCGGTGGACACGGCGGCGGTGAACGTGCTGGCCAAGGCGATCGTCAACGCGATCACCGCCCACGACTCCGCCGCCTTCGGCAAGCTGACCTGCCGGCCGCAGACCGCCGAGGCGCTGGCCGGCCTGCAGCGGACCTGGGACGCCGCCGGGCCGGTCACGGCGACACTGCGGCAGCTCCCCCAGGTCCGCGGCGAGTCCGCGACCGCGCTCGTGCACGTCGAAGCGGCGGGCGGCACGAAGGACACGCCGTTCCCGCTTCACAAGGAGAGCGGCCGCTGGTGCGTGCCGGGCTGACTCAGCCCTTGCCCTTGGCGGGACGCCGGGACACGCGCGGGGACACGGTGCCGTCCGCGAGCCGCCGGGCGGTGAGCAGGAACGCCGTGTGCGCGACCATCCGGTGGTCGGGGCGGACCGCCAAGCCCACCACGTGCCACGGGCGCATCAGCGTTTCCCACGATTCGGGCTCGGTCCAGCACTGCTGCTCGCGCAGCGACTCCGTGACGCGCGAAAGCTGCGTGACGGTCGCGACGTAGACCGTGAGCACGCCGCCCGGCACCAGGTGGGCGGCCACGTTCGGCAGCTGGTCCCACGGCGCCAGCATGTCCAGCACGACCCGGTCGACCTCGCCTTCGTGCGAGGCCAGGTCGGCGACGGTGAGCGACCAGTTGGCCGGCTTCTCGCCGAAGAACTTCACGACGTTGTGCTCGGCGTGCACGGCGTGGTCGTCGCGGATCTCGTAGGAGTGCACGCTCCCGGCCGGGCCCACCGCGCGCAGCAGCGAGCACGTCAGGGCGCCGGAGCCGGCGCCCGCCTCGAGCACGCGCGCGCCCGGGAAGATGTCGCCCCACATCACGATCTGCGCGGCGTCCTTCGGGTAGATCACCTGCGCGCCGCGCGGCATCGAAAGCACGTAGTCGGGCAGAAGCGGGCGCAGCGCGAGGTAGGTCGACCCGCCCGCGGAGGTGACGACCGACCCCTCGGGACGGCCGATCAGGTCGTCGTGGGCCAGGCCGCCGCGGTGGGTGTGGTACTCACCGCCGTCGGCCAGCGTCAGGGTGTAGTGCCGCCCCTTCGAGTCGGTCAACTGCACCCGATCACCCGCGCGAAACGGTCCGCTGACCGACAACACTTCCTCCAGTACCCCGAATGGCCGACGACAGATCTTCGCAGGCCGCCCGGGCCGGGAACGCAGCGGGTCTCAGCCCCGGCGGGCGCGGCGGTTCAGCGCGGCGCGCAGGTCGTCGCGGCGCAGCACGCCCGCCGGGCGGCCTTCGTCGTCGACCACGAGGAACTGCCACGCCGGGGTCTCGCGGACCCGCTCGACGATGTCCTCCCCCGGCTCCGAGGCCAGCAGCACGGTCTCGGCGCGGATCGGCTCGGCCGCCAGCTCAGCCGGCGCGTGCGGGGACGAGCCCGCGAGCCGTTCCGCCGCGCCTTCGTCCAGCAGACCGGCGGCGACGCCGTCGGCGCGCACCAGCACCACACCCCGGCCCGCCGACGCGGCCAGCGCGTCCGAGACCGGGCTTTCGGCGGGCAGCTGCAGCACCGGCCGGACCAGCTCGCCCAGGACGAGGCCCTCCGGCCAACCGCGGCGCCGTTCGGCGGCCAGCTCCGAGCGGGCGCCGAGGATGACGAACCACGCCGTGACGACGCAGACGCCCAGCCGCAGCCAGCGGTCCGGGCTCGCCGTCGCCAGGCCCCACAGCGCCCACACGAGCAGTCCGGCGGCCACCACGGCGCCGCCGGCGACCGCGGCGCGTGTGCCCTTCGCGCGGATGCCGGTGGCCGCCCAGACGCCGGCGCGGACCAGCCGGCCGCCGTCCAGCGGCAGGCCGGGAAGCAGGTTGAACACGCCGACCGCGAGGTTCGCCACCGCGCACTCGGCGACCAGCAGCCAGACGGCGCCGTCCGGCGGCACGGCGAACATCAGCAGGCCGCAGAACCCGCCGAGCAGCAGCGACACCGCCGGGCCGGCCGCGGCGACGAGTCCTTCGTCACCCGGCCGCTTCGGTGTGCGGGCCACTTCGGACAGACCACCGAGGAGGAACAGGCGCAGCCGCCGGACCGGGATCCCCAGCCGCAGCGCGACCAGGCAGTGGCCGAGCTCGTGCAGCAGCACCGACAGCCCCAGCAGCAGCGCGAACGCGCCGGCCAGCAGCCACGACGTCGCCGCCGAGGCGTCCGGGAGCAGCCGCCCGACCAGCGGCGCGTACAGGACCACGACGATCAGCGACCCGATCCACCAGGACGGCGCGAGCAGCACTGGCACCCCGGCGACCCGGAACAGCACGAGACCGCCGTCCGGGCGGACGGCCTGCCGGGCGCCCCCGGTGCCCTGTTCACTGGTCGCGGCCATGCCGGAGAGCCTAGAGCCCCCGGTGTGGGTCCCGGGTGATCCGGCCCCGGCCGCAACCGGGTCGTGTCACGGCTCACCCCACGCCACCCCGACGGCCAGCGCCCGAAGGCCACATTGGGTGCGTTAGACGCACCGAAGGCCACCTTGGGTGCGTTAGACGCACCGAAGGCCACATTGGGGCGTTCGCCGTCGGGGGTGGCTCGGGCGTTGCGGTCGCCGGAACTGTCGTACCCCGGCGTTACGCTCTGCCCATGCCCGACGCCGACACCGTCACCACGGATCCCCCCGCCGCTTTCGCCGTCGCCACCCAGGTGCGGCGGCGGCCCGCGTTGTCGCCGTCCCGGGCCAGCGACTTCAAGCAGTGCCCGCTGCTCTACCGGTTCCGCGCGGTCGACCGGCTGCCGGAGGTCCCGACGAAGGCGCAGCTGCGCGGCACGCTCGTCCACTCTGTGCTGGAGCGGCTCTTCGCGCTGCCCGCCGCCGAGCGCGTGCCCGCGCAGGCGCGGGAGCTGCTGGGTCCGGCGTGGACGGAGCTGTCCGCGGACCGTCCGGAGTGGACGGAGCTGTTCGACGGCGAGAAGCCGGACGAGCACGCGGACTGGTTGCGCTCGGCGGAAAAACTGCTGGACGCCTACTTCGGGCTGGAGGACCCGCGGCGGCTCGAACCGGAGGCGTGCGAGCTGCACGTCGAGATCGAGCTCGGCTCCGGGGTGCTGCTGCGCGGCTACATCGACCGCGTCGACGTCGCGCCGACCGGCGAGATCCGGGTCGTCGACTACAAGACCGGCGCCGCGCCTCGCGAAATCGGCGAAGCCAAGGCGATGTTCCAGATGAAGTTCTACGCCGTGGTGCTGTGGCGGCTGCGCGGGATCGTGCCGCGGCAGCTGAAGCTGATGTACCTCACCGACGGCCAGTCGCTCGCCTACACGCCGGACGAAGCCGAGCTGATTCGCTTCGAACGCACGCTGGAAGCCATCTGGCAGGCCATCCTCAAGGCGGGCAAGACCGGCGACTTCCGGCCGAACAAGAGCAAGCTGTGCAACTGGTGCGACCACCAGGCGCACTGCCCCGAGTACGGCGGCACCCCGCCGGAGTACCCGGGCTGGCCGGAGCCCGACGCGGGCGACGAGACGCCGCTGGACCGGGCCGACTGATGGCCGACGCGTTCTACGTCCCCCTCGGCGGTGACCGCTTCGCCGCGACCGCCCACACGGCCGGACCCTGGTCTTCCGACTCGCAGCACTTCGGCCCGCCTTCGGCGTTGCTGGTGCGCGCTCTCGAAAACGTCGAACCCGCCCACCCGGCGCAGCTCGCGCGCGTGACCGTCGAGATCCTCGGCCCGGCGCCGGTCGCCGAGCTCACGGTGCGGGCACGCGTGGAGCGGCCCGGCCGGTCGGTGGAGCTACTCCAGGCGGAGCTGGCGAGCGCGGAAAGGGTTGTCGCGCGAGCGTCCGCCTGGCGCCTCGCGACGTCGGACACCGCCGAGGTCGCCACCGACGCCGGCCCGCTGCTGCCCACGCCGGACAGCGTCACCGAGTCGCCGTGGCCCGAGGGCTGGCAGGCCGGCTACCTCGACGCGGTCGAGTGGCGCGCCGTCCGCGGCGGCATGGACGTGCCCGGCCCGGCGGCGGTCTGGGCCCGCCCGCGCGTCCCGCTGGTCGACGGCGAGGAGCCGAGCGGGCTGCAGCGGCTGTTCACCGTCGCCGACTCCGGCAACGGCGTGTCCAACTTCCTCGACCCGCGCCGGTGGTGGTTCATCAACTCCGAGCTGACCGTGCACCTGCGGCGGCCGCCGTCGGGCGAGTGGATCGGCCTCGACGCCGTCACGCTGGTCGGGGCGGCCGGCATCGGCACGGCGACGAGCATCCTGCACGACGCCGGCGGCCCGGTCGCCACCGGCGCGCAGGCCCTGCTGGTCCGGCCGCGACAGGCCGGGGGCGGATAGCCACCCAGAACGGGCCCGCATCCAATAACCTTCGCGGAACGACCGACATGAGGAGCGCTCCGGCATGCAGATCACCTCGGTGGTCAACCAGAAGGGCGGGGTCGGCAAGACCTCGCTGAGCGTCGGCACCGCGGCCGCACTGGCCGAACAGGGCCGGCGGGTGCTGCTGGTCGACCTCGACCCGCAGGGCCACGCGACGACCGAAATGCTCGGGTTGTCCGAAGTGCCGGCGGACCGGCCCAGCCTGGCCAAGGCGCTGGCGAAGACGTGGAAGGGCCCGATCGAAGAGCTCGTCGTCCCGCACCCGCGCAGCAACCTCGGCAAGGGCGGCGCGCTCGACGTCGTGCCGACCTCACCGGGGATGTTCGACCTGATCCGGCGGCTCGACTCGTTCCGCGTGCCCGGCTGGCAGCTGGCGCGGGTCATCCAGTTCGCGAACTACGACCACTGCGTCATCGACTGCCCGCCCGCGCTGGACGTGCTGACGAACAACGCGCTGGCGGCGTCGCACGGGATACTGGTCCCGGTCCAGCCGGACAAGACGAGCATCCGCGCGCTGCGGCTGCTGGCCGACCAGGTCCGGTACGTCGAGCAGACGGTCGGGCGGCAGCCGCTGTCGTGGTTCGGCCTGGTGCCGAGCCTCTACCGGCGCCCGATCTCGCACTACGCGGCCGCGGCGCTGCAGGAGATGTACGAGTTCGGCATCCCGATGCTCTCGCACCTGCCGCTGGGCGTGGTGATGAACGAAGCAGCGGCCCACGGCGTCCCGGTCACGACCTACGCGCCGGAAACCCTGCAGGCGCTGTCGTTCCGCGAGATCGCCGGGATCCTGGACAGCTACCTGGAGCAGAACCAGGCGCCCGCGGTGGTGCCCGCCGACGAGGAGTTCGTCTTCGAGGACTTCATCTCCGAGGTGGCGGTGGCGCGCAACGTCAACGACAACGGCGCCCGCAAGGGGCTTTACGACCTGCTGCCGAAGAAGCCGAACCGCCCCCGGTCGTGAGGTCCGCCCGGACCCCACGACCGGCGCGGGTCAGAGGCGGCAGGAGCGGATGTCGGAGGCCAGGATCGCCTTCGCACCCACTTCGGCGAGCTCGTCCATCACACGGTTGACGTCCTTGCGTGACACCATCGCGCGCACCGCGACCCAGTCGTCGTCGGCCAGCGGGGCGACCGTCGGCGACTCCAGGCCGGGTGTGATGGCGATGGCGCGCTCGACGAGCGTGCGCGGGCAGTCGTAGTCCAGCATCAGGTACTGCTGGGCGAAGACGACCCCGCGCAGGCGCGCCGCCAGCTGCGACTTCGCCTTGCTCTGCTCGGTGCCCTTCCGCTGCAGCAGCACGGCTTCCGACACGCAGATCGGGTCGCCGAAGGCCACGAGGTTGTTCTGCCGCAGCGACCGGCCGGACTCGACGACGTCGGCGATCGCGTCCGCGACCCCGAGCTGGATCGAGATCTCGACCGCGCCGTCGAGGCGGATCACCTCGGCGGTGACGCCGTGGCGCGCGAGGTCGTCCCGCACCAGCCGCGGGTACGACGTCGCGAGCCGCTTGCCCTGCAGGTCGGCCGGCTTCCAGTCCTGGCCCGCCGGGGCGGCGTAGCGGAACGTCGAGCCGCCGAAGCCGAGCGCCTGGAGCTCCTCGACCGGGGCGCCCGAGTCGAGGGCGAGGTCGCGGCCGGTGATGCCGAGGTCGAGGTCACCGGACCCGACGTAGATCGCGATGTCCTTGGGGCGCAGGAAGAAGAACTCGACCTCGTTGACCGGGTCGAGCACGGTCAGGTCGCGCTGCTCATGCCGCTTCCGGTAGCCCGCCTCGCCGAGCATCTCCGTCGCCGCGGCGGCGAGGGCTCCCTTGTTCGGCACGGCAACACGCAGCATTTCGCTTCTCTCCTCGTATCTTCGAGCGACCCGTCACAGGTAGCGGTAGACGTCCTCGGTCGACAGACCGCGGCCGAGCATCAGCACCTGCAGCCGGTACAGCAGCTGGGAGATCTCCTCGGCGAGGCGCTCGTCGGACTCGTGCTCGGCGGCGATCCACACCTCGCCCGCTTCCTCGAGCACCTTCTTGCCCTGGGCGTGCACCCCGGCGTCCAGGGCGGCGACGGTGCCGGACCCGTCGGGACGGGTACGCGCGCGCTCGGCAAGCTCCGCGAACAGCTCATCGAAGGTCTTCACGGTCTGCAGATCCTTCCATCCCGGACCGGCGAGCGCCGCCCCGGCCCGCCGCGGATGCCGCCGATCTCACACCGAAGTGGACAAGGCCTCCCGAGTACTGGGACGGCGTTCGAAGTCGAGGAGGTACTGCTTCCGCTCCAGCCCGCCGCCGTAGCCGGTCAGCGAACCGGTCGAGCCGATCACCCGGTGGCACGGGACGATGATCGAGATGGGGTTCTTGCCGTTGGCGAGGCCGACCGCCCGCGCGGCCGACGGCTTGCCGAGCAGCTGCGCCAGCTCGCCGTAGGACGCGGTTTCGCCGTAAGGGATCTCGAGCAGGGCGGCCCAGACCGAGCGCTGGAACGGCGTGCCGCGGAAGGTCAGCGGCAGGTCGAACGCCCGGCGCTGCCCCGCGAAGTACTCCCCGAGCTGGCGCTGGGCGCGGTCGAAGATCTCGGCGCCGGTGCTGGGTTCGCCGAACACCGTCTCGGCCGGGCGGTGGCGCTGCTGGTGCATGTACAGCCCGAGCAGGGCGCCGTCCTCGGCGACGAGGGTCAGCGGGCCGCAGGGGCTGTCCACGGCGAGGTGGGAAGGCATGGTTCTCCAGACGGGGTCAGGCGGCGGGCATCCGGTTGATCGCGTGGTCGCCGGTGGCCCACAGGTGCTGGGTGGCGTAGGCGCGCCACGGGCGCCACGCCTCGGACCGGGCGACGACGGCGGCCTGGCCGCCGAGGCCGAGCGCCTCCGCCGCGTACTTGATGCCGAGGTCGGTGGGCAGGAACGCGTCCGGGTCGCCGAGGGCGCGCATCGTGATGCTTTCGACCGTCCACGGCCCGAAGCCGGGCAACGCGGTCAGCGCGGCCCGCGTCTCGCCCCAGTCGCTGCCCGCGCCGAGGTCGAGCCCGCCGGTCAGGGCTTCGACGAGCGCCAGCAGCGTCCGGCGGCGGCTGCGGGGCATGGCCAGCGTCTCCGGGTCCAGCGAAGCCAACGCCTCGGGTGACGGGAACAGGTGGGTCAGGCCGCCTTCGGGGTCCTCGACCGGCTCGCCGTGCGCGACGACGAGCCTCGCCGCGTGCGTCCGCGCGGCCGCCGTCGACACCTGCTGGCCGAGCACCGCGCGGACGGCGAACTCGGCGCCGTCGACCGTGCGCGGGACCCGGCGGCCCGGCGCGGCTGCGACCAGCGGCGCCAGCAGCGGGTCGGTGGCCAGCTGCTCGTCCACGGCGACCGGGTCGGCGTCGAGGTCGAGCAGGCGGCGGCAGCGGCTGGTGGCCGAGGGGAGGTCCCGCAGGTCGGTCAGGCTGAGGCGGCAGGCCATGTAGCCGGCAGCGGGGTCCCCGGGCCGCAGCGCGACGACGCCGTGGCCGCGCGGCAGCCGCAGCGTCCGGCGGTAGGCGCCGTCCCGCCACTCCTCCACGCCCGGCACGCCGGTGGCCACGAGGTGCCCGAACAGGTTGTCCGGGCACAGCGGCTTCCGGTAGGGCAGCCGCAGGACGATCGACCCGGCCGCGGCCGAGGGCGTGCCCTTCGCGCGGCTGCGCAGCTCGGTGGGCGAGAGCGCGAACACCTCGCGGACGGTGTCGTTGAACGTCCGGATGCTGCCGAACCCGGCGGCCAGTGCCAGCTCGGTCATCGGCAGGGTGGTCGTCTCGATGAGGGTCCGCGCGGTCTGCGCCCGCTGGGCTCGCGCGAGCGCCAGCGGGCCGGCGCCCAGCTCGGCGAGCACCTGGCGCTCGACCTGCCGGACGCTGTAGCCGAGCCGGGCGGCCAGGCCGCGGACGCCTTCGGTGTCGACGACGCCGTCCGCGATCAGCCGCATCGCCCGCGCGACGAGGTCGGCGCGCTCGTTCCACAGCGGTGAGCCGGGGCTGGCGTCCGGGCGGCAGCGCTTGCACGCCCGGAAGCCGGCCTGCTGGGCCGCCGCGGCGCTCGGGTAGAAGCTCATGTTCCGCGGTTGGGGCGGCACCACCGGGCAGCTGGGCCGGCAGTAGATCCGGGTCGTCACGACCGCGGTGTAGAACCACCCGTCGAACCGGGCGTCCTTCGCCTGCACGGCCCGCACGCACCGCTCGAAGTCCTCGTGCACCCCACCAGCATCGCCGAGCGCGGCGGCGAGGGCTAGCGGAAAAGCGACATGGGCGTGGTCAGCCGAGCAGGGCCGCCAGCGCCGGCACGTCGACGCCGACGAGCGAGTCGCGGAACACCCGCCGCTCCCCCGGCTCGACGGCGACGTCGTTCGGGACCACCAGCACCGTGCAGCCCGCCGCGACCGCCGACGCTGTGCCCGGCGGAGAGTCCTCCACCGCGACGCACCGCCGCGGATCGACGTCGAGCAGCTCGGCCGCCTTGAGGTACGGGCGCGGGTGCGGCTTGTTGAAGCCCTCGACCTCGTCGCCGCACACGGTGACGTCGAAGAACTCCCGGCCGATGGTGTTGAGCGCCAGTTCGGTGAGGTCCCGTTCCGTGGAGGTCACGAGCGCGGAGCGCAGGCCGGCCTCACGCACTGCGGTCAGCGCCTCGCGGGCGCCGGGGCGCCACGGCAGCGCGTCGTCGAACAGCCCGGCGGTGCGGCGGCGGATCTGTTCCCCGGTCGAGGCGACCGCTTCCGGCGTCACGGCCTGGCCGACGACCTCGAGCAGGTAGGCCGAGGTGTCGTCCATGTTGGACCCGACCAGCGTCATCCGCTGCTCCTCGGAAAGGGTGCCGCCGAGGGCTTCCGCCGTCTCGTAAAGCGCGACGTCCCACAGCTTCTCGGAATCGACGAGCGTGCCGTCCATGTCCCAGAGCACGGCGGCCAATCCGTCCACAGTGGAGTCTCCTCAGGTGTTGAAGTACTTGGCTTCGGGGTGGTGGCAGACGATCGCGTCGGTCGACTGCTCGGGGTGCAGCTGGTACTCCTCGGACAGCTTCACGCCGATGCGGCCCGGCTCGAGGAGCGCGACGATCTTCGCCCGGTCCTCGAGATCGGGACAGGCGCCATAGCCCAGTGAGAACCGTGCCCCACGGTAGCCGAGCTTGAAGAACTCCTCGACGTCGTCCGGGTCCTCTGAGGCGACCGCCACACCGCCCGGGAGGGTCAGCTCGCCCCGGATGCGGCCGTGCCAGTACTCGGCGAGCGCCTCGGTGAGCTGCACACCGAGGCCGTGCACCTCGAGGTAGTCGCGGTAGGCGTCGGCGGCGAAGAGCTCGTTCGCGTAGTCGGCGATGGGCCGGCCCATGGTCACGACGGTGAACGGGACCACGTCGACCACACCGTCCGAGACGGCTTCCCGCGGCCGGTAGAAGTCGGCCAGGCAGAGGCGGCGGTCCCGGCGCTGCCGCGGGAAGGTGAACCGCAGCCGCTCCGGCGCGTCGGGCGACGGCTCGGTCAGCACGACCAGGTCGTCCCCTTCGGCGACACACGGGAAGTAGCCGTAGACGACGGCCGCGTGCGCGAGGACACCGTCGGCGGTCAGCCGGTCGAGCCAGTACCGCAACCGCGGCCGGCCTTCGGACTCCACCAGCTCGTCGTAGGTCGGCCCGCTGCCGCCGCGGGCGCCCTTGAGCCCCCACTGCCCCATGAACGTCGCGCGCTCGTCGAGCATCGCGGCGTAGTCGGCGAGCGCGACCCCCTTGACCACCCGGGAACCCCAGAACGGCGGCGTCGGCAGCGGGACGTCGGTGGCGACGTCCGAGCGGGCGGGCGGCGGGCCTTCGAGGGCTTCCTCCTCGGCCTTGCGGGCTTTGCGGGCTTCGGCGATCCGCAGCGAGCGCTCCCGGCGTTCCTTGCGCTCACGGCGTTTCCCGTCCGCCTCGGCGTCCACAATGGTCGGCTTCCCGCGCTTGGCCGCCATGATCGCGTCCATCAGCCGCAGGCCCTCGAAAGCGTCCCGCGCGTAGCGGACGTCGCCGAGGTAGAGCTCGCTCAGGTCGTTCTCCACGTACGACCGGGTGAGCGCCGCGCCGCCGAGCAGGACGGGCCAGCGCGCGGAGACACCCCGGGAGTTCATCTCCTGGAGGTTCTCCTTCATGATCACCGTGGACTTGACCAGCAGCCCGGACATCCCGATCGCGTCGGCGCCCTGCTCCGCGGCCGCGTCCAGGATGGTCGTGATGGGCTGCTTGATGCCGAGGTTGACCACCTCGTAGCCGTTGTTGGACAGGATGATGTCGACCAGGTTCTTGCCGATGTCGTGCACGTCGCCGCGGACGGTGGCCAGCACGATCCGGCCCTTGCCCGAGTCGTCGCCGGTTTCCATGTGCGGCTCGAGGTGCGCGACGGCCGCCTTCATCACCTCGGCGGACTGCAGCACGAACGGCAGCTGCATCTGCCCGGACCCGAACAGCTCGCCGACGGTCTTCATGCCGGCCAGCAGCGTGTCGTTGATGATCTCCAGGGCGGGCCGCTGCTCCAGCGCGCTGTCGAGGTCGTCGGTGAGGCCGTTGCGCTCGCCGTCGACGATCCGCCGTTCCAGCCGTTCGAACAGCGGCAGCGCGGCCAGCTCCTCGGCCCGCGACGCCTTCGACGACGCCGCGCTGACCCCCTCGAACAGCGCCATCAGCTCCTGCAGCGGGTCGTACCCTTCGCGGCGGCGGTCGTGGACGAGGTCGAGGGCGACCGCGCGCCGGTCGTCCGGGATCCGGGCCATCGGCAGGATCTTCGACGCGTGCACGATCGCGGTGTCCAGCCCGGCCTGGACGCACTCGTGCAGGAACACGGAGTTGAGCACCTGCCGCGCGGCCGGGTTGAGGCCGAAGGAGATGTTCGAGAGGCCGAGCGTGGTCTGGACGTCGGGGTGACGGCGTTTGATCTCGCGGATCGCTTCGATCGTCTCGATGCCGTCGCGCCGGGACTCTTCCTGGCCGGTGGCGATGGTGAAGGTGAGCGCGTCGATGATGATGTCGGACGTCCGCACGCCCCACTTCCCGGTGATGTCGCCGATCAGCCGGGACGCGATGTCGGCCTTCTTCAGCGCGGTCCGCGCCTGGCCCTCTTCGTCGATGGTGAGGGCGACCACGGCGGCGCCGTACTCGCTGACCAGCTCCATGACCTGGGTGAACCGGGACTCGGGGCCGTCGCCGTCCTCGTAGTTGACGGAGTTGACCGCGCAGCGGCCGCCGAGGCGCTCCAGCCCGGCGCGCAGGACCGGGACCTCGGTGGAGTCGAGCATGATCGGCAGGGTGGACGCGGTGGCGAGCCGGCCGGCGAGCTCCGCCATGTCGGCCGTGCCGTCGCGCCCGACGTAGTCGACACACAGGTCCAGGAGGTGGGCGCCGTCGCGCGTCTGCTCGCGGGCGATCTCGACGCAGTCGTCCCAGCGGCCTTCCAGCATCGCGGTGCGGAACGCCTTCGAGCCGTTCGCGTTGGTCCGCTCGCCGATCATCAGCACGCTGGCGTCCTGCTTGAACGGCACCGCCTGGTAGAGCGACGACACGCCGGGCTCGGGCCGCGGCCGCCGCGGGACCGGAGCGGTTCCGGCGACGGCGGCCGCGAGCTGCCGGATGTGCTCGTCGGTCGTCCCGCAGCAGCCGCCGACCAGCCCGACACCGAACTCGCGCACGAACCCCGTCAACGCTTCGACCAGGGCTTCCGGGCCGAGCGGGTACACCGCGCCCGTCGGGCCCAGCTCCGGCAGGCCGGCGTTCGGCATCACCGACAGCGGCACCCGGGCGTGCTTGGCCAGCTGCCGCAGGTGCTCGCTCATCTCGGCCGGGCCGGTGGCGCAGTTGAGCCCGATGACGTCGACGCCGAGCGGCTCCAGCGCGGCCAGTGCGGCGCCGACCTCGGTGCCGAGCAGCATGGTGCCGGTGGTTTCGACGGTGATCGAAGCGAGGATCGGGACGTGCCGGCCCTCGGCGGCCATCGCGCGTTTGGCGCCGATGATCGACGCCTTCGTCTGGAGGATGTCCTGGGTGGTCTCGACGATCACCGCGTCGGCGCCGCCGGCGAGCAGGCCGCGGACCTCTTCGCGGTAGGCGTCGCGCAGCGTGGTGAACGGCGCGTGGCCGAGCGTCGGCAGCTTGGTGCCGGGGCCGACCGAGCCGAGCACGAACCGCGGGCGCTCCCGGGTCGCGAACTCGTCGGCCGTCTCGCGGGCCAGGCGGGCGCCTGCCTCGGCGAGCTCGAAGATCCGGTCAGCGATGTCGTATTCGGCGAAGTTGGCGAAATTGGCCCCGAAAGTGTTGGTTTCGACGGCGTCCGCCCCGGCTTCGAGGTAACCGCGGTGGACCGACCGGACGACGTCCGGCCGGGTGACGTTGAGGATCTCGTTGCAGCCTTCGAGGCCGCCGAAGTCGTCCAGGTTCAGGTCGTGGGCCTGCAGGGCGGTGCCCATCGCCCCGTCGGCCACCAGGACGCGCGAGCTGAGGGCTTCGAGCAACGGTGACGACCCGCGATCGGACATGCTGAACAGCGTAAGGCCGGTGGTCGTAGGCTGGTCCGGTGAGTGAGCCCGTCGACGAGACCCCGCGGCCGCCCGGCGACCGCCCCGAACCCTCCCGGCCCTTGATGGTGGTCGCCTTCGAAGGCTGGAACGACGCAGGTGACGCGGCCAGCCGGGCCGTCGAGCACCTGCAGCTCAACTGGGACGCCACTCCACTGGCCGAGCTGGAGCCCGACGACTACTACGACTTCCAGGTCAGCAGGCCCACGGTCCGGATGGTCGACGGCGTGACCCGCCGCGTCGACTGGCCGACGACGACGTTGTCGGTGTGCCGTCCCGACGGGTTCGACCGCGACGTGGTGCTCGTCCAGGGGCCCGAGCCGAACATGCGCTGGCGCGCCTTCTGCGCCGAGCTGCTCGAGCACATCAAGCAGCTGGACGTCGCGACCGTGGTGACGCTCGGCGCGCTGCTCGCCGACACCGCGCACACGCGGCCCGTCCCGGTCACCGGGACGGCGTACGACAAGGACACCGCGTCGCTCTACGGGCTCGAGATGAACAACTACCAGGGCCCGACCGGCATCGTCGGGATCCTGCAGGACTACTGCGTGCAGGCGGGTATCCCGGCCGTGTCGATCTGGGCCGCGGTGCCGCACTACGTGTCGCACCCGCCGTCCCCGAAGGCGACGCTGGCGCTGCTGCACAAGCTGGAGGACATCCTCGACGTCGAGATCCCGCTGGGCGCGCTGCCGGAGCAGTCCGAGGAGTGGCAGCGCACGGTCAGCGAGATGGCCGACGAGGACGAGGAGATCAGCGAGTACGTCCGCAGCCTCGAAGAGCGCGGCGACGCGCAGGAGGAGGTCGCGGAGCAGGACGTCAGCGGCGACAAGATCGCCGCCGAGTTCGAGCGCTACCTGCGCCGCCGCGGCCGGGGCGGCGGGCAGGAAGGCTTCGGCCTCCGCTGAGGGCTACTCGAGCCAGCTGGTGGCGAACGCCCGGGCGGGGTTCGCCACCAGCATGGCCGTGACGACGTCATCGCCGAGCCGCCGGGTCAGCCGCGGCGCCAGTGTGGTGAGCAGGTAGGAAGCGCCGGGCTCGTGGCGGGCCGCCGCGGTCGTCGTGTCGCCGCCGAGCAGGATCTGCCCGCCGTGCCCCGCCTCGACCAGGGCTTCGAGGCCGTCGAAGAGCCGCCCGTCGGTGGCGTGGTTGGCGCGCGACGGCCCGTCGAAGCCCAGGAACACGCCGGTTTCGGCGATCTCCCGCTGGATCCGCGGGTCCGGGTTGCGGTTGAGGTGCCCCAGGATCACCTGGTCGGCTGGCACGTCGAGCTGCCCGCACAGCAGCTCGGCGGTTTCGAGACCCGCCGTGCCCAGCTCGAGGTGCACGGCGATCGGCGCGCCGGTCTCCTGGTGCGCGACCGCGGCGGCGGTCATCGTCAGCCGGGCGTGGGAGTCGATCGTGTGGAACGCGCCGGCGACCTTGACCAGCCCGGCCCGCGGGCCGTCGCGCGGCTCGTCCGGCAGGTCCGCGGGCTGTGTGCCTTCGGTCAGGTCGGCGACGAACTCCCGCACCAGGCCGTCGACGAGCCGGCCGAGGACCGACGGCGCGTAGTGCTCCGCGCGGTGGAGGCCGGTGGCCGCGACGACGTGGACCTCGAGCTCCTTCGCCAGCCAGGCGAGCTCCCGGGTCCGGCGCGTGAGGCCGTACGGCGTCCACTGGACCAGCGCCGAGCCACCCGCGGTCCGGAACGCGAGCAGCGCGTGCGCGGCCTCGGTCGGGTCGTCCAGCTCCTGGCCGGGCAGCAGCTTCGAGGCGAAGAAGAGGTGGTCGTGCGCGTCGGTCACACCCAGCTCGGCCGGGTCGATGTCACCCAGCACCGTCCGGACCCGCGGTTCCCCCGTCACAAAGCCGAGTGTAACGCCTCAGCCGTTACGATGGGGCGGTGTCCGACGACTTCCGCCTCGACCTGGGCGCCCCTTGGCTGAACCTGCTCGCCACGCGCGGCCGCCACTTCGGGGCGAACCCGACCGAGCGGATGCCGGCACCGGAGCGGCTCGCCGAGTGGTTCGCCGCAGTCGGCCTGACTCCCCTGTCCCGGATCACCGGCGCCGACCTCGACGCGGCACACCGGCTCCGCGAGGTCCTGCGGGAGCTGGCGCTCGGCGCGGTCGACGGAATCGCCCCGAACGCGGACCAGGTGCGGGCGCTGACGGCGTTCTTCCGGGCCGAACCGGTCCACCTCGCCGCGCTCGACCGGCTGCACCGGAGTGCGCCCCCGACCGCCGTCGAGGCGTTGAGCAGGCTCGCCCTGCAGGCGGCCGACTGGCTCACCGGCCCGTTGCGCGACGACCTGCGCGTCTGCCCGGAGCAGGACTGCCGAGGTGTGTTCGCCGACCCCGGCGGCCGGCGGCGCTGGTGCCCGTCACCGGCGTGCGCCAGCCGAGGCCGGGTCCGCGCGCTCAGAGAACGTCGGCGTGCCGAGTCATGACGGCCAGATGATCCGGCGCATCGGCACGGCGCCCCGGGCGCGCTTGCGCCACTCGCGCGGATAACCCAGCGAAACCTCTTCGAAGCGGACGCCGTCCGCCTCCGTCGTCCGCGGGATGTGCAGGTGGCCGTAGACGGCGATCTCCGCGCGGTAGCGGACGTGCCAGTCTTCGGTCTTCGTCGTGCCGCACCACATCGCGAACTCCGGCCAGTACAGCGGCGCGGTCGGGTGGCGGTGCAGCGGCCAGTGCGACATCAGGATCGTGCCGTGGTCCTCGGGGATCGCGTCGAGACGCTCGGTGCTGAGCTTCAACCGGTCTTCGCACCACGCCTGGCGGCTCGGGTACGGGTCCGGGTGCAGGAAGTACTCGTCGGTGCAGACCACGCCGGCCTCCCGCGCCTGGCGTAGGGCCTCCTCCAGGGACTTCCCCTCGGCCTGCGGGGTCCGCCAGCTGTAGTCGTAGAGCAGGAACAGCGGCGCGATCGTCAGCGGCCGCGGGCCGTGGTCCCAGACCGGGTACTCGTCTTCGGGCGTCAGGACGCCGATCTCGCGGCACCGCTCGACGAGGTGCTCGTACCGGGCCTGGCCGCGCAGCTGGCAGTCGTCGGTGTTCGTCGTCCACAGCTCGTGGTTGCCCGGCACCCAGACGACCTTCGCGAACCGCTCACGCAGCGTCTTCAGCGTCGAGATGGTGGCTTCGGCCCGCTCGGCGACGTCTCCGGCGACGAGCAGCCAGTCCTCGGGCGTCTCCGGGACGACGGAGTCGAGGATGGGCCCGTTGCCCTCGTGGGTCACGTGGAGGTCGCTGGTGGCGAAGAGATGTGGCACCCCTCCACCGTAACCACCGCCCGAGTGGGAATTCGCCGGAACCGGGTGTTGCCGGCCAGCACCAGCACTCCGGCGAGGACGTAGACGCCCGCCTGGACGTCCAGCAGCACCGCGGACCCGGTCGTCGTGACGAGCGTGCCGGCGAGCAGCGCACCGACGGTCGTGAAGGTGGCGATGACCGCGAAAGTCGTGCTCAGCACACGTCCGGCGCGTACCGGCGCGACCGCGCTCTGGATCTCCGACAGCACTCCGGCGCCGACGACCACCCCGGGCGCGCCCACCAGCACGAACAACCCGACGTACACGCCCATCGCCGTGGTCACCGCGGCCAGGTTCCAGATCACCGCGGACAGCAGGCCCAGCACCAGCGAGCCCCAGCCGAGCAGCGCGACCGGCGCCACCCGCCGGGCCACCGTGGCGATGGCGAACCCGGCGGCCAGGCCGCCGAGCGCCTGCACGCCGCGCAGCAGGCCCGCGTCGGCTTCGCTGCCGCCGAGCACGTCCAGGACGTAGACCACGAACAACACGAGGAACATGCCCTGCGCCACCGAGGTGAACACCAGCGCGAGGCCGGTGCGCCACAGCCGCCGGTTGTGCGTGAGCTCGCGCAGGCCGTCGAGCCACGCCCGCACCACCGGTTCGCGGGCCGCGACCGGCGCCGGCGCGGCCACCCGGCGGAACGGCTTGGCCAGCAGCGCCGCGGCCACGACCAGCACCGCGAGGTACCCGGTGATGACGTCCGCGAGCCCGCCGAAGCCCAGCAGCGCGCCGCCCGCCCAGCCGCCGGCCAGCCGGGCGACACTGCCGTTGACGCTCATCAGCCCGTTCGCGCCGGTCACGTCCGCGACGCCGACCAGCTCCGGGACGAGCGCGTTGCGCGCGGGTTCGAACACCGACGCGAGTGCCGCCTGCGCGGCCATCACGCCGTACACCACGGTGACGCCCGGCTCGGCCAGCAGCGGCAACGCGACGACAGCGAGCCCGCAGCAGACGCCGAACAGCACCGCGCGGCGGTTCCACCGGTCGGCCACCACACCGGCGACCGGGCTGAGCAGCACCGCGGGCAGCAGGCCGAGCACGATGCTCAGCGCCGTCGTCGCCGCGGAGCCGGTGCGCTGGAAGACGTAGACCGGCAGCGCGACCTGCAGCATCCACTCCGCCGTCTCGCCGAAGAAGGCGGCCACCCACAAGCGGGCGAACGCCGGCACCCCCAGCAGCTGCTTCATTCCTCCGCCTTCCCCGAGTGCTCGATGCGCGGGAACGCCCGCAGGCCGACGTGCACCGGGCGCGCGTCCGGCGGCGCGTCCGTCCGGATCGGGCTCACGTACGGCCGGACCAGGGCGTCGATCGCTTCGGTCAGCCGGGTCAGCTCGTCGGGTGTGACGCGCAGCGTGTAGGTGCTCAGCCCGGACGCCGCGCGCCAGGCCGGGTCGAGGCCGTCGAGCGAGTCCAGGTACCGCTGGGTCAGCTCCTGTTCGTGGCCGAGGGTCGCGCCCACCACGCCGATCTGGGCGGCCCGGTGCGCCGGCTCGTCGGCCAGCTCCCCCAGCTCGAGCCCGACCTGCCGGGCGCGCCACGGCCGTTCGCGCCCGTCTTCCCCCTCGGCCCGCTCGACCAGGCCGTACTGGGCGAGCTGCCGCAGGTGCCAGCTGCAGTTGGACGCGGTGGAGCCGACGGCTTCGGCGCACTCGCTCGCGGTCCGCGGGCCGACGGCCGTGAGGTGGTTGAGCAGGGCCGAGCGCAGCGGGTGCGCCAGGGCGCGCAGCAGCTCGACGTCCTCGATCCGCTTGCGCGGCGGCAGCTCGGCCATCGGTCGTCCTATCTGAAAGAGTTATTTCGAAAGTGCTCTTTCATAGTTGGTCCCGCCCGCGGGTTTGTCAACCGGCTCCGCTAACGTTCGCGGGGCAGCGGCTGCGCCGAGCAGTGACTGCGTCGTCACCCGACCTTGGATGGATGTTGCCCGACCAGCGCGAACTCGCCACCGCCGCCGCCCTCGCCCTCCCCCGGTTCGTGGGTTCGACCGCGCTGTTCCACGCGGCCGTCGCCGAGCGGATGGCCGTCACCCCCACCGAGCTGCACTGCCTGCACCTGCTGCACGGCGGGGTCAGCGACTCGCCGACCGAGCTCGCCCGGCTGCTCGGGGTGACCACCGGCGCGTTCACCCGGCTGCTCGACCGGATGGAACGGCACCGGCTGGCCGAGCGCGCCAAGGACCCCGCGGACCGCCGCCGGCTCGTCGTCCGCCCACTGCCCGACCGGATGGCGGAGCTCGCCGAGCTGTACGCGCCGATGGCCCTGTTCGTCGGCGAGCGGCTCGCGCACCTCGACCGCCGTCAGCTGACCGCCCTGCTCGAGTTCCTCACCGACGGCACCGCCGCGGCCGAGCAGTCGACCCTCCAGCTCCCGGACGATGTGACCCACGCCATATCCAATTGACTAACTCTACGAATGTTGCGTTAGAGTGGTCGCACTATGAGGAACTGAACCGCGCCCATCCCGCTTCCGAGGCGGCACCCGGTCGAGCCTGACGCTCCCGCGTGCCACGACGCCCGGCGGGATTTCCGCTTCTTCTCATCCGGGCCCGGTGATCGCACATGTCCACCCTCTTTCCCTTGCAGGCCAAGGACGTCGTCTTCGGCTACGGCACCCGCGTCGTCCTCGACGGCGTCTCGCTGACCGCGTCCGCCGGGCAGCGCCTCGGCCTGGTCGGCGAGAACGGCACCGGCAAGTCCACCCTGCTGCGGCTGCTCGCCGGGCTCGAAGAACCCCGCGCCGGCGAGGTGCGGCGCGGCCCGGACGTCGGGTTCCTGCTGCAGGAGCTGCCGTTCGCCCTGGACGCGACCTTCGCCGACGTGATCGACGACGCGCTCGCCGAGATCCGCGCCGCCACCGTCCGGCTCGACGAGCTGACCACGGCCATGACCGACCGCCCCGACGACGCGGACGTGCTCGAGGAGTACGGCCGGGTCCTGGAGTGGGCCCAGGCCCACGACCTCTGGGACGCCGACCGGCGCGCCAAGCTCGTCTGCGACGGGCTCGGCCTCGGCGGGGTCGAACCGGACCGGCGGCTCGGCACGCTCTCGGGCGGGCAGCGGTCACGGCTCGGCCTGGCCGCGCTGCTGGTCCGCCGGCCGGAAACCCTGCTGCTGGACGAGCCGACCAACCACCTCGACGACACCGCGATGGACTTCCTGGAACGCCACCTCACCGAGCTGACCGGGATCGTGGTGCTGTCGTCACACGACCGGGTGTTCCTCGACGCCGTCTGCACCGACATCGTCGACCTCGACCCGGCCGCGGCCGACCGCCAGGCCGGCGGCGCGGTCCGCTACGGCGGGACCTACACCGACTACCTCGGCCACAAGAAGGCCGAGCGCGCCCGCTGGGAGCAGCGGTTCGCCGAAGAGCAAGAGGAGCTGAAGGAGCTGCGGGAGACCGTCGCGGTCACGGCGCGGAACGTCGCCTACGGCCGCGGCCCGCGGGACAACGACAAGTTCATCCACCACTTCAAGGGCGCCCGCGTCCAGAAGACGATCTCCCGGCGGGTGCGCGACGCCGAGCAGCGGCTCGAGCACCTCGAGCGCGACCAGGTCCGCAAACCCCCGGCGCCGCTGCGGTTCCGGGCCGAGCTCACCGGTCGTGCGAACGGGGACGGACCGGCGATCTCGGTGCGCTCGCTGGAGGTGCCGGGCCGGCTGACGCTGCCCCGGCTGGACGTCGACGGCGCGGCGCGGCTGCTCGTCACCGGCGGCAACGGCGCCGGGAAGTCGACCCTGCTGTCGGTGCTGGCCGGGCGGCTGGCCCCGGCGGGCGGGAGCGTCCACTTCGGACACGGGGTGCGGGTCGGGTTGCTGGAGCAGGACGTCGTGTTCGCCGATCCGGAGCGGACGGCGGCCCGGGTGTACCGGGACACGCTCGGCGAGGACGCTCCCCCGTTGAGCCACCTCGGCCTGCTCGCGTCCCGGGACCTGCGGCAGCCGGTGGGCGCGTTGTCCGTGGGCCAGCGGCGGCGGCTGGCGCTGGCGGTGCTGCTCGCCGAACCGCCGGACGTGCTCCTGCTGGACGAGCCGACGAACCACATTTCGCTGACCCTGGCGGAAGAACTGTTCACGGCGCTGGAGACGGCGCCGGGCGCGGTCGTCATCGCGTCCCACGACCGGTGGCTGCGCCGGGACTGGACGGGTGACCACCTGGAGCTGGCCGCCGGCCGGCCCGCCGCGGTATAGGTCGTTATACACGGCGGAGCTTTCACGTGAAAGCTCCGCCGTTGGCCGTCAGAGGGTGATGCCGAGGAGGGCGTCGACGGCGATGCGGATGAGGCCCGGCGCCGCCGGGTCCGTGCCGTCCCGGCGCAGGGCTTCGGTCGCCCACGCGTCGACCGCCGCGAGGGCCTTCGGCGTGTCGAGGTCGTCGGAGAGGTGGTCGCGCAGCCGCGTGACCGTGTCCTCGGCGGACGGTCCCGTGGCGAGCGAGACGGCCTCGCGCCAGCGGGCCAGGCGGGTCTCCGCCTCGGTCAGGAGGCCGGCCGACCACGGCCGGTCCTCGCGGTAGTGGCCGGCGAACAGGGCCAGCCGGATCGCACCCGGGTCGACCTTGTCGGCGCGCAGCCGCGAGACGAACACGAGGTTCCCGCGCGACTTCGACATCTTCTCGCCGTCGAGGCCGATCATGCCGGCGTGGACGTAGTGGCGGGCGAACTGCCCGTCCTTGGCCACGGCTTCGGCGTGCGCCGCGCTGTACTCGTGGTGCGGGAAGATCAGGTCCGACCCGCCGCCCTGGAGGTCGAACCCGAGGCCCAGCCGGTTGACCGCGATCGCGCTGCACTCGATGTGCCAGCCCGGCCGGCCGGCGCCGAGCTCGGACTCCCACGACGGCTCGCCTTCGCGGGCGACGCGCCACAGGAGCGCGTCGAGCGGGTGGCGCTTGCCGGCGCGGTCGGGGTCACCGCCGCGCTCGGCGAAGAACTTCGCCATGGTCGCCTCGTCGTAGTTCGACTCGTACCCGAACTTCCCGGTCGCCGTGTGGTCGAAGTAGACGTCCGGGAACTCCGGGTCGTCGGCCCGGTACGCGCTGCCGTTGGCCAGCAGCTTCGCGATGACCTCGACGATCTCCGGGATGCTCTCGACGGCGCCGACGAACTGCTTCGGCGGCAGTACCCGCAGGGCGACCATGTCCTCGCGGTACAGCGCGGTCTCGCGCATGCCGAGCACGACCCAGTCGTCGTGGTCACGCTCGGCGCGCTCCAGCAGCGGCTCGTCGATGTCCGTCACGTTCTGCACGTAGTGGACCTCGTGCCCGTTGTCCCGCCACACCCGGTTCACCAGGTCGAAGGTGAGGTACGTGGCGGCGTGGCCCAGGTGCGTCGCGTCGTAGGGCGTGATGCCGCAGACGTACATCCGGGCGGTGGCGCCGGGCGCGGTCGGGCGGATCTGCCCGGTGGCCGTGTCGTGGAGCCGCAGCGGGCGGGGGGTGCCGGGAACGCGGGGCACGTCGACCGATGACCAAGTCTGCATACCCTCGACTGTAAGCGTTCGTTCCGGCGCCCTCCCGCCCGGTGGGACTCCTCCCCCACGTGGCGCAGCAACTACTCCCGGCGTGCTGCGTTCGCCCTGATCGCGTCGCGGACGAAGACACCGGCGCCCGGCCGCTGTTCGTCCTCGCGGACCAGGAACGCGAGCTGCGCCGGCTCTGTGACGTACAGCTCACCGATCCGCCGCTGCGTCGTGTACGAGCACTCCCCCATGACCCGGCTCAGCATCGTCCGGTGCTCCTCGGCGAGGTCCATCGCCTCGGCGCCGTCCGGGGCGCCGCCCGCGTCGAGGAGCGCGGTCAGCCGGCGCACCCAGTCCTGCCGGGCCGTCTCCCCCGCCGTCAGGTCCTCCTTGGACGGTGTGGCCGCGCCCTGCCACTCGGGCGTGTTCCCCCACCGCTGCGCGGCTTCCTCCGCGTAGCCGGCCGGTTCCGTGAACCCGCCGAACACTTCGAACTTCTCTTCGGGCGTCAGTGCGTTGCCCATGGCTCTCGCCTCCATCACACGATCGACGGCCGCGACCATCCGCCCGAGCTCCCCGATGCGCTCGACCAGCAGCTCCCGCTGGCGTGACAGGTGCGCGTCGGCGTTGAGGCCCGGGTCGTCGACGAGGTCGCGATCGTCTCGAGGGGGAACCCGAGCTCCCGGTAGAACAGGATGCGCTGCAACCGGTCGAGATCGTCGTCGCCGTAGCTGCGGTACCCCGACGGCGTCCGCCCGCTCGGGCTGAGCAGGCCGATCTCGTCGTAGTGGTGCAGCGTCCGGACGGTGATCCCGGCCAGCGCGGCGACCTTGCCCACGGGGTGGCCCATCGTTGCCCCTCCTCTTCCGGCCGGTGTGGCCCTTGCGGTGTCCACCGTGGTGCCTCACGCGACGTGAGGGTCAAGCGTCACCCTTCCGTAGCCGTCGTCGCGCGGCCGGCGCGGTTAGCCTGTCCCGATGAGCACGGAGGTCGCGGTGGGCAGCGCGGGCGTCGTGTTCGTGCTGGTCGCGGTGGTCCTCTTTGGTCTGCGGTGGCGCCGGAAACCCACCGTTTCCGCCGCGCCGCCGATACTCGGTGACGTCCCGCGGGAACCGCTGTCCGCCGTGCACCGGGGTCCGCTGCTGACCAGCATCGAGGAGACGTTCGCCGCCGGCCGGTTCTGCGTCCTGCACGGCGGCAGCGGCGTGGGCAAGACCCACCTGGCGGCCGCGTTCGCCCACGGCTGCCGCGCGCCCGTGGTGTGGGTCGCGGACCCCGCGAATGCCGACCTCGCGTACGCGAAGCTGGGCGGCGCCGATCCCGAAGCGGGCCTGGCGTGGCTCGACGGCCTCGACGGCGCGGTCGTGGTCTTCGACGGCGCGACCGACCCGGATGCGCTCAACCGGTGGCTGCCCGCCCGCGCCCGGGTGCTGGTCACGACGACCGTGCCGGACTTCGAAATCCTCGGCGGCACGGTCCCGGTCGCCGGGTTCGACGAGGCCGAAGCGGTCCGGTTCCTCGGCGCGCGAGCGGGCCGTGAGCCCGACGAGGCCACCGCGGACGTCGTCCGCGAGCTGGGCTGCCTGCCCCTCGCGCTGGCCCAGGCGGGCGCGGTGATCCGGCGGCAGGGTTTCGCGGGCTACTTCGACCGGCTGCCGCACACGCCGCCGCTGGAGCGGGAGCCGGGCGAGACCCACCCGGCCAGCGTCGAGGACACGACGCTCGCCGCGCTGCGGATGGTGGCCGCGCGGGACAGCCGCGCCCGGGTCGTCGCCGAGCTGCTCGCGGTGCTGGCGCCCCGGGGCACGCACCGCCCGCTGGTGCACCGCGCCGGGCCGGACCCGGTGGCGGTGGAAGCGGCGCTCGCCGGTCTGGCGGAAGCCTCCCTGACGGAGTTCGACGTGCGCGGCGACGTGGTCGTGATGCACCGCCTGACCCAGCGGGCGGTACTCGGCCGGCTGCACACCGAAGAGCGGCTGGCGCCGGCGCTGGACCGGGCGTTCGCCGTGGTCGAGGCGGGTGACCCGGACGTCGACCTGGTGGGCCATTCCGCGGCGCTGTGGCGGCACTTCCGCGCGCTGCCCGCCGCCGAGCTCACCCCGCGGCTCGGCCGGATCCTGCGGCTGCGCCGCCGCGCGGTCGAGGTGCTGGCCGAAACGGGCGCGCTCGCCCAGGCCCGCGCGCTCGGCCGCGAGGTGCTCGCCGACCACCACGCCTACCTGCCCACCGGCCACGAGGACACCGCCCTCGCCGCGCGGGCGGTGTACCGCGCGGGCGAGCGGGTGCCCCGGGCCGGGTGACGCGGGTCAGCGCCGCCGGGTGCGGAGGTAGTCCCCCACCACAGCCGCGCCGAGACCGTCGAGGTCCGGCGCCACCACCCGGCCACCCGACCGGCGGGCGATGACGTCGACGAACGCCGTCAGCCGGGGGTCGTCACCCAGGCGGAACACCGTGATCGACGCGCCCAGCTTGGCCAGCCGGTCCACTTCGGACAGTGTCTTGTGGAGGGTCCGGGGCTGGGGCGGGTAGTCGAAGACCGCTTCGCCGTCCGGTTCCAGGTGCGCCGTCGGCTCGCCGTCGGTGACCATCAGGACCACCGGCTGGGCGTCCGGATGACGCCGCAGGTGCTGACCGGCCAGCAGCAGCGCGTGATGGGCGTTCGTGCCCTGCTCCCACGCGCCTTCCAGCCCGACCAGCTCCGGCAGCTCCACGGACATCGCGTGCCGGCCGAAAGTGATCAGCTGCAGCGCGTCGTTGCGGAAGCGGGTGCTGATCAGCTGGTGCAGCGCGAGCGCGGTGCGCTTCATCGGCAGCCAGCGGCCTTCCTGCACCATCGACCACGACGTGTCGACCAGCAACGCCACCGCGGCGCGGGAGCGGTGCTCGGTCTCCACCACCTCGACGTCCTCGACGTCGAGCCGGACCGCGCTCTCCCCCACCGACACCGACCGCAGCACCGCGTTGCGGATCGTCCGCGGCACGTCCCAGGGCTGCATGTCCCCGAACCGCCACGGCCGCGACGCGCCGGTCGGCTCCCCGGCCGCGCCCGCCGACTCGGTCTCGCGGTCGCCGGTCTTGCCGCGCAACGCGTTCACGATGTCGGACAGCGCCGTCTCGCCGAGGCGCCGCAACGCCTTGGGCGACAAGCGAAGCGTGCCGTCGGCGGCCCGTTCGAACAGGCCCTGGCGGCGCAGCTCACGCTCCAGTTCGGACAGTCGCCGCGCGTCGACGCCGGCGTCCTTGCCCAGCTGGCGCTCGAGCGATTCCAGGTCGATGTCCTCCAGCCGCGCACCCGGGTACGACTGGCTCAGCTGCTCGGCGAGCGCGTCCAGCTCGGCGAGATCCGCCATCGCCTGGGCGCCCTCGCCCATGCCCAGCGGGTTCTTGCCGCGGAAGCGCTCCGAACCCGTCCAGTCCTCACCGGGCCGGGCTGCCTGAAGCTGAGCGTCCAAATCGGCCAGCTGCTGCGCGAGACGCGGGTCGCCGAACGCCTGCTGGGTCAGCTCGGCCAGCTCCGCCCGCTGCTCGGCCGACATCGAGTTGAGCATCCGCTGGGCCGCCGCCGACCGCTCGGCGAGCGCGTCGATCAGCTCCTCGACGTTCCGCGGGTTCTCCGGGAAGAACTCGCCGTGCTTGCCCATGAAGTCTTCGAAGCGCTCCTGGATGTCTTCGGCGCCCTGGGCGTGCGCGGCGAGCAGGTCGTTGAGGTCGGAGAGCATCTCGTTGATCCGCTCGACGTCCTCGGGCCCGGCGTTCTGCAACGCCTGCTTCATGCCCTGGAAGCGCGACTCCATCAGCTCCTGGCCGAGCAGGTCGCGGATCTGCTGGTAGTTCTCCCGGCCCTGCGCGGAGCGCCAGTCGTAGTTCGCCAGCTCGTTGACGGCCGCGGCCGTGCCCGGCGGAAGCGCGTCGAGCTGCGCCTCGCGGAAGCGCGCTTCGTCGTCCGGGTCGGGGAACAGCTCGCGCCGCTCCGCCTCGAGGGCCTCCTCCAGCAGGCGCTGGACCTCCTGCAGGGTGCCGTCGAGGTTGTTGCGCCGCTGGATCTGCGACCGGCGCTGCCACAGGCGCCGGGTGAGCTCGTCCAGGCCCGAGGTGCGGTCGGTGCCGCGGCGCAGGAGCTCCTCCAGCGCGGACCGCGGCGACGACCCGGCCATCACCTCGCGGCCGATCTCGTCGAGCGCGTCCCGCAGGTCGGCCGGCGGCGCGAGCGGGTCCGGCCCGTCGTGCCACGGGCCGTAGGAGTAACCGTCGGGAAGCGGGACCGCGGTCATCGGCCGTAGACGGTCGTCGTGTCGTCGGAGTCCTTGGCCAGGCGCCGGGCCAGGAACAGCGATTCCAGGGCGAGTTCGACGGCCGCCGCGATGCGCCCGGCCGGTTCGTCGGCCTGGACGCCGGCGCGCAGGGCGACCTCGTGCAGCACCGGCAGCTCCGGCAGGGCTTCGAGGACGTCCTTGCCCGGGACGCGCTCGCCGGTGGCGACCAGGTGGCCCTCGGCGACGGCGTCGGCCAGCGGCCGCAGGTCCAGCCCGGCGAACCGCTCGCGCGCGGTCTCGGCGACGGCGCGGCGGAGCAGGTGCACGAGGTGCTCGATCTCGCGGCCTTCCTCGCCGGGCTCGAACTCGATCTTGCCGCGCAGCACCGCCGGGACGGCGTCGAGGTCGACCGGCCGGGCCACGGGCGGCTCTTCCCCGGTCAGGGCCGAGCGGCGCAGAGCGGCGGCCGCGACGGTTTCCGCCGCGGCGACGGCGAAGCGCGCCGACACGCCGGAACGCTGGTCGATGACCGGCGATTCGCGGAGGTTCCGGACGAACCGGGCGAGGACCTCCAGCAGCGGCTCGCCGACCTCGGCGACCAGGTGGGCCTCCTGCCGGACGACGGCGACCTCGGACTCGACGTCCAGCGGGTAGTGCGTCCGGATCTCGGCGCCGAAGCGGTCCTTCAGCGGGGTGATGATCCGGCCGCGGTTGGTGTAGTCCTCGGGGTTCGCGGTCGCGACGAGCAGGACGTCCAGGGGCAGCCGCAGGGTGTAGCCGCGGACCTGGATGTCGCGCTCCTCCATCACGTTGAGCAGCGCGACCTGGATGCGCTCGGCGAGGTCGGGCAGCTCGTTGATGGCGACGATGCCGCGGTGGGCGCGCGGGACCAGGCCGAAGTGGATCGTCTCCGGGTCACCGAGACTGCGGCCTTCGGCGACCTTCACCGGGTCGACGTCGCCGATCAGGTCACCGACCGAGGTGTCCGGCGTGGCGAGCTTTTCGGTGTAGCGCTCGGACCGGTGGCGCCAGGCGACCGGCAGGTCGTCCCCGAGCTCGGCCGCGCGGCGGATCGACGCGGGCGTGATCGGCTGGAGCGGGTGTTCACCCAGCTCGGAGCCCTCGATGACGGGTGTCCACTCGTCGAGCAGGCCGGCGAGGGTGCGCAGCAGGCGGGTCTTGCCCTGGCCGCGTTCGCCGAGCAGGACGACGTCGTGGCCGGCCAGCAGCGCGCGCTCGAGCTGGGGCAGCACGGTCCGGGAGAACCCGACGATGCCGGGCCAAGCGTCTTCGCCCGTCTTCAGGGCGTTCAGGAGGTTGTCGTGGATCTCTTGCGCGATGGGCCGCGGCTCGTACCCGGCCGCGCGCAGGGCCCCGGCGGTGCGGGGAAGAGCGTCTGGAACAGCGTTCACCCGTTCGACGCTACTGCCGGATCGGCGGCCCGTCGATGTGGAGCGACTCCAGCGTGGGCGCGCACCCGCGGCGGGAGGCGGCCCGGTAAAATAGGGCGTCGTGTGCCGACCCAGTGCGACCTTCGCCGTCTGGTCCAGTGCGTGGCTGAACGGAGCCGCCGCGTCCGACGATGTGCTCGACGCCCTGCTCGCGTGGGGTGAAGCCCATGACGTCGTCGCCGCCGACGCGGCCGCGGCGGAGGCGTTCACCCTCCCGCTGGCCTTCAACCGGGCGGCCACCCCGGTCCAGCTGCTGATGGCCCTGCGTTCGCAGGGAGCGAAAAGCATGCAGCTGGTCCTTCCGGTCCCGGGCGACGTCCGCGGCCTCGGCGGCGGCGGGCCGTTCACCGAAGCGGCGTTGCGCGCCGGCGACGCGCTGGTGCTCGCCGACCTCGGTTTCGGGCTGGTGCCGGAGCCGATCGCCGAAGGCCTGGTGCGCTGGACGGTGTATTCGGTCTCGGCGGCGCCCGCGCCGGAGTTCATCGGGCTCGCGGAGGCCGAGCACGGCCTCACGGACGCGATCCGCAACAGCGCGGGCGCGCTCCAGGCGCTGAACGTTGCTTCCGACCGGCCGGGGGTCCGCGCGGAGCTGTCGGCACACCTGCGCTCCCGCCCGGACGTGGACTGGCCGGCGGGCACGCCCGGGCGCGCGTTGCGGGTGCTGCAGCGGGCGGAGGAGATCGCGGCGATCCTCGCGATCGCGTCCTCCGACGACCCGGGCGGCGCGTTGTCGGCGTCGGCGTCGAACCTGCGCGCGCAGGCGCTGCGGCCGCTGTCCGACGCGGTGCGGACGGCCCGGTGCGCGGCGGTGAACGAGGCCGTGCGGGTCTTCGCGGAGCAGACGGCCCGCGAAGGCTGAGTCTCAAGCGCCCCAATGTGGCCCTGGTTGCGTCTTGCGCACCCAAGGGGCCCTTCGGTGCGTCTGACGCACCGAAGGCCACATTGGGGCGCTGGTTAGCGGGCCGGGCGCTTCGCCGGTTCGCAGCAGCCCACCGCGCAGGGCGCCCCGTTGACCGTGCAGCCCGCTGCCGGGAACGGGGACAGCTTCCGCGGCTTCACCCCGTGCGTGTGCTCACGGATCAGCTCGACCACCAGTTCCGCGAACCGCGGGTCGCTGCCCGCCGTCGCCGCGCGGGCGAACGCCATGCCGTGCTCGGCCGCGCGCTCCGCCGCTTCGTTGTCCAGGTCCCAGATCACCTCGAGGTGGTCGGACACGAACCCCACCGGCGAGACGACCACGCCCGGGACCCCCGCCGCGTGCAGCGCGTCGATGTGGTCGACGATGTCCGGCTCCAGCCACGGCACCTGCGGCGGCCCCGACCGCGACTGCCACACGACGTCGTACTCCTCGATGCCCGCTTCGGCCGCGACCAGGCGGGCCGCCTCCGCGATCTGGCGCGAGTAGCGCCGGCCGCCGTCCTCGGGCGGGCCCGACGCGCGGTCCGCGCTCTCCGGCACCGAATGCGCCGTGAACACCGTGCGGATGCCCGGTGCGTTCCCGAGTGACGCGTGGGCCGCGCGGACGCCGTCCGCCACCGCCGACACGAACAGCGGGTGGTCGAAGAACTGGCGCAGCTTCACCAGTTCGGGTGCTTCGGCGCCGACCGCCGCGCGGGCGCGCTCGATGTCCTCGTCGTACTGGCGGCACGCCGAGTAGCCGCCGTACGCGCTCGTGGGGAAGACCAGGATCCGCCGGGCGCCCGAAGACGTCAGCGATTCGAGCGTGTCCTCGACCATCGGGTGCCAGTTCCGGTTGCCGAAGTGCACCGGCAGGTCCATCCCGGCGGCCGAGAGCTGCTTCTCGACCGCGGCGATCGCGTCGCGGTTCAGCTTGGTGATCGGCGAGACCCCGCCGAAGTGCCGGTAGTGCTCGGCGACCTCGAGCAGCCGGTCGCGGGGCACCCCCCGGCCCCTGGTGACGTTCTCGAGGAACGGCATGACGTCTTCGGGCCCTTCCGGACCGCCGAACGAAAGCCACAGCAACGCGTCGTATCCCACCCCTGCCATCTTGCCGATGTGGCGGCCCGCACGCTGACGCGGGCCGGTTATGAATCGAGCAGTCCAAAACCCTGGTACGATGGTCGCATGGCCAGGCCACGGGAGTTCGACGAGTCCGCCGCCGTCGAGAGCGCGATGAACGCGTTCTGGGACCGCGGCTACGAGGCGACGTCGACGCAGGACCTGTGTGAGGCCACCGGGCTCGGGCGAAGCAGTGTCTACAACACCTTCACCAGCAAGCGGGCCTTGTTCGGGCGCACGTTGGCGCACTACAGCGCCCGCGGGCTGGCCGGCCGGAAAGCCGTCCTGGACGGCCCCGGCACCGCAACCGAACGCATCGCGGCGATGTTCGGCGAGATCATCGAGGAAGAGCTCGACCACGGCCGCCGCGGCTGCCTGGTCGTGAACACGCTCGCCGAGCTCGGCACTCCCGACGACGAGATCGGCGAAGCCCTGCATCGCGACACCGCCCACCAGCTCGCCCTCCTCGCCGAGTGCGCGCGGGAAGGCGTCCTCGACGGCAGCCTGCAGCCCGGCCGCGACCCGGCCGACGTCGCGGAGTACCTGCTGAGCACCATTTCCGGGCTGCGCCTGATGTCCCGCCGGGGCGCGAGCGGCGAAGCGATGCAGGCCGTCGCGGACCTCGCCCTCGCCGCCGTCACTCGCTGAGCCCCGCTCGACGACCATTCAGTCGTGCCCCAGTTTTGAACTGTCCGATACAGAATTGAGGAGACCCCGTGCCCCTGGCCGTCTTCGTCCTCGGGCTCAGCGTGTTCGCGCTGGGCACATCCGAGTTCATGATCACCGGCCTGCTCCCCGGCATGGCCACCGACCTCGGCGTGAGCATCCCCGACGCCGGTCTGCTGATCTCCGCGTTCGCCATCGGCATGGTCGTCGGCGCGCCGCTGCTGGCGATCACCACGCTGCGGCTCCCCCGCCGCCGGACGCTGCTGGCGCTGCTCGCCGTCTTCCTCGGCGCCCACGTCGTCGGCGCCCTCGGCACCGGGTACGCGCTGCTGTTCGCGACGCGGGTCGTCGCGGCGCTCGCCTGTGCGGGCTTCTGGGCCGTCGCGGTGGCGACGACGATCGCGCTGGTCCCCGTCGAGCGGCGCGGGCGCGCGATGGCGGTGCTGGTCGGCGGGCTGACCGTGGCGAACATCGCCGGAGTGCCCGCCGGCACGTTCATCGGCCAGCACGCGGGCTGGCGGACGGCGTTCTGGGCGGTGGCGGCGGTGACGCTGCTGGCGGCGGCCGGGGTGGCCGCGCTGGTGCCGGAGACGACCGGCGGCGGGCTGGACGTCCGGACGGAGCTGCGGCTCTACCGGCGGGGCCGGGTGTGGCTCGCGCTGGGCGTGATCGCGTTGTGCCAGGCCATGATCTTCGCCGCGTTCAGCTACCTCGCGCCGCTGCTGACCGAGACGGACGGCCTGCCCCAGGCATGGGTCCCGGGTGTCCTCGCGCTTTTCGGCGTCGGCGCGCTCATCGGGATCACGGCCGGCGGTCGGCTGGCCGACCGGCACCCGTTCGCGACGCTCTACGGCTGCATCGGGCTGGCGCTGGTGTCCCTGGTCGTCCTGGCGCTGACCACCGACCCGGTGGTCGCCGTCGCGGCCGTGCTCGTCTTCGGGGCCGCCGGGTTCGGCGCGAACCCGGCGTTGAACGTGCGGACCTACGCCGTCGCCGGCGGCACGTCGACCCTCGTCGGAGCCAGCACGACGGCGGCGTTCAACGTCGGCAACACGATCGGGCCGTGGCTGGGCGGTGTCGCGATCGGCGCCGGCCTGGGCTTCCCCAGCGTGGCGTGGACGGGCATCCTCCTCGGCGCGGCGACGGTCGTCGCGCTCACGGTCGCGGTCGCCGTCCAGCGGAACGACGACCGCGAGCCGATCACCGTGTGAGGCTCAGATGCCGAGGGCGTGGACCCCGCCGTCGACCATGATCATCGAGCCGGTCGTGGCCGGGAGCCAGTCCGACAGCAGCGCGCAGACGCTCTTCGCCGTCGGGTCCGGGTCGGAGCTGTCCCAGCCGAGCGGCGCGCGGTCGCCCCAGCCGTCTTCGAGGTCCGAGAAGCCCGGGATCGACTTCGCGGCCATGGTCTTCATCGGGCCCGCGCTGACCAGGTTGACGCGGATGCCCTGCGGGCCCAGCTCCTTGGCCAGGTACCGGTTGACCGACTCCAGCGCGGCCTTCGCGACACCCATCCAGTTGTAGACCGGCCACGCGACGCGGGCGTCGAAGTCCATGCCCACGATGGACGAACCGCGGCCCAGCAGCGGCAGGCACGCCTTCGACAACGACATGAACGAGTACGCCGAGACGTCGATGGCGACCTTGACGTCGTCCGCCGGGGCGTCGAGGAACGGCGCGCCGAGGCAGCTCTGCGGGGCGAAGCCGATCGAGTGCAGCACGCCGTCGAGGCCGTCGACGTGCTCGCGGATGTTGTCCGCGAGGGAGTCGAGGTGCTCCTGGTTGGTGACGTCCAGCTCGATCACCGGCGCGGGCTGGGGCAGCCGCTTTGCGATGGTCTTGACCAGCGACATCCGGCCGAAGCCGGTGAGCACGACCGTCGCCCCCTCCTGCTGCGCGATCTTGGCCGCGTGGAAGGCGAGCGAAGCGTCGGTGATGATGCCGGTGATCAGCAGGCGCTTGCCTTCGAGCAGTCCGGGCACGGGTCCTCCAGGTCTTGGGTTCGGGAAAACTAGAGAAAGGTCAGTGGCCGAGGCCGAGGCCGCCGTCGACGGGCAGCACCGCGCCGTTGACGTAGCCGGCTTCGTCCGAGGCCAGGTAGCGCACGGCGGCGGCGATCTCCGACGGCTCGGCGTACCGGCCGGAGGGCACCTGCGCGAGGATCTGCTTCTTGCGGTCCTCGGACAGCTCGTCGGTCATGTCGGTGTGCACGAACCCCGGCGCGACGACGTTCGCGGTGATGTTGCGGGAGCCCAGCTCACGGGCCAGCGAGCGCGCGAAGCCGACCAGCCCGGCCTTGCTGGCCGCGTAGTTGGCCTGACCGGCCGAACCCGAGAGGCCGACGACGGAGGAGATGAAGACGAACCGGCCCCACTTGCCGCGCAGCATCCCGCGCGAGGCGCGCTTCGCGACCCGGTAGGCGCCGGTCAGGTTGGCGTTGATCACGCGCTCGAACTGGTCGTCGCTCATCCGCATCAACAGCGTGTCATCGGTCAGGCCGGCGTTGGACACCAGCACCTCGACCGGGCCCTGGTGCTCCTCGACCAGCTTGAACGCGGCGTCGACCTGCTCGGTGTCGGTGACGTCCGCCTGGACCCCGAAGAGCCCTTCGGGCGCGCCCGAACCACGGTGCGTGACGGCGACCTGGTGTCCCTGCTCCGCGAGGTCCCGGGCGATCGCCAGACCGATGCCCCGGTTGCCCCCGGTGACCAAGACCGACCGTCCCACTGTGTTCTCCCTCTTCGTCGACCGTGCGCGGCTGTCGGGCACGAGGTTATCGGCAGCTCCGCCGGGCCGCGCACCCGCGCCCGGGGTGTCCGCGACCGTCCTAAGCGGGTGTTAGGAACTGCCCTCCGACCTTGCTGGTTACCCGCTGGTTGGTCACCGTGAGTCGCAACACAGGAGGTCGACGATGACAACCCGGATCAGCGGTGCCACCACAGGAGCCGTCAGCGAGAAACGCGTGATCGGCAACGTGCTGCGCGGCTCCATCGGCAATCTGGTCGAGTGGTACGACTGGTACGCCTACGCGGCGTTCACCACGTACTTCGCCAAGTCGTTCTTCCCGACGACCGACACCACAGCCGCCTTCCTCGGCACCGCCGCGGTGTTCGCGGTCGGGTTCCTCATGCGCCCGCTCGGGGGCTGGATGCTCGGCCGGTTCGCCGACCGGTTCGGCCGCCGCAGCGCGCTGGTGCTTTCGGTCACGCTGATGGCGGGCGGATCCCTGCTCATCGCCGTCACGCCGAGCTACCACACGATCGGCCTGGCGGCGCCCATCCTGCTGCTGGTCGCCCGGCTGATCCAGGGCCTGTCGGTCGGCGGTGAGTACTCGACCTCGGCGACGTACCTGTCCGAAGTGGCCACGCCGGGCAAGCGCGGGTTCTACTCCAGCTTCCAGTACGTGACGCTCTACGGCGGCCAGCTGCTCGCCCTGGGCCTCCAGCTGATCCTGCAGGGCCTGCTCACCGAACAGCAGCTGACGGCGTGGGGCTGGCGGATCGCGTTCGGCGTCGGCACGGTCGCCGCGCTCAGCGTCATGTGGCTGCGGCGCGGGATGGACGAGTCCGAGAGCTACACGCGTGAAGTGGACGAAGCCAAGACGACCGGCGAACGCGGCACACTGCGCGCGCTGGCCAAGTACCCCAAGGAGATCGCGCTCGTCGTCGGCCTGACGCTGGGCGGCACGGTGGCCTTCTACACCTTCGCCACCTACAGCCAGAAGTTCCTCGAGAACACCGCCCACATCCCGCGGCGCACGGTCACGATCATCCTGTTCTCGGCGATCCTGCTGGCGGCGATCCTGCAGCCGCTGGCCGGGAAGCTGTCCGACCGGATCGGCCGCCGCCCGCTGCTGCTGTTCTTCGGCATCGCCGGCACGCTGCTCACCGTGCCGATCATGACGCTGATGGGCTCGACCCGGAACCCGGTCGGCGCGTTCCTCCTCGTCCTGGCCGGGCTCGTCGTGGTGGCGGGGTACACGTCGATCAACGCGATCGTGAAGGCCGAGCTGTTCCCGACGAAGATCCGCGCCATCGGCGTCGGCCTGCCCTACGCGCTGACCGTCGCGATCTTCGGCGGCACCGCGGAGCTCATCGCGCAGGCGCTGAAGAGCGCCGGGCACGAGTCGGTGTTCTTCTACTACGTCGCGGGCTGTGTCCTCGTTTCCCTGATCGTCTACGGCACAATGCGGGAAACTTCGAAGACGTCCGAGCTGGAAGAGCGTGGCGAAGACCAGCACTGAGAAAGGGATGACCGTGCGCGTGCTCCTCGTCGAAGACGACGCGGGGGTCGCCGCCGCGCTCGCCGAGTCGCTGCAGGCGCGCGGTCATCCCGTCACCAGCGTCGGCCGCGGGGCCGACGCCCTGCACGGCCACCGCGACGCCGACCTCGTCCTGCTCGACCTGGGCCTGCCCGACATCAACGGGCTCGACGTGCTGCGCAAGATCCGCGCGGTCTCGCCGGTGCCGGTGATCGTGCTGACCGCCCACGGTGACGAGCGGTCCGTGGTGCGCGGCCTGCGCCTCGGCGCGGACGACTACCTGGTCAAGCCGGTGCGGCTGGCCGAGCTCCTGGCCCGGATGGACGCCGTCGTGCGGCGCGCGGTGGCCCGCGACGCGCCGGCCGGCGACGTCGTCCGGTTCGAGGACGTCGAGATCGACCTGCGCGCCCGCCGCGTTCGGGTCGCCGGGAACGACATCTCCTTGACGCACAAGGAGTTCGAGGTGCTGGCCGTGCTCGCCGCGCGGCCCGGCACCGCGGTCAGCCGCCAGCAGCTGATGGACGAGGTGTGGGGCGACGCCTACCTCGCGGTGTCGCGCTCGCTCGACGTCCACCTGACCGGGCTGCGCGCGAAGCTGGACCGGCCGGGACTGCTCACCACGATCCGCGGCTTCGGCTACCGGCTCGGCCGGGACTGACCCCGTGCGCGCCCGGCTGCTCGTCGTCCTGGTCGCCCTCGCCCTCACGGTGGTCGCCGCGTTCGCCGTGCCGCTGCTGACGTCGACGGCCGAGCAGCGGACCCAGGAGCTGGTCATCTCCCGCACCGCCGACGTCGACCGGTTCGTCGTGCTGGCCCAGCAGGCCGTCGACACACGCGACCCGGCGGCGCTCGCCGCCGACGCGGCCCGCTACGCCGAGCTGTACGGCGAAGGCGTTGTCATCGTCGACGCCCGGCGCGTGCCGCTGGTGCAGGCGGGCGGGCTGACCGCGGCCGAACCGGCGGTGCACACGCTGGTCGAGGCGACGATGCGCAACGAGCCCGCGCCCCGCGTCGACCGGCTCGGCCCGTGGTCGGCCGAACCGGCCTACTTCGCGCGGCCGGTCGGCACCGGCACCCGGGTGTCCGGCGTGGTCGTGCTGCGGGCGTCGGTGACGGCGGCGGCCGCGGACGTCGCCACCCGCTGGGGCACCATCGGCGCCGGCGCGCTGCTGGTCGCGGTGGTGTTCGTGCTGTTCGCCGTGGTGCTGGCCCGGTGGATGGTGCGGCCGCTGCACGAGCTGGAGACCGGGGTGCTGGCCGTCGCCGCCGGGCACCGCGCCCACGTCCCGGAACGCGCCGGGCCGCGTGAGCTGCGGTCGCTGGCCGGCGAGGTCAACCGGATGTCCGAGGCCGTGCTCGAAGCCGCCGACCAGCAGCACCGGCTGGTCGCCGACGCCTCGCACCAGCTGCGCAACCCCCTGGCCGCGCTGCGGCTGCGCGTCGACTCGCTCGCCGGGCGGGTCGAGGGTGACGAGGCCACCTACCGCGCGACCGTCGCCGAGGTCGAACGCCTGGAGAAGCTCCTCGACGGGATGCTGGCGCTCGCGCTGGCCGAGAGCACCGCCACCCGCGTCGCGGCCGGGGGCGCGGACGAGTCCTGCGACCTGGCGTCCGTACTCGCCGAACGCGTCGACGCCTGGCGGCCCGTCGCCGACGAAGCCGGTTCGGCGCTCGTCCCACCACCGGGCCACGAGGAGCCGGTGACCGTCCGCTGCCCCGAGGGCGAGCTCGCGCAGATCCTCGATGTGTTGCTGGACAACGCCGTCCACTACGCCGGGCGCGGCGCGAAGATCACCACGGACTGGGAGGCGGGCGCGGACACCGCGACGCTCGTCGTCCGCGACGACGGGCCCGGTCTGTCCACCGAGGACAGAGCACGGGCCACCGAACGGTTCTGGCGCGCGGGTGGTGAGGGCGCGCCGCGCGGAACCGGGCTCGGGCTGGCCATCGCGCAGCAGCAGGTGCGCACCCGGGGCGGGGTCCTGGACCTGTGCCAGGCCGAGCCGCACGGCCTCGAAGCCCGCGTCACGCTGCCGCTGCGGGAGGCGCGATGACCTTCACCCGCCGCACCGCCCTGCTCGGCGGCCTGGGCCTCGCGCTCGCCGGCTGCTCGACGTCCGGCTACTCCGGCTCCGAGCGCGCGGTGACGATCGCGGCCGGCGAGCGCGGCGGGTTCTACCTGGCCTTCGCCGAGCTGCTGGCCACCGAGCTGAGCCGCGCGGAGCCGCTGCTGCACGCCACCGCCGTGCCGACCGAGGCGAGCGTCGCCAACGTCGGCCTGGTCCAGCGCGGGCAGGCCGACCTCGGGCTGGTGCTCGCCGACGTCGCCCAGACCGCGCTCGGCGGCGGCGCGCCGTTCGGGGCGCGGGTGCCGCTGCTCGCGCTGGGCCGCGTCTACGAGAACTACCTGCAGCTCGTGGTGCGGGCGGACGGGCCGGTGCGCCGGCTCGCCGACCTGGCGGGCCGGCCGGTCTCGCTGGGCGCGGGCGGCTCCGGCGCGGCCCAGCTCGGCGAGCGCCTGTTCGCCAAGGCCGGCGTCACCGTGGACGCCCGGCACCTGCTGTTCGACGACGCCGTCCAGGCCCTGGCCGGCCGCCGGATCGACGCCATGCTGTGGTCCGGCGGGGTGCCGACTCCGAAGCTGGCCGACCTCACCCGCACGACGCCGATCGCGCTCCTCCCGCTCGACACGCTCGTCCCGCCGCTGCGGGCGGCGTACGGGCCGGTCTACGACCAGGTCCAGGTGCCCGACGGCGCGTACCGCGGGGTCGGGGCGCTGGGCACGCTCGGCGTGGCGAACCTGCTGGTGTGCTCCCCCGCCCTGCCCTCCGACGTCGCCGCCGCGGTGGTGCGGCTGCTCGTCGAGCGCGCGACCGCCCTGGTGCCCGCGGAGGCCGTCGGGACGCAGTTCCTCGACGTGCGGACGCTGATCGGCACCCAGCCGGTGCCTCTGCACCCGGGCGCGGCGGCCACCTACCGGGCCCTGCACGGCTGACCGCTAGATTGGCCTTCGTGACCGCACCCCGCCGCCCGATCGTCGAGATGCCGCTGCGTGTGCGCTACCACGAGTGCGACGGCCAGGGCATCGTGTTCAACGCCCACTACCTGGCCTATGTGGACATGTGCGCGTTCGAGACGGAGAAGGCGCTGTTCGGCTCGCACGAGGAGTTCCTCGCCCAGGGCACCGACGTCGTGGTCGCGGAGGCGAACCTCAAGTACCGCGCGCCCGCGCGCTACGACGAAGAGCTGGTCGTCTCCCAGTACCTGAGCCACCTCGGGACGACGTCGATGATCTTCGACTTCGAGATCCGCCGCGCCGGGACGCTCGTGCTGGCGGCGAACATCCGGTACGTCTTCATCGACCCGGCGACGCTGCGGCCGGCGGCGCCTCCGGACGCCGTCCGCAAGGTCTACGCGGCCCTGCTGCCCGAGGCCTGAGCCGTGTTCCGCGTTCTCTTCCACCAGCCGGAAATCCCGCCGAACACGGGCAACGCGATCCGCCTCGCGGCGAACACCGGGTGCGAGCTGCACCTCGTCGAGCCGCTGGGGTTCACGCTGGAGGACAAGCAGCTGCGCCGGGCCGGGCTCGACTACCACGACCTCGCTCGGGTGCGAGTGCACGCGTCGCTGGCCGAAGCGTGGGAAGTGTTGCTGCCGGCGAAGGTCTACGCGTTCAGCGCGTCGGCGACCCGGCTGTACACCGACGTTTCGTACACGGCCGGGGACGTGCTGCTGTTCGGGCCGGAGTCGGTGGGCCTGCCCGACGCGGTGCAGCACGCGCCGGAGGTGACCGACCGCGTCCGGCTGCCGATGCTGGCGACGAGCCGCTCGCTCAACCTGGCCAACACCGCGGCGATCACGGTCTACGAAGCCTGGCGGCAGAACGGCTTCGCGGGCGCGTGATCACCGTCCGGTAGGTTCGCCCGATGCGACAGCAGTTCCTGGGGGCGCTCATCGGCGCCGCGTTCGGCACGGTGTTCGTCCTGGTCAACTCCGGCTCCCCGGTGCCGCTGGCGCTCGCCTGGGTGCTGCGCACCCTCGCCGTGCTGGCGCTGGCGGCGGTGGTGGTCCTCGGCGTCCGCGCCGGCGGCCGCCCGACGCTCGAAGGCCGGCCGATGTTCGGGCCGAGCTACCGGGTGATCGTGATCGGCGAGGTGGTGCTGCTGGTCGCCGGGTTCTTCGTGCTCAGCCTGCTGGACGCGCCGGTCCAGGCGAACGTCGCGTGGATCGCGACGATCGTCGGGCTCCACTTCGTCGCGCTGGCGTCGGCGTGGAAGACACGCTCGATCCCGGTGGTCGGGGTTGTGCTGACGGTGCTCGGCGTGGTCGGTCTCGCCCTGCTCGGCAGCGTGGCGGAGTGGGTCCCGTTCGTGAGCGGCGTGCTCTCCGGGGTGACCCTGCTCGGCGGAAGCCTCTACGGCGTCCGCCGAGCCTGAGTCACGGGAGTCTCTGGCCGAAGAACAGGCTCGCCGCCGCGCCCATCATCAGGATGAGCGTGCCGACGACCACCCACGGCTTGCTCGCGTCGGCATCCTTGATCTCGTAGCCGATCTGCTCGCCGAGGTCGCCGTAGACCTTCTTCAGCTCCTCGGCGCTCGCCGCCTTGTAGAAGTCGCCGCCGGACAGACGGGCGATTTCGCGCAGGGACTCGTCGTCGACGCTCACCGGCTGGGCCTTGCCGTCGATGTCGACCGAGCCGTGCGTGGTGCCGAACGAGATCGACGAGATCGGGACTCCGGCCTGCTTCGCCGCCTGGGCCGCCGTGTAACCGCCGCGGGCCGCGTACAGGTCTTCGGGCACCGTCTGCTTGCCGTCGGACATCAGCACTATGCGGGCCGGGGGCGGGCCGTCGGCGCCGCCGACGACGCTGGAGAAGCTCTCCACCGACTGCAGGGCCGCGAAGATGCCCTCGCCGGTCGCCGTCGACTGAGCCAGCTTGAGGTTCTCGATCGCCTTGATCACGCCGTTGCGGTCGGTCGTCGGGTTGACCAGCACCGTCGCCGTGCCCGCGAACGAGATCAGGCCCAGGTTGATCCCCGGGGTCATGTTCTGCGCGAACTGCGTCGCCGCGTCCTGCGCCGCCTTCAGCCGGGTCGGCGCGACGTCGGTGGCCTCCATCGACAGCGACACGTCGATCACCAGCATCACGGTCGCCCGGTTGCGCGGCACCTTCTGCTCGGCGGTCGGCCCGGCCAGCGCGACGGTGAGGATCAGCAGCGACAGCACGATCAGCACCGCCGGCAGGTGCCGCACCCAGCCCTGGCTCTTCGGCGCGACCTTCTCCAGCAGCGCCAGGTTCGCGAACCGCATGGTCCGCTTCCGGCGCGCGCGCTGCGCGAGGACGTACCCGACGGCGACCGCCGCGACGGCGATCAGCAGCAGGAACCACCACGGCGCGGTGAACCCGGTCAAGCTCATGCGCACACCTCGCTGACGCTCGGTGCGGCCTGAGCCGAAGACGCAGCGTTGAATGGTTCGGTCGCAAGCTCCCTCACGCGACACCCCCGGACCAGCGCCGCTTGCGGGCCACGACGAACCGCACCATGTCGGCGATCCAGTCGGCGTCGGTGCGCAGCGTCAGGTGGGCCGCGCCCGCGCGGCGCAGGCCGGCCGCCACCGTCTGCCGGTGGGCGTGGGCCGCGGCCCCGAACTCCTTGCGCAGCAAGGCCGACGCGTGCACTTCGCGCTGTCTTCCTGTCTCCGGGTCGGCCAGCACGACGGTGCCCACCTCGGGCAGGTCGATGTCGCGCGGGTCGAGGACTTCGATCGCGATCAGCTCGTGCCGCCCGCCCAGCGCGCGCAGCGGCCGCTCCCAGGTCGGCTCCCCGAGGAAGTCGGAGATCACCACGGCCAGGCCCCGCCGGCGCGGCGGACGGCGCAGGGCCTCCAGCGCCTCGGCGAAGTCGCCCCGGGTGCCTTCGGGCGCCCGCGGTGTCTGGACGACCTTGCGGATCAGGCCGCGAGCGTGCGCCAGGCCGCCGCGGGCCGGGATGCGGGTGGTCTCCGCGCCGTTCGACAGCAGCGCGCCGATGCGGTTGCCGCCGCCCCCGGTCAGGTGCGCGACCGCGGCGACCGCGCAGACCACCAGGTCACGCTTCTCGCAGAGCGCCGTGCCGAAGTCGAGGCTCGCCGAGAGGTCGGCGACCATCCAGGTCTCCAGCTCGCGGTCGGCGACGGTCTCGCGGATGTGCGGGGTCGTGGTGCGGGCGGTGACGGCCCAGTCCATCCTGCGCACGTCGTCGCCGGGCTGGTACGGCCGCGCCTCGCCGGGCTCGGACCCCGGCCCCGGCACCAGGCCGAGGTGGTTGCCCTGCAGCAGCCCGTCGAGCCGGCGGCGGACGTCGAGCTCCAGCGTGCGGAGCCCGGCCTCCATCCGGTCGCCGCGCAGGATCGGCGGCGCCCACGAAGGGCGCTCGCCCTTCTCGTTCTTCGCCATCGCCGGGTTACCTGACCGGCGCGCCCGCCGGGACCGGGCCACCCTGGCCGGCCCCGCCCTGCGGCCGGGCCGAGACCTGCGGCAACGGCACGGTCTGCAGCACGCGCGTGATGATGTGGTCGATGGGCACGCCGTCGGCGAGCGCGTCGTAGGACAGCACGAGCCGGTGGCGCAGCACGTCCGGCACGACGTCGACGACGTCCTGCGGCAGCACGTAGTCGCGGCCGCGGACGAGGGCCAGCGCCCGCGCGGCGGCGATGATGCCGAGGCTCGCGCGCGGCGACGCGCCGTAGGACACCCAGCCGGCGACGTCGGCGAGGCCGTGCTCGTTCGGCGTCCGGGTGGTCAGCACCAGGCGCACGACGTAGTCGACGAGGGCGTGGTGCACGAACACCTGCGCCGCGACACCCTGCAGGCGGACCAGCTCGCCCGGGCTGAGCACCTCGTGCGGGGTGGGCGGGGTGACGCCCATCCGGTAGATGATCTCGCGCTCCTCCTCGGCGGAGGGGTACTCGACGAGGATCTTGAACAGGAAGCGGTCGCGCTGCGCTTCCGGCAGCGGGTACACACCCTCGTTCTCGATCGGGTTCTGGGTGGCCAGCACGAGGAACGGGTCGGGCATCGGGAACGTCTGCCCGCCGATCGACACGTGCCGCTCGGCCATCACCTCGAGCATCGCCGACTGGACCTTGGCGGGCGCGCGGTTGATCTCGTCGGCGAGCACGAAGTTCGCCACGACCGGGCCGAGCTCGACGTCGAAGCGCTCGGCGCCCTGGCGGTAGATCCGGGTGCCGAGGATGTCGGCGGGCACCAGGTCGGGGGTGAACTGCACGCGGGAGAACGACCCGCCGACGACCCGGGCGAACGTCTCCACGGCCAGGGTCTTCGCGACGCCGGGCACGCCTTCGAGCAGCAGGTGGCCCTTGGCCAGCAGGCCGACGAGCATCCGCTCGACCAGGCGGTCCTGGCCGACGATGATCCGCTTGACCTCGAACACGGTCCGCTCCAGCAACTGGGCGTCCCGGGCCGGCGTCGCGGGCTGCTGCCCGTTCCCGCCCTCGGCGTAGCCGGGCTCGGTCACTCTGCCTCCTCAAATCCGTGCGCCGCCCCCGCGACGGTGATCACGCGGTGCGACCGTACTGCGTCCCCCGGGCGTTCGTCTCATCCGGCACGCGGGCGCGCTGCTGGCCCGTGGGTAGCCAACACCTTCCCCGGTGTGACATCTGTGAAGCAGGCGCTCAGCGGTGACGCTCGAGGTCTTCGGGCGTGTCGATGTCGTCCGCTTCGCCCCGTTCGGCGGGGACGTCGGTGATCCGCAGCGCGGCGAGGGTGCGGCGCAGGGCGGCGTTTTCCAGCTCCGCGGGCAGGGCGTCCCGCAGTGCGGACACCCGCCACGCGCCGAGCAGCCACTGCCGCGCCCCGGCGGCGTCCACGAGCACCGCGCCGTCCCCGTCGCCGATCGCCGCCACCAGCCGGTCCACTGTGGACCGGCGGACGCCCGGCAGGTCGGCGGCCAGCACGGCGACCGCCTCGACGTCGCCGGGCACGAACGCGAGCCCGGCGGCCAGCGCGGCCACCGGGCCGGCGCCGGGCACCGGTTCCCGGGTCCACACGACGTCGAACCCGGGCCGCCGCGGGCCGACCGCGATGACGCGCTCGGCGCCGTCGAGGGCGTGGATCGCGCGGGCCAGCAACGGTTTCCCGCCCACCGGCAACGCCGGCTCGTCCACACCGGACGGCCGGCGGGCCGAGCCGCCGGCCACCACGATCCCCGCGTAGCGCATCCGGAGAACCCTAGCGGCCCAGCACGAGGTAGGTGAAGCCCAGCACGCCCCGGTAGTGCCCGACGTACTCGCGCAGCCGCCGGTCCAGCCACGCCCGCACGTCGCCGGCCCGCGGGTCCCCGGGGTGCGCCGACAGCCATTCCCGCCACCCGGCGCGCGAGGTGGACTCGAAGTCGTCCCATTCGAGCTGGTCGGCGGTGCTGAGGTGGTACACGTGCCAGCCGGCCGCGCCGGCGGCGTCGACCAGCTCCGGCAGGGTCAGCGTGTCCGGGCCGAAGATCTCCAGCGCGACCGGGTTCGGCGGGGCGGCCCAGAAGCCGTCGCCGTAGAGCAGCCGGCCGGACGGCACGACCCGGGCGAGCCCGTCGAGCGCCGCCTTCGTCGAGCCGAAGATGTGCGCGGCCCCGATGCAGAAGGCCCGCTCGGCGGAACCTTCCCAGGTCGCGGCGTCCGCCTCGGTGAAGTCCACCGCCAGGCCACGCTCGGCGGCCGCGGCCCGCCCGCGCTCGAGACCGGTCACGTCGGTGTCGACGCCGGTCACGCGCAGGCCGGGCGCGCGGGCGGCCGCTCGCAGGAGCAGCTCGCCCCAGCCGCAGCCGAGGTCGGCCAGGTGTCCCTCCCCCAGCGCCATCCGGTCGAGCAACAGCTCGGCGTGGGCCTCGGACAGGGGCGTGTTCCAGCGCATCCGGGTGCGCCGCAGCGCGTTCAGTTCGTCGTCCACCAGGCGATCCTGAGACCCGCGCGTGGACGGCGTCGAGCCGTTTTCGGGCATACTCGGCCGGTGACCTACACCGTCGAACCGCGGGTCGACGCCTACATCGACGCCCTGCCCGCGTGGCAGCAGGCGATCTGCCGGGAGGTCCGCGAGCTGGTGCACGCGGCCGACCCCGAGGTGGTCGAGACGATCAAGCGCACCCGGCAGCCGTACTTCGTCCTGGACGGCAACATCTGCGCCCTGCTGGCGGCGAAGGACCACGTCAACGTCTTCGTCTACGACGGCGGCATCGTCCCGGACCCCGAAGGCATCATCACCGCCGGGCACGACAACAAGACCGCCCGGACGGTCGCCTTCCGCGAAGGCGAGCCGATCAACGCGCCCGCGCTCACCGCCATGTTCCGGCAGATCATCGCGAACAACCGGGCCGGTGGCTGGCGCAAGCTCAAGCGCGAGCAGGCGGGCTGACCGGCGCTCAGCCGACGAGCCGGGTCGCGTACGGCATGATCCCGCCGTAGCGCACCGGCGCGATCCGGACCCGCAGGCCGGACTGCGGCGCCTCGACCATCTGGCCGCCGCCGAGGTAGAGCGCGACGTGGTGGATGCCGCCCGCGCCGCCCCAGAAGAGCATGTCGCCGCGGCGCATCTGCGACAGCGGGACCCGGCGGCCGGCGGTGTACTGGTAGCCGCTGTAGTGCGGCAGCGAGCGGACTCCGGCGAAGGCGTAGATCATCAGGCCGGAGCAGTCGAAGCCGATCTTGTTGTAGTCGCCGTAGCGGTCGGCGACACCGCCGTCGCGGATGCCGCGGGTCGGGCCGCTCGCGTTGCCGCCGCCCCAGGCGTAGGGCATGCCGAGCTTGGACAGCGCCCGGGCGATCGCGGCTTCGACGCCCCGCCCGGCCGGGGCCGAGGGTGCGGGCCCGGCCGCCGGGCGGCCGCCGCCGCCGGAGGAGCCGAGCGCGGCCTGTCGGGCGCGTTCGTCGTCCTCCCGCTGCTTCTGCGCGAGCCAGTCCTGGTAGCGCTGCCGTTGTCCCTGCAGGCCGTTGACCTTGGACTGCGCCGCGTAGAGCTGCTGCTCGACGTCGGACTTGTTCTTCTCCAGCTGGGTGTTCTGGGTGGCCTGGCTGTCCTGCGCCTGGACGGCGGCGGTCTGCGCGGAGTCCGCGCTGTTCTTCGCCTCGCGCGCGGCGTCCTGCTTCTGCTGCGCGATCTCGGCGGCCTTGCGGGCCGCGGAGTCCTTGTTCGACTTCTCGGTCTGCGCCTGCTGGAGCCGGTCGAGGGCGTTGAGCCGGTCGCCGCCGACGGCGTCGAGCAGCTGCGCGCGGGCGAGCATGTCCTTGGGGCTGTCGGCGCTGAGGTAGGCCGAGAGCGAGCCGACCGTGCTGCCCTGCTGGAAGCTGGCGGCGGCGAAGGTGCGGAGGTCCGCGCGGGCCTTCTCGATCGCGCCGGCCGCGGCGTCGGCCTCGGTCCGGGCGGCCTTGGCGTCGTTCTCCGCCTGGGTCGCCGCGTCCTGGGCGGACTGCAGGTCGACCAGGGCCTTGTTGGCCTCTTCCTGCTTGAGCTCGACGTCGTCCTGCAGCTGCGACAGCTTCTGCTCGGCCTGGGCGAGCTGGTTGGTCAGCTTGCCTACCTCACCGGCCTTCGCGTTCGCCTGGGCCTTGCTGTTGTTCAGCTCCGAGTCGCTCGGGTTTGGCGGCGGCGGGGGCGCCGCGAGGCCGGTGCCGCCCGCGCCGAACAAGATCACCAGGACCAGGGTGCTCACGGTCAGTCCCCGGCGCCCGCTCGGCACACACCAGCCCCTGCGCCGTTCCGGCACGACCGCCACCTCCGCTCACCTGCGCACATCGCGCGTCACTGCAGTCACACCACTATCACAAGCATCACCGGAAACTTACACACCGTAGGCACCAATTCCCCTTATTGAGGGACCCCCGGCGCGGATGGCGCAGCCCACACCGCGTGTCGTCTTGAACCCCAAACAGGACACGCGTACTGTTTGAAGCACCGCGAGGTGTGCCATCCCGAATCCGGTCCTACGGTGGGGGTGCGCAAGACTCGCCAGCACCGAACCCGACCGAACTGACCTCAGGACCCGCCCGCCGCACCGGCGCGGAAGTCCATGCCACTGGAGTTAGACGTGACCGCACCTGCCAGCAAGGACAGCTTCGGCGCCAAAGACACGCTGAAGGTCGGCGACGCCTCGTACGAGGTGTTCCGCCTGAACAAGGTCGAGGGCGCCGAGCGCCTGCCGTACAGCCTGAAGGTCCTGCTCGAGAACCTGCTGCGCACCGAGGACGGCGCGAACATCACCGCCGACCACATCCGCGCGCTGAGCTCGTGGGACCCGAAGGCCGACCCCTCGATCGAGATCCAGTTCACGCCGGCGCGCGTGATCATGCAGGACTTCACCGGTGTCCCCTGCGTCGTCGACCTCGCCACCATGCGCGAGGCCGTCACCGACCTCGGCGGCGACCCCGACAAGGTCAACCCGCTCGCCCCGGCCGAGCTGGTCATCGACCACTCGGTGATCATCGACGTCTTCGGCCGCCCCGACGCCTTCGAGCGCAACGTCGAGATCGAGTACGAGCGCAACCGCGAGCGCTACCAGTTCCTGCGCTGGGGCCAGGGCGCCTTCGACGAGTTCAAGGTCGTCCCGCCGGGCACCGGCATCGTGCACCAGGTCAACATCGAGCACCTCGCCCGCACGGTGATGTCGCGCAACGGGCAGGCCTACCCCGACTCCTGCGTCGGCACCGACTCGCACACCACCATGGTCAACGGCCTGGGCGTGCTGGGCTGGGGCGTCGGCGGCATCGAGGCCGAGGCCGCCATGCTGGGCCAGCCGGTCTCGATGCTCATCCCGCGCGTCGTCGGCTTCAAGCTGACCGGCGAGATCCCGGCGGGCGTCACCGCCACCGACGTCGTGCTCACGATCACCGAAATGCTGCGCCGCCACGGCGTGGTCGGCAAGTTCGTCGAGTTCTACGGCGAGAGCGTGGCCGCGGTGCCGCTGGCCAACCGCGCCACCATCGGCAACATGAGCCCGGAGTTCGGCTCCACCGCGGCGATCTTCCCGATCGACGAGGAGACCGTCCGCTACCTGAAGCTGACCGGCCGCTCGGCCGAGCAGGTCGCGCTGGTCGAGGAGTACGCCAAGCTGCAGGGCCTCTGGCACGACCCCTCGCACGAGGCGTCCTACTCCGAGTACCTCGAGCTCGACCTCTCGACGGTCGTCCCGTCGATCGCCGGCCCGAAGCGCCCGCAGGACCGCATCGAGCTGTCGGACGCGAAGTCGTCGTTCCGCAAGTCGATCCACGACTACGTGGACGGCGAGGACAGCACGCCGCACACCAAGATGGACGAGGCCTCCGAGGAGTCCTTCCCGGCCAGCGACGCCCCGTCGCTGTCGTTCGCCGAGGACGACGCCGCGCCGGTCACCTCCTCCGCCGCGAACGGCGCGTCGGGCCGCCCGAGCAAGCCGGTCAAGGTGTCCACTTCGGACCGCGGCGAGTTCGTCCTCGACCACGGCGCCGTGGTGATCGCTTCGATCACCTCGTGCACCAACACCTCGAACCCGTCGGTCATGCTCGGCGCCGCGCTGCTGGCGCGCAACGCCGTGGACAAGGGCCTCGCGGTCAAGCCGTGGGTCAAGACGTCGATGGCGCCGGGCTCGCAGGTCGTCACCGACTACTACACCAAGGCCAACCTGTGGCCGTACCTGGAGAAGCTGGGCTACCACCTGGTCGGCTACGGCTGCACCACGTGCATCGGCAACTCCGGCCCGCTCTCGGACGAGATCTCCGCGGCGATCCAGGAGAACGACCTCACCGCGGTCTCGGTGCTCTCGGGCAACCGGAACTTCGAAGGCCGGATCAACCCCGACGTGAAGATGAACTACCTCGCGTCGCCGCCGCTGGTCATCGCCTACGCGCTGGCCGGGACGATGGACTTCGACTTCGCGAACCAGCCGCTGGGCCAGGACACCGACGGCACCGACGTCTTCCTGAAGGACATCTGGCCGACGGCGCAGGAGATCCAGGAGACCATCGACTACGCGATCACGCAGGAGATGTTCACCAAGGACTACGCCGACGTCTTCGACGGCGGCGAGCGCTGGAAGGCGCTGCCCACCCCGGAGGGCAAGACCTTCGAGTGGGACGCCGAGTCCACCTACGTCCGGAAGCCCCCGTACTTCGAGGGCATGACGCCGGAGCCGTCGGCGGTCACCGACATCTCCGGTGCGCGCGTGCTGGCGAAGCTGGGCGACTCGGTCACCACCGACCACATCTCCCCCGCCGGCGCGATCAAGCCGGGCACCCCGGCCGCGCAGTACCTGACCGAGCACGGCGTGGAGAAGAAGGACTTCAACTCCTACGGCTCGCGGCGCGGCAACCACGAGGTGATGATCCGCGGCACGTTCGCGAACATCCGGCTGCGCAACCAGCTCCTGGACGACGTGCAGGGTGGCTACACCCGCGACTTCACCCAGGACGACGCCCCGCAGGCGTTCATCTACGACGCGGCCCAGAACTACGCGGCGCAGGGCACTCCCCTGGTCGTGCTGGGCGGCAAGGAGTACGGCTCGGGTTCGTCGCGCGACTGGGCGGCCAAGGGCACGTCGCTGCTGGGCGTGCGCGCGGTGATCACCGAGTCGTTCGAGCGCATCCACCGGTCGAACCTGATCGGCATGGGCGTCATCCCGCTGCAGTTCCCGGCGGGCGAGTCGGCCGAGTCGCTGAACCTCGACGGCACCGAGACGTTCGACATCTCGGGCATCACGGCGCTGAACGACGGCGACACCCCGCGCACGGTGCACGTCACCGCCACCAAGGCCGACGGCACGAAGGTGGAGTTCGAGGCGGACGTCCGCATCGACACCCCGGGTGAGGCGGACTACTACCGCAACGGCGGCATCCTGCAGTACGTGCTGCGGAAGATGACGCAGGCGTAAGGGTTTCCGCGCTGGTGAAGGCCTCCCCGCTCCCGGAGCGGGGAGGCCTTCGCTCGTTTCCGCCCGCGGTGAACACGGGCCCGGCCGGGCCCGGCGATCACTACAGTCGCCTCCCATGGGGACGATCACGACACGCACCGTCGAATACCCGGCCGACGGCCTGACGATGGTCGGGCACCTCGCGGTCCCGGCCGGCGCCGGCCGCCGTCCCGCGGTGCTCGTCGGGCCCGAAGGACCGGGGCTCAACGACTTCCAGCGCGGCCGGGCCGACGCCCTGGCCGAGCTGGGGTACGTGGCACTGGCCTTCGACCTGCACGGTGGCCGCTGGTTCGCCGACCCGCAGGAGATGCTGGCGCGGTGCATGCCGCTGCTGGAAGACCCCGACCGGCTACGGGACATCGGCTTCGCCGCGCTCGACGTGCTGTGCGCCGAACCCCGGACCGACCCGGACCACGTCGCCGGCATCGGCTACGGCACCGGCGGCGCGGTCGTGCTGGAGCTCGGGCGCGCCGGGGCCGGCCTGCGCGCGATCGCGACGGTCAACGGCCTGATCACCGGCCGGCCCGGTGAGGCGGCGCGCATCCGCTGCCCGGTGTGGGCCGGGGTCGGGTCGGAGGACCCGATCCAGCCGCCCGCGCAACGCGAGGCGTTCGCCGCCGAGATGCAGGCCGCGGGCGTCGACTGGCGCCTGGTCACCTACGGCGGCGCCGAGCACGCCTTCCACCACCCGCCGCTCGGGACCGGCCAGGCCGTGCTCCCCGGCGTCGGCTACCACGCCCGGCACGCCGAGCGTGCCTGGCGCGACGTCCTCGCCCTGCTCGCCGAATGCCTGCCCGCAGCCGAGTGAGCCGCTAGGCGGGCACGGCTTCCCAGCGCACGCTGGAAACCGAGGGCTCCTGCGAAAGCCGCGACACCGCCGACTCCATCTGGGCGTCGTCGCGCTGGTCGGCGGCCAGCTCGGCGCGGACCTCGACCGTGCGGCTCTCCGGCTGGTCCGTGCTCAGCACCGACAGCAGCCGGAAGTCCGTGCGGGCCAACGCTTGGACGAGCAACGCCCGCACGTGCGCCTCCGAGTCGTCGCGGGTCACCGCCTGGAACTCGTAGCGGGCGGGGGTTTCCCCGCCCGAGTCGGGGCGGCGGTCGACGACCCGGCCCAGCGGCCGCAGCACCACGTTCACCCCGACCACGACGGTGGTCCCGGCCGCCGCGACCACGAACAGCCCGGCGCCCGCAAGGGAACCCACCGCGGCGGAGCACCACAGCGTCGCCGCCGTGTTGAGGCCACGGACGTTGAGGCCGTCGCGCATGATCACACCGGCACCGAGGAAGCCGATGCCCGAGACGATCTGCGCGGCCACCCGGGTCGGGTCGGCGTCACCGCTACCGGCCAGGCCGCCGAAGCCGTGGGCGGACAGCAGGACGAACAAAGTCGCGCCGACCGCGACCAGTGCGTTGGTGCGCAGCCCGGCCATCCGGGCACGGAACTGGCGCTCGAACCCGATGACGGCGCCCAGGCCGACACCGGCGCCCACGCGCAGCAGCATTTCGAAGATGGTCATGTCCGACTCGTTTCCGGCGTGCGCGCACTGCCGGACAGGAGGAGACCGGACGCGATCAGCCCAGCCGGAAGCCTCCGGTGAGCGCACGCCCGGTCGTCCGCTGACTGTCCGCTGGCATGTGCCGCTCACCTCGCTTCCGTTGCTCGTGGTTGATCAACCGCACCACTGTAACCGAAACCTGCGGGTCAGGGCTGTGATGATCACTACGCCCAGTGCCTGCGCAGGTGCCCCACACCAGCAACGTCGGCGGCCGAAGCTCCTTGAGCAGCGGCTCGATCGCGTCCGGCTCCTCGCCCCGCTCGGGACATGAGGAACGGGCCGGGGCGACAGCGTCACCCCGGCCCGGTCACATCGGGCTTACGGCGTTTCGAACGGCTGCACGTTCGGCTGGAAGACCTGGCCGTTCGCCGGGACCTTCAGGTCGATCAGGTAGTCCGCCACGGCCTTGTCGACGCCGAGGGCGTCACCGAGGATGCAGTGGCCGAACGCGTCGACCGACAGCAGCCGGGTGTTGCCCAGCTGCGCCGCCATCCGCTGGGCGAACTTGTACTGCGTCGCCGGGTCGTAGTAGTTGCCGACCACGACGACCGGGACGTCGGTCTTCGCCTGCCACGGCCCGCGGTAGGCGTCCGGCTTCTTCGCCGGCCACACCGGGCAGGCCGCCGTGTCGGCGAAGGCCTGGTAGCGGCCGAAGGTGCGCGACTCGCGCTCCCACTTCGCGGCGATGTCCGGCACCTGCTCCTGCTTGATCTTGAACGGCTTGTCCGCGCAGTTGACGGCGAAGTACGAGTCGTCGCTGGTGTAGGGGCTGTCCGGGGCCAGGTCGGCGAGGCCCTGCTGGCCGCCGGTGAGCGCCTTCAGCCCGCGGGCCTGCAGCGTCTGCGCCTGCGCGCCGGCCGGGTGGATCGCGGTGTAGAGCGCCTGCAGGTCCTCGGCCAGGGCGGGGAACCTCGACGGCGAGTACAGGATGCTCGAGACCGCGCCGGTGAACGTGTTGATGTCCAGCGGTTCGCTGCCCGGGAGGGTGATCGGCTGCTTGCGCAGGTACTCGCGCAGCTCGTCGAACTTCGCCCGCGGGGTGCCGTCGCTGAACGCGCACTTCGGGCCGGCCTGGTCGCACCGCTTCAGGAAGCCGTCGAGCGAGATCTCGAAGCCCTGCGCGCGCTGCCGGTCGTACTCGACGCCGTCGCTCGTGCGCAGCTTCGGGTCGACGTTGCCGTCGATGACGATCGCCCGGGACTGCTTCGGGAACATCGAGGTGTAGGTCGAGCCGATCAGTGTCCCGTACGAGAAGCCGACGTAGGTCAGCTTCCGGTCGCCGACCGCCGCGCGCAGCGTGTCGAGGTCGCGCACGACGTCCTTGGTGGACATGTGGTTGAGCAGCGAGCCGGCGTTGTTCTTGCAGAACTGGCCGTAGTCGCGGTAGCTGGCGAGGGTGGCGGAGATCTGGGGGCGGCTCAGCGGCACCGCGACCTGGGCGCCGAAGACCTCGTCCGCGTCCTCCTGCGTGGTGAAGCAGCGCAGCGGGTTGCTGTCCCCGACCCCGCGCGGGTCGAACCCGATCAGGTCGAAGCGGTCGAGGACCGGCGGCTGGAAGATGAACGGGCCGCTGATCGGCATCCGCAGCCCCGAGCCGCCGGGGCCGCCGGGGTTGAGGAACAGCGAGCCGACGCGGGCGGCGGGTGTGCGGGCGGCGCGCTTGAGCAGGGCGATGTCGATGGTGCCCAGCGACGAGTTGTCGTGGTCGATCGGCACGCGGTAGCGCGCGCAGCTGTAGAACTTCACCTCGTCCGCGGGCACCCCGGCGAGGGTCGCGGACGGACAGGCGCCCCAGCTCACCGGGGCGGTCGCGCCGACCACGGCCGGCTTGACGGCGGCGTCGGTCGCGGCGGCGGCGGTGCCGGTGGCCCCGGCCACGCCGAGCCCGGCCACGAGTGCCCCCACCAGCGCGAACGAGCGCACCCGGCCCTTTGTGGATCTCCGCACGACGTCTCCCTCCCTAGGTCACGCACTCGCCGCGCGTTCAGGACGTCACGGCGCGTTACCCGGGTGAGACTGGCACAAATCGGTGAATACCGTCACCGTCCGAAAGGATGGTGGAAACCTATCGAGTGATGCGGTCCAGGAGGAAAACGGGCAACGGACGGCCCGCCTCCTTCCGCTCCATCGCGTAGCCCGGCCAGAAGGCGAGGAGTTCCCGCCACATCGCGGTGTACTCCTCGCCCGTCAGCTCGCGCGCGACGACCTCCGCCGGGCGGCCCGCCAGTGCGACCGAGGCCTTCGGGTTCGTGCGCAGGTTGAGCGCCCAGGCCGGGTCGTTCGGGCGGCCCCAGTTGGACGCCGTCAGCACGAAACCCTCGCCGTGCGGGTAGTAGAGCAGGTTGGTGCCGCGGGGCAGCCCGCTCTTGCGGCCGGTCGTCGTGAGGCGCAGGGACGGCAGCCCGGCGAGCGCGACGAGGCTCACCCGGCCGCCGAACGCCCGGTGCAGTTTCTTGTCCGCCCACACGACAAACGGAGCCGAACGCATCAGCCACGGCTTCGTGCCGACGGCCCGGGCCAGCGCCCGGAGAGGATTAGCCACGCACGGATCTTGCCAGGCTCACCCCGAACCGCTGCTGGGAGTCGGTCCACCACCGCTCGAGCGCGAACCCGGCCGCGGCCAGCTCGGCTTCGACGCCGGCGGGCCGGAACTTGGCCGAGATCTCGGTGCGGATGTGCTCCCCTTCGGCGAAGGCCACCGTCAGGTCCGCGCCGGGGATGTCCACGGTCAGCGCGCGCGGCGCCCGCAGACGCATCTCGATCCACTCGTTTTCGGCGTCCCAGTGCGAGACGTGCTCGAACTCGTCCGGGTCGAAGTTCGCGCCGAGCCGGGTGTTGATCACCCGCAGCACGTTCTTGTTGAACTCGCCCGTCACGCCGGCCGCGTCGTCGTACGCGCGCTCGAGGACGCCCGGGTCCTTCACCAGGTCGGTGCCGAGCAGCAGCCACTCCCCCTCGGCCAGGACCTCCCGCACCGACCGCAGGAACGCCGTGCGGTCGGCGGGCAGGAAGTTGCCGATCGTGCCGCCGAGGAAGGCCACCACCCGCGGCTGCCCGCCGGGCAGCAGGCCGAGGTGCTGGGTGAAGTCGCCGACAACCCCGCGGACCGCCAGACCCGGGTAGTCCTTCGAGATCGCCTCGGCGGCTTCGGCGAGCGCGGACTCGGAGACGTCGAGCGGGACGAACGCCTCCAGCGTCCCGCCCGCGGTCAGCGCGTCGAGCAGCAGCCGGGTCTTCTCGCTCGACCCGGACCCGAGCTCGACGAGCGTGTGCGCGCCGGTCAGCTCCGCGACGTCACCGGCGTGCGCGGCCAGCACCTCGCGCTCGCTGCGGGTCGGGTAGTACTCCGGCAGCTGGGTGATCTTCTCGAACAGCTCGCTGCCGTCGGCGTCGTAGAACCACTTGGGCGACAGCCACTTCTGCGCGGCGGTGAGCCCGGCGACGACGTCCGCGCGCAGCTCCGCGGTGACGGCGTCGCCGGAACGGTGGTGGTCGAGATCGACTTCGGTCATGACGACTCCTGGGTCAGGGGAAGCAGGTCCACACCGGCCGCGGTGGCGCGCACGGCGTGGTGGTCGGGAACGGGTTTCCAGCGCGGGTCACCGTCAAGGGGTTCGGACGCCAGCAGCACGCCGGCCGGGGTCTCCAGCACAGACAGCGCGTGCGTCCAAGCCGTGCCGACGAGGGTCGAGCCGTCGGTCAGCAGGAAGTTGAGCCGGGAACCGGGCGCGGCCGCCTCGACGGCGGTGGTCAGCTCGGCCACCGCTGTCAGCGGGTCCGCGCCCGTGGCGAGCCGGGCCCGCAGCAGGGCCCAGAGCACGGCCGAGTCCGTCGGCGCCTCCAGGGTCAGCAGCTCGGTCACGGGCAGGGTCTTGGCCAGCTCGGACAACGAGTCCGGCCAGCCGCGGACGACGCCGTTGTGGCTGAACAGCCACTTCCCGGCGGTGAACGGCGCCGCGGCCGCTTCGGTCACCGGCATCCCGGTGGTGCCGTTGCGGACCGCGGCGACGAACGCGCCCGCGGTCACCGCCGCCGCGAGCGGCGGCAGCGTCTCGTCCGTCCACAGTGGAGTGCCGCGGCGGTGGCGCAGCGGTGCCGGACCCGGGCCGGGGTACCACCCCAGCCCGAAGCCGTCGGCGTTCACCGAGCCGCCGCCCCGCATGTCCGCCGGGGCGTAGGACTGCACCAGCAGCGAATGCGGCGCGCGGAAAACGGCCTCGGCGGGGGAAACGGGCTCGCCGAGGTAGGCGATGTGCCTGCACATGGCGCCTAGCCCACCTCGCCCCGGGCCGCGTCACGTGCCGTGCGGAAGCCGGCGAAGATCTGCCGCCGGATCGGGTAGTCCCAGTTGCGGAACGTGCCGCGGACCGCCGCCGAGTCGGTGCCGAACGAGCCGCCGCGCAGCACCTTGTACTCCGGCCCGAAGAACACCTCCGAGTACTCCCGGTACGGGAAGGGCGCGAAGCCCGGGTAGCCGTGGAAGTCCGTGCTCGTCCACTCCCAGACGTCGCCGATCAGCTGGTGCACCCCGGTCGGCGACGCGCCGGCCGGGTACGCGCCCGCGGGCGCCGGGCGCAGGTGCCGCTGGCCCAGGTTCGCGTGCTCGGCGCCCGGTTCCTCGTCACCCCAGGGGAAGCGCCGCGACCGGCCGGTCGCCGGGTCGAACCGCGCCGCCTTCTCCCACTCCGCTTCGGTCGGCAGCCGCCGGCCGGCCCACGCCGCGTACGCCTCGGCCTCGTGGAACGACACGTGCACCACCGGCTCCTCGGCCGTGACGCGCTCGTGGACGCCGAACCGGGTCCGCCACCAGCCGTCCTGCTCCCGCTGCCAGAACCGCGGCGCGGTGACGCCGCTCTCGCGCAGGTAGGCCCAGCCGGCCGGGCTCCACCACCGCTCGTCGTCGTAGCCGCCGCTGTCGAGGAACTCGGCGTAGGCCCCGCACGTGACCGGCACGGTGTCCATCCAGAACGCCTCGACGGCCGTCTCGTGGGCCGGCCGCTCGTTGTCCAGCGCCCACGGCTCGGCCGAGGTGCCCATCGTGAACACCCCGCCCGGCACCAGCACCTCCGCCGGCAGCGAGCCCGACCGGGCGGGCGGTGGCTCCGGCGCGTGCAGCACCGGCTCGCCCGTGCGCAGCTGGTGGGTGGCCAGCATGGTCTCGTCGTGCTGCTGCTCGTGCTGGGTGATCATGCCGAAGGCGAAGGCCCGCTCGGTCAGCCGCCGCCCCTCCAGCGGCGCGTGTTCCAGCACGTCGAACGCCTTTTCGCGGACCTGCTTGACGTAGGCCCGCGCCTCCGCCGGGCCCAGCAGCGGCAGCTCGGGCCGGTCGGCCCTGGCGTGCTGGAAGGCGTCGTAGATGTCGTCGATCTCCGGACGCAGCGGCTCCCGGCCGCCCACGTCGCGGACCAGCCACAGCTCCTCCTGGACACCGATGTGCGCCAGGTCCCAGACCAGCGGCGACATCAGCTTGGAGTGCTGGCGGACGAGGTCCTCGTCGTCGACCGCGTCGGTCAGCGCGACGCTGCGGGCCCTCGCCCGTGTCAGCGCCTCCGCGGCCCGGGCGCGCAGGTCCTGCGCGCTCAGCTCGGAAAGTGCGTCGGCCTCGGTGCTCATGCGTTGCTCCTCGATCGGTACGCGCGCCCCTGCACGCTCTCGCTGATCTCGGTGATCGACTGTTCCGGCAACCCGGTGGCCGCCAGCTCGGCGCAGCCGAGGTCGGCCAGCGCGGCCGCGGCGGCCGCGAGCTCCGGGTCGGCGAGGCCGGCCCGGGCCGCCGTGGTCCACCGGTCCGCCACCGGCGCGCACAGGTCGAGGACCTTGTCCACAGTGGACGGACGGGCGAGCAGCGCCGTGACCAGGGCGACCGGCGGCAGCCACGCGCCCGGCGGCTGCGCGTCGAGGTACCGGATCTCCAGGTACCCCTGCGGGCGGACCGGGGTGAACATCGTCGTGAGGTGGTAGTCGAGGTCCGCCGACGTCGGCTTCGGCAGCAGGGCGCCCGCGCCCCTGCCGTCGATCCAGTCGCCGAAGGTCAGCCCTTCCGGCGCGTCCCACGGCCGGTTGCCGCGCGGCAGCACCATCAGCGGGGTGTCCATCAGGCGCGCGGCCCACTCCGCCGCCGGGTCGCGCGCCACGCGGGCCGTCCTCGTCCGGACCGCCTCGGTGTCGTGCACCGCGAGCCAGCGGGCCGAGGCGAACCCCGTGTCCCGCCCGGCGTGGACGCGGGAGTTGGCGAAGAGGGCGAGCAGCGGCGGCCCCATCGCGTGGGCGGCCGCCCAGCGGAACGCGTACTGGTCGGCCTCCCCCGCGTCGACGCACACCTGCAGGCCCGCGGTGCTGCACATCATCGTGAGACCGCCGGGCCCGATCGGCGCGAACCGGCGTTCCATGGCCGCGTACCGCGGCGTGCGCAGGAGCCGGCGCGGCGCGCGGTGCGCGTCGATGCCGGATTCACCGAGCTGGAGCCCGTGGCGGGCGAGGAGTTCACCCAGGTGGCGGAGATCGGCCGAGACGACTGCGTCGAGCTCGCGCAGTGTGGCCTGGGGAAGGGCGGAGACTTCGACCTGGCACCCGGGTTCGAGACTCACGGGGTTGCCGGCCGGGAGGGGCGTGGCGGGGCTGTCGGGGCGGAGTGTCCGCGGGGTGTGCGGACCCAGCGCCGTGGCCAGGAGGTCGGGATCGAGGGGTCTTGCCGGGTCGTCGGCGTGGTGCACGGTGAACTCCAGCTCGACGCCGGTCAGGCGCGGTGGTCCGTGCTTGAAACACACCGATGCGACGTACGCCTCGCCGGCCGCGCGGTCCGCGAGGACCCGCGCGGTCTGGTTGGACGCACTCCCCGACTTCTCGGGGAAGTCGTGCATCGTGGATGCTTCCGTCATGTCCGTTCCTTGTTCCGTGTGATGGAACTTCTTGACTTCGGACGCTACACGCGGGGTACGACAAAATCAGGGCTCGTCCTGCGCAGCGGGAGCCGATCACCACTTCGTAAGAACTCCCGGATCAGGGCAAAGCGGACTCGGTGCCCAGACCGAGCTCGGCCGCCGACGCCCGGACGGCCTCGATCACCAGGTGCAACGCGGGCCGGCGGAACGCGGTGCGCCGGTAGGCGATCGACACCGTCCGCAGCAGCGGCGTGGTGAGCGTGACGACGTCGATCCCCGGCGGCCGCAGCAGCCGCAGGCCCAGGTCGGAGACGAGGGTGACGCCGAGGCCGGCCCCGACCATCGCCATCGCCGTCGACTGCTCCTCGACCTCGTGGTTGATCTTCGGGGCGAAGCCGTGGCGCTTGCAGGCCGTCCGCATCGCCCGGCCGAAGTGCGACTTCGGGCTGGCCAGGATCCACGGGTGCTCGGCGAGCTCGTCCAGCGACGCCGACCCCGACGGCACCGCGCCCCGCGGCACCGCCGCGTGCAGCCGCTCGACGGCCACGACCGCGCGTTCCAGCCCGGCGTCCCACGCCGTGGGGGCGTCCGAATAGTCGATCACGAACGAGAGGTCGAGGGTGCCGTCCCGGACCGCTTCGGCGGTGTCCTCGGGCGCCAGTTCGCGGGTCCGCACCTCGATGCCGGGGTGTTCACCGGCGAGCGCCGTGAGGGCGGTCGGCAGCAGTCCCGAGGCCACCGACGCCCACACCCCGGCCGTCAACCGGACCGTTCGGGCGTCCTGCGCTTCCTCCAAAGCGAGGGTCGCCCGTTCCACCGAACCGAGGATCTCCTCGGCGTGCTCGGTCAGCAGGGTGCCGAGCTCGGTCAGCTGGACGCGCCGCCCGAGCCGTTCGAACAGCTTGGCGCCCACGTCCCGTTCGAGCTGTGCGAGCTGCTGTGATACCGCCGAGGCGGTGTAGTGCAACGCCGCGGCGGCCGCCGTGACGGTGCCCCGGCGGTGCAGCTCGCGCAGCATCCGCAAGCGGTGCAGCGAAAGCTCCATACACCAAACCTAAACGAGATCGTGCAGCAGCGTTAAATGGACGCGAGGACCACCCGGGGCGCACTCTCGGGGAGGCGGTCGGCGAGACCGCCCCCGACTTCCCTGGAGGTGAGTGGCCCTGATGACCCCGCGCAACGCCGAGCCGCTGATGCGGCTCACGTGGACCGATCCCGTCACCGGCGCGCACGGCTACCTGGTCGTGCACAGCCTGGTCTCCGGCGTCGCCACCGGGGGCACCCGGATGCGGGCGGGCTGCACGATGAGCGAGGTCGAGGACCTCGCCCGGGGCATGGCCAACAAGACCGCCACGTTCAACCTGCCTGTCGGCGGGGCCAAGGGCGGCATCGACTTCGACCCGAAGGACCCGCGCGCCTTCGACGTCCTGAAGCGGTTCTGCGCGTTCCTGCGGCCGTGGCTCGACGCCCACTGGGTGACCGCCGAGGACCTCGGCGTGCCCCAGCACCTGATCGACGAGGTGTTCGCGGAGCTCGGTCTAGAGCAGTCGTACCACGCGGCGATCCGCCGTTCGGCCGATCCCGCGCGCACGCTGCGCCGGGTCCAGGCCGGCCTCAACGCGCCGGTCCCCGGCGGGCTGCTGCTCGGTGACGTCGTCGGCGGCTACGGCGTGGCGCAGGCGTGCCTCGGCGTCGCGGCGGCGTGGGACTGGGACGTGCGGGAGACGACCGTCGCGATCCAGGGCATCGGCACCATGGGCGGCGGCGCGGCCTGGTACCTGCACGAAGCCGGGATGAAGGTGGTCGCGGTCGCCGACGCGGCGGGCACGCTCTACGACCCGGTGGGGCTCGACGTCCCGGCGCTGCTCGAGCTGCGCGACCGCTTCGGCGAGGTCGACCGCTCCCGGCTGCCGGCCGGGGTCCGGGCGCTGCCGCGCGAGACCATCGTCGGGATCGACGCGGACGTCTTCGTGCCGGCGGCGATCTCCTACGCGCTGCGGCCGGACAACGAGAACCTGGTCAAGGCCAAGGTCGTCGTCGAAGCGGCCAACGCGGCGACCACCCCGGAAGCCGAAGCGGCGCTCTCCGCGCGTGGGGTCGCGGTGGTCCCCGACTTCGTCGCCAACGCCGGCGCGGCCGCCTGGGCGTGGTGGCTGTTGCTGGGCGAGGTCGGCGCCGACCCGGCCGACTCGTTCCTGCGGCTGCGCACCGAGATGCAGGCCAAGGTGGCGCTGCTGCTGACCGAGTGGAACATGGACCGGCTGCCGCTGCGCGTCACCGGGCTGCGGCTGGCCGAGACCACCCGGGCCCAGCGCGCCGAAGCGGCGCTGACGCCGGAGGGTGAGCCCGCACTGCTGATTCCCTGACCCGGCTCGGAAGCCCCGCCCGGGGCTTCCGACCCGTCAGCGGGCGAAGCGGTCGGTCGCGCCGACCAGGACGTCCTGCATCGACACGTCCTGCGTGCTGTGGCCGACGTCGCCGAGCAGGACCAGCTCGCTGGCCGGCCAGCCGTGGTGCAGCAGCCAGGGCGTGCCGACGATGTTGCTCGTGTCGAGCACGCCCTGCGCCAGCACCGCCGGGATGTCGGCGAGCTTGCCGAGCTCGCGCAGGATTTCGCCGTCGGGCAGGAAGGCCCGGTTGCTGAAGTAGTGCGTGACCAGCCGGGCGAAGCAGAGCCGGAAGGCCGGGTCCTCGAAGGACTTGTACGGGGGCACGCCCGGGAGCATCGCGTCTTCCCAGGCGGTCCAGTCGTCGGCTGCCTTGTGGTGGACCGCCGGGTCGGGATCCATCAGCAGCCGGTGGTAGGCGGCGGACAGGTCGCCGTCGCGCTCGTTCTCCGGCACTCCTCGGCGGAACTTCTCGAAGGCCTCCGGGAAGTACGCGCCGAGGCCGCGGATGAGCATCTCGACTTCGAGGAAGCGGTCGGTCGCCAGACCCATCAGGACCATTTCGGTGACCCGGCCGGGGTGCCGCAGGGCGTAGGTCAGGCTCAGCACGCACCCCCAGGAACCGCCGAACAGCAGCCACTTTTCGATGCCGAGCCGGGTGCGCAGCAGCTCGAAGTCCGCGACGAGGTGGTCGGTCGTGTTGGCGGAGAGGTCGGCGACCGGGGCGCCGGCGTGCGGGAGGCTGCGGCCGCAGCCGCGCTGGTCGACGAGCACCACCCGGTACTTCGCCGGGTCGAAGTACCGGCGGAGGTTCGTCGAGCAGCCCGAGCCCGGACCGCCGTGCACGACCAGGGCCGGCTTGCCGTCCGGGTTCCCGCAGGTCTCCCAGTACATCTCGTGCCCGTCACCGACGTCGAGCAGGCCGTGGTCGTACGGCTCGATCTCGGGGTACAGCATTAGCGCGTCCTTCCTGCCCGCGGAATACAACAGCACTGTCACATTAGCGGGTCAGACGAGGGCGCCGGCCAGCTCCATGAGCGTGTCGGCCAGTTCACGCGGGCCCGCCGGCCCGATGTGGATGACCGCGTCCTCGCCCGTGCCGGAGGTGTAGCTGAGGTAGCGGCCCCAGTCCGTGTCGGCGTAGTGCAGGGGCTGCTGCAGGCAGGTGTGCCGCCCGACGTCGTCACGACGGCCGACGTAGAGTTCCCCGCTGCCCTGCACCGGCCGCTGGACGAGGCTGATGACGTCGGCGATCGCCGGGGCCAGCGGGTAGGCGTCCTGCCCGAGGCGGGCGGCCTCGGTCAGGTCCGCCACGCGGACCGAGCGCGGGTGACCGCCACCCGGGCCGACCGGCGGCAGCTGCTCGACGAGGGACTCGGCGAGCCTGTTCCGGTCGATCTCCTGCACGCCGACGTGCGTGCCGTCGGAGACCGCCAGGATCGCCTGCAGCCCTTTCGCCGCCGCCAGCACGCCGTAGGTCTGCCCGTCCGCGCCGACCCAGCCGTAGCACTCCCGCGCCGGGTTCACCAGCAGCGGCAGCCAGTCGAGGAAGTCGACGGTGGCGCGGCCGCGCGCGTCGACCAGGCCCGCCTCCGCCAACGCGGCCTCGACCCGCTTGTCCGCTTCGTCGCGCTCCGCGTCCGAAAGCCACAACGGCTCCGGACGCAGGGTGATGTGCAGCTGCCCGACCTGTTCGCGCTCGGCCAGTGCGGCCAGCGCCTCGACCGGAACGTCCACCCGGCCTGTGACCACGTCCACCCGCTTACTCGCTCTACTCGCTCTACTCGCCGATGACCGGCGGGCTGGTCCGCTGGTCGGTGCCGAAGATCGCGTCCGGGTCCGCCTCGATCAGGAAGTCCGGCCGCTGGTGCTCATCATCTTCCTCACCCTCGCCCCGGCGGCCGCCGGCACCCATGGGTCCCATCTGCCCGGAGCGCCCACCGGCCGACCGCGCGGCGGCGGCCTCCGCGGCGGCGGCGTTGCCGAGGCTGCCCATGCCGGACCCGCGCCCGCTGCCCAGCCCGCGCTCCCCCGCGGCGCCGGCGCCGCTGCCGGTCCCGCCGCTGCCGCCGCCCCCGATCGGGCGACCGTTGGAGTCGAGGAGCCGTCCGCCCGCCGAGCCACTGCTCGGCCCGCGGCCGCCGGTGCTCGAGTACGGGTCGTTGCCGAAGGTGTTCGAGTAGTTGTTGCCGCCGCCCCCACCGCCGGTGTTGGTCGGGTAGAAGTCGATCCCGTCGGTGCCGACGGGCGTCTTCCCCGGCCGGTCGGTGCTCGGCGGAAACGGCCGCGTCGTGGTCGGCCGGGTGGTGCTGGTCGGGCGCGTCTCGTCCTCGGACCGCGGCACGACGACCGGCCGGGTCGGGTCGGTGGGCCGGTTCGGATCCGTGGGCCGGGTCGGGTCCGTGGGCCGGTCGGTGCTGCCGGGCTTGTCGGGGTTCCCGGTGTGGGTGGTGTCGACGCTCGTGGTCGACGTGTGGTCGTCGTCGCCCCCGGGCGGGTTCGGCTTGAGCTCGTGTTCGTTGATGATGAGCGGCCGGATCGGCGGCGGCTTGATCGGCGGCGGTCCACCACCCTGGTTGACGGCGATTTCGGCGCTGTCGGCCTCCAGCACGCCGTAGTTGGCGGGAAGCGTCGCGCTCGTGCCGTTGGTGACGACGTTGTACTGGTCCATCACCCGGACGTTCGTCTCGTTCGCCGCGTTGTACTTCGCGATCCCGGTCTGGTAGTCGTCGATGTCGTCCTTGGCCATGAACGGCCCGGCGATCGGGATCGCGGCCTTGAGCCCGGTTGTCCACGGGTTGGGCTTCTCGGGCTTGGGCGGCACCTGGACGACGGTGTTGCTGGAGTGGTCGAAGACCTCGGTCTGGGTGTCGACGGAAGCCTTGGTCTCGTCGAGTGGCAGCGCGGTCTCGGCGAAGGCCAGCTCGAGCGGAGCCGCGCCGGCGTCGGCCGCGTTGGCGGCGGGCCCCGTCCAGGCCTGCATCATCCGGCTCTGGAGCGCCTTGATGCCCTCCGCACGAGCCTGGTAAGCCTGCGAAAGCTTGTTCACCGACTCGGACATCCGCCGGAGCCCGTCGGTGTCCCCCTGTTTGAAGTTGTCGTAAATCTGCTTGCCGTCCACTCGTCAAGCCCCCTTGAGTGTTTTGACCAGCGCGGCCGCGGCCCCTTGCGCGGCGTCGCAGGAATCCTGTTGCCCCTCATAGCCTTCCGAAAACACCGACACCGCCAAGTCGTCGGCGAGCCCGACAGCCAGGCTGCAGTTCCCGGCCGGGCGACGGTCGCTGATGTCGAAGTACACCGCGGGATATCCCTCGATGTCGGGCGCGCGCTCGAGAAACTTGAAGAGGCCGTTCGGACGTTCATAGGCGGCCTGGACACCGGCCAGCCCGCCCGCACCGGCGTCGCGGTTGCCGGTGCCGAGGATGACCAGCAGGCTAATCCCCTCGCCATGGATCTTCCAGCCGCAGCTGGGGCCCGACTGGCCCTCAGGCGTGCTGTCCCGCGGGCGCGGCTCGCCAGGATCGGTGAACTTCAGCCTGGTCAGCTCGTCGTTGGGGACGAGCCCGCATGTGTCGCTTTCGTACTTCGCCACGTCCAGCGGAGCGGTTACTTTCGGAACGTCTCCGGCCGGCCCCGCCGACGACGATGTTCCCGACGAGGACTCGGAATTCACCGGCGTGGCCGTGCCACCGGTCTGCGAGGTGCAGCCGGCCACGAACGCGCAGGCCACGACAACGGCCCCGCTGAGAGCACTCGCGCGGGTGCTTTTGCCCAGACTCACGTCGCCTGCCTGAAGGTTTCGGACATGTTCTGATCGGTAACGACGGTCTTCGCCTGCGCTTCCTTGAGCTTCTTGATGTAGCCCTGCACGTACTTGCGCATCGAGTCGTTTTGCGCCTGCAAAGAGGCGATCGAAGTGTTCGCCGCCGACGCGTAGTTCCCGCTGGCCGAGTCCTGCCCGGGCGCCAACGCGGCGTTCGCGAGCGTTCGGATCGTGTCGCCGTCGTCGACGATCTTGTCCAGCTCGTCTTCCCAAAGTCCGATCACCGAGGCGAGCTCTTCAGGGTCCATCGCGAACTTGCCGCCGCCCCCGCCACCGCCGCCGTAGACGTGCCCGCTGTGGCCCAGGATGTCGCCACCCCAGACGGCTTGGACCGCCTGCCCGGCTTCGCCGATGATCACGTCCCGCACCTGCCCCTCAGTTCACCCACCGTGATGATGCAAAGACTAGCCAACTGTCTCAAGCCGTGTCAGCGAATCGCCGCAACGTTCCGACGATGGGGGCGGGGGTCCGGTTCCCGGCACTCCGGGTCACAGTACGTACGTACGGATTGCGAGAAGGCGGTCCGCGGTGCCAGGATTTCAGGATGCCACGCGTAAGCCAGGATCACCTCGACGCACGACGGCGCCAGATCCTCGACGGCTCGCGCGTGTGCTTCGCCCGCTACGGCTACGAAGGTGCCACAGTCCGGCGCCTGGAGGAAGCCACCGGTCTGTCCCGCGGGGCCATCTTCCACCACTTCCGCGACAAGGAGTCGCTCTTCCTCGCCCTCGCGGAGGACGACGCCGTCCGGATGGCCGACGTCGTCGCCGAGCAGGGCCTCGTGCAGGTGATGCGGGACCTGCTGGCCGGCGGCGACCACCCAGCCGACTGGCTGGGCACCCGCCTCGAGGTCTCCCGGCGGCTGCGCACCGACCCCGAGTTCCGCGGCCGCTGGGCCGAGCGGTCCGAGCAGCTGACCACGGCGACCCGGCTGCGCCTGCTGCGGCAGCGGGAGGCCGGGAAGCTGCGCGACGACGTCGACGTCGACGTGCTCACCGCCTTCCTCGAGCTCGTCCTCGAAGGACTCGTCTCACACCTGGCCATGGGGTTGCCCGCCGCCGGGCTCGGGCCGGTGCTCGACCTCGTCGAGGAAACCGTGCGGCGGCACCGGCCCGGCACGGCCTGATCCGGCGTGGTCCAATGGCCGCGTGGATCTTCTCGAGGCGCACGGCCAGGCGTTGCGCGCCTTCGGCGACGCCGTGCACAGCGCCGCGGCCACCGACTGGGACCGCCGGACGCCGTGTACCGAGTGGACCGTCCGCGCCTTGGTGAACCACGTCGTCGCCGAGCAGCTGTGGGCGCCTTCGGTGCTCGCCGGCGCCACCCTCGACGACGTCGGTGACCGCTTCGACGGTGACGTCCTCGGCGAAGACCCGGTCGCCGCCTGGGACGCGGCCGCCGAGGCCGCCCGGGAGGCCTTCCTCGACGACGGGGTGCTCGAACGCGCCGTGCACCTCTCGCACGGGCTGGTCCCGGCCCGCGAGTACGGCTGGCAGATGACGGTCGACGCCGCGGTGCACGCCTGGGACCTCACCACCGCGCTCGGCCGGCCCGGACCGGTCGCCGAGCCGCTGGCCGAACGGCTGCTCGACGTCGTCCGGCCGTGGGTGGACGACTGGCAGGGCCTCGGCCTGTTCGACCCGCCGGTCGCGGTGCGCCGCGGGGCGGGGGCGGCCGCCCGGCTCGTCGCCCTGCTCGGACGCGAACCGCGCTGAGCCACCGGGTCAGGTGAGCGCGCCGACACACCGGAACTGCCGCGACAAGCGCCAAGAACACGTTAAGATTGCGACATCTTCGCAGTACACGCCCATTCACTACTAGGAGTGAACGTTTCGTGCGCGCAGCGCCGTCACCTGGTGACAGTACCGAGCCGGGTGACCGACCCGGCTGTCCGATAGGTTCATCCCCCGCCGCCAGGGCGGGTGCGGAATGACCCAGATCCTCTTCGCCGTGCTCGGCGTCCTCCTCTTCGTGCTGCTGACGGTCGGCACCGGGCTCGCCGTCGCGGCCGAGTTCTCCCTGACCGCGCTCGAGCGCAGCACGGTGGACGCCAACGTCCGCCAGGTCGGCGACCGTCGGGCGCTGACCGTCCAGAAGGCCCACCGGACGCTCTCGTTCCAGCTCTCCGGCGCCCAGGTCGCGATCACGCTGACGACGTTGATCACCGGTTACCTGGCCGAGCCGCTGATCGGCGAGCTCGTCCGGCCGCTGCTGACCGGGGTCGGCCTGCCGACCGGGTTCGCCGAGGGCGCTTCGATCGTGCTCGCCCTGGTCATCGCCACCTCGCTGTCGATGATCCTCGGCGAGATGGTGCCGAAGAACCTCGCGATCGCCCGGCCGCTGCCGACCGCGCGCGCGGTCGCCGGCTACCACTCGCGGTTCTCCGCGCTGTTCCGCTGGCTCATCACGATCATGAACAACAGCGCGAACTTCCTCGTCCGCAAGTTCGGCGTCGAACCGCAGGAAGAACTGCGGTCCGCGCGCTCGCCGCAGGAGCTGGGCTCGATCGTGCGCTCCAGCGCCGAGAGCGGCACGCTCGACACGTCCACCGCGGAGCTGCTCGACCGCTCGCTGCGGTTCGGCGAGCGCACCGCGGAGGAGCTGATGACCCCGCGGGTGCAGCTCGAGTCGCTCGCCGTGGGCGACACGATCGAGGACCTCATCGACATCTCGCGCCGCACCGGGTTCTCGCGGTTCCCGGTGCACGCCGAGGACCTCGACGACGTCCGGGGCGCCGTGCACGTCAAGCAGGCCTTCGCCGTGCCCGCCGCCGACCGCGCCGCCGTGCCGATCGGCTCGGTGATGCGGCCGGTGCCGACCGTGCCCGAGTCGCTGCCCGGCGACGACCTGCTCGACCGCCTGCGCGACTCGCGCTTCCAGCTCGCGATCGTCGTCGACGAGTACGGCGGCACGGCCGGGCTCGTGACGCTGGAGGACGTCGTCGAGGAGATCATCGGCGACGTCCGCGACGAGCACGACGACCGCGAAGCGCCCGCTTCGCAGCAGGTCGGCACCGACAGCTGGCTGGTCTCCGGCCAGCTGCGCGCCGACGAGATCACCGACGTCACCGGGTTCCGGATGCCCGACGGCGACTACGAGACCATCGCCGGGCTGATCCTCGAGCGGCTGGGCAAGATCCCCGCCGAAGGGGACGCCACCGAGGTCGACGGCTGGCGGCTCACGGTGACCACGATGGACAAACACAGGATCGCCGAGGTCGAGGTGGCCCCGGTCCGGGCGCCGGTGGAAGCCGAGGTGGCCTCGTGAGCGACTGGCTGAACATCGCCCTCGTCGTGGTCCTGCTGCTCGCCAACGCCTTCTTCGTCGGCGCGGAGTTCACCCTGATCTCCTCGCGGCGGGACAGGCTCGAAGCGTTGCTGGAGCAGGGCAAGACCCGAGCGAAGATCGTGATCAACGCGAGCAAGCACGTGTCGCTGATGCTGGCCGGCGCGCAGCTGGGCATCACCATCTGCTCGCTGCTGCTCGGCCGCCTCGGCGAGCCCGCGATCGCGCACCGGCTGTCGGCGTTCTTCGACCTGCTGGGCCTGCCCGAGACGCTGCTGCACGCGGTCTCGTTCGCCATCGCGCTGGCGTTCATCACCGTGCTGCACGTCCTGATCGGCGAGATGGTGCCGAAGAACCTCGCCATCGCCGAGCCGGAGAAGCTCGCGCTGTGGCTGGTGCCGGTGCACGTCGGCTGGGTCAAGCTCGCCAACCCGTTCATCTGGCTGCTCAACTTCGTCGCCAACTCACTGCTGCGCGCGGTGAAGGTCGAGCCGAAGGACGAGCTGGAGACGGCCTACACCTCCGACGAGCTGGCCGAGCTGCTCAGCGAGTCGCGCCGGGAGGGCCTGATCGACCAGTCCGAGCACCGGCGGCTCACGCAGACGCTGTCGTCGGTGCAGAAGACGGTGGCCGACGTGCTGGTGCCGACGGCCGAGCTGACCACGTTGCCGTGCGGACCGACCGTCGGCGACGTCGAGCGGGCGGTGTCGTCCACCGGCTTCTCGCGCTTCCCGGTGTGCACCGACGACGGCCGGCTGACCGGCTACATCCACGTGAAGGACGTCCTCGACCTGGCCGGCCACGACCCCGCGACGATCGTGCCCGCGGCGAAGACCCGCGCGCTCACCGAGCTGCGGGCCGACGCGCGGCTCGACGTCGCGCTTTCGGCCATGCGCAAGGAAGGCAGCCACCTGGCGCGGGCGCTCGACACGGGCGGGAACGCCGTCGGGGTCGTCGCCCTCGAGGACCTCGTCGAGGAGTACGTGGGCACGGTGCGCGACGGAACCCACGTCGGCGCATGACCGCCGTCGAAGTGCTCGCCGAACCGGACTGGCTGGCCCGGGAGGCGGCGCACGCCGAGCGGATGCGGAAGTGGACGGTCCCGCACCAGGAGCGCCGGTCGCGCGGCGAGAAGCACCCGGTGCTGGACTTCCTGTTCACCTACTACTCGTACCGGCCGTCGCACCTGCAGCGGTGGCAGCCCGGGCCCGGCGTCGCGCTCGCCGGGCCCGCGGCGCGGCGCTTCCTGGACCGCAAGGGCTACGTGTCGACGCCCGACGGCGTCCGGCTGGATCCGTCGGGAGTTCCGGACGGCAAGAAGCGGACGGCGGAGTTCGTCCTCGGCCTGCTGACGGCGACGGCGTCACGCTCCCCGCGGCTGAACTGCTTCGGCCTGCACGAGTGGGCCATGGTCTACCGCGAGCCGGCGGATTCGGTGCGCCACGACCAGGTCCCGCTCCGGCTCGGCTCGGCGGGCACCGACGCGGTGGTGGAGTCGCTCGACATCCGGTGCGGGCACTTCGACGCGTTCCGCTTCTTCACCGGACCGGCGCGGCCCCGCAACGAGCTGACGCCCACGAGGGAGACGCAGGTCGCACTCGAGCAGCCGGGGTGCCTGCACGCGAACATGGACCTGTTCAAATGGGCGTACAAGCTCGACCCGTTCGTGCCCGCGGAGCTCGTGGCGGACTGTTTCGAGCTGGCGGTCGAGATCCGGACGCTCGACATGCGAGCCGGCCCGTACGACCTGGCCGGGCTCGGATATCCGCCGGTGCGGATCGAAACCGCCGCGGGAAGAGCCGAATACGCCCGTGCCCAGGGCGGTTTCGCCCGCCGGGCCGCGCCGGTGCGTCATCGCCTGATTGCGCTTTGCCATCGCCTGGTCAGCGCAGCACCCTGAGCGCGGGCAACTGTGAGTCAGATTATTCTCTCTCCGATACTCACCTGTTAGGGTGATAACGGTTTGATTGCATCGCAGCGCGTGCTTGGCATGCGCTCACCCCCGAAAGGATGACGATGGGGCGACACGCACGGGACGAGGAGCCGGTGCCGCACCCTCAGGACCGCACGCCGCGTGAGGGCCGGCCGGCCGCCCCGGGCCCCGGCGAAGCTTCGGGTTCGTACCCGGCCGCTCGTCGTGGCGAGGCCTCCGGCGCCTCTCGGACTCCCAAGCGCAGCTCCATCTCCGAAGCGTTCGGCATCGCGGGCCGCGCCTCCCGGGCTCCCGGCCGAGGCGAAGCTTCCGGTTCTTATCCCGTCACCCGTTCTGGTGAAGCTTCCGGTTCGTACCCGGTGGCCCGTCCTGGTGAAGCCTCCGGTTCCTACCCTGCGGCAGGTCGCGGTACGGCCGCCGACGCTCAGCCCACCGGCCGCGGCGAAACCTCCGGCAGCCACCCCGCCGCGGGCACCGGATCCCACCCCACCCCCCGCGGGGAAGCCTCTGGCGCGTACCCGGCCGTCCGCCGGGGCGAAAGCTCCGGCTCGTACCCGGTCGCGGGTCGCGGCGAGGCCACCGGCCGGGGCAAGGCCTCCGGGAGCTACCCGGCCGCCCGTCGCGGTGAAAGCTCCGGCTCCTACCCCGTCACGGCTCGCCGCGATGGCGCCTACGCGGCCCGTCGCGGTGAAGGTCCCCGCGGCGCGGTGCAGAAAGAAACCGCGGCCGAGCGGACCGAGGTCATCACCCGGCACGGTGAGGCCTCCGGCAACTACCCGATCACCGCGCGCAGCGACCAGTCCGGCTCCTTCCGCACCGTCACCCGCGGCGAAGACCCGAGCCGCGAAGACACCGCTTCCCGCGGCGAGGGCACCCGGTCCCGCGCCGGCGACGACACCCCCCAGTCCACCGGCCGCCGCGAAAACGCGCGCTCCGCCCGCAGGGCCGCGAACGGCGAAGACGGCACCGCCTCCCGCCGGAGCCGGAGCCGCAGCGAGACCACCGGTCCGCACCGGACCGCCGGCGCGAGCGAGTCGACCGGCTCCCACCGCACTGCCGGCGCCGGCGAATCCACCGGATCCCGGCGCGTCGCCGCCGCGAGCGAGTCCACTGGATCCCACCGCACTGCCGGCGCCGGCGAATCCACCGGCTCCCACCGCACCCTCGGCAAGGGCGAGGCAACCGGCTCACACCGCATCGTCGGCAAGAAGGCCCCGCGCCGCCGGATCGCCGGGTGGCCGATCGCCTGTCTGGTGCTCGCCGCCCTGATCGGGCTCGGCGTGGTCGGGTGGAACTGGGCCGACAGCGAGCTCAACAGCCGCGCCGAGGCGCAGGCCGCCAGCTGCTCCACCGGCACCTCGCACATGCGGATCATCGTCACCCCGAGCGCGCAGAAGCCGCTCACCGCCGCGGCCGACCGGTGGAACGCCGCCGCCACGGTGGTGCACGGCCAGTGCGTGCACGTGATGATCGAAGCCAAGCCCTCGTCGCAGGTGCTCGACGCGCTGGTCGGCCGGTCCAACCTGGACGCCATCGGCGGTCTCCCGGCGGCCTGGCTGCCCGAGTCGTCGTACTGGGTCAGCGAGCTGACCACCAAGAAGCCCGAAATGATCGGCTCGCCCGCCCAGTCGGTGGCGAACGCCCGGTCGGCGGACTACCCGTTCATCGGGCTGTCGGGCACCGGCATCGACGACACCGTGCTGCGCGCCGCCCAGACGTTCCGCGAGTTCCTCGAGCAGCCCGCCCAGCAGGCGGACTTCGCCGCCGCGGGCATCAAGCCGGCCTAGACGCGGGTGCCGTTGTCGAGCTCGGCCACCACGGCGAGGTCGTCGTCGGCCAGCTCGAAGTCGAAGATCCCGAAGTTCTCGCGGATGCGGGTGGTGGTGGCCGACGCCGCCACCGCGACGGTGCCGTCCTGCAGGTGCCAGCGGAGCACGATCTGGGCCGGGGTCTTGCCGTACTTCGCCGCGAGCGCGGTCACCGTCTCGTCCGCCAGCAACGCGCCGTTCGCGGCCGGGCTCGACGCGGCCGTCACGATGCCGCGCTCGGCGTGGAACTCGCGCAGCGGCAGCTGCTGCAGCCACGGGTGCAGCTCGACGACGTTGACCGCGGGGGCAGCGCCGGTGGCGTCGGCCAGCCGGCGCAGCTCGGAGACGCCGAAGCCGGCCACGCCCACCGCGCGGACGCGGCCGTCGGCGCGCAGCCGGCTCAGCGCGCGCCACGTGTCGGTGAACGAGCCCTGCGTGCCGTCCAGCAGGCACAGGTCGGCCTGCTCGACCTGGAGCGCGGCCAGCGCCTCGTCCGCGGCGCGGCGCGCGGTGTCGTAACCCCGGGCGGGCACCTTGACGCTGAGGAAGAGCTCCTCGCGGGGCACGTCGGCCGCAGCGAGCGCCGTGCCCACCGCCGGCGCGGTTTCGGGTGAGGTGTCGATGCCGCGGTAGCCGGTGTCGAGGGCGATGCGGACGGCCCGGCCGGTTTCGGCCGGCATCAGCCCCGCGACGCCGAACAGCAGCTGCGGGATGCGGACTCCGTCGGACAGGGCGAGCGAAGGAACGGCCATCTACCGCTGAACCTCACTTAGGGTGCTGCTGCGCGGGGCTTCCGGAACCCCATCATCCCACCCGGGCGGCTCGCTCGCGCAGATAACCGGCCGTCGCCGGGTCGGCCGGGAAGAACGACTCGATCACCAGTTCCGCGACGGTGATGTCCAACGGAGTGCCGAAGGTGGACACCGTGCTGAAGAACGTCAGGTCGACGCCCTCGTGGCGGAACTTCAGCGGCACGAAGATGTCACCCGGTCCGGGGACCTCCACCTCGGGCACCGGCTGGTCGCACGGGTAGCCGCGCAGCTCCTCCAGGAGGTCGGCGAGCCCGGGGTCGGCGGTCTGGCCCACCTGCCGCCGCAGCCGGCCGAGGAGGTGGGCCCGCCACTCCCCCAGGTTCAGCACGTGCGGGGCCATCCCGTCCGGGTGCAGCGTCGCGCGCAGCACGTTGGTGGTCAGCTCGGGCGGGATCCCGGCGACGAACAGGCCGATGGCGGCGTTCGCGTCGACCAGGTTCCAGTTCCGGTCGACGACGGCGGCCGGGTACGGCTCGTGGCCGGCGAGCAGCAGCCGCACGGCCTGCCGGACGGAGCTCATCTCGGGGTCCCCCAAGGCGTTCTCGGTGTAGGCCGGCGCGTACCCGGCGGCCAGCAGCAGCCGGTTGCGCTCGCGCAGCGGCACGTCGAGGTGCTCGCCGAGCCGCAGCACCATGTCCCGGCTCGGCTGGGAGCGGCCGGTTTCCACGAAGCTGAGGTGGCGGGTGGAGATGTCCGCCGAGATCGAGAGGTCGAGCTGGCTGATCCGCCGCCGGTCGCGCCATTCCCGCAGCAGCTCCCCGACCGGCCGCTGCCGCGCGGCCGCCTGCACCGTAGTCGTCACCCGGGCGACGCTACGGCGATCACCGGGCCGCTGCCATTACTTCCGGGGTAATGCCCGCGGTGGCCGGCCCGCATTACCTCCCGCGTAATCGACGGGCGGCCGCGGCCGCGCCAGAGTCGTGCTCAGCACCGGGACGACAGAAGCCGTTGTCCCCCAACCGAAGGAGCACCCCATGACCGACGTCCGCACCGTCGTGGAGCAGTACATCGCCATCTGGAACGAGGCCGACGACGCCAAGCGCCGGGAGCTCATCGCCGGCGTCTTCACCGAGGGCGCCGGGTACACCGACCCGCTCGGGGCCGTCACCGGGCACGACGGCATCGACCAGTTCGTCGCCGGGGCGCAGCAGCAGTTCGCCGGGCTCACCTTCAGCCTGCCCGCCGACCCCGACGCCCACCACGACCTCGCGCGGTTCCACTGGCACCTCGGCACGCCGGGCGCCGAGCCGGTCGCCATCGGGTTCGACGTCGTCGAGCTCGAAGACGGGAAGATCACGAAGGTGCACGGCTTCCTCGACAAGCTGCCGGGCTGAAAGAACGGCGTGCGGGCTCCCGGGCAGGGGAACCCGCACGCCTCCCCGCGGTGTCAGCTCTTGAGCGCGCCCCGCCAGCGCACGGTCGGGCGCAGCTTGTCCGGGTTCACCCGGTGCTTGTTGGCGCCCACGATGTCGAACATCGACTCGATCAGCGTGTCCGACAGCAGGTGCGGCTCCAGCCCCAGCCCGACCAGCCCGGTGTGCTTCACGTTGTAGTAGTGCTCCGGCGCCTCGGTGCGCGGGTTCTCCAGCTGCTCGATCTGCACCGGGCCGGGGAACCGTTCGGCGACGAGGTCCGCGATCGCGGCCACCGACATGCTCTCGGTCATCTGGTTGAAGACGCGGAACTCCCCGGCCTCGGCCGGGTGCTCCACGGCGAGCCGGATGCACTCCACGGTGTCGCGGATGTCGATCAGGCCGCGGGTCTGGGCGCCCTTGCCGTACACGGTCAGCGGCTGGCCCAGCACCGCCTGGATGACGAAGCGGTTCAGCACCGTGCCGAACACCGCGTCGTAGTCGAAGCGGGTCGCCAGGCGCGGGTCGAGCGCCGTCTGCGGGGTCTGCTGGCCGTACACGACACCCTGGTTGAGGTCCGTCGCCCGCAGCCCCCAGGCGCGGCAGGTGAATTCGATGTTGTGCGAATCGTGGACCTTGGTCAGGTGGTAGAACGACCCGGGCCGCTTCGGGAACAGCACCCGGTCCGCGCGCCCGTTGTGCTCGAGGTCCAGCCAGCCTTCTTCGATGTCGACGTTCGGCGTGCCGTATTCGCCCATCGTGCCCAGCTTGACCAGGTGGATCGCCGGATTGATCTCCGCGATCGCGTACAGCAGGTTCAGGTTCCCGATCACATTGTTGTGCTGGGTGTACACCGCGTGCTCGCGGTCGATCATGGAGTACGGCGCCGACCGCTGCTCCGCGTAGTGGACGACGGTGTCGGGCGCGAAGTCGCGCACCGCGCCGAACAGGAACTCCGCGTCCAGCAGGTCACCCTCGTAGCTGGTGATCTCCCGGCCGGAAACCTCTTGCCAGGCCGCGATCCGGTCGGTCAGGGACTCGATCGGGACGAGGCTTTCGACGCCCAGTTCGACGTCGTACCCACGGCGGGCGAAATTGTCGAGAACGGCTACCTCGTGGCCTTTGTCCGATAAGTGCAGCGCGGTCGGCCAGCCCAGATATCCGTCACCGCCGAGAACCAGCACACGCATTGTGCCGCCTTTCCTGCTCGTTTACGCCCCCCGACGCTATCGATCACCTGCTGATGAAGACCTGGCAATAGGCTGTGAATCTCCTATGCGTAGGGGACCCGGACGGCGGCGCGCCGGGCCCGCGGGGAGGATGGGGGCATGACGACCGTAACCAACGGCGTGCGGCCTCGCACAACGGAGAAGACCCGCCGCCGTGGCTGGGCCCGGCTGGCGCGCGCCGCGGCGACGTCGGTCGCGGCGACGGTCCTCAGCCAGGTCGTGCTGCTCGCGGTCCTCGCCACCGGTGGCGCGGCGGCCCTGGCGAGCACGCTGGCCTGGGCGGCCGGCGCGGTGCTGAACTTCGTGGTCACCCGCCGCTGGGTGTGGGGCCGCACCGGACGCCCGCGCGTCCGCCGCGAACTGCTGCCCTACCTGGTCGTGATCGGGCTCGGCGGCCTGGCGTCCATCGGCCTGACGACGCTGGCGGGCTCGCTGCTGACGCCGCTGAACCTGCCGCACCTCTGGTGGGTCGTGCTCGTCGACGGCGCGTACGTGGCGAGCTACGCGCTGGTGTTCGTCGTCAAGTTCACCCTGCTCGACCGGCTCGTGTTCGGCCGCGGCGCAGCACGTACCCCCGCCACCACGTCCCCGTCATGACCCGGGCGTAGTTCGCGCCGTAGACGAGGCTGCCGCCCTTCTTGCTCTTGCCCGCCTTGCGCAGGCGCATGCTCATCGGCAGCTCGACGACGCGGGAGCCGCGCGCGGTCACCCCGAGCATGAGCTCCGACGACTGGTACTGCGGCTCGTTGAGCGGCACCGAGCAGGCCAGCTCGGCCCGCATCGCGCGGAAGCCGAACGACGTGTCGGTGATCCGCCGTGCCGTCAGCACCGACGCCAGGACCGCGAACACCCGCACGCCGAGCCACCGGACGCGGCTGTCGGCCTCTTCGTGCCCCAGCCTCCGCGACCCGGTGACGAAGTCCGCGGTGCCATCCACGACCGGGCTGACCAGGGCTTCGAGCTCGCTGTTGTCGTACTGGCCGTCGGCGTCGGTCGTCACGACGTACTCGGCGCCGGCCTCGGCCGCGAGGTGGTAGCCGAGCCGCAGTGCCGCGCCCTGGCCGCGGTTGCGGGGCGCGACGCAGACGTGCGCACCGTGTTCCTCCGCGATCCCGGCGGTGGTGTCGGTGCCGCCGTCGACCACCACGAGCACGTCCACGCGCATGCCGAGGCACTGGTCCGGCATCTTCTCCAGGACCTCGCCGATCCCGCCGGCCTCGTTGTAGGCCGCGATGACGACGGTCAGCGGGGCCAGCTTCAGGTCCGGGTGCCGGCCGCGGAAGTCGTCGAGCGCGCCGGTGTCGACGTCGTCGGGGAACGCGGCGAGGCGTTTCCGGCTGGCCGAGGTCAGCGTGGTGAAGCCGAGCGCGCCGGCCAGCGGGAGCAGGACCAGCGCGGGGATCTGGTAGCGCCAGGAGAACTGGAAGACCGCCGAGGCGAAGAGCAGGACCAGCCCGCTCGACGCCGCGAGCAGCGCACCCGCTCGTGCCTTGTCCAGCGGCTTCTTGCGGCGAACCACCGTGAGCAGCCCCAGCAGCGCGCCGATGCCGAGCACCGCGCCCGGGACGTACCCGCCGCCGAGCTGGTAGTCGCGAAGGACTTTGGCCAGCGGCTGGTCGACGCTCGCGGTGACCCCGTCGTTCTGCTGCGTGACGAGGTCGATCAGCGACTGGTCGGCCCACTGCGGGTAGCTCAGCTGGAACTGCCACCGGTCGAGCGGGACGTCGGTCGGGTCCTGCTCGCGCGTCCAGGCGAAGCTCTTGGCGAAGTCGTTCAGGATCGCCGCGGCGACGTCGCCGGGCTGTTCCTTGAGCACGTCGATCGCGAACTCGTGCGCCAGCGCGGCCTTGTCCGCGCCGGGCGGCAGCGGGCCCGGCCAGTTGGGATCGAGGTCGGCGTGGGTGTAGTTGTCCACCAGCCGCGTCTCGCGCGGTTCGGCTGGGCAGAACACCCGCAGCGTCGGGTCGAGGTGGAGGTTCGGGCAGTCGGCGACGGCGGCGGTGCGGCCGTATAGCATGTTCCCCGACGGGCCGGTCAGGCCCCACTTGCCGGTCTCCGAGTGCACGCGCGCCGCGTAGGGCACCAGCACGACCAAGAGCCCGAGCGCACCCACGCCGGCCCGGCGCCAGCCCGCCCAGTGCCGCCACGCTCCCCCGGCGACGACCAGGTAGACCAGCAGCGGCAGGGCCAGTGAGATGCCGATCAGCCGCGTTAGCACGGCGAACCCGACGAGCAGACCCGCGAGCCCGGCTCGCTTCCACCCCGGGGCGCCCTTGCCGAGCAGCAGCCACAGCAGCCCGAGCAGAACCGCCTCGAAGACGACTTCGGACATGATGTTCTGCTCGATCTGCAGCTGGTAGGCGTCCAGCAGCACCGGCGCCGCGGCGAGCGCGCCGACCCAGGGGCGGCCGCCGAGGCGCAGCACCAGCGCGTAGACGCCGATCGCGATCAGCACTCCGCCGGCGTGCTGCACCGCCGCGACCCACGCGAGCCCGCCCACCGCCAGCAGCGGGCGCAGCACGAGGTCGTAGCCGATCGGGTCGAGCTGGTCGGCGCGCAGCGCGTGCAGGTTGTCGATGTAGCGGAACGAGTCGATGAACAGCAGCGCCGGCCGGTAGGCGAGCCAGGTCAGCACCCGGAGCGCGATCGCCGGGACGAGGAGCAGGAGCAGCGGCCAGTGCCGTCGCAGGAACGGCTTCACGGTGTCCCGTGGGGACGGTCGAGGTTCGAGAAGTACTTCCACGCCGTGGCCAGGCCGTCGGCGAGCGAGACCGACGGCTCGTAGCCGATCGTCTCCTCGCTGGCCGAGACGTCCACGACCACGGCGGGCATCTCCCCCGCCGGGGCCTCGACGTGCTCGACCGCCAGCTCGGCGCCGGTCACCTCGCGCACGGCCTCGACCATCTCCAGCACCGACACCGACCGCCCGGCGCCGACGATCGCGCGGCCCGAGTGGCCGCTGTCGAGGGCCAGCAGGATCGCGCGGACGACGTCGTCGACGTGCACGAGGTCGCGGCGCTGGCGGCCGTCACCGTAGATCTTGACCCCGGCGCCGGTCAGCGCGGCCCGCATCATCCGCGGCACGAAACTGTCCTTGTGGGACATTCCCGGGCCGTAGACGTTGGTGAACCGCAACGTACACGTGGTCATCCCGTACGCGCCGGCGTAGCCCGAGAGCAGCATTTCGCACGCCGCCTTGGTCGCGCCGTAGGGCGTCAGCGGCCGCAGCGGCAGGTCCGGCGTGATGGTCGCGGCGCCGACGTTCCCGATCACCGCGTTGGTCGAGGCGAGCAGGAACTTCGGCACCTCCCGGCGCCGGGCGAGCTCCAGCAGCTCCTGGGTGACCAGGACGTTGTCGGCGAAGGTGTCTTCGGGCAGCTCGATCGACTTCAGCACCGACGTCAGCGCGGCGAGGTGCACGATGCCGGCGGTCTCCCGCGTCACGGCTTCCTCGCGGACGGCCGCGTCGCGCAGGTCGCCGGTCACGACGCGGACGCCGTCGAGGTCTTCGGGGAACGGGACCCGGTCGACGACGGTGACCGGGACGCTCCGGTCGCGGAGGGCGCGCACGACGGCCCGGCCGATGAAGCCGCTGCCGCCGGTCACGACCACGGACGTCCGATCAGGACCGTGCGCACTCGACATGGCGTCAACCTACCCGCCGTCCCTGTGCGGAGCCGGGTTGGTGTCCTTGAGCGGTCAGACCGTCCAAGGGGAGGAAACCACACGATGAAACGACTCTTCACCGTTCCGGCGCTGCTGCTCGCATCGCTCGCCGGCGCGCTCACGCTGACCGCCGCGCCGGCCCAGGCGGCCACGACCGACGTCGGGGTCATCCCGGCGGGCCGGTCCTGCCCGGTCGGGACCGAGGCGATCGTCATCCGGATGGACGACGAGGACTCGGGCAACGCCAGCTCGCGCGGCGGGTTCATCGGGGCCGTCAGCAGCACCAGCAACACGGAGATGTTCTTCTGCCGGGTCAACGGCACCGCGTTCCGCGGGGTCACGCAGTCCGGCTCGTTCCGGCCCTACGCGGTGCTGAAGCTGGGCGCGAACTGCCCGAACGGCTCCCAGGAGCTCTCGCGCCGGTTCGACACGCTGCTGCGGTTCTGCCTCTTCGCGCCCGGGGTGACGAGGACGACAGCAACAACAACTCCTCCAGCGCACCGGCCGGGATCAGCAGCATCGCGCAGTCGATGGTGAGCGCCGGCGCGAACACCACCCTGAACGTCCGGATCGCCCGGTAACGTCGGAGTTCGTATCTCCCTCGGCCCGCCCGGGTCTTTCTTCACCGGGCGAGCCGAGGGGGGATCGGGAGTGAGCGGTGAACTGACGGCGCGGCACCTGCACCGCGCCCTCGATGTGGCACGGGAGTTCCGGGCCGAGGGGCCGGCGGCCGGGCTGGCCGGCTCGTCGGCTGCGACTTCGCGTCGTGCGCCAGCGCGGAGCACACGACCCGGCGGTTGACCGGCGCCGTGACCGACCGGCCGGAGCACAACCTGCTGCGCCACGCCGGGTTCCGGGCCCAGGTGCACCAGCACCCGGCGTTCGCGGCCCACCGCGACGGGCGGCTGCCGCTGGGGACGTCGGCCGCGTTGAGCGACCTGGCGGACCTGCGGACGCTGCGCGCGTTGCCGCTGTACACCGACTACTACCGCCCGCGGGGCACGGTCGACCAGCTGCTGTGCATCGTCCAGGTCGACGACCGGCACGGCCGCATCCTGACCTTGAGCCGTTCCCGGCCGGGGTTCTCGGCGCGGGACCGGGCCTGGGTCGACCTCCTGGCGCCGCACCTCGGCCAAGCGCCGGCCCGCGAGGAGCGGCCGCCGGTCCGGCCCCTCGCCGGGCCGGAGCTCACGCTGCCGACCACCCGCGAACGGCAGGTGGCGCGCCTCGTCGCGGACGCCGCGGGTGACCGGGACGTCGCACGCCACCTCGGCATCAGCCCGAGGACGGTGCAGAAGCACCTCCAGCAGATCCACCGCAAGCTGGGGCTGACCAGCCGGACGGAGCTGATGGTGCGCCTGGCGGCTTCGGCGTGACCGCGCTCAGGCGAAGGCTTCCGGGGGCGGGCAGGAGCAGGCCAGGTTCCGGTCCCCCGCCGCGCCGTCGATGCGGCGGACCGGCGGCCAGATCTTCGCCGCCGCGGCGCCTGCTGGGAACACCGCCGTCTCCCGGCTGTACGGCCGTTCCCACTCGCCCGCCACGCAGCGCGCGGTGTGCGGCGCGTGCCGCAGCGGCGAGCCGGCCAGCGGCCACTCCCCCGAGGCGACGCGGTCGATCTCGCCGCGGATGGCGATCATCGCCATGCAGAACCGGTCCAGCTCGGCGAGGTCCTCGCTCTCCGTCGGCTCCACCATCAGCGTGCCGGCGACCGGGAACGACATCGTCGGCGCGTGCAGCCCGTAGTCCGCCAGGCGCTTCGCGACGTCGTCCACCGTCACGCCGGTGGCCTTCGTCAGCGGCCGCAGGTCGAGGATGCATTCGTGCGCGACCAGGCCCGAGTGGCCCGCGTACAGCACCGGGTAGTGCTCGCCGAGGCGCTTCGCGACGTAGTTGGCGTTCGCCACCGCGACCAGCGTCGCCCGGCGCAGGCCTTCCGCGCCCATCATCCGGACGTAGGCCCACGAGATCGGCAGGATCGACGCGCTGCCCCAGGGCGCCGCGCTGACCGGGCCGACCCCGGTCGCCGGGCCGGCGGCCGGCTGCAGCGGGTGGTTCGGCAGGAACGGCGCCAGGTGCGCGCGGACCCCGATCGGGCCGACCCCGGGGCCGCCACCGCCGTGCGGGACGCAGAAAGTCTTGTGCAGGTTGAGGTGCGAGACGTCGGCGCCGAACCGGCCGTACTGGGCGACGCCGATCAGGGCGTTGAGGTTGGCGCCGTCGACGTACACCTGCCCGCCCGCGTCGTGCACCGCCGCGCAGACCTCGCCGACGGTGTCCTCGTAGACCCCGTGCGTCGACGGGTAGGTGAGCATGATCGCGGCCAGGTCGCCGCGGTGGGCGTCCACAGTGGACTTCAGGTGCGCGAGGTCGATGTTGCCCTCGTCGTCGCAGCGGACGACGACCACCCGCATGCCCGCCATCACGGCGCTCGCCGCGTTCGTGCCGTGCGCGCTGGCCGGGATCAGGCAGACGTCGCGTGTGTGCTCGCCGCGGGAGCGGTGGTACGCCCGGATCGCCAGCAGGCCCGCGAACTCGCCCTGGCTGCCGGCGTTGGGCTGCAGGGAAACCGTGTCGTAGCCGGTGATCCGCGCGAGCCAGGCGCCGAGGTCGGCGACGACGGTCAGCAGCCCGGCCGCGTCCTCGGCCGGCGCGAACGGGTGCAGCCCGGCGAACTCGGGCCAGGTGACCGGCTCCATCTCCGCGGTCGCGTTGAGCTTCATGGTGCACGAGCCGAGCGGGATCATGCTCCGGTCGAGCGCGACGTCCTTGTCGGACAGCTCCCGCAGGTAGCGCAGCAGCGCGGTTTCCGAGCGGTGCGCGTGGAACACCGGGTGGGTCAGGAACTTGCCGGTGCGCCGCAGCGGCGCCGGAAGCGCGTCCGCGGTGTCCGCGTCGAGGCCGTCCACATCGGACACCGAAACACCGAAAGCCTTCCACACGCAGGAAAGCCGCTCACGCGTCGTGGTCTCGTCGCATGCTACGCCGACGTGGTCGTCGTCGGCCCGCCGCAGGTTCACCCCGAGGTCACGGGCCGCCGCGACGACCACGTCCGCCCGGCCGGGCACCGCCGCGAGGACCGTGTCGAAGAACTCGCCGTGCACCACTTCGACGCCGCCCTCGCACAGCCCGGCCGCGAGCACGGTGGCCATCCGGTGTGCCCGCAGCGCGATCCCGCGCAGCCCGTCGGGGCCGTGGTGCACCGCGTACATCGACGCCATGACCGCGAGCAGGACCTGCGCGGTGCAGATGTTCGACGTCGCCTTCTCCCGGCGGATGTGCTGCTCGCGCGTCTGGAGGGCGAGCCGGTACGCGGGTGCGCCGTCCGCGTCCTTCGAGACGCCGACCAGCCGTCCGGGCAGCTGCCGCTCGAGGCCTTGGCGCACCGCCAGGTACGCGGCGTGCGGGCCGCCGAAGCCCATCGGGACGCCGAAGCGTTGCGTCGAACCGACCGCGACGTCGGCGCCGAGCTCACCCGGCGGGCGCAGCAGGGTCAGCGCGAGCGGATCCGCGGCGACGACCACCGCGGCGCCGTGCTTCTTCGCGTCGGCGATCGTCAGGTCGAGCTCGCGCACCGCGCCGGACGCACCGGGGTAGGACAGCAGCACCCCGAAGAAGTCGCCGCCGAGCCCCAGGCCGGTGAGCCCCTGCGAGAGGTCTTCGACGACCAGCTCGATGCCCAGCGGCTCCGCGCGCGTCCGGAGCACAGCGAGCGTCTGCGGCAGGGTGTCCTCGTCGACGACGAAGCGGTTCGACGCGGACTTGCCCGCCCGGCGCACGAGCGTCATCGCCTCGGCGGCCGCGGTGGCTTCGTCGAGCAGGGACGCGTTCGCGACCGGCAGGCCGGTCAGGTCGGCGACCATGGTCTGGAAGTTGAGCAGTGCTTCGAGCCGTCCTTGCGAGATTTCCGGCTGGTAGGGCGTGTAGGCGGTGTACCAGGCGGGGTTCTCGAGCACGGTGCGCCGGATGACGGGCGGGGTGACGGTGTCGTGGTAACCGAGGCCGATCATCTGGGCCATCGGCCGGTTCCGCGAGGCCAGCTCCCGGAGCTCGGCGAGCGCCTGGGCTTCGGTGGCCGCCGGCGGAAGAGCGAGCGGCTCGGCGGACTCCCGCAGCGACGACGGCACGGCCCGCTCGGCAAGCTCGTCGAGCGAGGTGACGCCGATGACGTCGAGGATGTGGCGCAGCTCGTCCGGCCCGGGCCCGATGTGCCGGTCGGCGAAGGGAACCCCTTGTTCCAGGGAGGCGAGCGACAAGTCCACGATGGCCTCCTCCGAACGGCAGCGTCCACCCAACTCGACTGTAAACGCGAAGGTGACCACGGCGGGGGTCCGGGGGCGGAGCCCGCCGGGCGGGGTGTGGGGGTTGCACCCCCACAAGACACCGCGGAGGGTTCAAGCGAGCGCCCTCCGCGAGCACGGTTCACCCGAACCCGGAGCGCGGTCCACCCGAACCCGGAGGGAACCCTCCCCACTCTGTCCGTACCCGTGTCGGGCGCCTGAGAGTTTCGCCCGCAGGTTGAGCCGGGCTTGCACCGTCGGCGGGGCCATCAGGCTGTGTCCTGACGACCCGCTTTCCAGAGGCGTCTCGTCCGCGCGGTCCAGGGTGCCTGAGAGGTTCCGGGGAGGACTTGCTCCTTCGGCGCCGAGCTCAAGGTGTGGCTCGGACTCTCCCGCGCGGATTCGTCGACCGCGGGCAGAACCTTACTCGCCTCCCCGCGGCGATGATCACCCGGTCTTGCGTGCGTTGCGGCGCTGGGTGAGCTCGTCCGGTTCGTGCGTCTCGACCACACCGCCGTCGGCGCGCTCGGCCGGGAACTCGTGGATCGTGCCGCTGATCTCCTGCATCGCCCCGCTGACCGCGATGCCGAACACACCCTGGCCGCCCTGGAGCAGATCGACGATCTCCTCCGGCGAGGTGCACTCGTAGACCGTGGTGCCGTCGGAGAACAGCGTCACCTTGGCGAGGTCGCGGACCCCGCGGACCCGCAGGTGGTCGACGGCCACCCGGATGTTCTGCAGGGAGACCCCGGTGTCCAGCAGCCGCTTGACGACCTTGAGGACCAGGATGTCCTTGAACGAGTACAGCCGCTGCGAGCCGGAGCCGTGCGCTGTGCGGATGCTCGGCGCCACCAGCTTCGTGCGCGCCCAGTAGTCCAGCTGGCGGTAGGTGATGCCGGCGATCTGGCACGCCGCCGGACCCCGGTAGCCCACCAGCTCGTCGGGCAGCGAGTCGTCGGGGAACAGCTCACCCTGCTCACCAGTCGCGACCTCGACAGGCTGCTTCTCGGAACCAGCCTCGACCACGCAAGCCTCCCCTCGCCCGACCGGACGGCCGGCGAATGACAGCCGGGGAGTCCCAGGAGCGGGACCCACCGGAGATCAACCGCCACGGTCCGGCCCCAGACCGTGAATCACACCGTGGCGATTTACCTCCTCCGACGGTAAGCGCCAGGAGAACACCGGTCAACGCGACGCGCGGCAAGCCTCAACGACCGGATGAGCCTTTGCGCCGTTCGCCGTACCCCCGGCGCGGTGGTTCAAACCTCTTGCGTCGATTTACTCAGCCGAGTACATTTTTACTCATGCAAGTAAACACCGACCTCATGGCCGAAATGGGCCTCAGCGTGACGGAGGCGGCGCGCCGCGCGCAGATCATCGGCGCGACCATCGGCGTCATCGCCGACCTCGGGTACCGGAAGGCGACGTTCGCCAAGATCAAGGAGCGCGCCGGGCTCAGCAGCACCCGGATGATCTCCTACCACTTCACGAACAAGGCCGGCCTGATGCAGGCCGTGCTGAGCACGGTCGTCGAGACGAAGAACGAGTTCCTCAAGGAGCGCACCGGCGGCGGGGTCGACCCGGCCGACCGGCCCGGCTACCTGCGGGCGCACATCGAGACGTCGATCGCGTTCCTGCGCGCGTACCCGGAGTGCGTCCGGGTGCTGGCGGAGATGTCCGCCAACGCCGACGACGCCGAGGGCTGGGTGATGACGAAGGTCCTGGTCGACGACATGCGGGTGCACGGCCTGGCCCGCCAGCTCAAGCAGGGCCAGGCGGAAGACGCTTTCGGCGTGTTCACGCCCAAGGTGATGGCGATGTCGGTCGCGCAGGCCGTCGACGGGGTCGCCGCGGCCTACGCGGCGGACCTGTCGCTGGACCTGGAGCAGTACGGCCGCGAGGTGGCGGACACCTTCGTCAAAGCGACGGCGCCTTGAGCGCCCGGTCGAGCCGCTCTTCGATGCGGGCCTTCGGGAACGCGCCGACGATCGTCTCGACCGGCTCGCCGCCCGAGAACAGGATCATCGTCGGCAGCGACATGACCTGGTAGGACCGGGTCGTTTCCGGGTTCTCGTCGGCGTTGATCTTGCGGACCGCCAGCTCCCCGGCCCGCTCGGTGGCCAGCTGCGCCAGCACCGGGCCGACCATCCGGCACGGGCCGCACCAGGTGGCCCAGAACTCGACGAGCACGGGGACGTCGCTGCCGAGGACCTCGGGGAACGTGGTGTCGGTGACTTCGGCGACTTCGGACATGACGGGCTCCTTCACGGACGCGGGGATTCGGGCACGACGCACGGATCGGGCGCCTGCCGGGCCAAAGCGCCGGCGAGCTTCGTGGCCAGTTCGGCGCGGATCCCGCCGAGCCGGGCCAGCAGGGCGTCGGCTTCTTCGAGCTTGCGGCGGTAGACCTCGATCGAGCTCGCGCAGGCGTCGCCGGTCTCGTGGCCGCTGCGCAGGCAGTCGACGAACGGGCGGGTCTCGTCGAGGGTCAGGCCGACCGTCTGCAGCGTCTGGATCTCCCGGACCAGCTGCAGGTCGTCCTCGGTGTACTCGCGATAGCCGTTCGCCGAGCGCCGGGCCGCGATGAGGCCCTGGTCCTCGTAAAAACGCAGCGCACGGGTGGTGACACCCGTGCGCTGCGCAAGCTCTCCGATCCGCATGCCTCAGACGCTAGACGTTGACGTCCGCGTCAAGGCAAGGTTCAGGTATCGGCTCCCCGGAAGTCCTCAGGGGACACCGAGTCGAGGAACTCACGGAACTTCTCGACCTCGTCCTCCTGCTCGTCCGGGATGATCAGGCCGGCCTCCTCCAGCACCGCGTCCACGGCGTGGATGGGGACGCCGATCCGCAGGGCCAGCGCGACCGAGTCGCTCGGCCGGGCCGACACCCGGATGTCACCGTCGAAGACGAGCTCGGCGAAGAACGTGCCTTCCTTGAGGTCGGTGATGACGACCTGCTCCAGCTCCCGGCCGAGCGCTCCGATGACCTCTTTCAACAGGTCATGCGTGAGCGGGCGGGCGGGGCGGACGCCCTGCTGCTCCAAGGCGATGGCGGTGGCTTCGACCGAGCCGATCCAGATCGGCAGGTACCGTTCACCCTCGGTCTCCCGCAGCAACAAGATCGGCTGATTCGCGGGCAGCTCGACCCGCACACCGACGACGCGCATCTCGCTCATCGGGCTTCGCCTCCCTCTCGTGCACACGGGCTTCAGCGTGGGAACGGCTTGCGCCGCCACTGCCGACGCTACCCGTCATCCGTGCGCTGTGCTCGCTGTCCGGACTCTCTCGGTTCGCCTGCCGCAAACCCTGGGTCTCACGGTACGGCATGAAGGTCCGAACATTCAGTCATTGACATGGGACCGCAAAGAGGATCTCACCGCCCCGTTACGGATCAACACCCGGAGACGCCACGGATTCCGGCCTTGACGAGGAGCGTGTGCAGGGTCACGGACAGTGCCGCGAGCTCCCGGACGACTTCGTCGGCCCGTTGTTTGGCCTCCGGGTCACGGTGCCGATACACCGGTGTCACGATCTGCTCCAACAACCCGACCTCACGGTCGGCCGCGGCGCGGAAGGCACGCAGGTGTCTCGGCTCGATACCGAATTCGGTCATCGCCTTCACCGTCCGCGCGACCAGGACCGCGTCGGGGTCGAAGAACCCCGCGGGACCGGGCCGGACCAGGCCGTACTGCCGCAGCTCCGCCAGCGCGGCCGCGTCGATGCCGGCCTGCTCCAGGAGGTCCTCCTCGGTGAGGCGGAGCTCCCGGCCCGCGGCGAAGTCGGCCGCCTCGGGCAGGCCGACGTTCTCCGCCGGCGCGTCGATCGGGACCAGCCGGCGCGGCGGGCGGGGCAGGGCCGCGACGGGCCCGGCTCCCGAGTCCGCCGCGTCCAGCTGCTCCTTGATGACCTTCAACGGGAGGTAGTGGTCCCGCTGGGCGGCCAGGACGAACCGGAGGCGCTCCACGTCCGCCGCGGCGAACTGCCGGTACCCCGAAGGCGTCCGGCCCGGCTGGACCAGGCCTTCCGCTTCGAGGAACCGGATCTTGGAGATGGTGACATCGGGGAAGTCACCGCGCAGCTGCGCCAGTACGGCCCCGATGCTCAGCCCGGAGCTCTGTGGCCGCCCGGCCGCCGTCACTGCGCCCCCTGGCCCCCGTGCCCCGGGCCGGTCAGGAAGACCAGGCGGAACTTCCCGATCTGGACCTCGTCGCCGCCCGCGAGGACGGCCTGGTCGACCGGCTCCCGGTTGACGTAGGTGCCGTTGAGGCTGCCGACGTCGATGACGACGAACTCGCCGCCCTCACGCCGGAACTCGGCGTGCCGGCGGGAGACCGTGACGTCGTCCAGGAAGATGTCGCTGTCCGGGTGCCGTCCGGCGCTGGTGGTGTCGCGGTCGAGCAGGAACCGCGAACCCGCGTTGGGCCCGCGCTTCACGACCAGCAGCGCCGAACCCGCCGGCAGGGCGTCGACACCCTGGACGGGCGCCTCCGCGGCGGGGGCGGACTCGTGGCCTTCGGCTTCGGCCAGGAAGTCGGCCCGGAAGACAGAGGTCCGCTCCGGAGACTGCTCCGGGGGAACGCCGCCGGGCCCGTCGTTCGTGCTCACCTGAGCTCTCCTCCACACATGCTGTGTTGCCTAGTACTCAAGAACGTGTAGCTGCCAACGTACCGTGCCTGATCGATTCTCCGAGCCCCGGCTCCCCGAACCGGCGCAGTGCCGGTCCGGCGGCTCGCCGACGGGGTTCAGCCCTTGGTCAGGGCGTCGTACGCTTCGGCTTCGAGCAGGGCTTCGAGCCCCGCCGGGTCGTCGAGCCGGATCTCGATCAGCCAGCCCTCGCCGTAGGGGTCGCTGTTGATCAGCTCGGGCGAGTCGGCGACACCGTCGTTGACCGCGACGACCTCGCCGTCGACCGGCGCGAACAGCTCGGAAACGCTCTTGGTCGACTCGACCTCGCCGAAGACGTCCCCGGCGCTCACCTGACGCCCGACCTCGGGCAGGTCGACGAAGACGACGTCGCCGAGCTGGTCCTGCGCGTACTCGGTGATGCCGATCCGGACGAGGGTGTCCTCGCCGCGGGTGGCGACCCACTCGTGTTCCTCGGTGTAACGAAGCTCTTCAGGAGCGGACACCGCCGGTCCCCTTTCATGCCCTCGCTGGCGAAACGTGCTGGGCGAAGTCTTACACCCACACGGCCCAGCCGCCGGGCACGACCCGGGAAAGCGGCGCGCTCAGTCCTCGCCCGCGCCGCGCAGCGCGTTGCGCGCCTGCACGACGTAGAGCACGCCGGACCAGACGTAGAGGACGCCGCCCCAGATGGTGAAGGCGTAGCCGATCGGCCGGGCGACCGCGGCGACGTCCGAGCCACCCTGCGCGAGCAGCAGGAACGGGAAGGCGTACATCAGCACGAAGGTCGCGCCCTTGCCGATGTAGGTGACCTCCGGCGGGGCGAAGCCGCGGCGGCGCAGCGTCAGGACGCAGAGGCCGAGCACGGCTTCGCGGACCACCAGCGGGACCACGACCCACCAGGGGATGATGTCGCGGACCAGGAACGCGATGAGCGTCGCGAGGATGTAGAGCCGGTCGGCCGCCGGGTCGAGCAGCTGGCCCAGCCGCGACATCTGGTTGAGCCAGCGGGCCAGCTTGCCGTCGAGCCAGTCGGTGAGGGCGCTGAACACCAGCAGCGCCAGCGCCCAGCCGTCCTCCTCCGGGCCGAGCAGCAGCCAGAGGAACACCGGGACGCCGGCCAGCCGCAGGAGCGACAGCATGTTGGGGACGTTGAACGCCTGCCTCAGCAGGGACGGCTCGGTGACGTCCGCCGGAGCGGCTGGTTCGGGGGCGGCTGTGCTCACCTGGTCAGCCTAGAGCTTGCTTCAGCACGCGCGGCGGTGGCTCCAGCCGCGCCGGCGCAGTTCGGCGCTGCTCAGCGCCTCGGGGCGGCCGCGGTAGTCGGTGCCCATCCAGCGGGCGCGGCCGGGGCGCGCCTCGAGGACGTACGGGCGGCCGCAGCACCAGACGACGGTGCTGGGGACGGTCGGCGGGTTGGCGGGGTCGTCGGTGCTGGTTTCGGGGCTGGTCACAGCGTCGGCGTTCATCGCTCTCACGGGCCCGGGACGGGGTCGGGGACGGGGAAGCTCTTCGGCCTCCACCAAGACCTTCGGCACGCGAAGCCGGATCGTTAACGGGAACGGCCGGAATTACACCGATCGATTCCGGATGGCAGTCTGAGGTTTCGGAGCGTGAACGGCATGTTAACTGTCCATTGTGGACATCAATTCGGCGGCCACCGGACCGGGCCGCCACCCGGCTGGAGTAATCTCCGGCACACCCGTGGGCGAGTCGGTCCACGGCGCTGGAGCCCGGAGGGGCCGGAATGTCCGGACCAGCACAGGCGCGGGGAGGAACGATCGCGGTGCCCCACCCGACCACCACGAGGACGTGGCGGCCGTTGCTCGCGGCGTGCCTCGCCGTCCCGGCCCTCGCGGCGTGTTCGGCCGAGCAGGCCGCCCAGGCGCCGGCGTCGTCCACGCCCCCGGTGACCTCGGCTTCCAAGCCGACGTCCACCGGCACGCCTCCCCCACCGCCCGCCGAGGGCAGCTCGTCCGCGCCCGCGCCGGTGACGAAGCCGTCCGGCGCGCCGCCGTCGGTGCCCGGGTCGTGCGGCACCGTGACCGCGGCCAGCGGGCTGACGCTTTACGTGTTCGACAGCGGCTCCGCCGGCGTCAGCTGCGTCGCGGCGACGAAGCTGGTCGGCGACTTCCACCGCAAGATCGCCGGGCGCCAGGGCGCCGGTTCGAACGACGCGGTGAACGAGACCGTCGACGGCTGGCTGTGCACCTCCGGGCCGCCCGCCGCACAGGGCGGCACCACCTGCACCAAGGGCGAGCAGACGGTGTTCGCCGCCGTCGTGCCGTCCGAGTGAACCTGTCCCGTTTTAGTTCCTGAAGGGCCCATGAAGACTCTCGCGTACCCCTTGCTGCTCGTCGCCGCGTCCGCCGCACTGGCCGCCTGCGCCGGCGCGGACCCGGCACCCACGGCGCCCCAGTCCGCCGTACCCGCCGCAGCCGCGGCGGCCGGGTCCACGGCCCCGGGCGTCCCGTGCGGCGACGTCCCGGGCGCGGGCGGCGCGAAGACGACGGTGACCGCCCACGGCCAGGTCGACTGCGCCGCGGCGACGAAGCTGCTGAAGGACTACTTCGCGAAGTTGACTCCGGCGGAGGCGAGCTCACCGGACGGGCCGGGGCCGGTGGTCCTGGACGAGTGGACGTGCGGCAGCGGCGCGAACGACCCGGTGACAGCGTGCTCGACCGAGGACGGCCGTCAGGTCGAGGGAACTCGCGCCTGACGAGCGCCACTCGACCAAGGCCGCCCCGGGACACTCACCGCGAGCCTTCGTACCGAGCCGCGATCGCAGCGGCGCGGTCGCGCAAAGCGGCTCGTAGCGAGGCCGGAGTCAGAGCTTCCGCGTCCGCGCCGAGCTGCCACAGTGCCCACTCGGCGTGGCGCAGATCCTGAAACGTCGCCTCGAGCCGCACCCACCCCTCCGCGTCCGGTTCCGCCGCGCGGACAGCCACCGCCATACCCAGCAGCTCCTCCTGCCGCCCCGGCCGCACTCGCACGAGCACCGGGAGATGGTCGGTGGACAGGAACCGCGCGCACCGATCGCGCCAGATCCGGTCCAGATCGACCCGGTCCGCGCGCTCGGCCGGCTCCGACAGCTCCGAGGCCGCCGACACGCGCGACAGCCGGTAAGTGCGGTCGGCACCCGATCTCGTGGCGAGCAGGTAGCCGCGGTCGCGGACCGTGACCAGGCCGATCGGGTCCACCGTGCGCCACCCCGGCTCCTGGTTCGCCGCCGCGTACCGGATGCGCAGCTTGTGTCCGGCGAGCACCGCGCGCCGGATCTCGGTGACCACCCCGCCGGGCAGTTCCTCGGTGGCCGGACGGCGGGAAAGCAGGTCGGTCTCCGGCTCGACGAGGATGCGCCGGGCCGCGTCGCTCGCCGTCGTGCGGGGGCCGTCCGGGAGTGCGTCGACCACCTTGCGCATCGCCGACGCGAGCGCCGAGCCGAGGCCGAACGCCTGCTCGCCGCGCCCCGATCCGGCGGTCAGCAGCGCCAGGGCCTCCTCGTGGTTCAGCCCGGTGAGCTCGGTCCGGAACCCGGGCAGCAGCGCGAACCCGCCGTGCCGCCCGCGCTCGGCGTAGACCGGGACACCCGCCGCGGACAGCGCTTCGATGTCGCGGAGCACGGTCCGGGTGGACACCTCCAGCTCGCGGGCGAGCGTCTCCGCGCTCAGCCGGCCGCGCTGCCGCAGCAGCAGCACCAGCGAGACCAGCCGGTCGGCGCGCATACCGGAACCTTAGCGAATACACGACAGAGGATGTCGTGATTCACCGCGAAGCTCGGGCTCTCGACAACAAGAAGGAGCCGAAGTGGCAGTGGAACGAACGGCGGTCAACCCGTGGCCGTGGTCGGTGGAGCTGGGGTTCAACCAGGGCGAGGTCGTCTCCGGACACACCCGGACCCTCTACTGCTCCGGGCAGACGGCGATGAACGCCGAAGGGAAACCGGAGCACGAAGGTGACATCGCCGCGCAGCTGGCGCTGAGCCTGGACAACCTGGAGGCCGTCCTCGCCGAAGCGGGCATGGCACTGGCGAACCTCGTCCGGTTGACCGTCTACACCACCGACGTCGACCTGCTGTTCCCGCACTACGGCTTGCTGGCAGCACGGCTGGGCGCCGCCGGGGTCGCCCCGCCGACCACCATGCTCGGCGTGACGCGGCTGGCGATCCCCGGCCGGCTCGTCGAGCTGGAGGGGACCGCCGGCGCCTGAGCGGAGCGCCGCGAGGTCAGGACTTCAGGTCCGGGAAGTCCTCCTCGCGGAACTCCGTGCCCTCCCCGCGCGCCGGGTCGTTCTCGCGGCCGCGCAGCTCGACGCGGCGGATCTTGCCCGAGATCGTCTTCGGCAGGTCCGCGAACTCGAGCCGCCGGATCCGCTTGTACGGCGCCAAGTGCTCGCGGCAGTACGCGAGGATCGCCTTCGCCGTCTCGGGCGTCGGTTCGTGGCCGGCCGCCAGCACGACGTACGCCTTGGGCACCGCGAGCCGGATCGGGTCCGGCGCCGGGACGACCGCCGCCTCCGCGACCGCCTCGTGCTCGATCAGCACGCTCTCCAGCTCGAACGGCGAGATCCGGTAGTCCGACGCCTTGAAGACGTCGTCCGTGCGCCCGACGTAGGTGATGTAGCCGCGTTCGTCGATCGAACCGACGTCCCCGGTGTGGTAGAAGCCGTTGGCGAACGCCGCCGACGTCCGCTCGTCGTCGTCCGCGTAGCCGGTCATCAGGCCGACCGGGCGGTGGTCGAGGTCGAGGCAGATCTCGCCCTCCGTCGCGCGCTCGCCGCTGACCGGGTCGACCAGCGCCACCACGAACCCGGGCAGTGGCCGGCCCATCGAGCCGGGCACGACGTCCTGGCCGGGCGTGTTGGCGATCTGGACGCTGCTTTCGGTCTGGCCGAAGCCGTCGCGGATGGTGACGCCCCACGACTGCCGGACCTGCTCGATCACCTCGGGGTTGAGCGGCTCCCCCGCGCCGACGACCTTCTTCGGCGGGGTCTTCAACGCCGTCAGGTCGGCCTGGATCAGCATCCGCCACACCGTCGGCGGCGCGCAGAAGCTGGTGATCCCGCACCGGTCCATCTGGGCCATCAGCGCGTTCGCGTCGAAGCGGTTGTAGTTGAAGAGGAACACCGTCGCTTCGGCGTTCCACGGCGCGAAGACGTTGCTCCACGCGTGTTTCGCCCAGCCGGGCGAGGAGATGTTCAGGTGGACGTCGCCCGGTTCCAGGCCGATCCAGTACATCGTGGACAGATGGCCCACCGGGTAGGAGACCTGCGTGTGCTGCACCAGTTTCGGCTTCGCCGTCGTGCCGGAGGTGAAGTACAGCAGCATCGGGTCGGCCGCCCGGGTCGGGCCGTCCGGAGCGAACTCCGGCGACTGCGCGAACGCGGCGGAGTACTGCTGCCAGCCCTCGACCGGCTCCCCGACCGCGATCCGCGTGTAGTCACCCTCGACGCCGTCGAACTTCGGCGCGTCCACCGACCGGACGACGACGTGCTTCGCCGCGCCGCGCTCGACGCGGTCGGTGAGGTCGGCCGGGCCGAGCAGGGTGGACGCCGGGATGATCACGGCGCCGAGCTTGATCGCGGCGAGGATCGTCTCCCACAGCTCACCCTGGTTACCCAGCATGAGGATCAGCCGGTCGCCGCGGCGGACACCGAGGCCGCGCAGCCAGTTCGCCACCTGGTTGGACCGGCCGGACATCTCCGGGTAGGTCCAGCGGTTCTCGGTGCCGTCCTCCTCGACGATCCACAGCGCGTACCGCTCGGCGTTGTCCGGGTCGTGCGCGACGACGTCGAACCAGTCGATCGCCCAGTTGAACTCGTCGAACTCCGGCCAGGCGAAGTCCCGGTACGCCGTGTCGTAGTCCTCGCGGTGGGTCTGCAGGTAGTCCCGCGCCACGCGGAACGCGTGATGGACTTCCGAAGCGGTCACGCTGCCTCCTTCTTGCTACTCGCCCTTGAACTCCGGCGCGCGCCGCTCCATGAAAGCCTGGACCGCCTCGCCGAGGTCCTTGCTGGGCAGGAACGCCGAGTTCCACGCCGCGACGTACCGGAGGCCGTCGGCGACCTGGCGCTCGGTGTTCGTCGCCAGTACCTGCTTCGTACCCTGCACCACGAGCGGCGGGTTCGCAGCGATCTCGCCGGCGAGTTCCCGCGCGGCGGCCAGCAGCGCGTCCTGGTCGGCGTAGACGTCGTTGACGAGCCCGATCTTCTCCGCGCGGGCCGCGGTGATGTCCTTGCCGGTCAGCGCCAGCTCGCGCAGGTGCCCTTCGCCGACGATGCTCGCGAGCCGCTGGAGGCTACCCAGGTCGGCCACGATGGCGACGCGCACCTCGCGGACGCTGAACTTGGCATCGGCGCTGGCCAGGCGGACGTCCGCGGCGGCGACCACGTCGACCCCGCCGCCGATGCACCAGCCGGAAACGGCCGCGACGACCGGTTTGCGGCATTCCGCGATCGAGCTGACGGCCGCCTGCAGCGTCTTGACCTGGTCGAGGAAGGCCGTCCGCGGCCCGGCGAGGCTGTCACCGCCGAGCATCGGGGCCCAGTCGCCCATCATCGCCGGCAGGTCGAGGCCGTAGGAGAAGTGCGACCCACTGCCGGTGAGCACGACGGCCCTGACCTGCGGGTCGGCGTCGAGCGCGCGGAACACCAGCGGCAGCTCGCGCCAGAAGTCCGGGCCCATCGCGTTGCCCTTGGACGGGCCGAGCAGGGTCACTTCGGCCACGTGGCCGTCGACGTCGACCTTGAGGGAGACGAGGTCGGGCAGACTGTCAGCAGTAGCGGTCATGGGGTCATCTTGACCCATGGTCGCGGCGAGCCGCCATTGGCACGTTGTCAACTGACGCGCGAGTCACTGTGCCAACGTGGTCACGGGATGTTTTCCTGGACGTAAGGTGACCACGACGCGGGGAGGACGGTGGGACATGAGCCCGGCCAGCAGCGCGACCCTGATCGAACCGGAGCCCCCGGCCGCCCGGCGCGAGTCCCGCCCGATCGAGCTGACCGGGTCGTTCGACCACGACGGCCACCGGCTCTGGTACACCGAGTTCGGCAGCGGCGAGAAGGTCGTCGTGCTCACCCACGGCATCATGCTGACCCGCCGGATGCACGCGCCGCTCGCGCGCCGGCTGGCCCGCGCGGGGTTCCGGGTGGTCACGCTCGACCTGCTCGGCCACGGCGACTCGGACCGCCCGACCGAGTCGTGGCTGTACTCGATGCCGTCCTTCGCCGAGCAGACCCTGGCGTTGCTCGACCACCTCGAGGTGGAGTCGGCGGTGATCGGCGGGACGTCGCTCGGGGCGAACGTCTCGCTGGAAGTGGCGGTGTCGGCGCCTTCGCGCGCTCGCGGCCTGATCGTCGAGATGCCGGTGCTGGACAACGCGATCGTCGCGGGGCTGTTCACGTTCGCCCCGCTGCTGATGGCGGCCCGCTTCCTGCCGGTGACGGTGCAGGCGGTGGCGCTGGCGGCTTCCCTGGTGCCGCACGGGAACCAGTGGGTCGACGTCGTCACGGACACGCTCTCCCAGCGCCCGGCCCCGATGGCGGCGTTGCTGCACGGGGTGCTGTTCGGCCGCATCGCGCCGCCGAAGTCGGTGCGCCGCAAGATCTCGACGCGCGCGCTGGTGATCGGCCACCAGGGTGACCCGATCCACCCGTTCGGTGACGCGGACACCCTGGCGGTGGACATGCCGGCGGCGGAGTTCGTCCAGGCCCGCAGCCCGGTGGAGCTCAGGCTGGACCCGACCCGGCTGTCCGACGCGATCCGGGACTTCGCCGCGAGCTGCTACGAAGACTGAACCGCGTGCGCCGGGCCGGAACTCGCGTGATCAGACCCGGAACTCGCGTGATCAGGCGCGTATTCCTACGCTCGGTCGATCGGGACCAAGCCGGCCACCGGGCCGATCACGATGATCGCCGGGGGGCGGACGCCGGAAGCCGCCGCGTCGGTGACCACCGTGTCCAAAGTGGACCGGAGGACCCGCTGGGTGCGCATCGTGCCGTCCTCGACGATCGCGACCGGGGTGTCGGACGGGCGGCCGCCGTCCAGGAGGGCCTTCGCGAACTGCGGGAGCCGCTCGACGCCCATCATCAGCACGATCGTGCCGCGCATGCGTGCCAGGAGCTCCCAGTCGACCAGTGAGCGGCGGTCGCCGGGCGCGACGTGGCCGGAGACCACCACCACCTCGTGCGCGACGCCGCGGTGGGTCACCGGGACGTCCGCCACCGCCGGGACCGCGAACGCGCTCGTGATGCCCGGGACCATCGTCACCGGGACCCCCGCCTCCGCGCAGGCGAGCACCTCTTCGAAGCCGCGGCCGAACAGGTACGGGTCGCCGCCCTTGAGGCGGACGACGAACTTGCCCTCCTTGGCGCGCTCGATCAGCGTCTGGTTGATGACGTCCTGGCTGGCCGCGCGGCCGTACGGGATCTTGGCCGCGTCGACGACCTCGACCTCCGGCGCGAGCTCGTCCAGCAGCTCGCGCGGCGCCAGCCGGTCGACGACCACGACGTCCGCGCGCGAGAGCAGCCGGCGGCCGCGGACCGTGATCAGCTCCGGGTCGCCCGGGCCGCCGCCGACCAGCGCGACGCCGGGCAGGCTGCCCTCGGGGTGCGGCCGGCGGCCGTCCTCGATCGTGCCGTTGTGCAGGCCGTCGAGCATCGAGTCGCGCACCGCCGCCGAGCGCAGCGGCTCGCCGCCGGAGAGCACGCCGAACAGCAGGCCGCCGTGGCGGCCGGAGGCCGGGGTCACCGCGGACCCCGACTCGCCCTCGTCGGCGCGGACGCAGAACACCCGCTCGCGCTCGGCCTCGGCGCAGATTTCCGCGTTCACCGCGGGATCGTCGGTGCAGGCCAGCGCGTACCAAGCGTCGCGAAGGTCACCGGCGGTGTAGCGACGCTCGTGCCAGACCAGCTCCCCCGCGTCCACCATCCCCTGCACCGACGGCGTCGTGTGCGGCGACACCAGCTCGACGCGGGCGCCGGCGCTGATCAGCCGCGGCAGCCGTCGTTGGGCGACCGAGCCGCCGCCGAACATCACGACGCGGCGGCCGGACAGCTGGAGGCCGGAAAGGTAGTGCGGGTCGTCCATGGCCGGGAGTTTATTGACGGTTCACCCGTGCGCCAGCCCAGCGTGCGTTACGCCACCCGGAACACCGGTCCGCGCGCCACGAATGGCAGCCGCGCGCCGGTCGAGGCGCTCCGGGCGCACTCGGCCCGGGCGCGGGATGTCCGGCGTCGCCGACTGGCGGCGTGACGCGGTGCAGGAGGTCCGAGAGCCTGTGCCAGGACCGCGGCGTCGAGAACGGCTCTTCGATCCTCGACGGCGGTGTTCAGCAGGACCTCGGGCAGCTGGGCGGGCGTGAGCTGGGCGGGCAAGCGTGGACCTCCTGAGTCAGGACATCCCGGTGCGACGCCCCGTTCGTACGCCCATGATCGCGCGCCCGCCCAGCGTGCGCACCCGATTCAGCCGGCGCGCCCCGAGGCCGGGTACGGCAGGAGCGCCATCTCACGCGCGTTCTTGATCGCCGTGGCGACCTGTTTCTGTTGCTGCGGCGTCAATCCCGTCACCCGCCGGGCGCGGATCTTGCCCCGGTCGGAGATGAACTTCCGCAGCAGGTCGACGTCCTTCCAGTCGACGTGCGTGATCTTGCTGGCGCGCAGCAGGTTCACCCGGCGCTTGCCGGGCCGGTCGCGGTTCGGCTTCGGCATCCGGCTCACCAGCTCGACTTCGTGACGCCGGGCAGCTCGCCGTGGTGCGCGGCCTGGCGCATCTTCACCCGGGACAGCCCGAACTTCCGCAGGTACCCGCGCGGGCGTCCGTCGGAAGCGTCCCGGTTGCGGATCCGCGTCGGGCTCGCGTCACGCGGCAGCTTCTGCAGCGCGACGACCGCCTCGCCCTTCTCGGCCGGCGAAGCCGAGGGCGAGGCGATGACGGCCTTGAGCGCGCGACGGCGTTCGACGTAGCGCGCGGCGACCACCTTCCGCTGCTCGTTCTTCGCGATCTTGGACTTCTTCGCCATCAGCGCTCTTCCTTGAACTCGACGTGCTTGCGCGCGACCGGGTCGTACTTGCGCAGGACCATCCGGTCGGGGTCGTTCCGCCGGTTCTTCTTCGTGACGTACGTGTAGCCCGTGCCGGCGGTCGACCGCAGCTTGATGATCGGGCGGACGTCGGTGCTCTTCGCCATTACAGCTTCACTCCCCTTGCCTTCAGTTCGGCGACCACGGACTCGATCCCGCGTTTGTCGATCGTTTTCATGCCCTTGGCGGAGACGCGCAGCCGCACCCAGCGGCCCTCGCTCGGCACGAAGTAACGGCGGTTCTGCAAGTTCGGCTCCCAGCGCCGCGACGTGCGGCGGTGCGAGTGCGAGACCTGCTTGCCGTAGCCCGGCTTGCGGCCGGTGACCTGGCAGACAGCGGACACGAACCCTCCCGAGTTGATATCGGTTTTCGTTTTCATCTACTCTACGCACCGTACCCCGCCCGTATTCCTGGAGCACCCGTGACCCCTGAACCCCGCGTCCCGCTCGTCCTCGTGAGCGGGCTCTCCCCCGGCGCGAACGCCGAGCTCGCCGAGCTGCTGCGGGTCGCCGAGCCCGGCACCGCCGTCGTCCACCACGACCTGCGCGACATCCACTCCGGCGTCGTCCGCCGCCGGCTGCGGCTCGACCAGCGTGACCAGCTGACCGTCCTCGAGCTGGCGCACGGCTGCGTGTCCTGCACGCTGCGCGAGGACCTCCTCCCGCTGCTGCGCCACCTCGCCCGGATGCCGCAGGTGCGCCGGATCGTCGTGCGGCTCGACGAGGCCATGGAGCCGGAGCCGGTCAGCTGGGCGATCCGGAACGTCCTGGTCGGCGACCACCCGGTGCACGACGACGTCGACCTGCGGGCCGTGCTCACCGTCGTCGACTGCGCGAGCTTCCTCGCCGACGCGACCGGCGACGACGTTCTGGCCGAGCGGAACCTGCAGGCCAGCCCGGAGGACGAGCGCACGGTCGCCCAGGTGGCGCTCTCGCAGGCCGAGTTCGCCGACGTCCTGGTCCTGGCCGGCGCGGCCGTCGACGCGTGGAGCGCCGCGAAGGCGTCCGCGGTCCTCGACCGGGTCGCGCCGTCCGTCCCGCGGGTCGAGCTGGGCCGGATCGACGGGCACAGCGTGCTCGACGCCGTCCCGTCCGGCGCTCGCCGCGGTGAGGTCACCGACATGCACGGCGCGCTGCTGCGCGGCCAGCCGCCGCTGCACGTCGACTGCGGCATCGGTCTCGTCACCTTCACCGCCGAGCGGCCGTTCCACCCTGAACGGCTGCACGACGCCCTCGACGTGCTGCTCGACGGCGTCGTCCGCACCCGCGGGCGCGCGTGGGTCGCCAGCCAGCCCGACGTCGCGTTCTGGATCGAGTCGGCCGGCGGCGGGCTCGGCATCGGGCACGCCGGGCCGTGGCTCGCCGCCCCGGACGGCCCGGCGTGGGCGGACGTCTCCCCCGAGCGCCGCACCCTGGCGTCCCTGCGCTGGCACCCGGTGCACGGCGACCGCGCGCAGGAGCTCGTCGTGGTGACGGACCAGACAACGCCCGACGAGATCGACGCGGCCCTGCGCGGCGCTCTACTGACTGACGACGAACTGGCCGCCGGCCCGGCGGAGTGGCACCGCTACCCCGACCCGTTCGGCGACTGGCACGAAGAGCCGTGCGAGGACACCGAACCCGACCCGGCGCGGCACGACGCGACCGCGGCGAACCGAAAGGAAGACCGATGAAGAACGGCATCCACCCCGACTACCACCCCGTCGTGTTCAAGGACTCGTCCACCGGCGACGCGTTCCTGACGCGCTCCACCATCACGTCCGAGAAGACCGTCGAGTGGTCCGACGGGCAGACCTACCCGCTGGTCATGGTCGACATCAGTGCGTGGTCGCATCCGTTCTGGACCGGCACCCAGCGCATCATGGACAGCGCCGGCCAGGTCGAGAAGTTCCACCGCCGCTACGGGAAGCGGGGGACGCGCTGATGGCCGTCCCGAAGCGCAAGAAGTCGCGCAGCAACACCCGGTCCCGGCGTTCGCAGTGGAAGGCCGCGGTGCCGGACCTGGTCCCGATCAAGGTCGACGGCGAGGTCCGGCTGGTGCCCCGCCGGCTGATGCGCCACTTCCACTCGTGACGGTTCCGGTCACCGTCCTGTCCGGCTTCCTCGGCGCGGGCAAGACGACGCTGCTCAACCACATCCTCGCGAACCGCGACGGGACGCGGGTGGCGGTGATCGTCAACGACATGAGCGAGGTCAACATCGACGCGGGCCTCGTCCGCTCCCAGGAGCGCCTGGTCGAGCTGACCAACGGGTGCATCTGCTGCACCCTGCGGGAGGACCTGCTGGAGGAGGTGTCGCGGCTGTGCGCCGAGGGGCGGTTCGACCACGTGCTCATCGAGTCGAGCGGCATCTCCGAGCCGATGCCGGTGGCGGCGACGTTCTCCTTCCTGGAGTCCGTCGCCCGCCTCGACACGATGGTGACGGTGGTCGACGCGGCGAGCTTCTCGCGTGAGCTGGCGACCGGCGACTCCCTCGTGGAGCGCCGGCTCGACCAGTACGCCGGCGACGAGCGGACCGTCAGCGACCTGCTCGTGGACCAGGTCGAGTTCGCGGACGTCCTGCTGCTGAACAAGACGGACCTGGTCCCGGACACCGACCGCCTGGTGGCGACGCTGCGGCGGCTCAACCCGGCCGCGGATGTCGTCACCGGCAGCTTCGGGAAGGTCCCGCTGGAGCGGGTGTTCGGCACCGGCCGCTACGACCCGGTTCGGGCGCAGGAGGCGCCGGGCTGGGTGGCCGAGCTGAACGGCGACCACGTGCCGGAGACCGAGGAGTACGGCATCTCCAGCGTCGTCTTCCGCGCCTCGAGCGCGTTCGACCCGGTGGCGCTGTGGGACTTCGTCGCACGGCGCCTGGATTCGGGCGAGTTCGGGACCGTGCTGCGGTCCAAGGGGTTCTTCGCGCTGGCGTCCCGCCCGGGTGTGACCGGGCTGTGGTCGCAGGCGGGCGCCGTGGCGCGCTTCGAGCCCCAGGGGGTGGCGGACGAGCCGCGGCAGGAGCTGGTGTTCATCGGCGTCGAGCTGGCGGGCGACGCCCTGCTCGGCGCACTGCGGGAGTGCCTCGGCGAGGCCACCGGACCAGACCCCTTCCCGGAGTGGGGTCCGGTCCACATCCACTAGTGGTCGTCGTAGTGGTCCTCGTGGGCCGCGTGGCGGTGGCCGTCGTGCAGGTAGTCGACGTGCTCGCCGTGGGGCACCGCCACGTGGCCGCACCCGTCGCCGTGGGTGTGGTCGTGCCCGGTGTGCGGCACGTGGCCGGTCATCTCGCACTCGTCGAAGTGGTCGTCGTGCGCCCGGTGCAGGTGCCCGTCGTGGGCGTAGTCGACGTGGTCGCCGTGCGGGACCGCGGCGTGGCCGCAGCCTTCGCGGTGGACGTGGTCGTGGCCGGCGTGCACGGCGTGCGGCATGGTCATCGGATCGCCTCCCGGAGTCTGTCCACTTCGGACGCTAACACCGGGTGTCCGGGACCGGCCGGGCGAAAGCTCCCGCCTCACCCGTTAGCGGCCGTTCCGTCCGAGTTGATCAACCCAGGTTTATCAGTCTAGGTTGACGATCGTGACGGATGAGGAGCTGCTCCAGGTGAGCACCGACCTGCGCGTCGCCCTCGGCCGGCTGGTCCGGCGGCTGCGCCAGGGGTACGTCGTCGGCGAGCTGACCCTGCCCGAGCGCTCGGTGCTGTCCCGGCTCGACCGGGAGGGACCGGCCACGCCGGGCTGCCTGGCCGACCTCGAACGGGTGAAACCGCAGGCCATGGGCGTCACCCTGGCCGGGCTGGTCGACCGCGGCCTGGTCGAACGGCACAAGGACGACTCCGACGGGCGCAAGGTGCTGATGTCGGTCACCGCCGCGGGCGTCCAGCTGCTGACCGACCGGCGCTCGCGGACCACCGAGAAGATGGCGACCGCGCTGGCGGAGAAGTTCACCCCGGCCGAACAGCGCAGGCTGGCCGCGGCCGTCCCGCTGATCGAGCGGCTGGCGGACGAGCTGTGACCGTCACCGAAACCCCCAGCCGGTACAAGTGGGTCGCGCTGTCGAACACCACGCTCGGTGTCCTGATGTCGGCGCTCGACGGCTCCATCGTCATCATCTCGCTGCCGGCGATCTTCCGCGGCATCGGGCTCGACCCCCTGGCCCCGGGCAACATCGGCTACCTGCTCTGGATGATCCTCGGTTACCTGCTGGTGCAGGCCGTGCTGGTGGTGACGCTCGGGCGGCTCGGCGACATGTTCGGCCGGGTCGAGATGTACAACCTCGGCTTCGTCGTCTTCAGCGTCGCTTCGGTGGCCTTGTCGTTCGACCCGTTCCACGCCGGCGGCGGCGCGTTGTGGCTGATCGGCTGGCGGGTCGTGCAGGCCGTCGGCGGGTCGATGCTCACGGCGAACTCGGCCGCGATCCTGACCGATGCCTTCCCCACGGAACAACGCGGGATGGCGCTGGGGGTCAACCAGATCACCGCGCTGGCCGGGCAGTTCCTCGGCCTGGTCGTCGGCGGGCTGCTCGCCGAGATCGACTGGCGCGCGGTGTTCTGGGTCAGCGTCCCGTTCGGGCTGCTCGGCACGATCTGGTCGATCCGCAGCCTGCGCGAGGTCGGCACGCCGAAGCGGGCGAAGGTCGACTGGGGCGGCAACATCACCTTCGCGGCCGGGACCGCCGTGCTGCTCGCCGCGATCACGTACGGCATCCAGCCCTACGGCGGCGCCGCGACCGGCTGGGGCAGCCCGTGGGTGCTCGGCGGCATCGGCGCCGGGGTGCTGCTGCTCCTGCTGTTCGGTGTCATCGAAACCCGCGTCGCCGCGCCGATGTTCCAGCTTTCCCTGTTCAAGATCCGCGCGTTCGCCGCGGGCAACATCGCCGCGTTGCTGACCTCCGTCGCGCGTGGTGGCATGCAGTTCATGCTCATCATCTGGCTGCAGGGGATCTGGCTGCCCCTGCACGGCTACGACTACGAGCGGACGCCGCTGTGGGCGGGCGTCTACATGCTGCCGCTGACGGTCGGCTTCCTCATCGCCGGGCCGATCTCCGGGTACCTCTCCGACCGCTTCGGCGCCCGGCTGTTCTCCACCGGCGGGCTGCTGCTGGTCGCGGCGGCGTTCCTCGGCCTGCTCGCGCTGCCGGTGGACTTCCCGTACCCGCTGTTCGCCGCCCTGCTCGTGGTCAGCGGGATCGGCCAGGGCATGTTCTCCGCACCCAACACCTCGGCCATCATGAGCAGCGTGCCGACCGAACAGCGCGGGGTCGCCTCCGGCATGCGCGCGACGTTCCAGAACTCCGGGACGTCGTTGTCGATCGGCGTGTTCTTCTCGCTGATGATCGCCGGGCTGGCGTCTTCACTGCCGCAGACGCTCACCAGCGGCCTGCAGGCCCACGGCGTCCCGGCCGGGGTCGCCGACGGCGTCGCCCAGCTGCCGCCGGTGAGCACGCTGTTCGCGGCGTTCCTCGGCAGCAACCCGGTCGGGCACCTGCTCGGCCCGGGTGTCCTTTCCGGACTCTCCCCCGCCGACCGGGCCACGCTGACCGGGGGCGAGTTCTTCCCGCAGCTGGTGTCCGGACCGTTCCACCACGGCCTGGTGGTCGTGTTCACCGCGGCCGCGGTGATGGCCGTGGTCGCCGCGGTGGCATCCGCCTCCCGCGGCGCGCGTTACTTCCACACTCCCGAGGGATCGAAGGAGTCTCGATGATCGTGTCCAGCAGCAGCTGTGACCATGACCGGTGGTGAGGGATGAAACTCACGGCCATCACGCAGGAGCGCCTACAGGGCGTCCAGAACATCCCGTCCTGAACACCACCGACCTCATGGAGAACCGATGACCGACGAGATCGTCGCCGGGACCGTCACCATCACCGGCCACGGCGGTGACGAGCTCGAGGCCTACCGGGCCAAGCCGACCGGCCCGGGCCCGCGCGGCAGCGTGGTCGTGATCCACCACATGCCCGGCTACGACGCCGCGACCAAGGAGATGGTGCGCCGCTTCGCCGTCGAGGGGTACAACGCGCTCTGCCCGAACCTCTACACCCGCGAAGCCCCGGGCGCGGACCCGGACGACGCGGCCGCGACGGTCCGCGCGGCCGGCGGTGTCCCGGACGACCGGCTCGTCGGCGACGTCAAGGGCGCGGTCGAGTACCTTCGCGGGCTCGAAGACGCGAACGGCCGGGTCGGTGTCATCGGACACTGCTCGGGCGGGCGTCAGGCGTTCCTCTCCGGCTGTTCGCTCGACATCGACGCGGCGGTGGACTGCTACGGCGCGTTCGTCGTCGCCGACCCGCCCGAGGCCATGAAGCAGATGAAGCCGCTGCTGGGCCTGGCGCCGCAGCTGTCGTGCCCGCTGCTGGGCATCTTCGGCGCGGACGACCAGTTCCCCGACCCGGACGAGGTCGCGGTGCTCGCGGCGGAGCTGGAGAAGCTGGGCAAGGAGCACGAGTTCCACACCTACGCCGGTGCGGGCCACGCGTTCTTCGCCGTCGACCGCCCGAGCTACCGCCCCGAAGCCGCGAAGGACGGCTGGGAACGCATCCTCGACTTCTACTCCCGCACGCTCAGCGCCTGAGAGGACTCGCCATGTGCACCTACCTGACCGAGAAGTTCGAGCTCGAAGGCAGCGGCAAGGGCGCCCGCGGCTGGTTCCGCCTCAACGAGGGCACCGTGTACGTCGACCACCCGGTCCACGCGCCGTACGCGCACACGGTGAACATCGACTTCCGCAACCCGGGAATGGGCGCTTCGGCGCGCGTCGCGCTGGAGCTGACGGAGGAGGACGCGCTCGCGCTGGCGGACGCGATCCACGCCGCCGTCAAGTCGGCGCCGGAGGGGCTGGCTTCGCGGAACCAGTAGACGCTCGTGGGCGGTGATCCGGGGTCCGGCCCGGATCACCGCTGAGGCCGGGTCAGCGGAACCGGCGGCCGGCGGCCTGGACGAACTCGGTGAGGATCTCCTGGCTGTGATCCTCGTGGGCCTTCAGCTCGGCCTGGTCCGCGGCTTCGCCCATCAGCCCGATCGGCTCGAAGGCGTCGTCGGCGAGCCGGAGGAGTTCGGCGTCCTCGGTCAGCATCCGCACGACGAACCGGGCGTGGTCGGCCGCCGCACCGCGCCGGTCCGCTTCCGTGTGCGCGGTTTTCGTGGCGGCGCCGTGCGGATTCCGGCGGCGCAGGAACCACCCTTCGATCACCTTCTGGCGCAGTTCGGTCATCGCCCCGGCGAACGCCGCGCACGCCTCGATCCGCTCGCGGCGAAGCCGTTCCTCACGCGCCGCGGTCTCCGCCCGCCGGGCGGTGAGCCGGGCGAAGAGGTACGTCAGGCTCGCCCCGGCCAGCGTGCCGCAGACGGCGATGAGACTGGTCAGCACCCCGTTCATGGCGTGTAGAGCGCGCCCAGGAACTCCAGCAACAGCCGCTCCCGCAACGGCCCCGGCGCCGTTGCGAGGAGCGCGTTGATCGGCGCCATCCGCTCCGGCAAGCCCGCGGCGCCACCCAGACCCGCCGCCGCCAGCAGGCCTGCGAACTGCTCCGACGTCAGGGTCGCGGGGTCCAGCGCCGCGACGAACTCCGCCACCGCCGGGTCGACCACCACCGGGCCCGCCGAGCGGGCCGCGTCGACCGAGGCGGCCAAGTCGGCGAGGAACTCCTTCTCGGTGCCGTGGTTGGCCGCGGTCACCGTGAGGTGCAGGTTCACGGGCGAAGACTCGAATGCGAACTGCGGCTGGACGTACCAGCCACGCGCCTTCATCTCGTCCGCCACCGTGAACAGGTCGAAACCGTCGTCGCCGGTGAACGCGATCAGCGTCGACACCGGGTCGCCGAGGATCCGCAGGCCCGGCAGCTCCGTGATGCCCGCGCGGATCCGGGAAACCGCTTCCCGCGTCGATGCGGCCAGCGCCAGGTACCCCTCCGGGCCGAGGTGCCGCACCACCGCCCACGCGGCCGCCGGCGGACCACCGGAGCGCGTGCTCTGGATCGTCGTGTTCAGCATCGTGTAGCCCGGCCACGCCGCGCTCGCGAAGTGGTGCGAGCGCCGCAGCTCCGCCGACGCGTGCAGCAGCACCGACGTCCCCTTCGGGCAGTACGCGTACTTGTGCAGGTCCACGGAAATGCTCGTGACCCCGGGCACCCGGAAGTCGAACGGCGCGACCTCGGCCCCGAGCCGCGCGAAGTACGGCAGCACCCAGCCGCCGATGCACGCGTCGACGTGCATCCGGACGCCGCGGTCGAGAGCCGCCGCCGCGATCTCGGGGATCGGGTCGAGGACGCCGTGCGCGTACGACGGCGCGCTCGCCACCACCAGGACCGTCGAGTCGTCGATCGCCGCGGCCATCGCCGCCGGGTCCGCGCGGAACGTCACCGGGTCGACCGGGACGTCGATCCGCCGCAGCCCGAACAGGTGCGCCGCCTTGTGGAACGCCGCGTGCGCGGTGGTCGGCAGCACGATGGACGGCGCCGCGACCGAAGGGTTCGCGTCCCGCGCGGCCAAGACCGCCAGCAGGCACGACTCGGTGCCGCCCGAGGTCACCGAGCCGACCACGCCCGGCACGTCACCGAGCAACGCGGCGGCTTCGGCGACGAGGTCGTTCTCCAGCTTCAGCAGGCTCGGGAACGCCGTCGGGTCGAGGCCGTTCGCCGACGACGCCAGCGCGTGCGCGGCGGCGCCGAGGGAGTCCACTTCGGACAGTCCGCTGTCGTAGACGTACGCCAAGGTCCGGCCGCCGTGCGTCGGCAGGTCACCGGCGCGCAGCTCCCGCAGCGCCGCGAGGACTTCGTCAGGCGGGTTCATGGCGCGGCTCCAGGACCTTCCGCCGCAGCAGCGGCAGGGCCAGCGCGATGAGCACCCCCGGGACGATCGACGCCCCGACGAGGATCGCCACGATCGCGCTGTGCGGCTGGTCGGCCGTGGCGTCCGTGCTGGACACGTACCCGCCGAACGCGAGGATGAGCGCCCACAGCCCGCCGCCGAAGGCCAGACCGAGCGTCTCCCCCGCGGTCCACACGCCGGCCGCGATCCCGGCGCGCGTCTCGCCGGTGCGCTCCTCCTCGGCCGTGATCAGGTCCGGCAGGATCGCCAGCGGGAACACCGAGATCCCCGCGTACCCGACGCCGCACAGCGCCACGAAGAGGAACGTGAGGGCCAGCGGGATCTCCCGGGCGAACACCAGCCCGAGCAGGCCGACCGCGAACGCCGCGGTCGCCAGGCGGAAGCCGTTCAGCTTGCCGACCCGGTCGCCCAGCCGCGGCCACAGCGGCATGGTGACCAGCGCCGGGCCGACGAAGATGACGAACAGGATGGTGCCGTACTTGTCGTCGCCGAGGATGCGCTGGGCGAAGAACGGGATGGCGGCGAGCACCGTGCCGATGCCCAGCGCCTGGATGAAGTAGGTGCCGAGCAGCCAGCGGAACGGCCGCCAGCCGGCGAGCGTGCGGACGAGCTCCTTGAGGTTCACGGTGTTCGGCCGCAGCGAGCCGACCGGCGCGCCCTTGAGCCCGAAGTACACCAGCAGCGTCGCGGCGAGCACGATCAGCCCGATCACCACGGCCATCACGCGGTAGCCGGCGACGCCCTCGATCGCGGAGGTGATCGCCGGGGCGCCCCCGCCGCAGATCAGGATCGTCACGGCCAGCACGCCGATGCGGACGCTGGTGAGCTTCGTGCGTTCGGTCGCGGACTCGGTCAGCTCGGCGGGCAGCGCGTTGAACGGCACCTGGAACAGCGCGTACGCCGTGGCGCAGAGCGCGAACGTGATCGCCACGTACAGCGCGTCCGGCAGCGGGCTCCCGAAACCGGGGTGCGCGAACATCGCCGCGAACAGGATCGCGACGCCGATGCCGCCGACGAGCAGGAAGCGCCGCCGGCTGCCGGTCTTGATCAGGTCGGCGTCGGACAGCCGGCCCGCGATCGGGTTGAACAGCACGTCCCAGGCCTTGGGCACGAACACGATCGCCGCGGCCCAGCCCGCGGGCACGGCCATCGTGTCGGTCAGGTACTTGACCAGGACGAGGCCGGGAACCGTCCCGAAGGACCCGGTGACGAACGAGCCGAGCGAATAGCGGAACCTCGTCCGGCCGGACAGCGTCGCCATGGTCCTCCTCGCAGAACGAATCCGATGAGGGGATCAGTAGTGGATCTCGGCCCGCACCGGGTAGTGGTCGGAGGGAATCGTGCCACCGTCGTAATGCACCAGCCGTACCGGGCCGACCTCGGCGCGTCGCACCGAGCCGACGTAGTCCAGGGTGTCGCGGTAGTCCGCGGGAACGGACTTCGCCGCGGCCGGGTTGGTCACCGCGTCGAAGGTGTACTCCCCGGACCCGGTCGTGCGCAGGGTGCCGCCGAGCGCCGCCGCGCCCTGCTCGGCCTGGGTGCGGCCCGCGGCGTCACGGCGGTTCCGCCCGGCCCAGTACTCGATGTTGAGGTCACCGGCGACGGCCACCGCGTCGCCCGCCGGGACGCGGGCGGCGGTGAGGGCGCGCAGCTCGCCGAGCTGGGCCATGCGGGTCTCGTGCGCCTTCGGGAGCGTCTCGGGTCCTTCGTCGGCCTGCAGGTGCGTGCCGGCCAGCCAGAGCGCCTTGCCGTGGGCGAAGATCCGCACCAGCGCCGCGCCCTTGTTGGACAGGTAGTCGGCCGTGCCGGAGTAGGAGGCGCGATAGACGAGCTGGTGTTTCTCCGTGATCGGGTACTTGCTCAGCACGGTCACGCCGCCGTTGACGACGATCGGCGAGTTCGAGCAGGTGCCGCTCACCGACGTCCAGCCCGGCGACGTCGAGCAGGACTGCCCGACCAGCGGGGTCTGGAACGGGTAGGCGTCCACGAGCCGGTCGCGCAGGTCCTCGGCCTGGGCGCTGAAGGCCTCTTCGAGGACGACGACGTCGGTGTCCTGGGCTCGGATCACGCTCTCCGCCGTGCGGGCCCGGGCTTCCTTGTCCGAGGTGTTCGGGTTGGCGATCCACGGCAGCTGCCAGAGGTTGAAGCTGAGCACGCTCACCGAGGCGTCCGCGGCCTGAGCCGGAGCCGCAAAGATGGTCAGGGCGGTGACGAGAGCGGCGAGAATGGCGGTCCTGCGCACGCGGAGTCCTTTCAGGAGACGACGAAGGCGCGGGAGGTCCCGCTGAGCTGGGCGATGGCGCCGGTGAGGCCGTGTTTCCACGCTCCGAAGTGGACAACGCGGTACTTCCCGACCGGGGTGTTGTCCGGGATGTCCCAGGTGACCTCGGCGCGGGACTCGCTCACGAACGTCCGGGTCCAGCGGAACCTGGTGGCCCAGTCACCGTCGTCGGCGTACCGCACCCAACGGCCGTCGACGTACCGCTGGACCTCCAGGAAAGTGCCGTCGCGGCGCAGGTCGTTCTTCGGGTGGCCGGTCACGAACGCGACCGACACCTGCTCACCCCGCCGGTAGCTGCTCTTCGCGTCGGTCACGACGTCGCCGAAGCTCTTCAGCAGCGGCGCGCTGTCGAAGACGACACCGGGCTGGAAGTTGACGAGCTTGCCGCGGAGGTCACGCGGGACCGGCCCGTGCGGGACCGAGGTCCCCGCCTTCATCGCCGCGGCGAGCTTCCCGAACTCCTGCTGGTACGCGGGCAGCGTGTAGCGGCCGAAGAGCGTCGACGCGCCTTCGTACTGCTGCGAGTCGTACTCCTCCGGCGTCGTGACGTACTGGCTGTAGGCGTTGGCGTAGCCCTGCATGAGGACGTTCTCCAGAGGCACGCCCAGCGCCTCGGCGACGGTCTTCCGGATCCGCAGCCCGGCGACGATCGTGTACTCCGCGGGCCCGGCGACCAGGTGCAGCTGCCCGATCCGGACGATCTGCAGCGGCAGCACTTCCGGCGCCCACGGGTACGGCTTCATCGCGCCGAACGGCACCGCGACGACCTTCGGCGCCTGCGCGTCGGCCAGGGCCTGCGGGATCGGCGCGTCGATGCCGCCGAGCCAGTCGATGAACGGGTTCTTGACGCCTTCGGGCAGCGGCAGGCCCGGGCCGTCCTCGGTGCTGCCCGCGAGCATCGAGACGCCGATCGCGGCGGTGCACGTCCGATGGGCACGGCCGTCCGGGGTGTACTTCGGGTCGACGTCGACGCCCGCCATGTCCACGTACGTCAGCCGGTGGTCGACCCCGCCGGTGATCGTTTCGGTCGCCGCGTCGAACGCGCGTTTTGCCGCCTGGAACTGCAGTTCGCCGATGCGCTGGGTGTTCTGGAACTCCGTCTCGGGGGTGCCGGGCTTCAGGTTCAGGTTCGGCGTCATGTCGCCGGAGTTGGTCTGGGCGAAGGCGGCGACGAACCCGGGCGGCCCGTCGAGGTAGCGGACGCCGGCGTGGTCGTGCTCCCACGCGTAGGCGGCGTAACCCTTGTTGTCGCTGCTGATCAGGTGGTTGCCGTTGCTCATGGACGTGCCGTGGGTGGCGAACCAGGTGATCGCGCCGACGTCCCGCCCGCCTTGGCGGAACCGCAGCACGGTGACCGCGGGGTCGATCGAGAGCGGGAAGTGGTCCTTGTCGGGGTTCAGCTCGAAGGCGACCCGCGACCGGTTGGCACTGGCCTCGGTCAGCTCCGTGCGGCCGAGGGCGAGCTCGCCGGGCTTGAGGTCGTCGTGGGCCCGGCTGATGGCGTCGACGATCCCGGCGACCACGGCGTCGTAGGTCTGCTGCTGGAAGCCGAGGATCGAGAGGTCGTAGGCGGCGTAGTGCGAGTCGCCGCCGCAGGCCGAGTGCGTGTGGGTGGCGTTGAGCAGGACGTTCTGCTCGGTGTAGCGGTCGCCGTACCTCCGGACCAGCTCGCGCAGCACACCCTGGTGCACGGACTGGAACAGCGCGCCCAGCTCGGCGGTCACGAAGACGATCCGCTTCGCGCCGTCGTCGACGATGTAGGCGCGGGCCCGGGTGCGCAGGTGGATGCCGGCGGTCTGCTGCTGCGGCATGGAGTAGCCCATCATGCCGTTCTCGGCGGCGGGCCCGGTGACGTCGCCGATCCCGACGCCCACCCGGAGCGGCGCGGCCGCTTCGGCGGTTCTCCCGCCGAGCGCGGCGGCGAACGGAAGCGCGGTGGCTCCGGCCAGGACGGTACGACGACTCACCCGCATACGGTCTCCCGACTAACGTGAACGACTTTCGCGTTAGTCGGGGACCGTACGGGAGCTCCGCCACCCAGGCAACCCGGCAAAAATGCCGGGTCAGCCGAGCGCGTCGGCGATCTTCGTGAGCGACGCCGCGTCTCCGCGCAGGAGCAGCTGCGTGACGACGGTTTCCTCCCAGGCCTGCAGCTCGTCGCGGATCTTCGCCGCCGGGCCGATCAGCGACGTGTCCTCCACCAGCGACGTCGGGATCGCCGCGGTCGCCTCGTCCTTGCGGCCCGCCAGGTACAGCTCCTGCACCTTGTCCGCCACGTCCTCGTACCCGAGCCGGGCGAAGACGTCGTGGTGGAAGTTCACGCTCTTCGCGCCCATCCCGCCGATGTAGAGCGCCAGCGACGGCTTGATCCACGACGCCGCCTCCTCGACGTCGTCGTGGACGAGCACCGGGACCGAGCACGGCACCTCGAACGTCTCCAGGGTGTGTCGCGCGCCGGAGCGCGCGAAGCCCTCTTCCAGCGCCGCCTTGTAGAAGGCGTTGCTCTTGGGCGAGAAGAACAGTGGCAGCCAGCCGTCGCCGATCTCGGCGGCGAGCGCGACGTTCTTCGGGCCCTCCGCGGCCAGGTGGATCGGGATGTCCTTGCGCAGCGGGTGGACCGTCGGCTTCAACGGCTTCCCGAGGCCCGCGCCGCCCTTGAACGGCAGCTGGAAGTGCTGGCCATCGAGGGTCACCGGCGCTTCGCGGGCGATCACCTGCCGGACGATGTCCACGTACTCCCGGGTCCGCGCCAGGGGCTTCGGGTACGGCTGGCCGTACCAGCCTTCGACGACCTGCGGGCCGGACGCGCCGAGCCCGAGCACCATCCGGCCGCCGGAGAGGTGGTCGAGGGTCATCGCGCTCATCGCCGTCGCGGTCGGGGTGCGCGCGGCCATCTGGACGATGTTGGTGCCGAGCCGGATCCGGCTGGTCGACGCGCCGTACCAGGCCAGGGGGGTGAACGCGTCCGAGCCGTACGCCTCCGCCGTCCACACCGAGTCGAAGCCGAGCTCCTCGGCCCTGACCACGGCCTCCAGCGCGCCCGGGGTCGGGCCGCTGCCCCAGTACCCGACGTGGAATCCCAGCTTCACGAATGCCTCCTGTGTCTGCTTCTACTCGACGTTCGGCGCGTAGTGCTCGGGCTTGCCGCGCTCGGACAGCGGCGGCAGGTTCCTGCGTGGAGTCTCGACCAAGGCGGCGTCCGGAGCCACCTCGCCGCGCCCGCGCCGCCAGCCGGCGCGGGCCCGCGGGTGGTAGCGGCGGTCGTGCGGGACGAGCTTGAAGACGGCGTTGACCAGCCTGCCGACGCGCCGGTGGTGCCGCGCGTCGCGGTCGGACCAGCGCAGGCCGAGCAGGTCGCGGACCTCGCGGTCGTAGAGCCCGGTGGTCAGCCAGACGAAGTTGCGGGCGATCAGCGCGCTCACCGGCCGCCAGAGCGGGTCCGGCAGCCACGGCAGGAACGGCGGTTTGGCGATCCCGCGCAGGTCCAGGACGTCCCGGGTGGCCTTGTTGTCCTCGAGGACCTCGGCGCACATGTGCTTCCAGTAGCGCTGGAAGTCCTCCCAGCTCTCCGGCACCGGCCGCATGGTCAGGTCGTACATCCGCCACCAGGTGACGTGCTCGTCGAACAGCCGTCGCTTTTCGGCCTCGCCGATGCCGCCCATGAAGTGGTCGGCGATGAGGATCGTGCTGACGAAGAACGTCGAATGTGCCCAGTAGTAGGTGTCGGGGTCCAGCGCGTGATACCGCCGTCCCTTCGCGTCGACACCCTTGATGCGGTCGTGGTAGCCGCGGACTTCGAGGGCCGTCTCGTGCGCCCGCGGGCCGTCGTAGACGACTCCCCCGATCGGGTAGAGCGACCGGAACAGCCGCTGCCAGCGTTCCTCGAAGAACCGCGAGTGCTGCTCGACGCCGGCGCCGAGGCCGGGGTGCATGTTCTGCATCGACCCGGCCCACAGCGCGATCAGCAGGCCGCGCCAGTCGCCGAAGTACTTCCAGGTCAGCGAGTCGGGCCCGAGCGGTTCGGGGGCTTCCCTGCCCATACGTGGCTCTCCTCGTCGAGTCGGAACTGACTACGGCTGTTGTCAGGCTAGGATCTGACAACACATGTAGTCAACCGAGGAGCCGCCATGCCGGGCCGCACGTGGGCGGGCACGACGCTGGACGACCGCAAGGCGCTGCGCCGCGAGCAGCTCGTCGCCGCCGGCCTCGAGCTGCTGGGCACCGAGGGCTCGGCCGGGACCAGCGTCCGCGCGGTCTGCCGGCACGCGAAGCTCACCGAGCGCTACTTCTACGAGAGCTTCACCGACCGCGAGGAGCTCGTCGCGGCGGTCTACGAACACGTCGCCGAGCAGGCCCGGCAGGCGCTCGTCGACGCCGTGCGCGACGCGCCGAACCCCACGCTGCGGGCCGGGCACGCGGTGCGCGCGTTTGTCGAGCTGATCGTCGACGACCCGCGCCGGGGCCGGATCCTGCTGCTCGCGCCGCTGACCGACCCCGCGCTGACCCGGCGCGGCCTGCACCTGATGCCGGTGTTCGCCGCGCTCGTCGGCGAGCAGCTGTCCCACGGTGACGAGACCGAACGCCGGATGGTCGCCATCGGGCTGGTGGGCGCGCTGAGCAACGTCTTCATCGCCTACCTCGACGGCTCGCTGAAGGTCTCGCGTGAGCGGCTCGTGGCGCACTGCGTCAAGCTCGTGCTCGGCGCCGACGACCACTGACCTCACCTCCACCTGCTGACAGTCGCGTGGCGGATCGGGCACACTCAACCCATGCGTACCGCTGGCCGGAACGACGGCGCGAGCGGCGACGGCCTCGTCGCCGCCCGGCTCACCGCGTTGCTCGAAGCGTTCCGGCCGGGTGACGAGGTGCTCGGCGTCTCCGAGCTGGCGCGCCGGACCGGGCTGGCGAAGACGACCGTGCACCGGCTGACGGGACACCTCATCGAGACCGGCTTGTTCGAGCGCGAGGACAGCGCGGTGCGGCTCGGGCTGCGCCTGTTCGAAATCGGCCAACTGGCCTCCCCCCGCCGTGGCCTGGTCGAGGCCGCCCGGCCGTACCTCGCCGACCTTCGCGAAGCGACGCGCAACACCGTGCACCTCGCGATCCTCGAAGGCACCGAAGTCGTCTACCTCGACGTGCTGCGCGGGCCGGACGCGCCGACACTGCCGTCGCGCATCGGCGGCCGGTTCCCCGCGCACGCCACCGGCGTCGGCAAGGCGATCCTCGCGTTTTCCGCGGAATCCGTGGTGAACCAGGTGATCGACGCCGGATTACCCCGGATGAGCCCGAAGACGATCACCGCGCCCGGGCTCCTTCGCCGTCAGCTGACCCGGATTCGCGAGGACGGGATCGCGTTGGAACGCGAGGAATCCGGCGTCGGCGTCGTGTGCGCGGCCAGCCCGCTGCTCGACGCGCGAGGCGTCGCGGTCGCCGCCGTCTCGATTTCGGGCTGGGCCAACCGGATGCGCACCGAACGGGTCGCCCCCGCCGTCCGGACGGTCGCACTCGCGTTGACCCGGACACTCTCCGGATCCACTCCGGACAGTCGGAAATAATCATGCGGGACAAGGGTTTTGGATCACCGGGGAGGATCTCTAGGCCGTCCGGATGACGTAACCGTCCCGAGCTGGACGGGTGATCGGGAGCGGCTACGATCCGTCCAATGGCCCAGCACAGCTGGGGGATGTCGTTCTCGGGCCGCTCCCCCGCGACGCTTCCCGAACCGGCCGGCGCGCGTCCTTCGGCCGCGCACCGCCTGCTGTCGCTCGACATCGTGCTCGCGCTGCTGGCGCTGGCGGGTGGGCTGCGAGTCCTCTACCTCGCCGCCGCGTCCCCGGCCCTGCCCGCGGAAGCCGCGAACGTCGCCCACGCCTACGCCCTCGGCCACCTGACGCCGTTCACCGACGCCGGCGGCGCCGGGGTGAGCCGGTTCGGCTGGTGGCAGCTCTCGGCGTACACGATGGTCACGGACGCGTTCGGCCGCTCGGCCACCGCGCTCGACGCGGTCCGCGAAACGATGCTCGTCGCGGCGGTGACCGGCACCGTGCTGCTGTGGTTCCTGGCGCGCCGGCTGGGCCTGACGCGCTGGGCGTCGTCGGCCGCGGTGCTGCTCGTCGCGGCGTCACCGCTGGCGCTCGGCCTGCAGCGGCTCGTCGTCGTCGAGCACCTCGCGGTGGTGTGGGCACTGGGGGCGCTGGTGCTGATCACCACGCCCGGCGCCCGGATCCGGCACGACGTCCTGGCCGCGGTCTGCCTGCTCGCCGCCGTCCTCACCTCGCCCCTGGCGCTGCTCTTCCTGCCCGCCGCCGGCTGGCTGCTGGTGCGGCGCGCGCCGGTCCGCGCGGCGCTGGTGGCGGTGCTGCTGAACCTCGGCCTCGGCATCGCGTTCGGCCCGGCGGCCGCCGCGCTCCGGCCGCACCTCGCGGCCGCGGGCCGTCCGTCGGTCGCCGACTGGGTCGCGCTCGACCCGGCGTGGGCCGTGCTGTCGGTCGTCGCGCTCGTGGCCGCGCTCGCTGTCACGGTGTTGCGGCCGTTCGCGGTGTCCGGCCTGCTGCTCGCCGCGACCCTGGCGGTGCCCGGGGTGCCCGACACCGCCGTGCTCGCCCTGCTGCTGCCGGTGACCCCGCTGCTGCTGGCCGGGGTCGCGCAGGCCCTGACACGGCAGCGCGGCGCCGCGCACCGGTCGGAGAACGGCCGGGCGCGCGGGATCGTGCCCGGCGCGGTGGTCGTCGTGCTGGTCGTCGTGGCCGGGTGGGCCTACGGTTATCCGTCGCTGCGCCCCGCCGCCGACCGGGGCGGCGCGCTCGGCGCAGCACAGGACTGGTTGCGGGCCAACGCATCCGGGTCGCGGCTGCTGGTCGACGACGGCGCCTGGGCCGAGCTCGCCAAGGCCGGCTGGCCGACCGGCATGCTCGCCGCGCCCGCCGCGTGCGCGGCCACCTGCCCGCCCGCCGAGTGGGCCGTCTTCACCGGTGACGGCGCCGACCTGCGACAGCGTTTCCCCGCCCTCGACGACACCCTCCGCACCGCGGACGCGACCGCGGTCTTCGGCGCCGGCGCGCGCCGGGTCACCGTCTCGCGCCTGGGCCTGTCCCCAGCCGACCCCGGCGCGTCGTCGGAAGCGTCGGCCCGCGCCCACGCGGGTGAGGCGCTGGCGGCGTCGGCCCGGATCACCCTCGCCCCCGACGCCGCCGCGGTGCTGCGCGCCGGGCGCGTCGACCCCCGGCTCATCGCGACGATCGCCGCGCTCGCGGCGCTGCAGCCGGTGCGCGTCACGGCCTTCCCCGAGGTGCCCGGCGAAGACCCCGCCGGGCAGCCCCGCCGCCGGCTGCTGCTGACCGGCGGTGAAGACGGCGCGACGGAGTTCTACTCCGGCCAGCGCGACCTGTTCCGCCCGTCCTCGGTCGTCCGGACCGCCGGCGGCGTGCTCGTCACCTATCCGCTGTTCGCCCCCACGGGGCTGCTCGTCCCGTTCTCCTCCCCCTGACCGGTGAAAGGCCGTCCGATGCGCACACTCCCGAAGCTCCTGCTCAGACCCGCCGGCCTGGCCGCCGCCGTGCTCCTGCTCGGTGCGCTCACGCCGGTGACGGCCGAAGCGGCGACCGCGCCCGGCCCCGGGGTCGGCTGGATCCGGGTCGGGCACCTCTCGCCGAAGGTGCCGCCGGTGGACATCTACTTCGCGCCGTTCGGACAGGCCGAAAAGGTCGTCATCCGCAAGGCCGGGTACGGCGCGGTCACCCCGTACTCCTCGCTCGGCCCCGGCAAGTACACGCTGTCGATGCGGCCCGCCGACGCCGCGTCCAGCACCCCGCCCGCGCTGTCGGCGACGATCGACGTCGCCGAGCGCAGTGCCTACTCGCTGCTGGTCTTCGCGAACGGGCCCGACGGAACGCTCAAGGGCGACCTGATCACCGACGACCTCACCCCGCCCGCCGCGGGCAAGGGCCGGGTCCGGGTCGTCGAAGGGTCGGCGGCGATCACCCCGGTCACCGTGGACGCGCCGCAGGGCGTCTCGCTCGCCAAGGAAGCCCCGTACGGCCAGACGTCGGACTACGTCGACGTTCCCGAGGGCCGCTGGCCGCTGCAGCTGAGCGGCGGCGCGGTGAAGTCCACCGCCGACGTCGACGTCAAGGCGGGCACCTCGACGACGCTGCTGGTCACCGAGAACTCCGGGGCGCTGAAGGCGAACCCGATCTCCGACGGCGCGTCGCTGCCCGAACCGCCGCGGCTCGGCGTCGAGACCGGAGGCGGCGGCACCGCGCCGTCGTCCGGGCTGCCGCTGTGGCCGGCGTTCGCCGCGGTCGCGCTGCTGGCCGCGCTCGCGGTGGGACGCCGGGCGGCTCGTGCGCGCTGACCTCGGCGCCCTGCTCGTCGTCGCCGCGCTCGCCGCGGGCTGCTCGGCGGCCCCGGCCGCGACGCCACCGCCGGTCACGCCGACGTCGTCCACGGCGTCGGCCCCGACGGCGACCGGGCCCCAGCCGTTGCCCGCCGCGGCCGACGTCCGGCCGGTGCGGCTGCGGATCCCCGCGATCGGCATCGACGCCGCCGCGCTCGTCCCGCTCGGGCTGGGCGCCGACCACGAGCTCGAAGCGCCGGCGAAGTTCGAAGACGTCGGCTGGTACGCCGCCGGCCCGGTGCCGGGTGACCCGGGCCCGGCGGTGATCGCCGCACACGTGGACTCCCGGGCCGGGCCGGCGCCCTTCTTCCGGCTGCGCGAGCTGCGCGACGGTGACCAAGTGTTCGTCGCGCGCTCGGACGGCCAGGAAACCCGCTTCGTCGTGGACGGTGTCCAGCGTTACCCGAAGGACGCGTTCCCGACCGACGCGGTGTACGGGCCCGCGCCGGGCAGCGCGCTGCGGCTCATCACCTGCGGCGGCAGCTTCGACGCGGCCAAACGGTCCTATCGGGACAACGTCGTCGTCTACGCCTCGACCCGGTGGGGTTAGTACTCCTTGAGCAGCCCGCGCCGCGCCAGCTCCGGCCGGACGCCGTCGCCGAACCAGTACGCCTCCTCCAGGTGCGGGTAGCCGGACAGCACGAACTCGCTGACACCGACGCTGTGGTACTCCTCGATCAGGTCGGCGACCTCGCCGTGGCTGCCGACGAGCGCCGTGCCCGCGCCGCCGCGGACGAGACCGACGCCGGCCCACAGGTTCGGGTGGATCTCCAGCCCGCGGACCCCGCCGTCGGTGCGGCCGCCGTGCAGCGCGACCATCCGCTGCTGCCCCACCGACTCGCTCGCGGCCAGCTGCGCCTGCGCCTTGGCGACCTGCTCCGGGCTCAGTGCGTCCAGGAGCTTCTGGGCCTCAGCCCACGCTTCGGCCGAGGTGTCGCGCGAGATCGTGTGCAGCCGGACGCCGAACCGGATCGGCCGGTCGCCGGCCAGCGCACGCACCTTGCCGATCTTCTCCGCCACCTGCGCGGGCGGCTCACCCCAAGTCAGGTAGACGTCGGCGTGGCGGGCCGCGACCGGCAGCGCGACCGGGGACGATCCGCCGAAGTAGATCGGCGGCACCGGGTCCGGCGCGGCCAGCGTCGTCGCGCCCTCGACCTTCAGGTGCTCGCCCTCGAAGCTGAACGGCTGCCCGGACCAGACCCCGCGCACGATGGTCAGGAACTCGTCGGTGCGCGCGTAGCGGGCGTCGTGGTCGTGCCAGTCGCCGAACCGCCGCTGCTCCACCGCGTCGCCGCCGGTGACGATGTTGAGCAGCACCCGGCCCTGCGACAGCCGTTGGAAGGTGCCGGCCATCTGCGCGGCGAGCGTCGGGGAGATGACGCCCGGCCGGAACGCGACCAGGAACTTCAGCCGGGTCGTCTCGCGGATCAGCGCGGCCGTGGTCAGCCACGCGTCCTCGCACCACGTCCCGGTCGGCGTCAGCACGCCTTCGAAGCCCTGCCGCTCGGCCGCGCGGGCCACCTGCGCGAGGTAGTCGAGGTCGGGTTCACGCTGGGCAGACGGCCCCTGGGACCGGTTGGCGTGGAAGCGTTCCACGATCGTGCGGCCGTCGCCGCTGGTGGGCAGGAACCAGTGCAGTCCGATGGTCATCCGTTGCTCCTCGCCTGATCCAGCTCGGGGGCGAACCGCCGGTCGACGTACGCCGCGAAGTCCACCTTGCCCGGCAAAGTCTTCTCGGTGGTGAAGGCGTCCGCGAGCTGCTGCTCGGACTGCACGACCGAGTCGTCCAGCGCGATCGGCTGGTCGCGGCCCGCGTCGACGGCCTTCTGGGCCACCTCGGGCTTCAGACCGGTCTCCTTGGCCCACGCCGCCGCCCACTCCGGCCGATGGGTGTCGGCCCACTTCTGGGCCTTCACCACCCGCACCACGAAGTCGCGGATCGCCGAGTTCTTGCCCGCGTCGGCCAGTGCCGTGGTGCTCGCGGTCTCGAAGGCGAGGCCGTTCGACGCGCCCCGCCCGTCGGCGAGCACCCGCGCCTTGGCTTCGATCTGGGCCTGCGCGGTGTAGGGGTCCCAGATCGCCCACGCGTCGATCGTGTGCTGGGTGAACGCGGCGTAGGCCTCGGCCGGCTGCAGGAAGCTCACCTTGACGTCCTTGGTGGACAACCCGTTGTTGTGCAACGTGTTCAGCAGCTGGCCGTGCGCGGAGCTGCCCTTCGCGACCCCGACTGTCTTGCCCTTGAGCGAAGCGACGTCGTTCAGCGGCGAACCGGGCGGGACGAGGATGGCTTCGCGCTCGACGTTGCTGCGCGCAACGCTGACCACCGCCACCTTCGCCTTCGCGGCGGCGGCGAAGATCGGCGGGGTGTTGCCGACCCGGCCGAGGTCGATCGCGCCGGCCGAAGCCGCTTCGAGCAGGGGCGGGCCCGAGGTGAACGTGGACCATTCGATCTTGTACGGCGTGCCGTCCAGCAGGCCGGCGGCGGTGAGCAGCGACTTCACGCCGCCCTTCTGGTCACCGACCTTCAGCGTCACCTTCGCCAGGTCCGCCGCGGCGACCGGTGACGGCACGGCGGCCGGGCCGGAGGACGACGCCGCCGAGCCGCAGCCCGCCAGCAGGAACACCGCGGCGATCGCGGGCAAAACCTTACGCATGCGCATCTTCGGTCACTCCCAGGTCCGCCAGCACGCGGCGACGGAGGTCGTCGTGGCCGGCGGTTTCGCGCGGCCGGTGTTCGGCGACGATCCGGCCGCCGTCGAGGACGAGGACCCGGCCGGCGAGCAGCAGGGCCTCGTCGACGTCGTGGGTCACCAGCAGGACACCGGGCCCGTGGCGCCGCCACAGGTCCTGGACCAGCCCGTGCATCGCGATCCGGGTGAGCGCGTCGAGGGCGCCGAACGGCTCGTCGAGCAGGAGCAGGCCGGGTTCCCGCACCAGCGCGCGGGCCAGTGACACCCGCTGGGCCTCCCCGCCGGAGAGGGTCAGCGGCCAGTCGTCGGCGTGCTCGGCCAGCCGGACCTCGGCCAGCGCCTTCTCCGCCAGCGCCCGGTTCCGCGCCTTCGAGACGCCGTCCTGGCGCAGGCCGAGGACGACGTTGCGCCAGACCTTCCGCCAGGGCAGCAACCGCGGCTGCTGGAAGGCGACCGAGACGGTGCCGGGCACGTCCACCCGGCCGTGCACCTGGTCGTCGAGCCCGGCGAGCACCCGTAGGAGGGTCGACTTGCCGGAGCCGCTGCGGCCCAGCAGCGCGACGAACTCGCCGCGCCCCACCGTCAGGTCGAGTCCGTCGAGGACGGTCCGGTCGCCGAACCGCTTGGTCAGGTCCCGGACCCGGGCTACCGCGTCCGCCATCGGAGCACCTTCCGTTCGAGCAGCCGGACCAGCGCGTCGGTGACCAGGCCGAGCAGGGCGTACAGGACGAGGCCGACCACCACGACGTCGGTGCGCAGGAACTCGCGCGCGTTGTTGATGAGGTACCCGACCCCGGCGTCGGCGTTCACCGTCTCCCCCACGATCAGCGCGAGCCAGGCGAGGCCGAGCGACTGCCGCAGCCCGACGAGCGACTGCGGCAGCGCGCCGGGGAGCACGACGTGCCAAAGCCGTTCCGCGCGGCTGAACCCGAGCGCCCGCGACGCTTCGACGAGGTCCGGGTCGGCGCCGCGGATTCCCGAGTGGACGTTCAGGTACAGCGGGAAGGCCACACCGAGCGCGACCAGCACGATCTTGGTCTCCTCGCCGATGCCGAACCACAGGATGAACAGCGGGATCAGGCCGAGGAAGGGCAGCGTGCGCAGCATCTGCACGGGCGGGTCGACGAGCGCCTCGCCCCACCGCGAGAGCCCCGAGACGATGCCCAGCAGGACGCCGGCCACGGCGCCGATCGCGAAGCCCGCGCCGACCCGGCCGAGCGACACCGCGAACGCGTCACCGAGCTCGCCGCTGCGCGCGACTTCGACACCGGCCTGCACGACCGTCCACGGTGAACTGAGCTTGTCCGACGGCAGCACGCCGGTGGTGCCGGCGACCTGCCAGGCGGCGACGAGCACCACCGGGCTGATCCAGCGCCGCAGGTCGAGCCGCCGGGCCGGTTTCGCCGGTGGCTCGTCGGCGCGTTTCCGGGCGCGCGTCAGCACACCCGTGGTGGAAATCGACACGGATTTCTCCCGGGGACGGGGATGTTCGGGCTTGCGTGGTCCCGAGCTTCGAGCCCCGCGGAGGGGAAGTCAATCCGTGGACGGTCACTCCCAGTCCGTGAACAACCGGTGTTTCAGCCCGTGGAACGGCGGACCACGGCGTCCGCGGCCCGGATACCCTGCCGCAGCACGAGCAGCGGGTTGACGTCCAGTTCGACCAGCCACTCCGCCGCCGAAAGGGCGTATGCGGCAACGGCTTCCACGGCGTCGAGCACGGCTTCGAAGTCACCCGGCGAGCCGCCGCGGTGCCCCGCGATCAGCCGGAACGCTCTCAGCCCGCGGACGGCGGCCGCGAAGTCGTCCCGCGTCGCGGGCAGCAGCACCGTCGTGGTGTCGGCGACCAGCTCGACGAGCGTGCCGCCGCTGCCGACGGTGAGCGCCGGCCCGAACCGCGGGTCGGCTCGCACCCCGACGAGCAGCTCGGCGACCACGCCGGTGACCATCCGCTCCACGAGCAGCCGGGGCGAGATCGTCGTCAGCTCCTTTGCCGCGAGCCGAACGGCTTCGGTATCACGCAGGTCCAGGCGGACCGCACCGGCTTCGGTCTTGTGCGCCAGTGCGGGCGAAACCGCCTTGAGCACCACCGGGAACCCCACCGCTTCGGCCGCGTCGACGGCTCCGTTCGCGTCGGTGAGCACGGCCTCCGGCACCGGCAGACCCCAAGCCTGTAAGTCCTTTTTGGACTGCCACTCGTCGAGCTGGACCACCGGCCCTCGTGCGCTCGAAACGGCCAGGGGGACGGGCTCCGGCCGGGCGCGGGCCCGCCCGATCCCGGCCGCCGCCGCGACCGCGTCGAGGCAGTCTCCGAGGCCCTGCATCGGGGTGATCCCGGCGGCGAGCAACCGTTGCGCCAGGGGTTCGGGCAAGTTTTCCGGCAGGGTGCTGACGATGCTCGCCGCGGCGCCCGTCGTCCGGTGCGCGGCGACGAACGCGTCCACTGTGGACGTGAACTCGGCCGTGCGGCAGCGGTCTTCGCGCGGGATGTCGAGCACCAGCAGGTGATGGTCCGCACCGGCGGTCAGGAGCGCGGTGAAACAGGCTTCCTGCGCGGGCGCGTCACCCCAGATGTAGGTGTGGTAGTCGAGCGGGTTGGCCACGGCCACCCGGTCACCGAGCACTCCGGCCAGGCGCTCACGGGTGGCGGCCGGGAAGTCCGGCAGGGTGAGCCCGCGCCCGGCCGCGGCGTCGGCGACCAGCGCCGCTTCCCCGCCCGAACAGCTCGCCGACACGATCGACGTGCCTTCGAGCGGCCCGTGGACGTGGAGGAACTTGAGCGTCTCGACGAGGGACGGCAGGCTGTGCGCACGAGCGATCCCGGCGCGCGCGAACAACGCGGAGTCGAGGACGTCGGACGTCGCGAGCGCGCTGGTGTGGCTCGCCGTCGCGCGGGCGCCGAGCTCCGACGTCCCCGCCTTGAGGGCGACCACCGGCACTCCCCGCGTGAGGGCTCGTCCAGCGGCCGCGCACAGCGCCGCCGGGTCGTCGATCCCTTCCAGGTACAGGCCGATCGCGGTCACGCGGGGATCGGCGGCGAGGGTGTCGAGTAGCTCCGGAACCCCGGTCACCGCGGCGTTCCCGACGGTCACCAGGCAGGCCAGCGGGAGCGAGCGCCGGTGCATGGACAGGTTGTGCGCGACGTTGCCGCTCTGGCTCAGCACGGCGACACCACGCCCGACCCGCGTCCCGCCGTGCTGCTCCGGCCACAGCGCGACGCCGTCCAGGTAGTTCACGTAACCGAGGCAGTTGGGCCCCAGCACCGGCAGGCCCCCGGCCGCTTCGCGCAGTTCGGCCTGGAGGCCGGCGTCCCCGGCTTCGGCGAACCCGGACGCGTGGCAGACGGCGCCCCCGGCCCCGCGCGCGGCCAGCGCCGCGACGAGGTCCACTGTGGACCGGGCGGGCACGGAGAGGAACGCGGCGTCGGGCGCCGCGGGCAGGTCCGCGACCGAGCGGAAGCACGGCAGGCCGGCGAGCTCGGCGCGGCGCGGGTGCACCGGCCAGATCTCGCCGGCGTAGCCCAGCGCCCGCGAGCGCGTCACGACCTCGGCCGCCGCCGCGCCCCCGGCGACCACCACGTGCCGCGGCGCGAGCAGGCGGCGCAGCCCGGCGCTCACGCGCCCAGCGGGCGCAGCAGCGACCGCGCGATGATGTGCCGCTGGATCTCGCTGGTGCCGTCCCAGATCCGCTCGAGCCGAGCGTCGCGCCAGAACCGCTCGACGCGTGTCTCGGCCATCAGGCCCAGCCCGCCGAAGACCTGGACGGCCTGGTCGGTGATCCGGCCGAGTGTCTCGGAGGCGAACAGCTTCGCCATCGCGACGTCGCGGTCGCTCAGCCGCCCCTGGTCGAAGTTCCAGGCCGCGCGCAGGGTGAGCAGCTCCGCCGCTTCCAGCTCGGTGGTGAGGTCGGCCACCGGGAAGGCGATGCCCTGGAAGCGCCCGATCGGCTGCCCGAACTGCTCGCGCCGGGCGGCCCACCCGGTGGTCATGTCCAGCACGCGCCGGCCCCGTCCGACGCAGGTGGCGGCGACGGACAGGCGGGTCGAGCCGAGCCACTCGTTCATCAGGTCGAAGCCGCGGCCCTCCTCGCCCAGCCGGTTCCCGGCGGGCACGCGGACGTCGTCGAAGAGCAGCTCGCAGGTGTGGTACCCGCGGTTGGACACGCAGCCCGCGGCCTTCCGGACGGTCACGCCGGGCGTGTCGAGGTCGACGAGGAACCCGGTGATCCGTTTCTTCCCGCTGTCTTCGACGCCGGTGGCCGCGAAGAGGATGACGAAGTCGGCGACGTCGGCGTGGCTGATGAAGTGCTTGCCGCCGGTGATGACGTAGTCGCCCCCGGCGGCAACGGCGCGGGTGGTCATCGACCGGACGTCGGAGCCGGCGCCGGGCTCGGTCATCGCGAGGCAGTCGGTGCGGTCGCCGCGCACGGTCGGCAGCAGGTACTCCTCGCGCTGCGCGCCTTCGCAGGCGAGCAGGATGTTGCTCGGCCGCGCGACCAGCGAGTGCAGGGCGTACGACGCCTTCCCGAGCTCGCGTTCGGCGAGCGCGACCCCGACCCCGTCGAGGCCGCCCCCGCCGACGTCGGCGGGCATGTTCGGCGCGTACAGCCCGGCTTCGAGCGCGCGTTTCCGGATCTGCGCGGCGAGCTCCGCGGGGACCTCGTCGAGCCGTTCGACCTCGTCTTCGTGCGGGTAGAGCTCGGTCCGCACGAAGGCGGCGACCGTGTCGGCGATCATCCGCTGCTCGTCGGTGAGAGCGAAGTGCATGCCAAGACCCCCGTCGCATAATGTGCGATGCTCGTTCGTAATGCGCGACGGTACGGTCGGGCGCGGTGAGGACCCGCATGGAGGACAAGGGAACCGGGCGCGTCCAGTCGGTGGACCGGGCGGTCGCGCTGGTGGACGCGGTCGCCGACGCCGGCCCGCTGGGCGAGACCGCGGCGACGCTCGCCGAGCAGTGCGGCCTCAACCGCGCGACGGCGTGGCGGCTGCTGGCCACCCTCGAACACCACGGCGTCCTCGAACGCGACCCGGCGAGCAACCGCTACACGATCGGCCTGACCGCCGACCGCTGGGCCGCGGGCGCCGGCGTCGACGGTCTCGTGCGGCGCGCGCACGACACCGTCGTCTCGCTGTCCGAGCAGACGGGCGAGACGGCGAACCTGGCCGTGCCGCGGCAGTTCGGACTGACCTATGTGGACGAAGCCGTGCCGTCGGCGGTGCTTTCGGCGCGCTGGCTGGGCTGGCAGGCGCCGCTGCACGCGACGTCGACCGGCAAGGCGTTCCTCGCCGCGCTGCCGTGGTCGGAGGTCGCCAGCCTGCTGCCGGAGGAGCTGACGCGCTACACGGACTCGACGATCGTCGACCGCGACCGGCTGCGCGCCGAGCTGGGTGGCGTGCGCGAGCGGGGGTACGCGCTGAGCGTCGGCGAGATGGAGACGAACCTGTACGGGGTCTCGGCCGCCGTGCTCGACCGGCGGCGCCGGCCGCTGGCGGTGGTCAGCGTGTGGGGCGCGCTGACGGCCGCGGTGTCGTTGGCCGCGCTGGGCGAGCTGACGACGAAGGCGGCGGCCTCGATCGAGACCGCCGTCAGCCGCCGAACATGACCTTCCACTCGTCCAGCGACCGCGGCCGGTAGACGAAGTTGGTGCGCTTGACCTCCGACAGCGCGGCCGACGGCTCGGCCGAGTACTGGTGCCCGGGGTAGACGACGGGATCCCCGGCCAGGCCGGCGAGGGCCTGGAGGCTGCGGTAGATCTCCTCGGCGTCACCGCCGGGGAAGTCGGTGCGGCCGCAGCCTTCGAGGAACAGCGTGTCCCCCGAGACGAGCTTATCCTCCACGAGGAAGCACTGGCTGCCCGGCGTGTGCCCGGGCGTGTGCAGCAGCCGGATGGGGATGCCGCCGACCTCGAGCACGTCGTCGTGGTCGTGCGCGCGCAGGTCGGTGTCGGACACCCCGGTGACCCGGCGGACCCACTCGCTCTCGGCCCCGTTGACGTGGATCGGCACCGGCTGGAGGGCGAGCAGCTCGGCGATGCCGGGCAGCGAGAAGCCCATCATGTCGCCGCCGACGTGGTCGGGGTGGTGGTGCGTGGCGAGCACCCCGGTCAGCCGCATCCCATCGGCCTCAAGGACCCCCAGCAGATCCTGGACGGCGTAGGCCGGGTCGACGAGCACGGCGTCCCGCGTCTCCCGGTCGCCGATGAGGTAGGCGAAGTTCACCATCTGCGTCGCCACGGGATCCCCGACAGCGAAGTCCCGCCCGGCGAGCAGCTGCCGGAAGTAGAGCCGATCTGCCATGGCCACACCCTACGGGGCAGGGGTCCGAGCGCCGGGCGGTGCCCGGTGGGCAACAGTGCGATAACGGGGCATCGGGTTGGTGAAACACCGAGACGGCGAGCACGACCTGATCACCGTGACCGGTCCCGTCCCCTCCGTCGGCTTGACCGCCTTCATCGCCGACTCACTCGAGCCCATCTCCTGGATCGCCGCCCTGGTCAGTCTCTTCTTCGCTGGGGGGTCGGCCTACCTGGCCCGGCGGGAACAGGGATCCGCTTCCGCTGCGGCCGCGGTCCCGGAGGAAAGCCTCGCCGATCGCATCGAAGCACTGCGCTCGAACCTCAAGCAGTCGACCGTCCTGATGGAAGAGATCAATGCCGAACTCGGCCTCCGGACCGCGGCGCTCGACCGCATTCGACGGGAGGCCGAAGAGAACCGGCGGCTGGCCGCGCTGCACGCCGACGAGGCCGAAGCTGTGAAGAACCTCGTCGCCAGCACGATCGAAGGTGCCCGGGCCCAGGCCGAGAAGCCCGCGAAGCGGCAGCAGTGGCTGTTCTTCCTGGCCGGGCTCTTCTTCTCGATCCCCCTCGGTGTCGGCGTCAACTTCCTCTACGACCTGATCGCGCACTGATGTCACTCCGCCGCCCGCTGGTGGGCGCTCCCCTGGTGCAGGGCCGCGTAGACGCGGTCGCGCAGGACGTTCGCCTCGTGGTCCGACAGCGTTGTGCCCAGTGGGCGGAGGACCAGCCTGACCAGCAGGTTCTTCTGATCCGGGCGGGCGCCGAGGCGGGCCAGCGCCGGCGGTGGCAGCTGTGCGCACGGTGTCTCCTGGCGGATCTCGACCGACTCGACCACGGCCGCGTCTTCGCCGAGCGCGTCGCGGACGCGGTCGCCGAGGTCCTCGGCGACCGCGTCCGCCGCGACCACGATGGACAGGTCGCGGCGGACCGGGGGCAGCGCCGACACCGGCCGGTAGGGCGCGAGGTCGGTGAGCTGCGCGGCGACCGCCGGGTCGGGTGAGCGCAGGAGGCGGATGTCCGGGATGCCCTTGAGCAGCATCAGCATCCGGTCGAGGCCCAGGCCGAGCGCGAGACCCGACCAGCCGTCGCGCAGACCGGCGCGCTCGAGGACCGCGGGGTGGACGAGGCCGCACTCGGCGACCTCGACCCACTCGCCGTCGTGGTCGACGTCGAGCAGGGCGCCGTCCACTGTGTACGGGTGGCGGCGGTCTTCGAGCCGCCGGTTCCGGTTCGGCAGCAGGGCTTTCAGCAGCGACGACACCATGTCTTCCAGGACCGCGCGGCTCAGCGGCCGGCGAGTGAGGCGCCACAGGTCGAGCTGGTGCGGGGTGCCACTGTGGAGCCGGTCGATGCAGTCGCGCCGGTAGACGACGCCCGGGCAGACGAGCAGGACGTCGTCGGCCGGGCTCGCGGCCAGTGCTCTGAGCGCCGCCGGGACCATCGCGCTGGAGTGGCTGCGCAGCATGTGGCCGCCGTCGACGTAGCGGGTGTAGCGCGCGTCCCGGGTGACGGCGGCCGGGTCGTAGCCGAGGTTGTCGTAGTTGTCGGCGACTGTGACAACGCGGTCGCCGGGCCACCGCCGGACGGCGCAGTCCCACCGGCCGGCCACCGCGGCGACGGCGCGATCGACGACAAGCTGGACGGCGTGCGGCCCGGCGGCCGGATCGGTGAGATCACGGACGGCGAGATCGCGGATGAGCTGGGCGCGGGTGAGGGTTGCGGGCATGACAGACCTCTGGAGCGTGCGGGTCGGGTGAGGGAGATGCGCTCCCCCTGGCCCGGACACCCGGCAGGTCGGTGCAACGGCGATCGTGGCGGATCGGCCGGGCGCCGTTCAGGCAGCGCCGGCCACGCGCGTGGCACCCAAACCCCGCTGGCACCCGGAAAGGGCCAGGGGGCCGGTAAATCGGCGGTATCCCGCAACGACGGCCACGAAGTCAGGTTAGCGAGCCGGTCACGCGATTTTCCGCGTGAACCGAGACAGCCTCGAACCGCGCGGAAACCGCACCGCGGCAGACCGCCCGCGCCGCCCCCACCAGACAGCCGCCCCCACCTCACCCCTCCCTCACTCACCCACCTCCCCATCCGCCAACTCCCGCAGCACATCCAAATGCCCCACATGCCGCGCAGTCTCCTGAACGACGTGCGCCACCACCCACCGCACCGTGAACTCCGACCGCCGCCGGGTCTTGTCGTCCGGGCCCAACCTCCGCAGCGACTTCTCCGCCCGGGCCCACTCCGCGCGATACGCCGCCACCACCGACGCCGGGGTGTCCTCCGGAGCCAAATCCCAGCTCGGGTCCGGCGTCCCCACCCACAGCGACGGCAGGTCCACTCCCCCCGCCTCGATCGACAGCCACCACCGCTCGACCGCCGTCAGGTGCTTCACCACCCCCAGCGCGCTCAGCCGGGGTGACGTCGGCAACGGGGTCGCCGCCGCCTGGTCGCGGGTCAGGCCCGCCACCTTGTTCACCGCCGTCGCTCGGAGGAACTGGAGGAAGTCCAGCTGGAGGCGCAGCTCGTCGGTGGCCAGCGGGGCGGGCCACGACCGGTGCATCTTCGAACTCGTGTTCGACATGACCGGAACCTACCCCACGGGTCCGACAAAATAGAGTGATCGGCATGTGGTGGGGTCTGCTCTGCGCCTTGGGCGCGGCATGCGCGTACGGCGTCGCGTCCGTGATGCAGTCCGTCGCCGCGCAGGCGACCGAGACGGGCGGCGACGGCGTCGACCCGAAACTGCTGGTGCGCGTGCTCGGCCAGTGGAAGTTCGTGCTCGGGCTGTCGCTCGACGTGGTCGGTTTCGTCGCGCAGATCGTCGCCCTGCACGTGCTGCCGTTGTTCGTCGTGCAGGCCGCGCTCGCCGCGAGCCTCGCCGTGACCGCAGTCGCCGCGCGGTTCCTCGGCGTCCGGCTCGGACGGCGGGAGTGGGCCGCCATCGCGGTGGTGTGCGCTGGGCTCTCACTGCTCGGCGCCGCCGCGGAAAGTGAGGGCTCGGACCCCGTCGGGCTCGGGTTCCGGCTGGTCCTGATCGGCGCCGTGCTCGTGCTGGCCGGCGCCGGGGTCGTCGCCGGGAAGGCGCCACGCCGGGTGCGGACACCCGCGCTCGGGCTCGTCGCCGGGCTCTGCTTCGGTGTCGTCGCGATCTCCGGGCGAATCATCCCCAGCCTCGCGCCGCTGGACCTGCTCACCGACCCCGCGACCTACACCGTCGCGGTCGCGGGCGGGCTCGCGATGCTGTTCTACGCGACGGCGCTGCAACGCGGGAGCGTCACCACCTCGACCGCGATGATGGTGCTCGGCGAGACGGTGTTCCCCTCGCTGGTCGGCGTGCTCGCGCTCGGCGACCGGACCCGGCCCGGGTTCGTCGTGGTCGCGATCGCCGGGTTTGCGCTCGCCGTGCTGGCCGCGCTGGCGCTCGCCCGCTTCGGGGAGCCGGCGACCGAATCGCGAACTGAGACGAAGCCGACCGTTTCCCCGTGAGTTCCTTACTTAGACTAGCCTTACCTATCCATAGAGCTGGACAGGGAGGCGCGGGTGAGCACGACCGGACGGGAAGTCCTCCGCCGTTCGATCGCCGGGCAACGGAGGTCGGTGGCGCTCGCGTCGCTGCTGACCGCGGGCCATCAAGGCGGTGAGGCGCTGGTCCCGGTGGTGATCGGCGTCGTGATCGACCAGGCGGTCGCCGGGGGGTCGGTGGGCACGCTGCTGCTCTGGCTGGCGGTCCTGGCGGTGCTCTTCGCCGGCCTCTCGACCAGCTACCGCCTCGGCGCCCGCTTCGGCGAACGCGCCGCCGAACGCGCCGCCCACGACCTGCGGCTCGACGTCGGCCGCCGGGTGCTGCACCCCGGTGGCGGCGCGGAGTCCGGCAACCTCGCCGGTGAGCTGGTGAGCATCGGGACGTCGGACGCGAAGCGCGTCGGCCAGCTCAACAGCGTGCTCCCGTTCGCCGTCGCCGGGCTCGCCGGGCTGCTCGTCAGCGCCGTCGTGCTGCTCACGATGTCGGTCCCGCTCGGCCTGCTGGTGCTGCTCGGCACGCCGCCGATGCTCTACCTCGCGCACCTCGTCGGAAAACCCCTCGAACGCCGCAGCGAGGCGGAGCAGGAACGCTCCGCCTTCGCCTCCGGCATCGCCACGGACCTCGTCGCGGGCCTGCGGGTGCTCAAGGGCGTCGGCGCGGAACGCGCGGCCGTCGACCGCTACCGGCGGACCAGCCAGGACTCACTCAGGGCGACGCTGAGAGCCGCCCGCGCGCAGGCCTGGCACAACGGCGCGCTGCTCGGGCTCACCGGCATCTTCATCGCCCTGGTCGCGCTGGTCGGCGGAAACCTCGCCGCGGCGGGCGACATCAGTGTCGGCGACCTGGTCGCCGCGGTCGGGCTCGCCCAGTACCTGATCACGCCGTTCTCGATCTTCGCCTGGGTCAACGGCGAGCTCGCGCAGGGCCGGGCCTCGGCCGGGCGCATCGCCGACGTGCTCACCGCGCCGCCCGCGGTCGGCGAAGGTTCCGCGACGCTGCCCGAGCCATCGAGCGGCCACGTGCGGCTCTCCGCGCTGAGCCGCGGCGCCCTGCGTGAGGTCGACTTCGAAGCGCGGCCCGGCGAGCTGCTCGGTGTGGTCGCCACCGACCCCGCCGCCGCGACCGACCTGCTCGACTGCCTCGGCCGCGCCGCCGATCCCGCGGCCGGCTCGGTGTCGGTCGACTCGGTCGACCTGTCCACTGTGGACCCGAGCCGGGTCCGGGAGGTGGTGCTGGTCGCCGCGCACGACGCCGACCTGTTCGCCGGGACGCTCGCCGAGAACGTCGAAACCGGGCCCCGCAGCAGCGAAGCGATGGCCGCGGCCGCCGTCGACGAGGTGGCGAGTGCGCTGCCCGACGGCGTCGCGACCGCTGTCACCGAACGCGGGCGGTCGCTGTCGGGCGGGCAGCGCCAGCGGGTCGCGCTGGCGCGGGCGCTGGCCGTGGACGCGCCGGTGCTCGTGCTGCACGACCCGACGACCGCGGTCGACACCGTCACCGAAGCCCGCATCGCCGCGGGCTTGGCCGAGCTGCGGCGTGGCCGCACGACGATCCTCGTGACCACCAGCCCGGCGCTGCTGGCCGCCACCGACCGCGTCGTCCTGCTCGACGACGGGCGGATCGCGGGCGAAGGCAGCCACCGCGAGCTGGCCGGTCGCGCCGACTACCGGGCGGTGGTGCTGTCATGACCCGCGAACTCCTCCCCGTCGCCGACGGCCGCCGGATCCGCGCCGTCGTCGGCGAGCTGCTCGGCCGGTCGAAGGGCCGGGCGACCGCCGCGGCCACGATGCTCGTCGCCGCCACCGCGATCGGCCTGCTCACCGCTCCCCTGCTCGGCCGCGTGGTCGACCTCGTCGCGACACGCCACCCCGCGGGCGACCTGGTCACGCCCATCGCCGGTCTGGTGCTGGTCGCGCTCGCCCAGGCGGTCGCGACCGCGATCGGCGTCTCGATGGTGGCGCGCCTCGGCGAGACGATCCTGGCCGAGCTGCGCGAACGGTTTGTCGAGCGCGCCCTCGGCCTGCCGCTGGAACAGCTCGAGCGCGCCGGCTCCGGCGACCTCACCGCCCGCGTGACGAACGACGTCTCGGTGGTCGCGGAAGGTGTCCGGCAGGCGCTGCCCGAGCTGGGCCGCTCGGTGCTGACGGTGCTGCTCACGCTGGGCGCGCTGGCCGTGCTCGACTGGCGGTTCCTGCTGGCCGCGCTGGTGGCCGTGCCGATCCAGCTGTGGACCGTCCGCTGGTACGTGCCGCGCGCGAAGCCGTTGTACGCCCGCCAGCGCGAGGCCGTCGGGGCCCAGCAACAGCAGCTGCTGGACACCATCGGCGGCGCGAAGACCGTCCGCGCGTTCCGGCTGGCCGACACCCACCTCGAGCGGGTGCGCAAGCGGTCCGACACGGCCGTCGACCTGGCGCTGCGCGGCATCCGGCTGGTGACGCGGTTCTACGCGCGGCTCAACCTGGCGGAGTTCGTCGGGCTGTCGGCGGTGCTGGCGATGGGGTTCCTGCTCGTCCGGGCCGACGCGGTGACAGTCGGGGTCGCGACGGCGGCGGCCCTGTACTTCCACAGCCTCTTCGGGCCGATCACGACGGCGCTGGCGCTGGTCGACGACGCCCAGGCGGCCGCGGCCAGCCTCGCCCGGCTGATCGGCGTGGCCGACCTGCCCGCGGAAGTGCAGCCCGCGCACCCGGCGCGTCCGGCCGACGCGTCGGTGAAGACGGCGGCGGTCGGTTATTCCTATGTGGACGGTCATCCGGTGCTGCGGGACATCGACCTCGGCGTCGCACCCGGTGAACGCGTCGCGCTGGTCGGGGCGAGCGGGGCCGGGAAGACCACGCTGGCCAAGCTGGTCGCCGGCATCCACCGCACGGACACGGGTTCGGTCACGCTCGGCGGGGTCGGGCTGGACGAGCTGGGCCCGGAAGCCACCCGCCGGACGGTGGCGCTGATCAGCCAGGAGGTGCACGTCTTCGCGGGCCCGCTCGCCGACGACCTGCGCCTCGCGCGCCCGGCGGCGACCGACGCCGAGCTGCGGGCCGCGCTGGCGAAGGTGGGCGCACTGACCTGGGTCGACAGCCTGCCGGACGGCCTCGCGACGGTGGTCGGCGAAGGCGGTCACCAGCTGACCGTGACGCAGTCCCAGCAGCTGGCCCTGGTCCGCCTGGTGCTGGCCGACCCGCCGATCGCGATCCTCGACGAGGCCACGGCCGAGGCGGGCAGCGCGGGGTCGCGGGTGCTGGAGGCCGCGGCCGCCGCGGCCCTGGAAGGCCGGACCGCGCTGGTGGTCGCCCACCGCCTCACCCAGGCGGCGGCGTCGGACCGGATCGTGGTCCTCGACGCGGGCGCCGTGGTGGAGTCCGGGACGCACGACGAGCTGGTCGCCGCCGGCGGTCAGTACGCGACGCTCTGGGCGGCCTGGTCAGGACAGCGTGCCGGTCACCCGGTCGCTTCGGCGAGCGCGTCCAGCACCGCCGCGACGGCGGGCGGATCGGGCGGGTCGCCGTAGGTCGCGGCGTGGATCCGGCGGTTGACGCCGGTCTCCGTCGTGTGGATGCCGGGACGGCGGTGGGCTTCGAGCGCGAGCCCGGGCAGGATGGCGACACCCGCGCCGGCGGCGACCAGTGACTGCACCACGACCATGTCGTCGCTGAGCGAGGCGATGCGCGGGGTGAAGCCGGCCCGCTCGCACACCGTGTCCAGCTCTTCCCGGCACCGGGCGCAGCCGCCGATCCACCCGGAGTCGCGGTGGTTCTCCAGGCGGTCGCCGGGTTCCCGGGTGACGAGGTGGATCGGGTCGTCACCGAGGTGACGCAGCCGGAAGCCCTCCTCGCCCGGGCCTGCGACGTGGTTGAACACGACGGCGATGTCGATTTCGCCGTGGCGCAGCATGCGGAGCGCTTCGACCGGGTGCTCGTCGACGAGGCTCAGCTGGAGTCCCGGATGCACCAGCGCCAGCTTCTCGGCGGCTTTCGGCACGATCGTGGCCAGCGTGGAAGCGTTGGCGGCGAGCCGCACCACCCCCGCCCGCAGGCCGACCTGCGCCGCCAGCTCGGTGGCGGCCGCGTCGACCCGGCCGACGATCTCCGCGGCCCGGTGGGCCAGCAGCCTGCCCTCCGGGGTCAACCGGATGCCACGGCCGACCCGCTGGACGAGCCGGGCGCCGGTGGCGGCCTCCAGCCGGGACAGGTGGTGGCTCACCGACGGCTGCGAATAGTGCAGCTCACGCGCCGCCTCGGTCACCGAGCCGTGCCGCGCCACCGCGGCCAGCACCTCGAGCTGGACCAGGTTCAGCATTCATCAACGTTATCAATGTGTCGGCGCCCGGTTTGGCATTGGACGCCATGGGTCCGGCCCGCCAAGCTGGTGCCCATGACGACGGTGACCTGCGACCTCACGATCTCCCTCGACGGCTACGCCGCCGGGGCGAACCAGACCGAACAACGCCCGTTCGGCGACGACGGTGGCGACGGCTGGGGCGACAAGCTGCACGCCTGGTTCGGCGAAGGCGCCGAGACGCACCCGGACGAGTTCGCGAGGATGATGACCGCGAAGGCGTTCATCATGGGCCGCAACATGTTCGGCCCGGTCAGAGGTGACTGGGACCGGCCCTGGACCGGCTGGTGGGGCGACAACCCGCCGTACCACGGCCCGGTCTTCGTGCTCACCCACCACCCGCGCGACCCGCAGCCGATGGCGGGCGGCACCACGTTCCACTTCGTCACCGACGGGATCGAGGCCGCCTTCGCCCGCGCCCGTGAGGCGGCCGGCGACGGGGGCATCTCCATCCACGGGGGCGCCCACACCGTGAACCAGTACCTCGCCGCCGGGCTGATCGACGAGATGCGGCTGCACGTGGCCCCGCTCATGCTCGGCGCCGGGTCCCGGCTCTTCGACGGCGTCCCGCCGCTCGACCTCGAGCAGATCGACGCGCGGGCCGCGAAGTCGGTCACGCACCTGCGCTACCACGTCCGGCACTGACAGCGCCGGGAACCCGGGCGGGCTCCCGGCGCCGGCGGTGCTCAGTCGTCCATGGCGTCGGCCAGGGACTTCGGCCGCATGTCCGTCCAGTTCGCTTCGACGTGGTCCAGGCAGGCCTGCCGGCCCGCGGGACCGAACGCGACCGTCCAGCCCGCCGGGACGTCGACGAACTCCGGCCACAGGCTGTGCTGGTTCTCGGCGTTGACCAGCACCAGGTAGGTGCCGTCGGGGTCTTCGAACGGGTTGGTCACGGGAGCCTCCTCAGGCGGTGATGTCGGTGCGGGCGCCCTTCACGACGTCGGCCAGCTTCTGGACGACCGGGGCCGCGAGCACCGGGTTGAACCGCGGTTCGGTCGACCAGTCGGCGACCTGGTTCGCCTTCACCGGGGCCAGCTGCGCCCACGTCGGGATCGCCGCCAGCTGCTGGCGCGACAGGGCGAAGGTACGGCTGTCGGAGAGGATCAGGTCGGCCGGGTACTTGCCGGCCTGCTCCCAGCTGAGCGTCTCGAAGTACTCGTCCGGGCCGGCGCCGTCGACGATGTCCATGCCCAGCTCGCGGTAGTAGGCGAGGTCCGAGAAGAACTCCGGCTTGCAGACGTAGAGGTTGTCCTTGTCACTGGAGACGACGAGGACCTTGAGCCCGGGCTTGGCCTTGAGCGCGGCCTTGAGGTCGTCGGACGCCTTCTGGAAGTCGTCCTTGCCCTTCTTGATCGCCGCGGAGCTCGCGTCGCCGCCCAGCGCCACGGCGAGCTGCTCGTAGCGCTCGATCACCTTGGGCAGCGTGACCTTGTACTCCGACATCGCGACGATCGGCGCGATCGCCTGCACCTTGGGGCCGAGGTCGTCCTTGAGCACCCACAGGTCGGTCGGCTTGGCGCCGGTCAGGCCGGTGACGACCAGGTCCGGCTTGAGCGCGGCGAACTTCTCCATGCTGAAGTCGTCCCAGGCGTTGCCGATCGAGGTGACGGCGTTGAGGTCGATGTTGCCGGCCTGGATCTCCTTGCCGCCGTCGGCCGTCTTCTGCGGGCCGAACACGCCGAGCGGGTGGACGCCGTAGTCCCAGAGGGCGGCGGCCGAGCTGGCGTAGGCGACGACGCGGGACGGCCGCTGGTCGCGGGCGGCCTTCTGGCCGCGGTCGTCGGTGAACTCCCACGGCCCCGAGGCGGCGGCCGCCGGCTTGTCGCCGCCGCTGCCGCACGCGGTGAGGACCGCGGTCGCCGCCAGGCCCCCCGCCCCGATCAGGAAACCTCGTCGGCCGAACCCGCTTTGAAACACGGACATGAGAACCTTTCAACGATTTGGGGGCCCCGGGTGGCGAAGCCCCCGGCCGGGCCGAAGGCCCGGATGATGCAGCCGAACTTTAGGGTAGGCACACCTTATTTAGGTGAGCCTGCCAAAAGCAACCACCGCGACCGACCTGTGTCCACGCCCACCTGCGTCAATTCCGACCGGACAGCTGGGCTTCCGCGCCAGGAACCGGCTCCGCCGGGTCGTGTCCCAGGTGGACCTGCCGGTTGTCGGCGTCGACGTGCACCACGCGCGGCCGGTGCCGGGCGCGCTCGGCCTCGTCGACCTGGGCGTAGGTGATGATGATGACCAGGTCGCCGGGGTGCACGAGGTGCGCGGCCGCGCCGTTGACACCGATCACGCCGGTGCCCGGCTCGCCGGTGATGGCGTAGGTCTCCAGCCGGGCGCCGTTGGTGATGTCGACGACCTGGACCTGCTCGCCCTCGACGATGTCCGCGGCGGCCATCAGGTCGGCGTCGATGGTCAGCGACCCGACGTAGTGCAGGTCGGCCTGGGTCACCGTGGCCCGGTGGATCTTGGCGTTCATCAGGGTGCGCTGCATCGGTTTCCTTGGTTGTCGGTCAGCAGGGCGGCGAGCCCGGCCGCGGTGGGGGTGCGGAAGAACTCGGCGATCGGGAGCTCGGACCCGAGCCGTTCGGTGATCCGGTTGCGCAGGACCACCAGCAGCATCGAATGGCCGCCGAGGGTGAACAGGTCGTCGTCGGCGCCGACGGCGTCGACGTCCAGCACCTCCGCGAAGACTTCGCAGAGGGTCTTCTCCAGGGGTGTTTCGGGCGCCCGGCCGCGCCGCTCGAACTCAGGGGCGGGCAAGGCGGCCTTGTCGAGCTTCCCGTTGGGGGTCACCGGAAACGCGTCCAGCGGGACGATCGCCGCGGGCACCATGTACGCCGGCAGCGAGCGGGCCACGAACTCCCGCAGCCGCGCGGGATCGGCGTGCCCCGGGGTGGTGTAGGCGACCAGCTGCTTCTCCCGGTCCTCGCGGACGACGACCAGGGCCTGCGCGACGTCGTCGTGCCGGGTCAGGGCCGTCTCGATCTCGCCCGGCTCGATCCGGAAGCCGCGGACCTTCACCTGGTCGTCGGTGCGGCCGAGGTACTCGAGCTGCCCGTCCGGCCGCCAGCGCACCAGGTCGCCGGTGCGGTACATCCGCTCCCCCGCCGGCCCGAACGGGTCCGCGACGAACCGGTCCGCGGTGAGCGCGGGCCGGTCGTGGTACCCGCGGGCCAGCCCGGCGCCGGCCAGGTACAGCTCACCCGGGACCCCGGCCGGGACCGGGGTCAGGCCGCCGTCGAGGACGTACGCCCGCGCGTTGTGCACCGGACGCCCGACCACCGGACGTTCGCTGTCGCCGATCCGCGCGACCAGAGCGTCCACAGTGGCCTCGGTCGGCCCGTACAGGTTGTACGCCTCGGTGCCGGGGAACGCGCGCAGTTCCTCCCACAGCGATTGAGAAACAGCTTCGCCGCCGACACCGACCACACCCAGTGCGCACTTCCCGTCGTCGACCATGCCGGACGCGGCCAGCTGCGCGAAGTGCGACGGCGTGAGCTCGAGGAAGTCGAGCCCGCGGTCGCGCACCACGGCGGCCAGCCGGTCGGGATCGCGGCGGGTTTCGTCGTTGACGACGTGCACCTCGTGCCCGTCGAGCAGCCACAGCTGCGGCTGCCAGGAGGCGTCGAAGAAGAACGCCCACGCGTGCCCGACCCGCAGCCGCCGTCCGCCCGCGGCCGCCACCGCTGGGCGGTAGAGCGTCTCGCGGTGGCTGTGGAACAGGTTCACCAGCCCGGAATGCGGGACGACCACCCCCTTGGGCTTGCCCGTGGAGCCGGACGTGTAAAGCACGTACGCCGGGTTCGCGGGTGACGGCGGAGTCAGCGTCGCGTGACTGTCCACAATGTCCTCGACGAACAGCGCACCGGGAACCGGCGAGGCCAAGGCGCGGCTCGTCACCACCAGCGCGGCACCGGCGTCGGCGAGGATCGCCGAGATCCGCTCCGCCGGCTGGTCCGGATCCACCGGCAGGTACGCCGCGCCCGTCTTGAACACGCCGAAGATCGCCTCGACGACCGCCGCCGACCGCGTCAGCACCAGCGCGACGACCTGCTCGGGACCCGCGCCGTGCGAGGCCAGCCACCGCGCGAGGCGGTCGGTCCGCGCCGCGAACTCCGCGAAGGTGACGCTGCCGGAAGCGTCGCTCACCGCGGTCGCTCCCGGGGTCGCCGCCACCTGCGCGGCCAGCCGGTCGACCACCGTCGGCGCCGCGGTGGTCAGCGGCTCGCCGGCGCCCCAGTCGTGCAGGATCCGCCGCCGCTCCCCGGGCTCGAGGACGTCGATCCGGCTCAGCGGCCGGTCGGGATCCGCGACGACGGCCGCCATCAGCCGCACCAGCCGCTCGGTGAGCGTCCGCGCGGTCGGCTCGTCGAAGAGGTCGAGGCTGAACTCGAGGTCACCCTCGATGCCCTCGGGGGTTTCGACCAGGTCGAAGGACAGGTCGAACTTCGCCTGCCGGAGCCCGGTGTCCCGGTAGGCCGCATCCAGGCCGAGCAGCCGCTCCTGCTCGGCACCCGAGTGGTAGACGGCGAGCATGACCTGGAACAGCGGGTGCCGGGCCAGGGACCGGGCCGGGTTGAGCAGCTCGACGAGGTGCTCGAACGGCAGGTCCTGGTGGGCGTACGCGGCGAGGTCGGCCTCGCGGACGCGCTCCAGCAGCTCCCGGAACGTCGGGTCGCCGCCGGTGTCGGTGCGCAGCACCAGCGTGTTGACGAAGAACCCGGCGAGGTCCTCCAGCGCGTGGTCGGTGCGGCCGGCCACCGGCGTGCCGAGCGGGATGTCGGTGCCCGCGCCGAGCCGGGTCAGCAGGGCCGCCAGCGTCGCCTGCAGCACCATGAACGTGCTGGTGTTGCTGCCGAGAGCCAGGTCCCGCAGGCGCCGGTGGATCTCGGCGGGCACCGTGAACGGCACCGCGCCGCCCCGGTTGGTCGAGCGTGCCGGGCGCGGCCGGTCCGCCGGCAGCGCGAGCTCGTCCGGGAGCCCGGCCAGGGTGTCGCGCCAGAACGCGGCCTGGCGGCCGAGGAGGCTGTCCGGGTCGTCGGCGCGGCCGAACATCTCCCGCTGCCACAGCGTGTAGTCGGCGTACTGCACGGGCAACGGCGTCCGCTGTGGACGCTCACCGCGCAGCCGCGCGGCGTACGCGGTGTCGAGGTCGCGCTTCAGCGGCGGCAGCGACCAGCCGTCACCCGCGATGTGGTGCACCAGCAGCACGAACACGTGCCGCTCGGGACCGGCCGAGACGAGCGTGGCCCGCACCGGGATCTCGGCGTCGAGGGTGAAGCAGTACGACGCCGCGGCGGTGACGCTCTCGTCCAGGTCGGCCGCCGGTTCCGTGACCAGCAGCGGCCGCGCGCGTTCGTCGCCCGGGTCCAGCACCACCTGACGGGGTGCGCCATGGTCTTCGGCGAGGATCGTCCGGAGGATCTCGTGCCGGGCCACGACGTCGACGAGGGCCGCCCGCAGCGCGTCGGTGTCGACCGGTCCGGTCAGCTCCCACGCCCACGGGATGTTGTAGGTCGCGCTCAGCCCGTCGAGGCGGTCGAGGAACCACAGGCGCTGCTGGGCGAACGACAGCGGCAGCACCTCGGGCCGATCGGCCGGGACCAGCGCGGGGCGGCTCTCACGGCCCCGGTCGAGCAGCTCGGCCAGGCGGGCCGGGGTGGGCGCGTCGAACACCGCGCGGATCGGGACCTCGACGTCCAGCAGCGCGCGGATCCGGCTGACCAGCCGTGTCGCCAGCAGGGAGTGCCCGCCGAGGGTGAAGAACCCGTCGTCCGGGCCGACCCGCGGCACCCCCAGGACGTCGGCGAACAGCTCGCACAGCGCCTGCTCGGCCGGGGTCCGCGCGACCCGGTCCGAAGTCCGGACCTCAGGGTCGGGCAGGGCGGCGCGGTCGAGCTTGCCGTTGGCGTTCAACGGCAGTTCCGGCAGCACCACGATCGCCGACGGCACCAGGTGCTCCGGCAGCCGCGCGGTCAGCGACGCCCGCAGCGCGGCCGGGTCGCCCGACGGTGCAACATAGGCGATCAGGCGGTCGTCGCGGGCGATCACCGCCGCGCGGGCCACCGAGGCGGTCAGCACGGCTTCGACCTCCCCCGGCTCGACGCGGAACCCGCGGATCTTGATCTGCTGGTCCGCGCGGCCGAGGAACTCCAAGGCGCCGTCGGGGCGACGGCGGACCAGGTCGCCGGTGCGGTACATCCGCTCCCCCGGCTGATGAGGCGAGGCGACGAACCGTTCCGCCGTCAGCGCCGGCCGGCCGAGATAACCCCGCGCGAGCCCGGCGCCGGCCAGGTACAGCTCCCCGCGGACGCCCGGCGGCACCGGCCGCAGCGCGGCGTCGAGCACGTGCGCGCGGGTGTTCGCGACCGGCCGTCCGATCGCGACCGGGCCGCAGACCTGCGCCAGGCTGTCCCCCGCGACCTCCGAACAGCCGTAGAGGTTGACCAGCTTCGCCGACGGCCACTTCAGCCCGACCTTCTCGGCGAGAGCCGCGGAAAGCGGCTCACCACTGGTGATCCACGTCGTCACCGAGTCGAACGCACCGTCGGCCGTGTCCTCGGCGAAGCTGTCGAGGAGGCTCGGCACCACGGTCAGCACCTGCGCACCGGAGGCCCGCACCAGCTCGGCGAGCGCGTGCGGGTCGGTGGCCGTCGTGTCGTCGGCGAGAACCACCGGGTCGCCCGCGACGAGCCCGCCGAGCAGCTCGGTCGAGCCGTCGATGAACGTCAGCGCGCTCTTCGCGACGCGCACGCCTTCGGCGACCGCACGACCCCAGTGCAGCCGGTTGGCCAGCGCGCGCTGGGTGCCCGCGACGGCCTTCGGGCGGCCGGTGGAACCGGACGTGAAGATCACGTACGCCGGGTTGTCCGGGCTGATCGACGGCCAGGAAGCCGGTTCTTCACCACGGGATCCGGGCCGGACCAGCCGGTCGCCGAAGCCGTCTTCGGCGATGACCAGGTGCGGATCGGCGTCGGCCAGCATCAGCTCGACCCGCTCGGCCGGGTGGTTCAGGTCCAGCGGCAGGTACGCCGCGCCGGTCTTGAGCACTGCCAGGAGCGCGGTGACCAGCTGCGCCGACCGCGGCAACGCGACCGCCACCACCCGCTCCGGCCCGGCACCGCGCGCGAGCAGCGCCCGGGCCAGTTCCGTCGCGCGCGCGTCCAGCTCGGCGTAGGTCAGGCGTTCGCCGCCGAAGACCAGTGCCGTGGCCTCCGGCGTGCGGGCCACCTGTGCGGCGAACAGCTCGGCGGGCGTCTGCGCGGGCAGGGGCGTCGCGGGGTCGGCGGCGAGCTGCTCGTGCTCGGCGCCGGTGAGCAGGTCGATCGCGCCGATCCGGGTGTCCGGGTCGGCGACGGCGGCCCGCAGCAGCGCCCGGAGCCGGCCGAGGATCGCCTCGACGCTCGCGCGGTCGAAGACGTCGCTGTTGTACTCGGCGGTGCCGTGGATCCCCGCCTGGTGGCCGGGCCGCTCGCCGACGAAGAACACCAGGTCGGCCCGGGCGGTGCCGGTGCGGACCGGCTCCTCCGCGACGGTCAGGCCGGGCAGCGCAAGGTCGGCGACGGCGTTGTTCTGCCAGGCCAGCATCGTCTGGAACAGCGGGTGGTACGCCAGTGACCGCGCCGGGTTCAGCGCCTCCACCAGCCGCTCGAACGGGACGTCCTGGTGGGCGTAGGCGTCGAGGCTGCGGTTCCGCACCCGCGCGACGAGGTCGCGGAACGACGGGTCGCCGCCGGTGTCCACGCGCAGGACCAGGGTGTTGACAAAGAACCCGACGAGGTCGTCGAGCGCCTGGTCGGTGCGGCCCGCGATGGACGTGCCGATCGGGACGTCGGTGCCCGCGCCGAGGCGGGTGAGCACCGCGGTGAGCCCGGCGTGCACGACCATGAACACACTGGCCCCGCAGGCACGGGCCAGCTCGACCAGTCCACTGTGGAGCTCGGCGTCCCAGCCGAAGGCGAACTGCTCACCCTCGTACGACGCCTCGGCCGGGTGTGGCCGGTCGGTCGGCAGCTCGATCCGCTCCGGCAGGTCAGCGAGCGCCTCGCGCCAGTAGGCCAGCTGCGGTTCGATCACCGGCTCGCCGAGGACGTCACGCTGCCACAGCGTGTAGTCCGCGTACTGCACCGGCAGCGGAGTCCACTCGGGAGCGTCGCCGGCCTGCCGGGCGGTGTAGGCCGTCGCGAGGTCCCGCCACAGCGGCGCGGTCGACCAGCCGTCGGAGGCGATGTGGTGGAACACCAGCACCAGGACGTGCTCCCGGCGGCCCAGGCGGAGCAGCTCCGCGCGCAGCGGGACTTCCGACTCCAGCTCGAACGCCGTGCCGGCCACTTCGGACACCGCGTCCGCGAGCGTCCCTTCGGTGACCTCACGGATGTTCAGCGGAATCTCGACGTCGTCGAGGACCCGCTGCCGGGCTTCGCCGTCGATTTCCGGGAAGACGGTCCGCAACGCCTCGTGGCGTTCGACCACATCGGACAGCGCGACGCGCAGGGCCTTGGTGTCTAGGTCTCCGGTCAGCCGGACCGCGGTCGGCATGTTGTACGTCGCCGACGGGCCTTCGAGCCGGTGCAGGAACCACAGCCGCTGCTGCGCGAACGACAGCGGCAGCACGTCCGGCCGCGGCTCGGCGCGGACCAGGGCGGGCCGGGCGGCCGTCGAGTCCGAAGTGGCCAGGAGCGCGGCGAGCCCGGCGACCGTCGGGGTCTCGAACACCGACCGCACCTGCAGCTCGACGCCGAACACCGCGCGCACCCGAGCGACCAGCCGCGTCGCCATGAGGGAATGCCCGCCCAGGGCGAAGAAGTCGTCGTCGACACCGATCGACGACGCGTCGAGGACTTCGGCGAACAGTCCGCACAGGACTTCTTCGACCGGGGTCCGCGGCGCCCGGCCGGCGGTGACCGCCTGCTGGTCCGGGCTGGGCAGCGCCCGCCGGTCGAGCTTTCCCGAGGCGAGCAGCGGCAGCCGGTCCAGCACGACGAACGCCGAGGGCACCATGTACTGCGGAAGCCGGTCCCGCACGTGCGCCCGCAGGGCGGACACCAGCGCGCTCGTGTCCCGCTGCCCGGCCGGGTGGTTGCCCAAGGTCGCCAACGCGGCCCGCACCGGACGCGCGCGATGGATCCGCGTCGGCTCGCCGGTGGTGAACACGACCTCGAGCGCACCTTCGTGCGTGGGTGCCGCGTAGACGCGGTACCCGCAATCCTGCAGCCGCTCGAAGTCCACTCCGGACGGCTCGGCGTCCAAAGCGGACAGCGCCGCGTCGGCATCGCCGGCGGCCAGCGCGGCGACCGCGGCCAGCTCGCCGGACAGCCGCGCGTCCGGCACCCCGGTGACGCGCAAACGGGCCGGACGCTCGGCCAGCAGCTGCTCGAGCTCGTCGACCGAGGTGAACGCGACGACGGTCTCCTCGACTGGCGCGGGCTTCGGGGCCTTCCGCAGGACGACGTCGTAGCGGTGCCGGGTCAGCTCGTTGTGGGCGCTGCCGCGCTTGACCCACAGGTCGACGTCGCCGAACCCGTCCAGGTCGCGGGCCAAAGCCGGGAAGAAGTCCGGATCGAGCACGAGCTCGCCCTCGCGCGCGATGGCCTGGTCGACCGCGGCCGCGTCGCGGCGGCCGTGGCGCAGCTCGGTCGCCGTGCGGAACGCCCGCAACGAACGCAGGTTCCGGATGTCGCCGAGGAAGATCACTCCGCCCGGCCGGACGTGGGCAGTCACTGTGCGGACGACCTCGGCGAGGTAGTCGACACTCGGGAAGTACTGCGCGACGGAGTTGATGATCACCGTGTCGAACGGCTCGTCGGGCAGGTCCCCGAGGTCGTGCGCCGGGCGGGCCGCGACGTGGACCTTGTCCGCGAAGGGCGTTGTCGCGAGCTCCCGCCGGAGGTTGGCGATCGCCTTCTCGGACAGGTCGACACCCCAGTACGCCTCGGCGTCCGGCGCGATCCGGGACAGGATCAGGCCCGAGCCGACACCGATCTCCAGGACGCGCTTCGGCTTGAGCGCGCGGATGCGGTCGATCGTCGCCGCGTGCCACTCCCGCATCTCCTCGAGCGGGATCTCCGAGCCGTCGTAGCTGGAGTTCCAACCGGTGAAGTTCTCCTCCAGCCCGCGGGCCGCCGCGTCGGTGAAGACGTTCTCGTGCAGCTCGCGCCATTCACCGACGTGGTCGAGCTCGGCTTCCTCGTCGCGGCCGGCCGCCGGGACGGCGTAGGCGATGAGCCGCCCGTCCTGCGCCAGCACCACCGACTGCCCGACGGCCGGGTGCTCGGTCAGCACGGCCTCGATCTCACCCGGTTCGATCCGGTACCCGCGGATCTTGACCTGGTCGTCGGCCCGGCCCAGGAAGACCAGCCGGCCGTCCGGCAGCCATTTCACCAGGTCACCGGTCCGGTAGAGCCGCCCGCCGGAGCCGAACGGGTCCGCGACGAACCGCTCCGCCGTCAGCCCGGGACGGCCGAGGTAACCGCGGGCCAGCCCGGACCCGGCGAGGTACAGCTCCGCCACCACTCCGGGCGGCACCGGCCGCAGCCCGGCGTCGAGCACGTACGCCCGGGTGCCGGGGTCGGGGATGCCGATCGGGACGACCGTCGCGTCCGCGAGCTCGACCGGGTCGCTCTCGCCGAGGGTCGAGTTGGTCGTGGCCTCGGTCGGGCCGTAGGCGTTGAACATCCGGCGGCCCGGCGCCCACCGGCGGACCAGGTCCGGTGACACGCGCTCGGTCCCGGCCAGCAGGACGCTGTCGCGCGGAAGGTCGCAGTCCGCGGGCATGGCGTCGAGCAGCGCGGGCGGCAGGATCATGAAGTCCACCGCGTGCCGGTGCGCGTACTCGGTCAGCGCGGGCCCGGCGACCCGGCGCTCGGCCGGGACGACGACCAGCCGGCCGCCCGAGAGCAAACCGAGGCACAGGTCCCAGAACGCCACGTCGAAGCTCGGCGACGCGAACTGCAGCACCCGGCTGTGCGGACCGATCCCGAACCGCTCGCTCTGCGTGGCCACCAGCTTCGCGACCCCCGAGTGCTGGAGGACAACACCCTTCGGCCGGCCGGAAGAACCGGACGTATAAATCACGTACGCCGCGTTCTCGGGCTTCACGGCCACTACGGGGTCCTCAGTGGACATTCCCGCGAGCGCCGGGTCGTCCAGCAGCACCCGGGGCACTCCCGCGGGCAGCTTCGCGTCGATCTCGCGCGTCGTCACGACGCAGACCGGTCCGGCGTCCTCGACCATGAAGGTGATCCGGTCGCCGGGGTAGTCGACGTCGATCGGGAGGTACGCGGCGCCGGCCTTGAGCACGGCCAGCTCCGCGACGACCATCTCGACCGACCGCGGCACGGCGAGCGCGACCACGCGCTCGGGTCCGGCGCCCCGCTCGAGCAGCAGGTTCGCCAGCTGGTTCGCCCGCGCGTCGAGCTCGGCGTAGGTGAGTTCGACGTCCTCGAAGACCAGGGCAACCGCGTCCGGGGCCTCGGCCACCCGGCGCGCGAACAGGCCGGGGAACGTCTCGGCGCCCGCCGGCTCGAGCGACCCGGCCCACCGGGTCAGGACCTGTTCCCGCTCGTCCCCGGCCAGCAGGTCCAAGGCCGCGACCGGGCGGTCCGGCGCGGCCAGCGCCGCGCGCAGCAGGACTTCGAGGCGGCGCAGGATCGCGTCGGCGCTCACGTCGTCGAAGACGTCGGTGTTGAACTCCAGCACCCCCGCGATCCCGGCTTCGCGTTCGGTCAGCGAGATCGACAGGTCGAACTTCGACGTCCCGGTGGTCACTTGGATCTCGGTGACGGTCAGCCCGGGCAGCGTCACCTCCGCGCGGGTGTTGTTCTGCCCGGCGATCATCACCTGGAACAGCGGGTGGTACGAGAGCGACCGCGCGGGGTTGAGCAGCTCGACGAGCCGCTCGAACGGCACGTCCTGGTGGGCGTAGGCGTCGAGGTTGCGCTCGCGGACCCGCGCCACCAGGTCCCGGAAGGACGGCTCGCCCGCGGTGTCGACGCGCAGCACGAGGGTGTTGACGAAGAACCCGACGAGGTCGTCGAGCGCCTGGTCGGTGCGGCCCGCGATGGGCGAGCCGATCGGGACGTCGGTGCCCGCGCCGAGGCGGGTGAGCAGCGCGGCGAGGGCCGCGTGCACCACCATGAACACACTCGCGCCGGACTCCCGCGCCAGCTCGGTGAGCCGGGCGTGCAGCTCGGCGTCCCAGGTGAAGGTGTGCAGCTCACCGCGGAAGGTCGCGGTCGCCGGGTGCGGCCGGTCCAGCGGCAGCTCGATCCGGTCGGGCAGGCCGTCCAGCGTGTCGCGCCAGTAGTCGAGCTGGGCGCTCAGCACGCTGTCCGGGTCGTCCTCGCTGCCGAGCAGGTCCCGTTGCCACAGCGTGTAGTCCGCGTACTGCACCGGCAACGGCGTCCACTGTGGATGCTCGCCGCGTTGTCGGGCGGCGTAGGCCGTGGCGATGTCGCGCCAGAGCGGGGCCATCGACCAGCCGTCGGAGGCGATGTGGTGGAACACCAGGGCCAGCACGTGCTCGCGCTCGCCCAGGCGCAGCAGCTCCACGCGCATCGGCGCCTGCTGTTCGAGGTCGAACGAGCCGCGGACCAGTCCGGTCAGCGCCGTGTCGAGACCGGTGACTTCCCGTACCGGCAGGTCGACCTCTCCGGCCGGGAGGATGTCCTGGTACGGAACGCCTTCGTGCTGCGGGAACCGCGTCCGCAGCGCTTCGTGGCGGGCGACCACATCGGACAGTGCGGTGCGCAGCGCCTCGACGTCGACTTCACCTTCGAGGCGCATGATCAGCGGGACGTTGTAGGTGGCGGACGGGCCTTCCAGGTGGTGCAGGAACCACAGCCGCTGCTGCGCGCCGGACAGCGGCACCAGCGCCGGCCGGGCCACCGGGACCAGCGGCGGACGTGCGGTCCCGCTCCCGGTGGCCAGCAGCCCCGCGAGGCCGGCGGCGGTCGGCGTCTCGAACACCGACCGGACCTCGAGCTCGGCGTCCAGCGTCGTGCGGATCCGGGCGATCAGCCGGGTGGCCAGCAGGGAGTGCCCGCCGAGGGCGAAGAAGCTGTCGTCCGGGCCGACCCGCGGCAGGCCGAGGACCTCGGCGAACAGCTCGCACAACTGCCGTTCGACCGGGGTGCGCGGTTCGCGGTCGGACGTCGGCGCGACCGGGTCCGGCGAGGGCAGGGCGCGGCGGTCGAGCTTGCCGTTGGCGGTCACCGGGAGCGCGTCGAGCACGACGATCGCCGAGGGGACCATGTGCTCCGGCAGCCGCTCGGCGGCCCGGGCCCGCAGGTCCGCGGTCAGCGTGCTGATCCGGCGGAAGCGGCCGGGGTTGCCGGTGTAGGACAGCAGTGGGCCGATCCCCGGCCGGAACGCGCCCGCGGTGTCGCCGGTTGTGAGGAGCACGTCCACCGAGCCGTCGCCGGTCGCGGACCAGGTGACGACCGTGCGGTAGCCGTGCGCGTCACCGAACGCGTACCAGTCTTCGGGGTTCACGCCGCCCGGCGTGGTGCGGCCGTTCGGAACGCGTTCGATCCGGCTCGGACCGGCCACTTCTTCCACTGAGGACAGATCGGTGCCCCACACGAGCACGGGGACCTCGGGCGCCGCGGCCGAGCCGGGGCGCAGGACCACGTCGTAGCGATACTGGGTCAGCTCGTTCACCGCCCGGCCGCGCTTGACCCGGATGTCCGCGGTGACCCCGTCGAGCCCGGCGAAGAACTCGGGCGCGACGAGGAGTTCCTTCTCCCGCAGGAGGTTCTGTTGGACGTCGCCCCCGCGCGCTTCGGCCACCGCCGTGTGGAAGGCGCGGACCTGGCGCAGGTCGCGGACGTCGCCGACGAACAGCGACCCACCCGGCGCGAGCAGGTCGAGGGCCTTGCGCAGCACCTCCAGCAAGTACGTCCCACTCGGGAAGTACTGGACGACGGAGTTGAGCACGATCGTGTCGAAGAACCCGGTCGGCAAGCCGCTGACGTCGGCGGCGTCGCCGGTCCGCAGTTCGACACGATCGGCGAGTGCGGGGTCGGCCTCGACCCGGCGGCCCAGCGACGCGATGACCTCGGCGGAGAAGTCGGTGCCCCAGTAGGACTCGCAGTCCGGGGCCAGCTCGGTCAGCAGCAGGCCGGTGCCGACGCCGAGCTCCAGCACCCGCTTCGGCTGCAGCGACCGGATCCGCGTGACGATGGCGTCCCGCCATTCCCGCATCTCTTCCCACGGGATCGGTTCGCCGGTGTAGCTGGAGTTCCAGCCTTCGAACTCGTCGGCGGCGCCCGCGTACATCGAGTCGTAGAGTTCGCGCCACTCACCGACCTGCTCGGTCTCGTCCACCGAGGACAGTTCGGCGGGCACGACGTACCCGACGAGGCGGACGTCGCCGGGCCGGTCCTCGCGAGCCACGACGACAGCGTGGGCGACGTCGTCGTGCGCGGCGAGGGTCGCGGCGATCTCGCCGGGCTCGACGCGGAAGCCGCGGATCTTGATCTGCTCGTCGCCGCGGCCGAGGAACTCGAGGACACCGTCGGCGCGGAACCGGGCGAGGTCGCCGGTGCGGTACATCCGCTCCCCCGGTTCGAACGGCGAAGCGACGAACCGTTCGGCGCTCAGCCCGGGGCGGCCGAGGTAACCCCGGGCCAGCTGGACACCGCCGAGGTACAGCTCACCGGCGGTGCCGGGCGGGACCGGGCGCAGGGCAGCGTCGAGGACGTAGGTCCGGGTGTTCCACACCGGACGTCCGATCGGGACGGTCGTGTCCTCGGTGGACGTCCGCCAGGAGGTGACGTCGACCGAGGCTTCCGTGGGGCCGTAGAGGTTGTGCAGCTCGGCGTCCAGGACCTGCCCGAACTGGACGACCGCGTCGGCGGGCAGGGCTTCGCCGCTGCACAAGACCCGGCGCAGGCTCGTGCATTCCTCCGCGGCCGGCTCCTGCAGGAACACCTGCAGCATCGACGGGACGAAGTGGACGGTCGTGACCCCCCGGTCGCGGATCAGCCGGGCGAGGTAGGCGGGATCCTTGTGGCCGTCCGGCCGGGCGACGACCTCGGTGGCGCCGGTGATCAGCGGCCAGAGGAACTCCCAGACGGAGACGTCGAAGCTGGACGGCGTCTTCTGCAGTACGCGGTCGCCGGCGGTCAGGCCGTACTCGGCCTGCATCCAGAGCAGGCGGTTGACGATGCCCGCGTGCGGCACGACAACACCCTTGGGGCGGCCCGTCGACCCCGACGTGTAGATGACGTACGCGGGGTTTTCCGGCCGGAGGACGACGTCGAGGGGCGCGTCCGAAACTCCGTCGAGCAGGGGCAGGTCGTCGGCCAGGACCAGCGCCGGGGCGGCGTCTTCGAGCATGAACGCGATGCGGTCGGCCGGGTAGCCGGGATCGACCGGCAGGTAGGCCGCACCGGTCTTGAGCACCGCGAGGATGGCCGTGACCAGGTGTGTCGAGCGCGGCAGTGCCAGGGCGACGACGCGCTCGGGCCCGGCGCCCCGCTCCGCGAGGACGCGGGCGAGGCGGTTCGAGACGGCGTCCAGCTCGGCGTAGGTCAGCTCTTCGTCTTCGAAGATGAGCGCCGTGGCGTCCGGGGTGCGCGCGACCTGGGCGGCGAACAGCTCGGGCACGGTGACCGCGGGGACGTCCTCGACGGTCCCCGACCAGATCGCGGGCAGGGCGTCGCGTTCGGCCGGGGTGAGGACGTCGAGGCCACCGAGGCGGCGGTCCGGCGCGGAGACGACTTGGCGCAGCAGGACTTCGAGGCGGTCGAGCAGGCCGGTCACCGTCGCGCTGTCGAACACCTCGGCGTTGAACTCGGCCTGGCCGTGGATGCCGTCGGCGCGCTCGGTGAAGGAGAACCAGAGGTCGAACTTGGCCGTGCCGGTGCCGACGGGCCACTCGGTGACGGTCAGCCCGGGCAGCTCGACACCCGCGCCGGGGGTGTTCTGCCACGCGAGCATGGTCTGGAACAGCGGGTGGTGCGCCAGCGACCGCGCCGGGTTCAGCGCTTCGACGAGCCGCTCGAACGGGACGTCCTGGTGGGCATACGCATCGAGGCTGCGGTCCCGCACCCGCGCCACGAGGTCGCGGAACGACGGGTCGCCCCCGGCGTCGACGCGCAGCACGAGGGTGTTGACGAAGAACCCGACGAGGTCGTCCAGGGCCGGGTCGGTCCGGCCCGCGATCGGCGTGCCGATCGGGATGTCGGTGCCGCCGCCGAGCCGGGACAGCAGCGCGGTCAAGCCCGCGTGCACGACCATGAACGGGCTCGCGCCGCACGCCCGCGCGAGGTCCGTCAGCCCGGCCTGCAGGCCGGCGTCCCAGGCGAAAGTGAAGAACTCGCCGCGGTAGGCCGACACCGCCGGGTGCGGCCGGTCGAGCGGGAGCGGGATGCGTTCGGGCAGGCCGTCGAGGGCCGTGCGCCAGTAGTCGAGCTGCGTGGCCTCTTCGGCGTCGAGCAGTTCCCGTTGCCACAGCGTGTAATCCGCGTACTGGACGGGCAGCGGTGTCCACTCGGGAGCTCCCCCGCGCAGCCGGGCGCGGTAGGCCGTGGCGATGTCGTGCCAGAGCGGAGCGAGGGACCAGCCGTCCGCGGCGATGTGGTGCACGACGAGGACCAGAACGTGCCGTCGCGCGTCGACGGTCAGCAACGCGGCCCGCACCGGGACGCCGGCGCCGAGGTCGAACACGCCACGAACCAGGCTGTCCACTTCGGAGTCCACATCGGACACCGGGCGGACGCTCAGCTCCACTTCGGCTTCGGGGAGTATCTCCTGGTAGGGCACGCCGTCAAAGGTCGGGAACACCGTCCGCAGGGCCTCGTGCCGCCCGAGGACGTCGTTCAACGCGGACCGCAGCGCCTCGACATCCAGCTCACCGGCCAGCCGCATGACGAGCGGGACGTTGTAGGTCGCCGACCCGCCTTCCAGCCCGTGCAGGAACCACAGCCGCCGCTGCGCGAACGACAGCGGCAGCCGCTCGGGCCGTTCGGTGACGCGGGTGAGCGGGTGCCGCTCGGTCCCGGTGACGGCGCCGGCCAGCAGGTCGGCGAGCGCGGCCGGGGTCGGGGCGTCGAACACCGCGCGCACCGGCACCTCGGCGCCGACCGCCGCGCGGATGCGCTGGATCAGCCGGGTCGCGAGCAGCGAGTGCCCGCCGAGGGCGAAGAAGTCGTCGTCCGGCCCGGCCTGCGGCACCCCGAGGACGTCGGCGAACATCTCGCACAGCAGCTGTTCGACGGGGTTGCGGGGCGCGCGGCCCGGGCCGGCGCCGAACCGTTCCGGGCTGGGCAGGGCCTTGCGGTCGAGCTTGCCCGAGGCGAGCACGGGCAGCTTGTCCAGCACCACGAACGCCGAGGGCACCATGTACAGCGGCAGCCGGTCGCGCACGTGGGCGCGCAGGGCCGCCACGAGCGCGCCGGTCTCCCGGCGGGCGGCCGGGTTGTTGGCGTACGACGCGGGGTTGGCCCCCTGGCCGCGCGTCGGCCGGTAGGCGGCGGGCCCCTCGTCGCCTCGGGTGTAGACGGCTTCCAGCTCACCGGCCGCGGCCGCCCAGGTCACCGCGACCCGGTACCCGGCCCGGTCGCCGAGCCGGTGCAGGTCCTCCGGGTCGACGCCGTCCCGGCGGTCCAAGGCCTCGAGCGCCGCGGACAGGTCGCTGGTGTCGAGGGCGCGCACGGCGGCCAGCTCCCCGGCCAGCCGCGCGTCCGGCACCCCGGTGACCCGCAGCCGCTCCGGCGCCTCGGCGGCCAGGAACCGTTCCACCGCCCCGAGATCACCGAACGCGACCACCTGCTCCTCGGCCGCGGGGCGCTTCGGCGCCTTGCGCAGCACGACGTCGTAGCGGTGGCGGGTCAGCTCGTTGTGCGCCTCGCCGCGCTTCACCCACAGGTCGACGTCGTCGAAGCCGGCCAGGCCGCGGGCCAGTGCCGGGAAGAAGTCCGGGTCGAGCACCAGCTCGCCCTCGCGGGCGATCGCCTGGTCGACGGCGGCGACGTCACCCCGCCCGTGCCGCAGCTCGACGGCCGTGCGGAACGCGCGCAGCGAGCGGAGGTTGCGGATGTCCCCGAGGAAGATCGTCCCGCCCGGGGCGAGCAGCCCGGCGGCGGTCCGGACGACCTCGGCGAGGTAGTCCGCGCTCGGGAAGTACTGCGCGACGGAGTTGACGATCACCGTGTCGAACGGCTCGGCCGGCAGCTCGCCCAGGTCGTGGGCCGGGCGGGCGGCGAGGTGCACCTTGCCGGCCAGCTCCGGGATCGCGGCGACCTCACGCCGGACGTTCTCGACCGCGCTCTCGGAAAAATCGACACCCCAGTACGTTTCGGCGTCCGGCGCGATCCGCGAGAGGATCAGGCCACTGCCGACGCCGATCTCGAGGACGCGCTTCGGCCGCAGCGACCGGATGCGCTCGATCGTCGCCGTGTGCCACTCCCGCATCTCCTCGAGGGGGATGTCCGAGCCGTCGTAGCTGGAGTTCCAGCCGGCGAAGTTCTCCTCGATCCCGGTCGACCCGGCGAGCATCTCCTCGTGGACGGCGTGCCATTCCTCGACGTGGCCCTGCTCGGCGGCCGGGTCGCGGTCGGGCACCGGCACGGCGTAGGCGACGAGCTGCCCGTCCCGCGCGACGACGACCGACTGGCCGACCCGCGGGTGTTCGGCCAGCACCGACTCGACCTCGCCCAGCTCGATCCGGTACCCGCGGATCTTGACCTGGTCGTCGGCCCGGCCGAGGAACACGAGCCGGCCGTCCGGCAGCCACTTCACCAGGTCGCCCGTGCGGTAGAGCCGGCCGCCGGAGCCGAACGGGTCGGCCACGAACCGCTCCGACGTCAGCGCGGCGCGGCCGAGATATCCCCGGGCCAGCCCGGATCCGGCGAGGTACAGCTCCCCCACCACGCCGACGGGCACCGGCGCGAGGAAGGCGTCGAGGACGTACGCGCGGGTGCCGGGGTCCGGAACGCCGATCGGCACCGCCGAGCCCGGCGTCACGTCGGGGTCGCAGAGGCCGAGCGTCGAGTTGGTCGTGGCCTCGGTCGGGCCGTAGGCGTTGAACATCCGCCGCCCCGGCGCCCAGCGCCGCACCAGCTCCGGCGAGACGCGTTCGGTCCCGGCCAGCAGGACACTGTCCCGCGGCAGGTCGCAGTCCTCGGGGAACTCGGCGAGCAGCGCCGGCGGAAGGATCATGAAGTCGACACCCTGGGCGTGGGCGTACTCGGCCAGCTCGGGGCCGGGCACCCGCCGCTCGGCGGGGACGACGACCAAGCGGCCGCCCGAGAGCAAACCGAGGCAAAGGTCCCAGAAGGCGACGTCGAAGCTCGGCGACGCGAACTGCAGCACCCGGCTGTGCGGGCCGATGCCGAAGCGCTCAGTCTGGGTGGCGACCAGCTTCGCGACCCCCGCGTGGGACACCACCACACCCTTGGGCCGCCCGGTCGAGCCGGACGTGTAGATCACGTAGGCCGCGTTGGCGGGCACGATCTCCGCTTCGGGATCCGTCGACGGCGCGTCGTCGAGACCGATCTCGTCCAGGAGCAGGACGTCGCCGTCGAAGCGGTCGGCCAGCTCGCTCGTGGTCACCACGCACACCGGGCGGGCGTCGGACACCATGAAGGCGATCCGCTCGGCCGGGTAGTCCTGGTCCAGCGGCAGGTACGCGGCGCCGGCCTTGAGCACCGCCAGCTCGGCCACGATCATCTCGACCGAGCGCGGCACGGCGAGCGCGACCACCCGCTCCGGCCCGGCACCGCGGGCGATCAGGACGTGGGCGAGCCGGTTCGCGCGCGCGTCGAGTTCGGCGTAGGTCAGCTCTTCGTCTTCGAAGACGAGCGCCACGGCGTCCGGCGTCTCGCGGACCCGGGCCGCGAACAGCTCCGGCAGCGTCGACAGCGGCGTGTCGAGGTCCGTGTCGTTCCACTCCTCGAGGATCCGGCGCAGCTCCGGCTCCGGCACCAGGTCCAGCCGCGCTACCGGCCACTGTGGACGTTCCAGTGCGGCGGCCAGGATGTGCTCGAGATGGCCGAGCATGCGATCCACAGTGGACTCGTCGAGGACGTCGGCGCGGTAGTGCACCCCGCCGGCGGTCAGGTTCAGGTCGAGGGGCCGGTCCGTCTCGGCGCCGAAGCCGACGTTGACGAGCATCGATCCGCCACGACCGGGCTCGGGCCGCAGCTCGGTGACGAGGTCGTCGAACGGAACCCGGTGCGCCCACGCTTCTTCACGCGCCGCGCGCACGCGCTCGACCACTTCGGCGAACCCGGGCGCACCCCCCAGGTCGACCCGCAACGGCACCAGCGCGCCGATACCGACGACCACGTCCGAGGTCCCCGCGTACCGGGACAGCAGCACCGTGAACGCCGCGAGCAACGTCAGCTCGTCGACCGCCGGGGGCGACCAGGTCAGCCGGGCCGGCACGGGCTCGGCCGGGTACAGGCGGTCGACCGGCAGCGGCAGCTCCTTCGGCGCCGACGCGAGGCGATCACGCCAGAAACCGAGGTCCACGACCTGCTGCACAGCGTCACCGTTGCTCACCGGTAGACCAGCCTCCTGCTGCTAGCGACGCCCCGAACGGGGCGTGAACTTAGGTGAACCTAACAAACAGATGGTGAGGATGCACTCCTGTACCATCGGTTAGCCTTACCTAAAATGAGTACCAGTCGGAGGTGCGGTGCGAACAGACCCCGGAGGGATCGCTCTCACGCGACGCCCGCCACACACGGGCCGCGCGCTCGGTCTGCTGGCCGCCTTCGGCGTGCTCGTCTTCCTGTGCCTGCTGAGTGTCTGGCTGGGGTCGAAGGAGATCTCGTTCGACGCGGTCTGGCAGGTGCTGTGGCACAACGACGGCTCCGCGGACGCCGTGATCATCCACAGTGTCCGCCTGCCGCGCACGCTGCTCGCGGTGCTCGTGGGCGCCGGGCTCGGGCTCGCCGGCTGCGTGATGCAGGCGCTGACCCGCAACCCGCTGGCCGACCCCGGGCTGCTCGGCGTCAGCGCCGGGGCCGCGTTCGCCATCGTGTTCTCGATCACCGTGCTCGGCATCAGCTCCGCCTACGGCTACATCTGGTTCGCCTTCGCCGGCGCGCTGGCCGCGACCACCGTCGTCTACTTCCTGGGCACCCGCGGACGAGCCGGGTCGAGCCCGGTCAAGCTGGCGCTGGCCGGGGCCGCCGTCACGGCGTTGCTCGCCTCTTTCACCAGCGCGATGGTGCTGTCGGACCCGGTGGCGCTCAACCGCTACCGCTTCTGGTCGGCCGGCTCGCTCGCCGGGGTGGACGGCGGCGCGCTGCTGCAGGTCCTGCCGTTCCTCGTCGTCGGTGTGGTGCTGGCGATCGCGAGCGGCCCGGCGCTGAACAGCCTCGCGCTCGGGGACGACGTCGCCGTCGCGCTCGGCCGGAAGCTCGGCCCGCTGCGGCTGCGCGGCGCGCTGGCGATCACGCTGCTGACCGGCGCGGCCGTCGCCGTCGCCGGGCCGATCGTGTTCCTCGGGCTGATCGTCCCGCACGCGGTGCGGTTCGTCATCGGGCCGGACCACCGCTGGCTGCTGCCCTACACCGCGGTGCTCGCGCCGTGCCTGCTGCTGGCCGCCGACATCCTCGGCCGGATCCTGGCGCGCCCCAGCGAGATCCGGGCCGGGGTGATCGTCGCGTTCCTCGGCGCGCCGTTCTTCATCTACCTGGTCCGCCGGCGCAAGCTCGCGGAGGCGTGAGATGACCCAGCTCCACGTGCGGCGCGACCGGGTCACCTTCCGCCTCGCGAAACCGCCGGTGTCGGCCCGCGTCCGGCCGCGGCTGCTGATCGTCTGCCTCGTCCTCGCGGTGCTGACGTTCGTCCTGTTCTGCGTCGGCATGACGATCGGCGACGTCCCGATGAGCGTGTCCGACGTCCTTTCGGGCCTCTTCGGCGGCAGCGACAGCGGGAACGGCTACATCGTCCAGGAGCTGCGGCTGCCCCGGGCGCTCACCGGGCTGCTGGCCGGGATCGCGTTCGGCGCGTCCGGCGCGGTGTTCCAGACGATCACCCGCAACCCGCTGGCCAGCCCGGACATGATCGGCATCAACGCGGGTGCGGCCACCGCCGTGGTCGCCGGGATCTCGTTCGGCTTCGGCGGCGGCCTCGGCACGACGACGCTCGGTCTCCTCGGCGGCCTGGTCACCGCGCTGCTGGTGTACGCGCTCGCATGGCGGCGCGGGACCACCGGCTACCGGATCCTGCTGGTGGGCATCGGCATCTTCGCGATGTGCACCAGCCTGACCGACTACCTGCTCAGCAAGGCCCAGATCACCGAGGCGCAGGCGTCGATCGGGTGGATGGTCGGCAACCTCGCCAACCGCGGCTGGGAACACGTCGTGCCGCTGTTCGCCGCGCTGTGCGTGCTGCTTCCGCTGGTGCTGGCGCTCTCGCGGTGGATGAGCACGCTGTCGCTCGGCGACGAGGTAGCGGCCGGGCTCGGCACGCCGGTGCAGCCGGTGCGGCTCGGCCTGCTGCTGGCGGGCGCCGGGCTGGTCGCGTTCGCGACCGCGTCGGCGGGCCCGATCTCGTTCGTCGCGCTGACCGCGCCCCAGATCGCGCAACGGCTCGCGCGCCTGGCCGCCCCGCCGATCACGGCGTCCGCGCTCACCGGCGCGGTCGTGGTGCTGGGCAGCGACATCCTCGCGCGCGAGATCACGGCGTCCGCGCTGCCGGTCGGCATCGTCACCGGCGTGCTGGGCGCCCCGCTCCTGCTCTGGCTGCTGGCCAGGGCCAACCGATCCGGTTCCGGAGGCTGAGAAGATGACATCGGACGCACCCTCGCTGCGCGTCGAGGGGCTACGGGTCGCCTACGACGACCGGGTGGTCATCGACGGCCTCGACCTCGACCTCCCGCCGGGGGAGATCACCGCGATCATCGGCGCCAACGCGTGCGGGAAGTCGACGCTGCTGCGCACGATCGCCCGGCTGCTCACGCCGAAGTCGGGCGGGGTGTACCTGGACGGCCGCTCGATCCACGACCTGCCGACGCGCCAGGTCGCCCAGCGGCTCGGGATCCTCCCGCAGTCCCCGGTGGCGCCGGAAGGCATGACGGTCGCCGACCTGGTCGGCCGCGGCCGCGCCCCGCACCAGAGCTGGTGGCGGCAGTGGTCGACGTCCGACGAAGGCGCGGTGCAGGCGGCGCTGGAGGCGACGGAGATGACCGACCTCGCCGACCGCCCGGTCGACGAGCTTTCCGGCGGCCAGCGCCAGCGCGCGTGGATCGCGATGGCGGTCGCGCAGGGCACCCCCGTGCTCCTGCTGGACGAGCCCACGACCTACCTCGACCTGGCGCACCAGATCGACGTCCTCGACCTGGTCGTCGACCTCAACCGCGCCGAGGGCCGCACGGTCGTGATGGTGCTGCACGACCTCCCGCAGGCCTGCCGCTACGCCGACCACGTGATCGCGATGAAGGCCGGCCGTGTCGTGGCTTCGGGCAAGCCGGTCGAGGTAATCACCGAGGAGCTGGTGGAAGAGGTCTTCGACATCCGCTGCCAGGTGACCCCGGACCCGATCAGCGGGACGCCGATGGTTATCCCGGTCAGCCGTCACCACCCGGCGCCGGCCCAGACCTGAAGCGCCCCAATGTGGCCTTCGGTGCGTTCAACGCACCCAAGGCGGCCTTCGGTGCGTTGAACGCAACCAAGGCCGCCTTGGGGCGCTTCGACGTCAGCGGGCGCTGACCGCGTACTCCCCTTCGGGCGCGCGCACCACCCGGCGGTCCACAATGGACTGCAGGATCTCCCCCACCCGCACCGCGGTGTTCGACAGCAGTGACGACGTGATGCCGTGCGTGTGCTCCGTGCCGCCCTGCAGGTAGATCCCGCCGGCCAGAGCCGGTTCCGTCGTCAGCCGGTAGTCCCGCTCGACGCGCAGGCGGCCCGACTCGTCGCGCGCGCAGCGGGGGCCGAGCTCGCCGAGCAGCGGCGTCGGGTCCGCGGGGCGGTAGCCGGTCGCGTAGACGACCGCGTCGGCCTCCAGCGCCGTGCGCTCGCCCGTCGTCAGGGACTCGACCGTCGCCGTCACCGCGGTCCCGGTGTCGGTCACCTCGACCGGGCGGGAGACGTTGAACAGCCGCAGCCGCTCCACCCCCAGCACCTTCTCGCGGTACACGCGGCGGTAGAGCTCGTCGATCAGGTCGACGTCGACGGCCGAGTAGTTGGTCGCGCCGTGGTAGCGCATCAAGCGGTCCTTCACCGGCTCGTCCGCGGCGTAGAACTGGTCGACGGCCTCCGGGTCGAAGATCCGGTTGGCGAACGAGCTGTCGTCGGCCGGGCTGTAGCCGTAGCGCGCGAAGACCGCGCACACCTCGGCGTGCGGGAACTCGTCGTGCAGCAGCGCCGCGACCTCCGCCGCGCTCTGGCCGGCGCCGACCACGACGAACCGGCGCGGGTCGGTGCCGCGCATCCCCTCGACGCGGAACAGCAGCTCGCTGTTGTGCCAGACCCGCGCGCCCGCGGTGACGCCCTCGGGCAGCTGCGGCCGCAGGCCGGTGCCCATCACGAGGTTCCGGGCCCGCAGCGACGAGCCGTCGGAGGCCTCGACGTCGAAGTACACGACCTCCCCGCCGTCGTACACCGGCGTCACGGAGACGACCTCGGTGCCGTAGGAGACGACGTCGTCGACCTTCGCCGCGGCCCACTCGAAGTAGTCGTGGAACTCGACCCGCAGCGGGAAGAGGTTCTTGTGGTTGATGAAGTCGACCAGCCGCCCGACCGAGTGCAGGTAGTTGAGGAAGCTGAACTCGCTGGTCGGGTTGCGCATGGTGACGAGGTCCTTGAGGAACGACACCTGCATCGTCGCAGTGGTGATCAACATCCCGCGGTGCCAGCCGAACCGGGGTTGCCGCTCCAGGAAGTGCGCGGTCACCGGCCGGTCCGAACCGGCGTTGTGCTCGGCGAGCGCGATCGCGAGTGCGAGGTTCGACGGCCCGAACCCCACCCCGACGACGTCGTAGATCGGGACCTGTTCGCCGGCCTCTGCAGTCATGTTGCTCCCTAGCGCGTTCCGGTACCGTTCAGGGAACCCTAACCTAACTTAGGCGAGCCTCGCCTAGTACGTTCGTGGTGATGTTCGTCCCCGATCACGAAAGGGCACTCTCGCATGCGCGTGGCGATGTTCGGCTACCAGACCTGGGGGCACCGGACCCTGCAGGCGCTCATCGACGCCGGTCACGAGGTCGCCCTCGTGATCACGCACCCGAAGAGCGACCACGCCTACGAGCGGATCTGGGCCGACTCGGTCGCCGACCTCGCCGAGGCCCACGGCATCCGCGTCCTGCTGCGCACCCGCCCGGACGACGCCGAGCTGCTGGCCGAGCTGAAGGCGGCCGAGCTCGACCTGATCGTGGCGAACAACTGGCGCACCTGGCTGCCGCCGGAGATCTTCGAGCTGCCGCGCCACGGCACCCTCAACATCCACGACTCGCTGCTGCCGTCCTACGCGGGGTTCTCCCCGCTGATCTGGGCGATGATCAACGGCGAGCCCGAGGTCGGCGTCACCGCCCACATGATGGACGGCGAGCTCGACGCCGGCGACATCGTGCTGCAGCGTGCGATCCCGGTCGGGCCGGCCGACACCACGACCGACCTCTTCCACCGCACGGTCGACCTGATCGCGCCGATCACGGCCGAGGCCATCCAGCTCATCGAGACCGGCTACACGCCCGTGCCGCAGGACCGGACCAAGGCGAGCTTCTTCCACAAGCGCGCCAAACGCGACAGCCTCATCGACTGGACGGCGCCGCCCGCCGAGATCGAACGGTTCGTGCGCGCGCTGTCCGACCCGTACCCGAACGCGTTCGCCTACCACCGCGGCGAGGAGCTGCGCATCCTCGAGGCGTCGGTGTCCGAAGGCCACTACGGCGGCACACCGGGCCGCATCTTCATCAAGGAGGGTGACGGCGTCGTGATCGTCGCCGGCCCGGACGCCCGCCGCGGCCGGTCCCCCGGCCTGCGCGTCGAGCGGGTCCGGACCGCGGACGGCGCCGAGCTGGCCGCGCACGACTACTTCAAGACCATGGGCGGGTACCTCACCGACCGTCCCTGACCGGTCAGCGGGACATCTCTTGGCGGTCCGGCGCCGCCGCAGCAGGATGTCCCGCATGGCCGGGATCCGCTACCTCGAGGACCACCGCACCTGGGTGCTCACCGGGGAGTCGAGCACGTATGCGTTGCAGCTCGACGAAGACGACGTCCCGACCCACGTGTACTGGGGTCCGCTGCTGCCCGACGGCGACGTGCCCGAGGTCGCCGGGAAAACGCTTCCCCGGTGGGACGGCTTCAACGACCCGAACGAGGGACTCGACGAGCTCGCCGCCGACGGGGGCACCCGGTACTGGACACCGGCACTGCAGGTTCGGTTCGCCGACGGCGCCCGGGCCTTCGAATGGCGGTACGAGGGCCACGAGATCGCGCGCGGCCACCTGAGCGTCCGGTTCACCGACCGGCACTACCCGCTGCGGGTCACCCTCCACTACCGGCTGCGCGGCGACGTCGTCGAACGCTGGACCGAGCTGACGGCGGACACCGAGGTCGAGGTCGTCCGGGCCGACTCGGCGACCTGGGCGCTGCCGCTGTCCGACGACTACCGTCTCAGCCACGTCACCGGCCGCTGGGCCGCGGAGACCCAGCTGCACCGGGAAACCGTGCCGCACGGCGAAACCGTCTTCGCCAGCCGGCGCGGCATCACCGGCCACCACGCGAATCCCTGGGTCATGGTCGACGACGGCACCGCGACCGAGCGCCACGGCGAGGTCCACGGCGTCGCGCTGGCGTGGAGCGGGTCGTGGCGGCTGACCACCACCCGCTCGTCGACCGGGCGGCTGACAGTCAGCGGCGGGTTCGGGCAGGACGGCGTAGTCCACCGGGTCGGACCGGGGCGGCCGCTGACCACCCCGGTCGCCGCGGGCCTGTACACGCGCGGCGGTTTCGGCGCCGCGAGCCGCGCGTGGCACGCCTACGTCCTGCACCACGTCCTGCCCCACCCGGACGAACTGCGTCCGGTGCTCTACAACTCCTGGGAGGCCACGGGGTTCGACGTCAGCGAGGCCGGCCAGCGCGCGCTCGCCGAGCGAGCCGCCGCCCTCGGCGTCGAGCTGTTCGTCATGGACGACGGCTGGTTCGGGGCGCGCACCGGCGACCACGCGGGGCTCGGCGACTGGCACGTCAACCGCGAGCGCTTCCCCGACGGGCTGAAACCGCTGGTCGACGCCGTGCACGGGCTCGGCATGCAGTTCGGCATCTGGGTCGAGCCCGAAATGGTCAACCCCGACAGCGACCTCTACCGCGCGCACCCGGACTGGGTGCTGCACCACCCGCACCGGCGCCGCTCGCCGCTGCGCAACCAGCTCGTGCTCAACTTCGCGCGCGCCGACGTCGCGGCGTGGGCGCACGACTGGCTCGACCGGCTCGTCGGCGAGCACGGGGCCGACTTCCTCAAGTGGGACATGAACCGCCCGTTCAGCGAGGCGGGCTGGCCGGCCGACGCGGACCCCGATCGCCTGTGGACCGAGCACACCGAAGCGGTGTACACGCTCATGGACCGGCTGCGCGCGGACCACCCCGGGCTGCGGATCGAGGCGTGCGCGGGCGGTGGCGGCCGGATCGACCTCGGGGTGCTCGCCCGCGTCGACCAGGTCTGGACGTCGGACAACACCGACGCACTCGACCGGCTGCGGATCCAGCACGGGTACGGCCAGCTCTACCCGACGCGGGCGATGTCGGCCTGGGTGACCGACAACCCCAACTTCGTCACGGGCCGGTCGGCGCCACTGCGGTTCCGCTTCCACGTCGCGATGGCCGGGGTGCTCGGCCTCGGCGGTGACGTCGTCGGCTGGCCCGAGGCGGACCTCGCACTCGCCCGCGAGATGATCGCGCTGTACCGGGACATCCGGCCGGTGGTGCAGCACGGCTCGCTGTTCCGGCTGCGGCCGCCGTCCGGCGACGGAGTGGCCGCGCTCCAGTACGTCCTCGGTGACCGCGCGGTCGTCTTCGCCTATCGGCAGGCCGCGCACTTCAACGCGCCGGAGCGGCCGTTGCGGCTCGAGGGCCTCGATCCCGCTCACCGGTACCTCGATCCGGACTCGGGGACCACGCACAGCGGCGCGGTGCTGCTCGCCCACGGGCTGCCCCTCGGCTTGCCGACCGGCGATTTCTCCAGCGTTCTCCGCCGGTTGCAGCGAAAGATCTGATCTCTCGACGCCTCTCGCCGGAGTTCGACGGGATTCGACGCTTGACACCCGATCAGACGTCCGATCAAATGCGTCATACATCACATATGGTGGGTGGAGTTCGGGAGGAACGATGAGAAGGTCCCTGGCGCTGGGAGCGGTCGTGCTCCTGGCGGTGAGCGGGTGCTCGGTGGGCGCCGGCGCCGGCAGCGGCGACGGCGCGGAGATCACCTTCCTGACGTTCGAAACCCCGAACCTCACCCCGGCCTACTGGGACGCCGCCATCAAGCGCGTCACCGACAAGAACCCGGGCACCAAGGTCAAGAAGCTCGTCGCCCCGACCGCCGACGGCCGGACGTCGTACGCGAAGCAGCTGCTGCAGTCCGGCCAGTTCCCGGACGTGATGATCGCCGTCGACTCGGCGGGCTTCGCCGAAGCCGGCAACCTCTACGCCTGGACGCCGGACGAGCTCAAGGACTTCCAGTTCCCCGAGGCCAACCCCGTCAACGGCAAGTACTACCAGCTGCCGGCCAACACCCAGACCATCCCGCCGGTCTACTACAACAAGAAGATGTTCGCCGACGCGGGCATCCCCGCGACCCCGAAGACGTGGGACGAGCTCGTCACCGACGCCGGCAAGCTGAAGGACAAGGGGTACGCGCCGTTCACCATCGGCGGCGGCAAGGACGGCTTCCCGTCGTCGATGATCCTTTCCGGACTGGTCGGCACCGAGGTCTACAACACGACGCCGGACTGGCTCACCCAGCGCCGCCAGGACAAGGTGAAGTTCACCGACCCGGCGTTCCGGAAAGCGTTCGCCAAGCTGGCCGACCTCGCCGGCAAGGGGTACGTCGACAAGACCAGCGTTTCGCGCGACTACGCGGCGACCGAGCAGGCCTTCCTCGACGGCAAGAGCGCGATGTACCCGATGGGCAACTGGTTCGCCGCCAACGCCGACTCGAAGAAACACGACTTCGACATCGGCGTGTTCGACTTCCCCACCGAGGACGGGAAGCTCGTCGTCCCCGCCTACACCGGCGGCGGGATGATCGTGAACGCCAAGGCCGCGAACCTCGACGCCGCCAAGAAGTTCGCCCTCGGCTTCCAGCTCGACAAGGACCAGCTCGACGCGTCGGTCAAGGCCGACGGCCTGTTCCCGGCGATCAAGGGTTACACCCCGCCGGCCGGCGTCGGCCCGGTCTTCACGGCCGGCTACGACCTCTACACCCAGGCCGTGCGGCAGAACGCCGTCGTGCACGCCTTCCGCTGGGAGACCGCGGACGACGGCCTGTTGCCGGGGATGAAGGACAAGGTCGACCAGGCCGCCCAGGACGTCATCACCGGCCGCAAGTCCGTGGCCGACGCGTGTGCGTTCCTGGACACCGAATGGGCGAAGGCGGGCTGACGACCTTGACCGCCGTGGTCTCCCCGCCCGCCCCACCGAAGCCCCGCCGGGCGCCCGCCCGCGGCAGGCGGCGCAAGCCCGTCCTGCCGCGGGTGTGGCACTTCGCCTCGTTCGGCGCGCCCGGCGTGCTCGTGTACCTCTGTTTTGTGCTCGCGCCGATCCTGATCAGCTTCGGGTACAGCCTCACCAACTACAACCCGTTCAAGCCGCCGGTGAAGTTCGTCGGGCTGGAGAACTACCGGCTGCTGTTCACCGACGAGCAGTTCCTCACCGCGTTGAAGGTGACCACGATCCTGACGGTCGTCGTGGTGGTCGTGCCGAACGTCCTCGGTCTCGGCGTCGCGCTGCTGCTGGACCGGAAGGGCCGGCTCTACAACGCCTTGCGCAGCGTGTTCTTCACGCCGGTGATCCTCAGCTCGGTGGTCGTCTCGATCGTGTGGTCCCGGCTGCTCGACGACCAGGGCCCGCTCAACAACCTCCTGCGAGCGCTGGGGATCGAGCACCCGCCGGGCTGGCTGTCCGATCCGGACGTCGCGCTGTATTCGGTCGCCTCGATCGTGTGCTGGCAGATGCTCGGGTTCTGCGTCGTGGTCTACCTCGCCGGGCTGCAGGGCGTTCCGGCGGAGCTGCTGGAGGCCGCGGAGATCGACGGCGCCGGGCCGGTGCGCCGGTTCCGCGCGGTGACCTGGCCGCTGCTCGCGCCGTCGCTGACGATCACCACCGTCGTGCTGCTGATCTCGGCGTTCAAGACCTACGACTACGTCAAGGTGATCACCAACGGCGGCCCGGGCTCCGGGGCGACCGCGACGATCGCGTTCGACGTGCTGCAGACCGGGTTCGACGCCAACCACGTCGGGTACGCGTCGGCGATGGCCGTGCTGATGCTGGTGATCGTCGCGGTCGTGACCACCGTCGTGCTGAGCTTCCTGCGCCGCCGCGAGGTGGACCTGTGACGCGTTCCTGGCTGCGGCCCACGACCGCGCTCGTCGTCAGCGCCGTGTTCTTCGTGCCGCTGTACCTGGTGCTGGCCAACGTCTTCAAGCAGGGTGACCGGATCGCCGCGGAACCGGCGGCACTCCCCCTGCCGCCGACCCTGGCGAACATCCACGCCGTGCTGACCCGGCCGGACGGGCTGTTCTGGGTCAGCCTGACCAACAGCATCGTCGTCACGGTGCTGTCGATCCTCGTGCTCACCGTGCTTTCGGCGCTGCTCGGGCACTACCTCGCGCGGTCGGGCAAGCGGTGGACCCAGGCGCTGACGGTGGTGCTGCTGGCCGGGCTGATGATCCCGCCGCAGGTCATCCTCATCCCGATCACCGACGTCCTGCGCGTCACCCACCTGATGGCGACGCTGCAGGGGCTGGTCCTGTTCAACGTCGGGTACTACGTGCCGTTCGGCGTGTTCGTGTTCACCGGTTTCATCCGCGGCGTGCCGGTGGAGCTGGAGGAGGCGGCCCGGCTCGACGGCGCGAACCGCATGCAGGTGTTCTGGCGGGTGGTGTTCCCGCTGCTGCGCCCGGCGACGGCGTCGGTGCTGATCTTCCTCGGCGTGTGGATCTGGAACGACTTCATCGACCCGCTGATCATCCTCGGCCCGAGCCAGGGAACGACGATCACCACCGGCATCTACCGCTCGATCGGCCAGTACCAGGCCGACCTCGGGAGTGTGTTCGCGCTGATGTTCCTGGCGACGCTGCCGGTGCTGATCTTCTACCTGGCGTTGCAGAAGCAGTTCGTCAAGGGCCTGACGGGCGGTGCGACGAAGGGCTAGCGGAGGGGGACCGCCTCGGTGGTCAGGCTCTCGGCGATCCGGCGGTAGGTGGGGTGGTCCCGCGGCGCGGCCACGCCGTACACCGCTGACAGCACCTCGGCGAGGTCGGTCAGCAGGTCGGGCGCGGACAACCGGGGCGCGTCGTAGATCCGGCCGGAGGGCTTGAAGAACAGGCGGCAGGGCACGTCATCGCCCGCGCCGAGCCCGGGCTGCCGGTAGTCGACGGCCAGTTCGCGGCAGCCGACGCGGAGGAACGGGGTGCAGTCGGTACCCGGGCCTTCAGCGCGCCGATCCCCTTGGCTCGCAGCTCCGGCATGATGCCACTGCGGATGGCCCGGCCCTTCTCGCCGACCGCGGCCACGAGGATCGAGTTCGCCTCGTCGCCCCGGCCGAGCTGGCCCAGGAAGAACCGGGGCCGAGCCGCCCCTGGCCCGCTCCCGCCAGCCAGCGTTGAGCGGCATGGCGGGTGAAAACACGCCGGTGACGCGCACCGGCTCCGGGTTGCGAGGCGGGCGGTTCGACGGACCGAGCCGGGCCCGGAGCGATCAGCCCGGGCCGGTAAGGGTTGTCCACGCCGCCCATCCGCTCGACCGCCGAACGGGTGGTAGGTCGGCGGTGTGCCGGACGTCGTTACAGCGTCAGCCGATGCGGGCTCAGGTGAGGATCTTGACCATGGTGTCGGAGTCCGCAGAACCCGCGCCGACGATCTCGTAGCCTTCGGCAAGATACAGCCGCTGGGCGAAGTTCTTCCGTTCGACGCTGAGCCCGATCCGCCCGACTCCCGCTTCGACGGCGCGGGCTTCGATCGCCCGCAGCAATGCCCGCCCGACCCCGCGGCCACGCCACGCCGAGGCGACGCCGATCGTCAGCTCCGGGACGCCGGCCGCGACGAACCCGTATCCCGGTTCCTCGGCCGGAAAGAAGCGCAGCCAGGCCGCGCCGACGCGTTCGCCGTCCACCTCGGCGACCACGCCCAGGTCGTCTTCGCGCGGCCAGCCCGCGATGTAGTGCGCGGTGTTCGGCGCCGCCAGCACCCGCCGCCGGCTCTTCTTCTTCCACTCCGGCGACCAGTTCACCGCCGCCACGAGCATGTCGGCGAGGAAGTCGCCGTCTTCGCGAGCCGCTTCGCGGATCTTCACAGCTCGCGGACCTTGCCGCCGTCCACCTCGAGCCGGCGGGTGACGTGCACCGCGTCGAGCATCCGGCGGTCGTGCGTCACCAGCAGGAGCGTGCCCGGGTACTTGTCCAGCGCCGCCTCGAGCTGCTCGATCGCCGGCAGGTCGAGGTGGTTGGTCGGCTCGTCCAGCACCAGCAGGTTGACCCCGCGTGCCTGCAGCAGCGCGAGCGCCGCGCGGGTGCGCTCCCCCGGCGAAAGCGTCGCCGCGGACCGCAGCACGTGCGCGGCCTTGAGCCCGAACTTCGCCAGCAGCGTCCGGACGTCGGCGTCGGGCAGCTCCGGCACCTCGCGGGCGAACGCGTCCGCGAGCGGGACGTCGCCGAGGAACAGCTTCCGGGCCTGGTCGACCTCGCCGACCACCACGCCGGGCCCGAGCGCGGCATCACCTTCGTCGAGGGCGATCCGGCCGAGCATCGCGGCCAGGAGCGTCGACTTGCCGGAGCCGTTCGCGCCGGTGATGGCGACCTTGTCCGCCCAGTCGACCTGCAGGTCGACCGGCCCGAGCGTGAACCCGCCACGGCGGACGACCGCGCCGCGCAGGGTCGCGACCACCGCGCCCGCCCGCGGGGCCGCGGCGATCTCCATCCGCAGCTCCCACTCCTTGCGCGGCTCCTCGACGACGTCCAGGCGCTCGATCATGCGCTCGGTCTGACGCGCCTTCGAAGCCTGCTTCTCGGTGGCCTCGGTGCGGAACTTGCGGCCCACCTTGTCGTTGTCGGGCTGCTTCCGGCGGGCGTTCTTGACACCCTTCTCCATCCACGACCGCTGCATCCGCCCGCGCGCCTCGAGCGCGGACTTCGTCCCGGCGTACTCCTCGTACTCCTCGCGTGCGTGCCGCCGCGCGACCTCGCGTTCCTCGAGGTAGGCCTCGTAACCACCGCCGTAGACGTTCACCTGCTGCTGCGCGAGGTCCAGCTCGACGACGCGGTCGACGGTCCGGGCGAGGAACTCACGGTCGTGGCTGACCAGGACGGTCGCCGAGCGCAGCCCGGACACGAACCGCTCCAGCCGGGCCAGGCCGTCCAGGTCGAGGTCGTTGGTCGGCTCGTCGAGCAGGAAGACGTCGTAGCGGCTCAGCAGCAGCGATGCGAGCCCGGCGCGCGCGGCCTGGCCGCCCGAGAGCGACGTCATCGGCTGGTCGAGATCGACGGCGAGCCCGAGGTCGGCGGCCACCTCCGCGGCCCGGTCGTCGAGGTCGGCGCCGCCGAGGGCGAGCCACCGGTCGAGCGCGGCGGCGTACCGGTCGTCCGCGCCGGCTTCGCCCGCGGTGAGGGCTTCGGTCTCGTGGTCGAGCTCCGCCTGGGCCGTCGCCACGCCGGTGCGGCGCGCCAGGAACCCTCGCACCGACTCGCCTTCGCGCCGCTCGGGCTCCTGCGGCAGGTGCCCGACGGTGGCGGTCGGCGGGTTCAGCCGGATCTCGCCGCCGTCGGGATTCGCGAGCCCGGCCAGCGTCCGCAGCAGCGTCGACTTGCCGGCGCCGTTGACCCCGACCAGGCCGACGACGTCGCCCGGCGCGACCACGAGATCGAGGCCGGAGAAGAGGATGCGGTCACCGTGGCCCGCGGCCAGGTCCTTCGCGACGAGAGTTGCGCTCATGAGGTAGCCGAGTCTACGGGCACGTGGTGAACTGTCAGATCAAGGTCAAAGCCACCGACGGTGTGTGTCCGGTGGCGCTTTGATCACTGAGTGTGGGTAACCTGTTCGGTTGTCGATACCCCCCGTGCAGTGAGGTTGGTGAACACAGATGGGCGAATCCGCTCCCCCGGTCACCCTCGGCCGCAGGCCGAAACCGAGGGAAGGCCGCCCGTCCGTGCCCCGGCCGCAGGTCAGCCGCCGGCGCGAGGTCAGCCACGCCAGCGCCCGGTCGCTGCTGATGACCGTGCTCGGCGAGTACGCCCTGCCGCGCGACACCCCGGTCTGGACGTCGATGCTGGTCGAGGTGCTCGGCATGCTCGACATCGAGGAGAAGTCGGCGCGGCAGGCCCTGGCCCGGTCCGCGGCCGAGGGCTGGGTGGTCTCCGAGCGCGTCGGCCGCCGGGTGCGCTGGTCGCTCACCCCGCCGGGCCGCCGGCTGCTGACCGAGGGCGCCGACCGGATCTACGCGTTCGGCCGGGAGGAACGCCGCTGGGACGGCCACTGGCTGATGCTCATCGTCTCGGTGCCCGAGGCCAAGCGTGACCTGCGTCACCGGCTGCGCACCCGGCTGACCTGGGCGGGCTTCGGCTCGCCGGTGGCCGGGGTGTGGGTCAGCCCGGACCGCAGCCGCCAGCGGGAGGCCCAGCAGATCGTCAACGAGCTCGGCCTCGACGCCCAGGCGATGTCGTTCACCGCGGCGTACGGCGAGATCGGCGAGCAGGAGTCCATGGTCGCCCGGTCGTGGGACCTGACCGAGCTGAAGGACCGCTACGAGGACTTCATCGACCGGTTCACCGGCCTGCACCCGACCGGCGGCCGCGCGGTGCTGCGGGCGCAGACCGAGCTGGTGCACGAGTGGCGGCGGTTCCCGTTCCTCGACCCGCAGCTGCCCGCCGAGCTCCTGCCGGCGAAGTGGAGCGGGACGAAAGCGGCGGAGCTGTTCCATCACAAACACGTCGACTGGCGCCCCGAGGCCCAGCAGTATTGGGACGACATCGTCGAAGCCGAAGAAGCAGGGTGAACATGACTCAGCAGGTCCGCCTCGATCGTGACGGCGGGCTCGCCGTCCTGACCGTCGACGCCCCGCCGTTGAACCTGTACACGGCTTCGCTGCAGACCTCGCTGGCGTCGGCGATCGGCTCCCTCGAAGAATCCCCCGCGCGGGCGCTGCTGATCCGCGCCGAGGGCAAGATCGTCAGCGGCGGCGTCGACGTCTCGCTGTTCGACGCCCAGGGCTCGCCCGCCGAGGCGAAGGTGCTGTTCGACGAGATGCTGGCGGTGCCCGACCGGATCGCCGCGCTGCCCTTCCCGACCGTGTTCGCCGCGCACGGCCTGTGCCTGACCTGGGCTTTCGAGGTCGCCGTGGCCTGTGACCTCATCCTCGCCGCTTCGCGCGCGAAGTTCGGGCTGGTCGAGAAGGTCGTCGGCCTGACCCCGACCATGGGCGGCACCCAGCGGCTCGCCGCGCGGGCGGGTGTCGGCCGCGCGAAGGAGTTCGTCATGACCGGCGACACCTACGACGCCGCGACGCTCGAGCGCTGGAACGTCGTCAACCGCGTCCTGCCGGACGAGGGTTTCGACGACGCCGCCCGGGCGTTCGCCGCGCGGCTGGCGTCCGGTCCGACCCAGGCCCACGCGGCGACCAAGCGCGTCCTCGACCACTTCTCCGCCGGCGGGGTGCCCGAAGCCAACGCGCACATCACTTCGATCGCCGCGTCGCTGTTCGAGACCGAGGACCTTCGCAACGCCGTGAAGTCGTTCCTCGCCGACGGACCGGGGAAAGCGACCTTCACCGGACGGTGAAACCTCCGTTCGGACAACGGCTTCGGCCGTTCGGGCGCGCACCCGTTTCGTCTTGATCGATGTGGTCTAGACCGGTTATCCGGTGCGGGTTACATTCGGACATGGTCTAGACCACAGTCCGTCAGCTTCGTGCCGCTTGGAGAACCGCCATGAGACGCACTCCCGCACGACTACGCTCCGCGCTCGCCGCCGTACTGATCGCGGTCGGCGGCGTCGCCGCGTTCGCGCCACCCGCCGCCGCAGCCGGTTCGCTGACCGCCACCCTGGCGATGAGCGGCACCACCGGCACCTACACCGTCGCCAACACCGGAACCGCGTCGGTGAGCAACTGGGCGATCACCTTCACCCTGCCCGCCGGTGTCACCGCCGGCACCGGCGAAAACGGCACGGTGACCCAGGACGGCACCCAGGTCACGCTCACCCCGGCGTACTACATCGCGACCCTCGCGCCGGGCCGCACCACCTACCCGTACAGCCCGACCTTCCGCCTCAGCGCCGCGGCGACGCCGGCGCAGTGCCGCGTCGACAACGCCAACTGCGACGGTTCACCGGACACACCCCCGAGCGCGCCGGCGAACCTGCGCCTGGTCGCGAAGACGACCAAGGCCGTCTCGCTGGCCTGGAACACCTCGGCTGCCGGCTCGCTGCCGGTCACCGGCTACGACGTCTACCAGGGGACTTCCCTGGCCGCGTCGGTGACCGGGACCAGCGCGACGATCAGCGGGCTGGCACCGGGCACCGCGTACTCGTTCACGGTGAGGGCCAAGGACTCGAAGGGGACGAGGTCCCCGGCGAGCGCGGCACTGGCCGTGACGACGAACAACCCGGCCGACGACACTTCGCCGCCGTCCGCGCCCGGTTCGCTGCGCTCGACCGCCGCCGACGCGACCTCGGTGTCGCTCACGTGGGCCGCGTCGACCGACAACACCGGCGTCGTCAGCTACGACGTCTACCGCGGTTCCACTTTGGCCACGACGGTGACCACGACGTCCGCGGTCGTGACCGGGCTGGCACCGTCCACTTCGTACACTTTCACGGTGCGAGCCCGGGACGGTTACGACAACGTGTCCGCGCCGAGCAACGCCGTCACCGCGAAGACCGGCGACATCGTCGCGGGGTACGCGAAGGTCGGGTACTTCGTGCAGTGGGGCATCTACGGGCGCCAGTACTTCGTGAAGAACCTCGAAACGACCGGCGCGGCGGCGAAGCTGACGCACCTGCTGTACGCGTTCGAGAACATCGACCCGGTGAACCTGACGTGCCTCTCCGGCGTCACGAAGGGCACCACGGCGAACCCGCAGGACCCGAGCCAGGGTGACGGCGCGGGTGACGCCGAAGCGGACTACTCGCGGCCGTTCGCGGCGGCGCAGTCCGTCGACGGCGTGGCCGACACGGGCTGGGAGTCGTTGCGCGGCAACTTCAACCAGCTGAAGAAGCTCAAGGTGAAGCACCCCAACCTGAAGGTGCTGGTCTCGCTCGGCGGCTGGACGTACTCGAAGTACTTCTCCGACGTCGCGGCCACGGACGCCTCGCGCAAGAAGTTCGTCTCGTCGTGCATCGACACGTGGATCAAGGGCAACATCGCGTCCTACGGCGGCGCGGGCGGCCCGGGCACCGCGGCCGGGATCTTCGACGGCATCGACATCGACTGGGAGTGGCCCGGCAGCGCCGACGGTCATCCCGGCAACCACTGGAGCCCGAACGACAAGAACAACCTGACGGCGCTGATGGCCGAGTTCCGCACGCAGCTCGACGCGTACGGCGCGACCACCGGCAAGCGCTACCAGCTGCAGGCGTTCACGCCGGCGGACCCGGCCAAGGTGACCGCCGGGTGGGACCTGTCGAAGATCTTCTCCTACCTGGACGTCGCGAACGTGCAGGGGTACGACTTCCACGGCTCGGGCAGCGACAACTCGTGGGAGCCGAACCGCACGGGCCACCAGGGCAACCTGTACGCCGACGCGGACGACCCGTACAACTTCCACTTCAGCGCGGAAGCCGCGATCAACGCGTACACGAACGCAGGCGTCGATCCACGGCGACTGACGCTCGGGCTGGCGTTCTACGGCCGGGGCTGGCAGGGCGTCGCCGACGGCGGGAAGCACGGCGAATGGCAGTCCGCGACCGGCGCGGCGCCGGGCCAGTTCGCCGAGGAAGCGGGCACGCGGGGTTATGCGAACCTGCTCGCGAGCGTGCCCGCGTGCACGGTCTACCACGACACGGCGGCGGTGGCGACGTCGTGCTTCACCGGCAACGGCGGCCAGTGGTGGACCTACGACGACGCGTGGTCGATCGGGTTGAAGACCACGTGGCTGAAGCAGCGCGGACTGCTCGGCGTGATGGCGTGGGAGATGTCGGGTGACAACGGGACGTTGATGAACGCGGTCAGCGCGGGTCTCGGCTAGCGGTCACCGGATTCAGCCCGCTGAACGGAAAACGCCTTCCGTTCAGCGGGCTGAACATTTCCCGGTTCTTTTATTCAGAACCCGAAGAAAGGGCTTCCCGAGCCTTGACGGACAGTGGTCTGGACCATGAAACTACAGACGCAGCCGCGCGCTGGTGACCCAGACACCGTCGTCTCGAGGAGAGCCATGTCCGCATCCCGCGTGAGAAAAGTCTTCACGCTCGCCGCCCTCGTCCCGCTCGCCCTGGGCTTGATTGCCACGCCGGCGCCCGCGGCGCCGGCGACGTTCACCCACCCGGGCGTGCTGGTCAGCCGTCCGCAGCTGGACTTCGTGAAGGCGCAGGTGAACGCCGGCGCCCAGCCGTGGAAAAGCGCTTACGACCAGGCCAAAGCGAGCACGTACGCATCGCTTTCGCGCACCGCGAAACCCCGTTCCGTCGTGGAATGCGGCCCGTATTCGGACCCGAACTACGGCTGCACGGACGAGCGCGAGGACGCGATCGCGGCGTACACCGACGCCTTGATCTGGTACATCTCCGGCGACGCGAGGTACGCGCAGAAGGCGATCGCGCTGATGGACGCGTGGTCGGCGACGATCACCAACCACACCAACAGCAACGCGCCCCTGCAGACGGGGTGGGCAGGCTCGTCCTGGCCCCGCGCGGCGGAGATCATCAAGTACACGTACACGAGCTGGCCGAACTCGGGTCGCTTCGGCACAATGCTGCGTAACGTGTACTTGAACAAAATCATCAACGGCAGCAACAGCAACGGCAACTGGGAACTGTCCATGATGGAGGCCGCGGTAGGCATCTCGGTGTTCCTGGAGGACAAGACGAGCTACGACAAGGCGGTAACCCGGTACCGCAACCGCGTGGCGGCGTACGTCTACCTGTCCTCGGACGGCGCGCTCCCGAAGACGGTCCCCGGCAGCGGTCTGTCCACCCGGGACCAGATCGTGGGCTACTGGCAGGGCCAGGGAACATTCGTGGACGGCCTGACCCAGGAAACATGCCGCGACTTCGTCCACACGGGTTACGGCATAGCAGCGATCGCGGACGTGGCGGAGACGCTCCGCATCCAGGGCCAGGACGTGTACGGCACGGACGTGGGCGAGCGCCTGCGCCAGGCCCTGGGGTTCCAGTCGAAGTACGAGCTGGGCACGGCGGTGCCGTCGTGGCTGTGCAAGGGCAGCGTGAAGAAGGGGCTGGGCCCGGTGACGGAGGTGGGGTTCAACGCCCTCCACGGCCGCCTCGGCATCGCGATGGCCAACACGCAGACGCTGACGGAGTCCCGCCGCCCGGCGGGCACGAACGCCCTGTTCGTGGCGTGGCAGACCCTGACCCACGCGAACAACCCAGCGTGACCTCGTCCCTCGCCCGCCCTGCCCGCGGCCCCGGCTTTCGCCAGGTTTCCGCAGGTCAGGCGGGCGAGGGACCCTGGTTACAAGGTCCTTTCGGAGGCGCGCTAGAGTACTCGTACGCACTGAGAAGTGCGGGTCCGGGCTGTGGCGCAGTTTGGTAGCGCACTTGACTGGGGGTCAAGGGGTCGCAGGTTCGAATCCTGTCAGCCCGACCGGATCAGCCACGTTCACGCAGGTGGACGTGGCTTTTTTCGTCCCCGAGGTAGCTCCGGACGCGACTCAGCCCCGGGGCTGCCCACATTCTACCCACATGCCCCGGGGCTGATCATCACGCCGCCATGCCTGCCAGCGCTTGAGTGCGCCGGGCGTCGAGCACATCCGCGACCTCGTCGAGGCGGTCCGGGAACAGGTGCCCGTACACGTTGAGCGTCATGGCCGCGTCGGCGTGCCCGAGCATCTGCTGAACGACCTTCACGTCCGCACCGGCAGCGATCGCGAGCGACGCGGCGGTGTGCCGGAGCTTGTGCGGGGTGAGTCCGGCGAGGCCAAGGTCAGCGGCCGTCATTGCCGCGTTGAACTCCCGGACGCGCCAGTTGTTCGCCCGCAGCGACTGACCCCGCCCCGTGGTGAACACCAGCTCGTCAGACTGCCGGCCGGTCACCAGCGGACGCAGCACCGGCACCAGCGAGGCCGGGAACGAGACGGTCCTCTTCTTGCCCGTCTTGGGCAGTCCCTCGTGCTGCACTCCCCCGACCTCGAAGAACGTCACAGCAACGCGGATGCGCCTCTTGACGAGATCCACCCGTCCGACACGCAGCGAGGCGGCCTCACCCCACCGAAGGCCCGTGTAGGCGAGCAGCAGGATCAACGCGCGGTTGATCTCGGCACCGGCCGTTGGACGGTCGTACTTCGTCCGGAGGCCCGCAGCGGCTTCGGCCAGCACCTCCACCTGTTCGTACGTCAGGTAGACGTGCTCCGCCTCGGGACGCACCGGCAGCTTGACGCCGCGCGCCGGGTTGGCCAGGATGCGACGCGGCACGCACCAGTCCAGCACCATCGAGAACACCCGGTACGCGTGTCGTGCCTGCGAGGGCCCGAGGCCGCTGCCGCCCTTGTCCTTGGGCTTCAGGAGGTCCGCGACCCACACGGACACGTCTTCGCGGTGGATCGCGTTGAGCGGCCGACCGCCCCACTTGACGTTGACGTGGTTGTCGAGCAGACCTCGGTACTTCCACCACGTCGACTGGCGCAGGTCGTGGCGGCTCTCCAACCACTTCTCCCCCATCTCGGAGAAGGTCACCTTCGCCGTCTTCGGATCCACATAGGACCCACCACGAAGGCTGTCTTCGAGTTCCGTCCGGCGCGCTTCCGCCTTGTCCTTGTTCGGAGCCGTCTCCGACCGGAGTCGGCCAGTCACATCGTAGTAGCGAACTTCCCAACGAACGGGCGGCTTCCGCCCTGTTGCCTTCGCCTTCGCGACCGCGTCACGGTGAGCAGCCTTTCGCAGCCGGTCGTAAACCCACGCGCGTGCCATCAGCAGGCCACCTGTCCGTCGACCCAGTTGTCCACATCGGACGGCCGGTAGCGAACGTACTTCCCGACCCGGAAACCGTTCGGGCCTTTTCCGGTCTTACGCCACTGGTAAAGCGTGTTGACCGGGATTTGGAGGTAGGAGGACAGGTCTTCGATGCTGAGTAGACGGTCATTCATGACGGTTTTCCTCGCTGTACTTGTGTTTGCGGTCTTCTCGGATGCGTTCGGCGATGCCGGCGGCGAGTTCGCGTTCGGCATCGTCGCGGTAGCCGGCTCCGTCGAATCGCCAGTCGTTGACCACGGCGATCGAGGCGGCGCGGTCGTCGAGGCCCAGGCGTTCGAGCGTCTCGGCGAGCCGGAAGGCCCGGCGGTCACCTCGGATGGCTTTGAACGTCGTGGAGTACGCCATCGACTTGGTGAGGAAGTGGCCCCGGAAGGCCAGCATGTGCGCCCACCGGCGGAGCTTCAGGTCCTCGTACGCCGACAGCTCCCGGAGGTCCCAAGCGGTTTGAATGATCCGCCGGTGATGCTCGGTGACCCGGAGGTGGTCAATGTCGAGTTGGGACCGGATCGGGCGGTCGGCGGCTTCGCTCTTGCCGGTGCCCTTGGTGGCGTACTTGGCGATGTAGGCGGCCAGTCGGGCTTCGGAGATCTGGCCGTTGTCGTCTTCGAGTTCGGCGGACCCGGCCGGCTCGATCCGGCGGACGTCGACCTGCGTGCCCCAGGTCAGCCACAGCTCGGTGCCGTCCGGGTACGGGGCGCGCACGCGCACGGCCCCGGCAGCGGCGTACACGGCGTCTTCGAGCAGGTCCGGTGTCGCCCACCCGGGAGCCGGTGACGTCGCGCCCTCGGGGCCGTCCAGGCGGACGACGGCGTGGAAGTGCACGAGCCCGCGCCGTTGGTATTCCGCGACCTTCCCGTACGAGAGCCGGGCCTGTTCGGCGAAGTCGCGGGCCTTCAGACCGGCACGGCGGGCGATCTCCCGGCGCAGCCGCGTCGTGAAGCGCTGCCACAGGACTCCGGCGTGGGCCTGCCAGAGCACCGAGCCGACGTAGTCGTAGGTCTCGGGGTCCAGCGGTCCGCCGACGCGGGTGTCGTCGTCGTGGTGGTACTCCCCGCAGCCGCAGGGCCTGCGCTTGCCGTTGCGGGTGATGTGGGCGGTGTGGGCGGGACCGAAGGACGGCGCGGTGAGGGTGACGAACGCGCGCGGCCGGTCGCCCACGGAAGCCGGGATGCCCTTGTGGCCGCCGATGAGGCCGGCGCGGATGAGGTGGAAGGCGTCTGCGGCGTAGCGGTCGGAGCAGGCCGGGCAGACACCGGAGCGGCGATTGCCGCAGGGGGCGAAGATGTCCCCGCCGTGGTGGTGCAGCACCCGGCCGGTGGTGGCGTCCTGGAGCTGGTGTGCGCCGGAGAGCCGGATGGGGCGGGCGCAGCCGTTGACGGCGCGGACCTTGTCGCGCCAGTCGTGGTAGTCGCGGGCGCGCACGCGGGCGGCGAGACGGTCGTCCAGCGTCAGCATGACGGTGCCTTTCGTTTGGCGGACATGAGAAACGGCGCGGGAGCCGGGCCGGATTGGTGGCCGGGTTCCCGCGCCGTGGCGGGGCGTGTCGCGGGGAGCCGGGCTACCTCATCAGCGACAGCTCGTAGGCGTTGTGCGCTACCCGTTGCATCTCCTGGCTCTCCTCTTCGTGGATGTGGGCCAGGTCGCCCGCCACTTCGGACAGGCGGCGCAGGGCCTCACGGTCGCGTCCGCCGGTTTCCTTCAACACCTTCCCGTTGAGCTCGTCGTAGTGCTCGTAGAGCCGGGTCAGTTTCTGCAGCAGTGTTTCCGATTTCTCCATGGTGCGGTCCTTTCAGGACGGTCAGGTGGTAGTGAGGTCGTGCAGGATCTGGGCGGCCATCGGCTCGGGGACGCGCACGACGCGGCGGATCTCCTCGATCGTCAGTTCGCGGCCTTCGTCGCGGGCCGCCTGGGCGGCGGTGGTGATTCGGCTGGTCAGCTCGGCGGGGAGCTTGAGCCGGGGCCGTGCCGACGCGACGGCCGGGGCCGGCGGCGGGGTGGGCACCGGTGCCGGGTGGTGGTCGACGCGGGTTGCGGTCACGGCGACCGGCTCCGGTTCCGGTCGCGGTGTTGAGGCGCGGCGCATGAGCAGCTTGACCACGACGAGGAACCCGAGTGCCGGCATCGCGGCGACCAGCCACCCGGCCGGGGTCGGTTCGGCGAGCGCGACCTGGGCGGCCATCTGCACCCCGAAACCGGCCACCAACACCGCCACCGGGAAGGTGAGCTTGCGGGTTGCTCCGGCGCGGTGGTCACGCTGAATCTCGAACCCGGCGACGATGACGATGCCCTCGATCACCACGGCGTCAGCCCAGGCGATCCAGCCGAGCTGTCCGTGGTGGACGGCCCAGTCGTGCGTGTGGGTGAACCCGGCCGCCGCGCCGATGCTGCCCAGGACCACGGCGACCAGGACCCGAACGATGTCCACCAGCCGACGTGTCTTCTGTGCACTGTCCACTGCGGACATCACGACTTCCTTTCGCTCTACTTCTCGCCGCGCCAGCTAGCGGCGGCAGTCCTGTATGCGTCGGCTTCCTCGTCCAACCTCTTCGCGATCAGGTCCGCCAGTTCCGCAAGCTGCAGGTTGCGATAATCCGGGCTCGCCTGATCCTCAGCGCTGACATTCACCCTTGCGGTGTAGTAGTTGTGCAGCAGTCGTTCCAGGTCGACCGGGTACCTGATGTGCGTCTCGTTCATTTCAAGCCTTTCGATTCGAGTCCTTTGTGGACCGCATAGTTTTCAGGATTCATGCTTTCGGGAACATCGCGGCGTCGAGGGCGATGCCAGCGAGTCGCCGGAACTCTGCTTCCTCCTCTCCGTGGATATCCGCGATCTCGTCGGCTAATTCCGACAGCCGCAGGAAGGCTGTGTATCCTCGATCGCTGGCGTCTTCACCCCTGAGGCACACGTCACTGAACTCCTCTTGCAGGTCGTGAAGCTTGCGCATGTTCGCCTGACTGTCGGTCACGGCGTGCCTCCGAAGGGGGTGAGGTTGGACCAGCGCTGGAGCATGTCCCGGCCGCGTCGGGTCAGCCGCAGCGGCAGCACGGGTTTGCGGACGACGCCGTGCAGGCACGAGATCGTCTCCCGAGCCGGACTGCGCTCGACGTAGCCGATGCTCACCAGGTGCATGACGATGTCGTCGTCCTGGGCGATGCGGCAGTGGCCGTCGGTGTCGATGACCATGACGCGGTCGGTGTCGTCCAGCAGGCCGTAGCGGCCGTCGCGGACTTCCGCGAGCACGTCCTTGGCCACCAACGGGTTGCCGACCGAGCCGAGTTTGCGTCGCCCTCGCGCGGGTGGGCACGCCCGGCTCGGTGCTGGTGCCGGCGCGGGGCCGGGCGTGCCGAACAGGCCGAGCTGTCCGGGGTCGGCGCGGCGGGTCACCGGACACGTTCCCGGCCGACGTCGCCGAACTCGCGGTTGCGGAACTCGGTGACTCCGAGCACCATCCCGAGCCCGACGAGGAAGAAGATCGCCGCGACGATCCAGAACAGCGCCGACCAGCCCTGGGCGAGGTAGATCAGCCAGAGCACGAGCGCGGCCGGCACGCCGTACTTGGCGTAGAGCCAGGCGCGCCAGACGTAGAAACCGAGACGCCACATGGTGTTCTCCTTTGCTCACGCGCCCGTGCGGCGCACCTTGTCGAGGGCTTCCTGGATCTGCGCGAACGCGTCCAGCGCCGCGCCGTACTCCGGGTCGTCCACCGGGCCGACGTCGCCGACGTGACCGAGACGGCGTTCGACGTCCACCCGGACCCAGTCACACCAGCCAGCCGCAGTGGAGAGCGCGCGTCCCAGGTGGGAGACCACGCGTTCGTGCGAGTCCTCCCGGTTGCTCATCACGCCACCACCGAGAGCCCGGCGAGCGGGCGGCCGGAGCGGATGAAGGCGATCAGCTCGTCGACCTCGCGGTCGTCGACGTAGGCGGCCCGGACACGCTGCGGGACGCGGGTGCGCTGGCGGATCACGAACCCGATGCCGGCGGTGTCCGGAACGTTGGGGATCTCGTCCGCCAACGCGCCCCGCAGCCGAGCGCCTTCCCCGAGAACCATGTCCACATGCGACTGCGCGGTCACCCGCAGACAGATCCGGGTCGGGAACAGCTCCCGGACGGGGACGACGTCCTTGCTCGGCTCCTGCACCGCCCCGCGCATGAAGTGGCCGGTGGCGCGGCCCTGTGACCCGACGATCGCCAGGTACTTGCGCAGGGTCCGGGCGATCGAGCCGTCGCCGTAGGCCAGCAGCGCGCCGATCTCGTCGATGATCAGCAGGTTCAGCGGCGTCTCTCGCGACACCTCGATCTTGCGGCGGCCGGTGGCGGCGAAGGACTGCTGAACCCTGCGCAGGTCCGCCACGTACTCGTCGACCAGCGCCTCACACGTCTCCTCGGTGTCGGCGTAGCGGTAGGCCGCGCCGGCATCCCCGAACTTGCGGAACTCCAGTTGCTTCGGGTCGCAGATCCACAACCGGACCAGCCCGTCACGGATCATCGGTGCCAGCGCCCGCAGCTCCGAGAGGATGATCGAGTTCTTGCCCGCGCCGGTCGCACCAGCGATGAACACGTGATCGCGGGTGCGCAGCCGCCAGTCCGTGCCGTACTCGGTGTCGCCGACGTAGATGTCGTCCAAGTCAACCGCGTCGATCGTGTCGGGCATCTCCGGGGCAGGGATGGTCTCGGTGAACGACTCCGACCGTTCGATGATCAGCGCGACATAGCCGGGCTTCGGGTGCTCGAACGCGATCCGCTGCACCCGCAGCGTGTCGGCGAGCCGTTCCAGGTTGTCCTCGATCGAGCGGCGCCCCTGCCCGCGAGCCAGCGCCAGCGTGAGCACGTCGACCGACGGGGAGTAGGACCGCAGCCGGGTGATCCGGGGGAACAGGTCCTCGCCGGTCTTGCGGTCGGTGACGTACATGTCGCACGCCTGCAGCGCCTTGTTGAAGCGCGGTCCGAAGTACGCCGTCCAGCGCCGACGCCACGCGCGCAGCCGCGGGGCCGCGTAATGGTCGAAGGTGTTCGGGTGCGCCCGGTACCAGCACGTGAGCGCGCCGGCCGTGCCGCCCGTGATCCCGCCGGTCGCGGTCCAGCCAAGCATGGCTCCGGAGGTGATCAGCGCGGCGGGGGCGACGGTCGCACCGGGGTGGCGGAACAGCCACTTCAGCGCGCGGAATTCGGTCCCGACCTTGCGAGACGACTTGGCGGTGTTCATGGTGGTGGTCCTCTCGAACAGCACAAGACCGGCCCCGCGTCCCGTGGTGGGAGGTCGCGGGGCCGGTCACGTGCGCAGCGGGTCATGGTGAGGTCAGGGGGTGATGGCGGTCCGGGCGTCGGTCAGCTCGGTGATGAGCGTGCCCATCGCGCGGCCCATCCGGTCGTGCGCGGCCTTGAAGCCGCCTTTGTTGATCGGCATGCCGCGCATCGACTCCTTGAGCTGCACGAGCGCGGTGCCGAGGTCGTCGGTGACGCGGTCGACCTGGTGGGACATCGTCAGAACCTCCAGTCGCGGGAGATGAGATCGGCTTCGTGCTTCTTGCCCAGCGTCCGCAGCCGGTCCAGTTCGTCGAACGCCTTGCTGCGGAACGCCTTCAGCTCGTCCTTGGTCGCGATCGTCCAGGACTCCGACATCGCGCTGTCGTCGTAACGGGCGATCAGCTTGTCGACCTCGCCGAGGACTTCGGCGACCATGTCCAGGGTGGCGACGAACCGGGAGTAGCGCTCCTGCGCTCGCCGGTTGAGTGCCTTGATCTGCACGTCAGCTCCACCTCTCCGGGTTGTGCTCCAGCGACCAGGCCAGCGCGGACAGGTCGCCGACCATCGCTCGGACCGCTCGCCCTGCCTGGATCTTCGCTTCGTTGGGCGCGTCGGTCGCCCGGAACGTCTCGAACGTGGCGGTCACCGCGTCCGTCATCGCCTTGATTTCCTGCATGCCGCTCTACCCTTCGCGTGTCGTGGCGACCAGTGCGGCCGCCGTCGTGAGGTCTGCTGCCAGGAAGCGCACCGCGTTCCCGACCGCGACCTTGATCTCTCGATCCGGGCTGGTGGCCACGAACGCGCGGTACGCCTCATTCGCCGCCGTGATGATCGCCAGGATTTCCGGCATGTCAGCCTCCGTTCCGGATCACGTGCCGGGCGTGCTCGAGGCCCTCGCAGAACCCCGCCTGCCACGCCAGGTTCTCGGTCGGCTCCGCCAGCGCGGCGGTCCGTTCCCGCTCCAGCCGGGCGGCGAGCATGCGGATCACCACGCCGACCTTCACCGGGCGGCTCACCGGCCGGCCTTCCACGCCAGCGCCAGCCCCGAGACCAGCGCCAGAACCCCGAACACCGGGGAAGCCACGATCAGCAACCCCACCAGCACGAGCCAAATCAGGTACGTCACTTCGCTCTCCTCCTCACATCGGCCACTGAGCGCCGCACACCGTGCACGTGGCAATCCGTGTCGGTGACAGCCAGAAACTCGCCGAACAGACGTGATCAGCCATCGCTAACCCCGCTTCGGGCCGTGCGGGTCATACGACGACAACCCACCCCGAACCGCGTTCATCCCACCCATTCGCCTACTCCTTCCGCTCGAACTCCGTTTATTCGTCGTCTTCTGCCGTGAACTCGACTCCGCAGCGCCCGCACAGAATCGGCGCTTCGGCCAGCGTGCTTTTCGCGACGCGGATCTTGCGGTCGCAGTCGCAGGAGGCCACCGCGAGGTTGTTGCTGCGCGTCTTGCCCGGGACCACCACTTCGGCGTGCCGGAAGGCCACCAACGCGGCCTTGATCAGCGCCACTTCACGCCGGTAGCGGTTGGACGTCTTCGTCGGCACGCACGTGACGCTCCAGCCGATGCGCGGGTCCTCCTCCAGGATCAACCCGAGCTCCTCACCCAGGGCCTTGAACCGCTGGTTGTGGTAGCGACCCTGACGCGAGGTGTCCTTGACCTCCCGAGTGTGCGCAACCCCGTGCGCCGCTTCGTGAAGCAGCGTGCCGAGTACCTCGTCGGCGGTCCGCTGAAGGCCCTCTCCCGAGACGAACAGCTCGGGAACCTTGTCGGTGTCGCCGACATGCCACCGGCCGGCCGCGAAGTGCCCCAACCGGGTTTCGCCGCGTCGGGATCCGAGGGTGCCGGACCCGATCGTGATCACGACGACCGGGACGTCCGGGTGCCGCTCGCGGATCGCGGCCCAGGTCGTGTCGAACGCCGCCACCAGCCGCGCGGTCACGCATTCCGTCGTGTCCACCATCGCGTAGCCACCTCCGCGTTTTGACACTTAAGTGTCAACGTGTCGATTTCTGGTAAAGCCCAAAGACCGTCGGACAAGTAGCCCGGCGATCAATGCGCGCCACCACAAATGGCGCGGATTTAGGCATGGATCGGCCCGCTCTGTATTTGTCAAGGATCGAAAGTGCCCTTGCCCGACTCGAAACGGGCAGCCAACCTTTTTGGGAAGGGCTCCAGGGTGGTGTTGACGCAACGGCCGGGGAGGTAGCCGCGCGGACCGGTCACCCACCGGTCATGAGGTCGGAATCAGGCGGCGCGCTGCGCAACACCCGCTCCGACAGGCTTCAACCCCGCCGCCTTGAACCACAGACCCGAGCCGGTGATCCGGCCGTCGTCCCCCGTCGTCTGCCACGTGTTCAGCACCGGGTTGATCAGCTCCACGTAGGAGCCCTCCTCGAACCCCTCCCCCGGGTCCGTCGCGAGCGTCACCTTGATCTCCTCGCCCTTGCCCGGCCGACGCCCCTCCACCGGACGCGGCTTCGCGAACAGCATCACCACGAACGCGGGCACGCCGTCCCGGTCCGTCGCCGGGGTCAGCTCCCCCTTGACCTCGCGCATCTTCATCGTCGGGGCCTCGGTGACCATGAACCGGTAGCCCGAGCTGACGAACGGGATGTCCTGCATGGCGAACCTCCTGGTCAACCACTTCGGTGTAGACCCCCTAAACACCGGAAGCGAGTCGTTATCAGTCGTCGTTGAGGGGGTGTAAACACGAAGGTACGCTGCCCTCGCAACAGGTGTCAAGGGGGTCTAAACTCTCAATGCATGGAGGCAGAGAGTGAGTTCGAGAGCGTGCGCCGCGACCCGGACCCGATCCGACGAGGGCAGCGGGCGTCGGCGCTGCTCGTCACCTACCAGCAGCGCGCAACCGAGCTGGCTCGCCTCCGGAAAGAGGCCATCGAGGAGGCTCACCGCCTGCGCGGCATGAGCTACACAGAGATCGCAGCAGCGCTCGGGATCACGAAGGGTCGCGTTACGCAGATCCGGTCGACCGCACCCCGACCTGAGCGGGCGTTCTTCGGCGTTGGCCCGGTCGCTATCGGCGTGCCGTGGCGCTACCAGACGACGGACCGCGAGCGGCCGCTCATCGCCGCCGATGACGCACAGACCGGCGAACAGTTCGAACGCCTCGTCGAGGGCATGTCGATGGCGGTCACGAAGTTCCAGATCGAGCCGGACCGCGAAGCCCTGCCGGACGGCGACGTCATCCTCGTCTGTGGCCCCAAGTCCGCACCCGTTGCAGCGAACCTCATGGAGCGCGACCCCGTGCTCAGCATGATCAAGGCCGATGGGCGCTGGTGGATCCAGCACGAGCAGACCGGAGAGCGGTACCGCTCCCCCACCGATGACGACCCCGCCGAGTCAGCTGATATCGCCTATGTCGGCCGGCACCAGGTGGGAGGACGCATCGTCGTGCATGTGGCCGGCATCCACAGCATCGGCTCACTCGGCGCGGCGCACTTCCTAACCGGCCACCTTGCCGAGCTGTTCAGCGATACGCGCGAGCACGAGTGTTCCTTGATCGTGCGCGCGACCTACAACGGCCTCACGATCACCGGAAGTGAACTCGCAGCCGGACCGTTCAGGTGGTGACCCGGATGCACGTGACCACCGCTCAGCTCCCCCGCTTCGGCGCCAGCGACGACAAGATCTTCACCCTGCCAAACGCCGTCATCGTCCTCGATGGCGCGTCCGCATTTCGCCCGGTGCCCGTACCCGCATCGGTCTACGCGGCCGACCTCGGACAGCGGATTGCCGACGGCCTGACGGCTGAGCCGGACGCAGACCTCCGGTCGGTAGTGCGAACCGCAATCGAGGACACCGCCCGCGGACTCAAGCTCGAACCGGGGAATTCGCCGTCGAGCACGGTAACGATCCTCCGCCGGCGGAACGGCGAAGTCGACGTGTTCGCCCTCGGAGACAGCGTCGCGGTGCTTCCCAGCCGGACCGTGACCGACGAGCGAATCGATGACCTCGACCTCGAACCGAGGCGCACCTACCGCCGACGGCTCGCGTCGGGAACCGGCTACGACGACACCCATCGAGCCCTCCTGCGCGAACTCCAGACGCAGCAGGCTGCCCAGCGCAACACCGAAGGCGGCTACTGGATCGCAGAGGCCGATCCCCGCGCAGCTGATCATGCCGTGACCCACACGTTCTCAGCCGACGAGATCCCGTGGGCGGTGCTCGCCACCGACGGCGCATACAACGTGATGACGCACCTCGGACTCGACGACTGGTCGAAGGTGTCCCATTCGGACAGTGCCCAGCTTGCCGCGATCCTGGAGCAGTGCCAGTCCTGGGAGGACGAAGCCGACCCAGAGGCCGTCGCACTCCCCCGCGCCAAGCAGCACGACGACAAGGCCATCGCAGCGGTCGACCTTCGCGCGTAGTCGTCGATGGACGTTGTGTTCAGAGTTTCTTTTCTTGTTCAAGGCGGCCCCTCCGGGGCCGCGCCGCTATCGGCCGGCACGCGCGGGGCCCGCCTCCGGCACCCACGCGACCGGCCGACGGCTGCACCCGGGGACCGCAGCTCAAGAAGAAGAGAATGTCCTCGCCGGACGGGCAGGTCTCCGAGATGGCCGAGTCGAGCGTGGCGGTTGCGTCCGTGAAGTGACCTGTCGCCACCTCGTCGACCTCCCAAAGGGCTATCATGTCGCGTCAAGGGGGCAGTTCAGCCAGAATGCGCAGGATCACTGGATGGCCCCCTTGACGCGACATGATCGGGCTACGCCAGGTCGACGAGATGGCGAAGAGGTCACTCACTAGTATCGAAAACGTTACACGAAGGGCAGCCATGCAGTCACAGATTCCCACTTGGGTCACTCTCGCGTTTGCGGCTCTTGGACCAATAGTAGGCGCCCTCGTGGGAGCCTTTATTACAGCCAGACGAGATGATCGCAGATGGCAACGCGAAAAAGAAAAAGCAGAGCTGGATGCAACGCGCACCGAGAAACGCGACGAGCACAAATACTGGTTAGACGTTCGGCGAGTAGCCTACGCAAAAGTCCTCGAAAAGTGGCCTCGCCTACTGGACGCCACCGGGACGATCGCCGCCAGGGCGAAGTCCGCTCGCGAAGACCTGAAGGTGCCGAATTTCGATATGGACGACCTTGAAACGCTAGCAAATGAGCTTGAGCAAGCGTTTACCGAAGCGGAAGTCTGTTCAACCCGAGTTATTCAATTCGATGTCGTGAAGGCAAACCGAGAGGTCACAGAACTTCAAGTAGCATCGATGATGCTCATCAATCTATTTCTGAGAGAAAAAGATGATCCATCCCGAGTTGTCAATGAAATTGATGATCTCAGTAAGAGGATTGCAGAACTACACGACCGACTCTACGATATGCGCAATGACTTTACCGAGAAAATAAAAGATGAACTTCACATACCCGGCGGAACATGGAATGAGTCGAAAGCGCAGGATGCGGTTAGCCGCAAGAAAAAGTAAGTAATCGGCGACGGTCGAGTACTCGTACTTCGAGTGCGGAAAGGCCTCTCCCGTCGAACTCGGGAGCGAGCCGTCCGGAGCTACGGATCGCCGCCGGTCAGCGCAAGCAAGCGGGCAGCTCATGGAGGGGCAGACTGGACTCGCAGCCCACATTCTGCCCACATGACACTAGCGAGTGACGACCGACAATCATGATCAAGGACCTCGGTCCCACCTGCTCATAGACGAGACATGGGCAAGCCCGCAGGTCTCAGAAGCGGCGAGCAAGTGCAAGGGGTCGCAGGTTCGAATCCTGTCAGCCCGACCGGATCAGCCACGTTCACCCAGGTGGGCGTGGCTTTTTTCATGCCTGAGTCAACTTCGGACACTGAATGCGCCCGACCATGCAAGATATGCGCAACACGGCGCAGGGGTATTCAGTAAGAGGCGGCCGTTTGCGTAACAGCTCCCCCCGCTCCTGCGGATACCAGGTCGCAAAGGAGATTCCCATGGCGGACAGCCTGATCGAACTCGGCATGATCACCCCACGTGAGATGAACAGCCCTGAGCTCATCTCGTCCTCCTCCCCATCCTCGTCACCGTCGCGACGATCGTGATCGTCGTATCGGGCAGGCGGTGAGCGAGTCGGCGAAAGCGAAGCGCACCCACACGTCAGACCGCTAGGGTGGCCCCAGCCGATTTCAGGGGGAGCTGTGACCGACCAGGAAGACTGGATCCCGCCGGGAGCCGATATCTCCAGGCCCAGTGCCGCGCGCATCTACGACTACCTGCTCGGCGGAGCCCACAACCTCGCCGCGGACCGGGCCGTCGCTCAGCAGCTCGAGGCCATCCAGCCCCAAGTCGCCACCGTGGCCCGGCGCAACCGGGCCTTTCTCCGCCGGGTCGTGCGGTTTCTGCTTGACCAAGGCATCCGGCAGTTCCTCGACCTCGGCTCGGGCATCCCCACCGTCGGCAACGTGCACGAAGTCGCGCAGGACGTCGATCCCGCTTCCACCGTCGTCTACGTCGACCACGAACCCGTTGCCGTCGCGCACAGTCTCATGCTGCTCAAAGGCAACTCCCGCGCCGCCGCGTTGGAAGCCGATGCCACCGATCCCGAGACCATCCTGGCGTCCGAGCCCGTCAAGGAACTCCTCGACCTCGGGAAACCCGTCGGGCTGCTGGCCATCACCCTTGGGCACTACCTGCCGCCCGAGCCGGACATCCATGCCGTCTTCCGTGCTTACCGGGACGCGCTCGCGCCCGGGAGCTACCTTGCCCTCACGCACCTCACCAACGACTTCGCCGTGCTGCGAGATCCGCGGGTTGCGGAGACCATGAAGTCGACGCAGGACCACATCTACCCGCGGACGCGCGCCGAAGTTCTCCGCCTCTTCGACGGCTTCGAGCTCGTTGAGCCCGGGCTGACCACCTCGGCGAACTGGCGGCCCGACCGGCTGGCCGCCGTCGTCGACCCTGAAGAAGACGGCCTCTACGCCGGTGTGGGCCTCAAGCCGTAGAACCGAAACGCTCCCACGCCGACTGGCGGGTCATCCCCAGCGACTCGCCGATCTGTGCCCACGTGCCGCCCAGGGAACGGGCTTTGCCAACCCATGCGGCCAGGTTCTGCTGCACCTGCGCGCTCGCTGCCGCGACCGGGCGCAGGTTCGCCAGGACCTGCTCCAGTGACAGGTCGTGGTCCCACGGCGCGATGTGCGGCGCCGACGCCGGCTTGCCCGCTATCACCGACACACACAGCTGCACGCAGCCGTCGCAGATCAGCACTCCCGGGCCGCTCACCAGCGTCTCGACCTCGGTGCTGGGCTTTCCGCAGAACGAACAATGCGCGATCACGTCGACCTCCCTTGTCAGGGTGGACCTTACATCCGTAAGGGTGACCCTGACAAGGACAGGAACGCCGACGTCCAGCCGGCGAGCTCGGTCAGCCGGGCCGTCAGCTCCTCGATCTCGGCCCAGCGGCGGTGCTCGCGCTCCAGGTCCGGGACCAGGAAGTCCTCCACCAGCAACAAGAGCGTCGCGATCTCGTAGGCGACGTCGGCGAGCTGCAGGAAGGGCCGGTACTCGGCTTCGGCGCCCGTCCCGTTCCGCGCGGCCCAGTCCCGGGCGCCGTGCCCGGCCGTGCGGCACACCGCCACGACCGTGCGCCGGAGGTCGCCGCGGCGGGAGTCCGGTGCGCCTTCGGCCAGCGGGGCGACGTTCCAGGCCACCGACAGCAGGCAGCACCCCGCGTCGTCCATCGAGTTGTTCATCACGGACGTACTCTGCGGACCCGCGGGCACAGTCCCGCCGTTCCGACTCGCGGGGTCACGCCATCGTGTGAAGAACCGGCCCCGATCGAGGAGTCAGCTCCGGGTGAGCATCGGCAGCGAGACGAAGTCCGCGAGCGCCTGCTGGCCGGCGGCGTTGGCGTGGATGCCGTCGCCGTTGTCGTACGCGGCCAGGATGCTGTTGGGCTTCAGCGGATCCTTCAGCACCTCGTCGAAGTCCACGACACCCGAACACAGCCCGCCGCAGGTGTTCCACTTCTGGACGAACAGCGCGATCTCGTGCCGGTCCAGGTTGTTCCGGTCGCTGTACCCCGGCCGGGGTGTGCTCGGCGTGACGTAGACGCTGATGCCCGCGGTCCGCAGCCGCCGGAAGACCTCGCGGTAGCTGTCGAGGATCGTCGCGGCGTCACAGCCGAACGCGAGGTCGTTGGTGCCGTAGTAGTAGAGCACCGACCGGACGCCGTGCAGCGCCAGCACGTCCCGGTCGAGGCGGCTGAGCGCGTCCAGCCCGGTGATCGACGGCGGTGAGCCGGGACAGCTCTTCGCGCTCGTGGTGCCCGAGACACCGGCGTTCGCCACGGCGAGCGGGGCCGACGCCGCGACGATCCGCCGTGCCAGGTCGTCGGTCCACCGCCGGTCCGCGCCGAGCTGGGTGCAGCCCGGGCCGCAGTTCGTGCTGCCGATGCCGTCGACGACCGAGCTGCCGAACGGGACGACCGTGCCCGTCAGCGCGAGGTTGTGCACGTCGACCGCGCTCACCACGTACGTCGATCCCACCGTCGAAGTGAAGGCTCCGCCGGAGACGTCGGCGGTGTGGTCACCCGATCCCGGCGGGGTGAGGTAGTTGACCCGCAGGGCAGCGCCGTGCCGGCCGGGTGTGGCCGTGCCCGCCACGAACATGCTCACCGCGAGGTTCGTGTCCGGGCGCGTGACCAGCCGGGTTTCGTCGCTCCAGACCTCGCCGCCGGCGGGGATCGTGACCGCGCGCCGGCCCGCGAAGGTCAGATCGCGCGCTTCCGCGACCGCGGCGCCGTCCGTGGTGACGCCCGCGGTGGTGTGCCCGATGGTCAGCGGCCCGGCGCCGAAGGTGTTCTGGAGCCGGACGCGCACCGCGTCACCGCCCTGGCTCAGGTGGGTGATCATCCGCAGCGACTGACCCGACACCGGCGCGTCGGCCCGGCCGTCCTGCGACTGGGCCCACGAGGTGAACCAGGCGGGCCGCGCCCCCGCCGCGCCCGGCGCGGAGACGACGACGGCCGCGGTCACGGAAACCGCGGCCAGCAAGGCGATCCTGCGCACGGCGCCTCCCTGGTCCACAAAGGACATCCGGGGTGACACCGGCGTCACCGCTCCTGACCGATCGTAGGGAGCCGGTCACGGGGCGACAAGGACACCGGGGCGGTCCTGTCCGATCTTGTCAACCACGCCCGTTTCGAGTTCGATGGGGGAACATGACCCTCAGAGGCCTGCCGCGACCAGGCGAAACCCCTCCCCGGCTCTTCGGTGACCCGTACGAGACCCCGGACGGCACCACCGTCATCACGGTCAGCAGGCCGCCCGGGGTGTTCGCGATCCGCGACGGTCAGGCCAAGTGGGAGCCGGCGGTCAACGCGACCCTGGTCGCGGTGCTGGCCGTGACCACCGGGCTCGTCGCGGCGACGCTCGGCACCCTCGCGGTGCTGCGCCGGCCACCGTGGCCGGACCTGTCCGGCTGGAAGCGCTAGGCCTGCTGACCGGCGGCGAGCGCCTCCACCCGGCCCATCGGGCCGTTGTAGTAGTTCTGGTCGCCCGGCAGGCCGCCGCCGCGGGCGAACTGCCAGATGCTCTGCTTGTCCCAGCCCGCGGGCAGCTCACCGACCTCCGGGCCGTACCGCGCCAGCCACAGCGGGTCGGTGTTGCCGAACCGGTCGGTGTTGCCGGTGCAGGTCTTCCACCACGACGTGCTCGTGTAGATGAGCGCGCTGCGCTTGGCCTTCGCCAGGTAGGTCCGGGTGAAGTCGGCGATCCACGCCGTCATGTCGGCCGGGCTCTTGCCGTAACAGACGTCGCCGTACGGGTTGTACTCGATGTCCAGCGCGCCCGGCAGGGTCTTGCCGTCCGGGCCCCAGCCGCCGCCGTGGTTGATGAAGTACTCCGCCTGCTCCGCGCCGCCGGAGATGTCCGGGCGCGCGAAGTGGTACGCGCCGCGGATCAGGCCCGCCGAGTGGGCGCCGTCGTACTGGCCGATGAACTGCGGGTTGAGGAACCCGGTGCCCTCGGTCGCCTTGACGTAGGTGAACTTCGCGCCGGCGGCGGCCGCGGCGCCCCAGTCGACCGGGCCCTGGTGCCCGCTGACGTCGTGGCCGAGCGTCTGCCCGGCCGGGTCGACCCGGGCACTCCCCTGCACGCCTTCGTGCAGCGCGATCTGGGTGCCCGCGAAGTTCGTGTCCGCGAGTGAGTAGTCGGGCGCGGCTTCGGCGGGGACCGCGACGACCACCGAGGCGAACGCGGCCAGCGCGCCCGCCGCGGCGAGCCGGGCCCGCCACCGCTGTTCGTCGTGTCCGGCAACGGTTCGGCTCATCGGGGCTCCGATCTCGGTACGGGCACGTTCGCAGCCCATGGTGCCTGCCCGTATCGCTCCCCGCGAGCGATGTGTCACTCGATGTAGTGATCTATAGCTCGGTGGTGATGATCGCTTCGACCAGCACCTCCCCCACTGGGGTGAGTTCGACGACGCCGTCGTCCGGAAGCAGCCGGACGAGCCCGCGCGAGGCCAGCGAGCGGAACTTCCCGAGCCACGGCTCCGCGAACAGCGACCGGCCGGGGAACCGCTCTGCGTGCAGGGAATCCCGCAACGGCTGCAACGTCGTCAGCGCCATCTTCACCGCCCGCGCCTCCTGCGCTTCCGCGGTGAAGCGCGTCGCCGAGCCCAGGGGAATCCGCCCCGCCTCCACGGTTTCGATGTAGCGCTTCGAGTTGACGTCGGAGATGGCCTCCGACGCGCGGCAGCTCGAGCTGCCGCCCAGCCCGATCGCGACCTCGGCCTCCTGCTTGTCCTGGTCGACCATGATGGACTTCCACTTCTCGGGCCCGAGGCCGTCGCGCGCGAAGTACATCGTCGGGTGCTCGGTGTAGCCCGCCTCGCGCAGCCCGTCGGTGAGCAGCTCCCGCATCTGGTACTGCTCGCCGAGCGTCGGCCAGCGGTGGCCGTCGCGCACCAGCTTGTCCCGGTAGGACGGCAGCTGCCACGCGGCCGGCTTCTCGCCGGTGACACCGGTGCGGGTGTCGCTGTAGGACGCCAGATGCAGCTTGGTGCACACGACCGCCGTGACCTCGTTCTCCAGCACGACGTCGAGGTCGCGGCGGACGCTGTCGAGGGTCTGGTCGAGCAGGCCGTACATCAGGTCGATGCTGACCCACTCGAAGCCCGCCGCCGTCGCGTTGCGGACGAAGTCGACGCACATCTGCGCGCTGTGCTCGCGCCCGCACAGCTCCAGCACGTGGTCGTCGAAGGACTGGACCCCGCTGGACAGCTTGGTGCAGCCCAGGTCCCGCAGCAGCGCGAGCTTCGCCGGGGTGAACGTGCTCGGGTCGCCTTCGAACCGGATCGTCGTGTCGGCGGTGAAGCCGAACTCCGAGCGGTAGAAGTCCAGCAGGCGGCGGATCTCCGGCTCCGGCAGCAGCGACGGCGTGCCGCCGAAGACGTTGAACTCCCCCACTTCGGCGCCGGCCAGGTGCGGCACGGCGTCGAGCCACATCCGCGCTTCGGCGATGTTCAGGTCGACCCAGTGCTTCGCTTTTTCGTACTGCACCTCGGGTTTGCCCTTGACGAGCACCACCGGGTACTGGCAGAACCGGCAGCGGTAGGCGCACGTCGGGATGTAGGACCAGAGGTGGATCGGGCCGGACGACGCCAGCTGCGTGTCGAGGTCGCTGAGGAACTCCGACGGCGAACCGGGGAGGTTGCCGGGGAACACGTGCGCCCCGAACGGGTCCTCCTGGACGAAGTCGAGCAGGTGCCGGTTCTCCGGCGCCTCGAGGACGTCGAGCACGGCGGGCCGGGGCCACGCGGGGTCGAGCCCGTGCAGCGAGCCGATCGCCGCTTCGTACGCCAGCGTCATCAGAACACCCCTCCGTTGCCGAAGTAGTTGTGGGCTTCGCCCGATTCCCGGTCTTCGCAGTAGTAGTGGACGAACTCGGCGAAGCGGTCGGGTGGCACCTCCGCCAGGCACGGCGGCAGCGGTGGCGGGTGCCCGATGTCTTCGCCGACGTGCTTGCGCAGGCACGCGAACAGCTCGTCGGCGAACTCGAGGTACAGCCGGTACGACGGGGTCTTGTACGCGTGGATCGGCGTGAAGTCGACCACGCGCATCTCGGCGCGGATCTCGGCGATCCGCCGGGCGAGCCGGGCGGCCAGGTCCGCGCCGAAGAACGCGATGACGGCGTCGTCCTCCAGGAGCGCGGGCGTCAGCAGCACCGGCAGGATCGTGTTCTTCGGGGTGAAGTCCTTGATCGAGAACTCCCACGCCTGCCGCGCCTCGGCCTCGGTGAGGTCGACGGCGGTCGTGGGCACCGAAGGCCGGATGTCGCGCATGACGATGATGCCGTCCGAGCCGTAGGCGCGGCCCGCGATGACCTCGTCGATGGCGTGGTCGACGCGCCGCGGGTTGATCTCGACCCGCGAGCGCGGCGCGTAGGTGATGGCGTCGCCGCCGCTGGCGACCTTGATCCCGAAGTCCCAGTCGTCGGAGAGGTGGTTGACGAACTTGCCGTCCTGCAGCTGGTAGAAGATCTCGATGCCGCCGGCGCGCTCGTAGGCGTCGCGCTCGACGGCGAAGCCCTTGCCGTCCGGGAAGCCGCCGAAGAGCGAGAACGTGACGGCGCGGCAGCGCAGCGTCCGCTGGATCGCGTCCCACAGCCGTGGCCGGTTCGTGAAGTGCTCCGCGGTGTAGTAGTAGTCGCAGACGCCGATCGCGGCCTTGCTCGTCTCCATCGCCGCGAACAGCTCGGCCAGCCAGTGCGGGTCGACCCGGCAGTCCGCGTCGGCGGACACGAGGTAGAAGCGCTCCCCCGGGTCGGTGTCGGGCCGGTTGCGGCTGCGCGCCGCGGCGAAGTCCATGCCCGCCCGTCGCGCGCACGAGACACCCTGCTCGGGCTCGGCGATCACGTGCAGCGCCAGCTCGGGATGGGACGCCGCGAAGGCGTGCGCGATGGCGACGGTGTCGTCGGTCGAGTTGTTGTCGACCAGGACGACCTCGTAGCTTTCCTTCTCCAGGTCCTGCTGGTCGTGCAGCGTCCGCAGCACCTCCGGCAGGTTCGCGGCCTCGTTGTACACCGGCAGCACGACGCTCAGCCGCGTGCCGGCGCCCATCGGCGGCGGGTACAGCCGGTCCACCAGCTCGTCGACGACCCGGGTGCCGAACCGCGCCTGCCCGAGATCGGAGTTCGCCCGCACCACTTCCGCTCGTTTCCCTTCGTCGGTGATCAGCTCGGCCACTTCGCGGGCGAACGCCGCGTCCGGCAGGTCGCGGGTCCGGATGTCGAGCACCGGCGCCCGGAACCCCTTGCTGCCGTAGACGACTTCGTAGAGCTCGTACCCGCTGGTCGCGTACGGCGTCCCGGAGGCGATCGCCTCGCTGACCGGGTTGCCGTAGCTCTCGTAGTCGTAGGAGGTCAGGAACAGCACGACCGTCGTGTGCGCCAGGAGGTCCCGCACCGAGTGGCGGCCGGGCACGACGGTGTCGTACGGCGTCAGCCAGCCGCCGAAGACGACCCGGTCGCGCACACCGAGCCGGTCCGCCAGCTCCGTGAGCCGGACGTGCTCGGCGGGCGCTTCGGCGACGTCGCCCGCGACGAACAGCCACGCGTCCGGCAGCAGCGCGAGCAGGTGGAGGTCCCGGTCGATGCGCTTCTGCGGGATGATCCGCGTGATCCGGGCCAGCAGCGGGACGTCCTCGGGAATGCCGTGGTCACGCCGGAAGGTCGCGTTGCGCTCGTCGAGGCGCGCGGGCGCGATGGTGAACGCGTTGGGCAGGACGTCGATGTTCCGCAGGCCGGGCACCCATTCGAGCGTCCGCGCCCGGGCCTCTTCGTGCAGGGCGAAGTAGTGGATGTGCGGTGAGCTCCGCGGCGCGGGCACCCCCGGGTACGGGAACCGCCCGTACTTCGCGATGCCCGGCTCGCTCTGCCACATCAGGTCGTGGTCGCGCCAGAACACGAACCGGCCTAGCCGGTGGCGGGCGCCGTACCGGTCGATCGCGCGGTAGAGCGCCTCGGTGTAGGTGAGGTTCTCCGGCAGCGTGCCGTTCTCGACCATCACCATCGTCACGCCGAGACGCTCCCAGGTGGCGACGATCTTCGCGGCCAGCTCGCCGGCGATCCGGTCGATCTCCGGCCGCAGGCTCTCGTCGCCGCGCTGGACGACCTGCGCGAGCACCCGTTCGACAAACGCGCCGTCGTAACCGCGGACGTCTTCGACCCCCTCGACGCGGTCGAGCGTGACCCACTCGGGCAGCAGCCCGGCCTCGTCGCGGTAGGGCCGGAAGAAGGCGCCCTTGTCGGCCTTGATGTCGTAGCCGAGGTCGAGGTGGACGCGGAGGCCCCGGGCGGCCGTCCGGCGCGCCGTCTTGAGGAACTCGACCACGACCCCGGACAGCGGAGTGGCGTCGAAAGAAACGCCCCAAAGGACTGACATCGATGTCGGACTCCCGTCTCGGCTTCGCCGTCGCCTCAACCCTAACCGCGCCCGCCGGCGGCGGCCGCGTGAACGAGGAAGCGCTTTCCTTTTGCCGGAAGTGCTTGACCAGCGGCCCCGGACGCCTCAGCATGTCGCCATGAACCGGGCACTGGGGGTGCTGACCTGCGGTGCCTTCCTTTCGGTGGTGCTCGGGGTCCTCGGGTCCGGGGAGCCCGTGCTCTCCCTCGTCCTCGGCGCCGTCTTCGCCGTGCTGGCCACCGCCGGCTTCGGCTGGGTGCGCGAGCGCGGCCGGGCGGTGTGGCCGGCCGCGTACGTCGCCGTCCAGCTCCCCCTGGCCTTCGTCGTCTTCACGATCAACGCCGGGGTCGGGGCGACGCTGTTCCTCGTGGTGCTGGTCAGCCAGTGCGTGGTGCTGCGGCTGCCGCGGCCGGCGATCGCGCTGGTCATCGCCGTGGTCCCGCTGGTGCACCTCGGCATGTCGCTCGGCGAGGGCCTGCGCGAAGGGCTCGGCACGCTCGTGTCGGTGCTGTTCGCGGCCGTCGTCACCGAGCTGCTGCTGCGCGAGCAGCAGTCCCGCGGCGAGCTGGCCGAAGCGCACGAGAAGCTGCGTGACTACGCCGCCCAGGCCGAGCGGCTCGCGACGGCGCAGGAGCGCAACCGCGTCGCCCGCGACATCCACGACGGCCTCGGGCACTCGCTCACCGTCGTCCAGATGCAGGTCAAGGCCGCGCGGGCGGTGCTGCCGACCGATCCTGGCAAGGCCGACGACGTGCTCGCCAAGGCGCAGGAACAGGCCGAGACCGCGCTGGCCGAGGTCCGCCGCTCGGTCAAGGCGTTGCGCGAGCCGCGGCCGACGCCGTTGGCCGACGCGTTGCGGACGCTGGCCTCGGAAGCCGGTGTCCCGGCCGAGCTCACGGTCTCCGGCGCCGAGCGGCCGCTGCCGGAAGAGCACCGCGAGGCCCTGTTCCGGACGGCGCAGGAAGGGCTGACGAACGTCCGCAAGCACGCCGCCGCGGACCGCGTCGACCTGGTCCTGGCCTACGCCGACACCTCGGTCCGGGTCGTCGTCCGCGACGACGGCGCCGGCAGCGACGGCGCCGCGTCCGCCGGGTTCGGGCTGCTGGGGCTGCGGGAACGCGCCGAGCAGCTGGGTGGCAAGCTCGACTTCACCTCGGCGCCGGGCGAGGGCAGCGCGCTGAGCATGGAGGTCCCGGGATGACACCGGTCCGCGTCCTGCTCGTCGACGACCAGGCGCTGTTCCGCGAAGCCCTCGCGACGCTGCTGGCGACCCACGACGGCATCACCGTCGCCGGCGAGGCGGGCAACGGCGAGGAAGCCTTGCGGCAGGTCGCTTCCGTGCGCCCCGACGTCGTCCTGATGGACCTGCGCATGCCCGTCCTCGACGGCGTCGGCGCGACCCGGCGGCTGCGGCTGGCCCACCCGGACGTCCAGGTGATCGCGCTGACGACGTTCGACGACGACGAAGACGTCTTCGCGGCGCTGCGCGCGGGCGCGGTCGGGTACCTGCTCAAGGACGTCTCGTCGGCCCGGCTGATCGAAGCGGTGCTGGCGGCCGCGCGGGGCGAGTCGGTGCTGCAGCCGTCGGTCGCCGCGAAGGTCGTCGCGCGGTTCGCGGCGCTGTCCGAGCCGAGTCCCGAGCCGCTGGTGGTGCCGCTCTCGGAGCGGGAGCGGGACGTGCTGCGCCTGCTCGCCGACGGCCGCAGCAACCGCGAGATCGCCGCGACGCTGTTCCTCGCCGAAGGCACCGTGAAGAACCACGTGACGAACGTGCTCGGCAAGCTCGGCGCCCGGGACCGCACCCAGGCCGCGCTGCGGGCGCGGGACCTCGGCCTGCTCTGAGCGGTCACATGACCCGGGTCATGACTTCCGGCACGTCCCCGCGCGGCCGGCACCCGGGACTCTCGTCCAGGAGCGAAACCGCACTGGAGGGAACCCGAGATGACCACCACCGCCCCACCCCGCAGCACCACCCGCAAGCTCGCCCGGTTCACCGGGCATTACGTCGAGATGGTCGTCGCCATGCTCGTCGGGATGATGGCGCTCGGCGCGCTGTGGCCGGCCGCCTGGCTGGAGCGCGCCGACGTCGACGCGATCGTGATGGCCACGGACATGACCGTCGGCATGGTGGCGGTGATGGCCCTGCGGCGGCACTCGTGGCCGCGGATCGCCGAGATGTCCGCGGCGATGTACCTGCCGTTCGTGGTCCTGCTCGTGCCGTTCTGGCTCGGCGCGATCTCCGGCTCGACGCTGATGGTCGCCGGGCACACGATCATGTTCCCGCTGATGCTCGCCGCCATGGTGTGGCGCCGCGCCGAGTACTGGCACTGACGTGCGCACCGTCCTGAAGTGGTTCGCGCTGGTCGTCGCCGTGCTCGCCGTCCCGGCCGGCGGTGCGGCGATCGCCGCCCTCTCCGCGTTCGACGCCCTCTACTCCCCCGGTCCGGCCCGTCCCCTGCCCGCCGCGACGGCGCCGGTCCACGACCCGGCCAAGCCGACCGCGGTGGTCGTGGTCGGCGACCGCGGGGCCGTCGTCTCCGACACCCTCGCGCCGTACGAGATCCTGGCCGCGACCGGCAGGTTCAACGTCTACACCGTCGCGCCGGAGCGCGAGCCGAAGCCGCTCACCGGTGGCCTCGACCTCGTGCCCGACCTGAGCTTCGACGACCTCGCCGCGCGGCTCGGCCCGAAGGCGCCGGACCTCGTTGTCGTGCCCGCGCTCCCGGACGTCGGCGAACCCACCACCGAGCCGGTCAAGAGCTGGCTGCGCACGCAGGCCGCCCACGGCGCGAAGCTGCTGAGCGTCTGCAACGGCGGCGGTGTCCTGGCCTCCGCCGGGCTGCTCGACGGGCGGCCGGCCACCGCGCACTGGCTCAAGATCGAAGCCTGGGAAGCCGACTACCCCGCCGTGAAGTGGGTGCGCGGGCAGCGCTTCGTCGACGACGGCGACGTCGTCACCACGGCCGGGATCCTGTCCGGCATCGACGGGACCCTGCGCTGGGTGGAACGGCTGGCCGGGCGTCAGGTGGCGGCCGACGCGGCGAAGGCGGTCGGCTGGCCGCGGTACGGCACCGACGTCCCGGTCCACGCCCCGGCGTCGGCGCCGGACGCGGCCGCGATCGTCAACGCCGCCTTCCGCTGGAACCCGGACGAGATCGGTGTGCTGCTCTCCGACGGCGTCGGGGAGATCGAGCTCGCCTCGGTGTTCGACACCGAGGGTCAGTCGCTCTCCTCGCGGACGCTGGCCGTGAGCACCGACGGCGCCCCGATCCGGTCGCGGCACGGCCTGACTTTCGTGCCCCGCGCGGCTTTGGCCGACGCCGACCTCGACCGGCTGATCGTCCCGGGCGCGACGCGCGGGGTGACGCCTCCGGCGGGCGGCCCGGCTCCGGAGTACGTCCACGACCGGCCCGGCTTCGCCTACGACACCGCGGTGAGCGCGCTCTCGCGCAGCACGGACGTCGCGACCGCGCGCTGGACCGCGAAGGTCCTCGAGCTGCCCACCGACGGAGTCGTGTTCGAAGGCCGGGCCTGGCCGTGGCTGCCCACGGCGGTGCCGATCGTCCTGGTCGGACTGGGGATCGCCGGAGTCGTGGTGGTGCTCCGGCTCCGTCGGCGCCGGGCGTGAGTCCCGGCCGGGCGGCCCCGCTTCGGCCGGGGCCGCCCGGCCTAAAACGATTTAGCAAATAGCCCGTCGAACTGGGAGGCAGGTCCTCGCTGCTTCCAGTGGAGTATTGCGGTCGCGTGATCCTCTGATTACAGTCACATATCACACCATATTGAAACGTTTAAATACTCCAGTCCCCGCCGTTAGGGAGCCCGCAATGCTGCGTCCCAAGCTCTGGCGCGCGACCACCACCACGCTCGCCGCGATCCTGGTCACCTCCGCCGCCGCGGTCCCCCCGGCGGCCGCCGCCCCTCCCCCGGATCTCGCCGGGGCGCACTGGATCTGGTACCCGGAGGGCGACGCCCGCGTCTCCGCGCCCGCCGCGACCCGGTACTTCCGCACGACGTTCGACGTGGCCGCCGGATCCGTGTCCGACGCCCAGCTGCTGCTGACCGGGGACGACACCGCCGACATCTGGCTCAACGGCAGGCCCCTCGCCTCCTCGGCCCGCACCGCGGACTCCTGGCGGACGGCGCTCGGCGTGGACCTGCGGCCCGCGCTCACCGCCGGGACCAACACGCTCGCGGTCGCCGTCCGCAACTCCGGTGGTCCGGCCGGGCTGCTCGGCCGGCTGCGCGTCACGACCGCGTCGGGGACCACCGACCTGACCACCGGAGCCGGCTGGAAGAGCGCGACGACCGCGCCGGAAGGCTGGGAGCAGCCGGGCTTCACCGACGGAGCGTGGGCCGCGGCCGCGGATCTCGGCGCCTACGGCACCGCGCCGTGGGGCAGCGAGGTCGGAACCGCGCTCGCCCCGGCGCCGGTGTCGGTCGCGAGCGCCACGGTCGGGCAGCGGGTGAACCCGATCGGCGTCGACCCGGCGCAGCCCCGGTTCGGCTGGAAGCTGACGTCCACGGCCGCGCAGCAGCGGCAGTCGGCGTACCAGATCGTGGTGTCCGCCCCCGGGTCCGACGTCTGGGACAGCGGCCGCGTCGCCTCCGCGCAGCAGGCCGACGTCGCTTACGGCGGTCCCGCGCTGGCGTCGCTGACCGCGTACACCTGGCGCGTCCGCGTCTGGGACGGTCAGGGGCGGACGAGCGGCTGGAGCCCGGTACAACGCTTCGAAACCGCGCTGCGCGACCCGGCCACCGAGTGGACGGGCGCGTTCCTCGGCCGCGCCGCGGCCGGGCCGGACCTCGCCGGCGCGAGCTGGATCTGGTACCCCGAAGGCGATCCGGCCGGTGGGGTGCCGCCGTCGACCCGGTTCTTCCGCAAGGCGCTGACCCTGGCGGCCGCGCCGCCGAAGGCCACGCTCGTGGTGACCGGCGACGACAGCGCGACCGTGTGGGTCAACGGAACGCAGGTCAGCGACTCCCCGCGGGTCACCGACTCGTGGAAGACCGCCGCCGTCCTCGACGTCGGCCCGCTGCTGACCGCGGGCGCGAACACGATCGCGGTCCGGAGCGAGAACACCACGCAGAGCCCGGCCGGCGCGATCGTGAAGCTGACCGTCCCGGGTGGACCGGCGGTGGTGTCCGACGGTTCCTGGAAGGCGAGCCAGGCCGGGCCGGACGGCTGGCAGCAGCGCGGCTTCGACGACAGCTCCTGGCCGGCCGCGCGGGCGGTCGCCGCGTACGGCACCGGGCCGTGGGGCGCCAACGTCGCCGTGAGCGCCCCCGCTCCCCTGCTGCGCAAGAGCTTCACCGTCGCCAAGCCGGTCGCGAGCGCGCGGTTGCTCACCACCGCGCTCGGGCTGCAGGAGACGCACCTCAACGGCGTCAAGGTCGGTGCCGAGGTGCTCGCCCCGGGCTGGACGGACTACGCAAAACGCGTGCAGTACCGCGTTTCCGACGTCACCGGGCAGATCCGGTCCGGCGAGAACGTGCTCGGCGCGCTGGTCGGCAACGGCTGGTACTCCGGCAGCGTCGGGATCGCGGGCAGCCAGAAGTACGGCACCGAGCCGTGGTACTCGGCGCAGCTGAAGCTGACGTTCACCGACGGCACGGCCACCACGGTGGCGACCGACGGCACCTGGAAGACCGGCGACGGCGCGATCCGCGCCGACGACCTCTACCAGGGTGAGACCTACGACGCGCGGCTCGCGAACGGCTGGGACCGCCCCGGTTTCGACGACCGCGCCTGGGCGGCGCCGCGCGTCAAGACCGGCGCGAAACCGAACCTGGTGTCCCAAGTGGACAACGGCGTCACCGTGCAGCAGGAGTTCAAGCCCGTCGCCTGGACGCAGCCCAAGCCGGGTGTGTGGGTGGCCGACCTCGGGCAGAACTTCAGCGGCTGGAACCGGCTTTCGGTGACCGGCCCGGCCGGCACGACGGTGACCATGCGGCACGCGGAGGTGCTCAACCCGGACGGCACGATCTACACGACGAACCTGCGCGCGGCGCAGGCGACCGACCGGTTCACCCTCGCGGGCACCGGAAGCGCGGAGACGTACGAGCCGCGGTTCACGGTGCACGGCTACCGGTACGTCGAGCTGACCGGCTTGCCGTCCGCTCCGACGGCGTCGACGCTGACCGGCCGGGCGATGTGGACATCCGGCGCGCAGGCCGGCACCTTCACGACGTCCAACACGCTCGTGAACCAGCTGCAGCACAACATCCTGTGGGGCGAGCGCTCGAACATGCTGTCCGTGCCGAGCGACTGCCCGCAGCGTGACGAGCGGCTCGGCTGGACCGGTGACATCGGGATCTTCGCCGGCACGTCGACGTTCAACCTCGACGTCGCGAACTTCCTCGGCAAGTTCAGCGACGACCTGGTCGACGCGCAGCACGACGACGGGTCGTTCACCGACGTCGCGCCGGGGGTGCTGAGCGGTTCGGGCACGGCGGGCTGGGGTGACGCGGGCGTCATCGTGCCCTACACCCTGTGGCAGCGTTACGGCGACACCGGCGTGATCAACGAGCACTTCGCCGCGATGGTCAAGTGGGTCGAGTACCTGCGGTCGACGTCGGGCGCCGACCTGATCCGCGACCACCAGACGTTCGGCGACTGGCTCAACGTCAACGACAACACTGCGCAGGACCTGATCTCGACGGCGTTCTTCGCGTGGTCGTCACGGCTGGTCTCGCGGATGGCGGCGGCCACCGGGCACACCGCGGAAGCCACGACGTACGGGACGCTCGCCGACCGGATCGGGGCGGCGTTCACGGCCCGCTTCTCCCAGGCCGACGGCACGGTGGGCGCGAACACGCAGACCGGGTACGTCCTGGCGCTGGCATTCGGGCTGCTCCCGGCGAACCGGGTCCAGCCGGCGGCGGACAAGCTGGCGGCGCGGGTGGCGGCGGCCGGCGGGCACCTCAGCGTCGGCTTCCTCGGCGTCGAGAACCTCCTGCCGCTGCTGGCCGCGCACGGCCACGCCGACGTCGCGTACCAGGTGCTGCTGCAGCCGGGCTTCCCCGGCTGGGGCTACATGATCGGGCACGGCGCGACGACGATCTGGGAGCGCTGGGACGGCATCAAGCCGGACGGGTCGTTCAACGACCCGGGGATGAACTCGTTCAACCACTACGGCCTCGGCTCGGTCGGCGACTTCCTGTACCGCTCGGTCGGCGGCCTGGTCCCGGCTGCCCCGGGGTACGCGTCGCTGCTGGTGGCGCCGCGTCCGGGCGGCGGTTTGACGTCGGCGAAGTCGGCGTACGAAACGCCGTACGGTAGCGCGGTCAGCGACTGGTCGATCTCGGCTGGGAAGCTCACGCTGCGGATGACTGTCCCGGTGGGAGCGTCGGCGACGGTGCAGGTGCCGACGTCGCAGCCGGGCTCGGTGGTCGCGCCGCCGGAAGCGGTGCCCTCGGCGCCGGGAACGTACTTCGTGCCCGCGGGTTCGTACGTGTTCACCGCTCCGGCGTGAGGTGAGAACCGCCCCAATGTGGCCTTGGGTGCGTTGAACGCACCGAAGGCCACATTGGGGCGTTTTGTCAGTGGCGCAGGGCGACGTTCAGCACGTCTCCCGCGTGGTCCAGGCAGTCCACGCAGATCACCGCATCCCGCGCCGCACAGTCGACACGCAGCAACGGACGTCGAAGGCCCAGGAAGGTCCGGCGCTCCCGGCGGCCGCAGAACTCGCAGACCGCCGCCAGTGGTGAGGTCACCGCGGCCAGGACGTCGCCGGCCCGGGTCTGCCGGTCCGCGCCGTCGCCGGTCACCCGCAGGCCGGCCTGGACGCAGTCCAGGCAGATCGGGCCGGTCTTGCCGGGCACCCGCGGCCCGGCGGTCCGGCCGCAGAACCGGCAGGGCCGGCCGGCCCCGTTCGTCGCCGTCACCGCGGCCCTCCTCCCGGTTCGCCGCCCGCCGGCCGCGCCGGAAGGCCTCTCTCCGAGTCACGCTACTCGGCCCCGCGGCGCCCGGCCGATCGCACTGCGGGGGCCCGGACCCCGACTTAGGCTCGACCGGACCCGGAGCTCGCGGACCTCCCCGCCCCGGTCGCACACCGAACGGGCAGGAGAACCACCGTGTCGTCGTTGACCGTGCTGTTCGGCGTCGCCGGGCTGCTGGCCCTCGCCGCGGCGATCGTGCCGAAGCTCGTCGCCGACCGCCCCTTCTCGGTGCCGCTGGTGATGCTGGTCGCCGGGATCGTCCTGGGCCTGCTCCCGCTGCCCGCCCCCTACGGCAACGGCTGGAGTGATCCCGCCGTCCACCTGCAGGGCGTCGAGACCTTCACCCAGCTCGGCATCCTCGTCGCGCTCGCCGGCGCGGGCCTGTCCGTCGACCGGCCGTTCGGCCTCAAGCGCTGGGGCTCGACGTGGCGGCTGCTCGCGCTGACCATGCCGCTGTCGATCCTGGCGATCGCCGTCCTCGGGCACTGGTGGCTCGCGCTCACGCCCGGCGTCGCCCTGCTGCTGGCCGCGGCGCTCGCGCCGACCGACCCGGTGCTGGCCGGCGACGTCGGCGTGCCGCACCCCGACGTCGAGCCGGAACTGGCCAAGGACAACGAAATCCGCTTCACGCTGACCACCGAGGCCGGCCTGAACGACGGCCTGACCATGCCGTTCGTGCTGCTCGGCCTGGCGCTCGCGGGCAGTGAGCCGGAGCTGGACGTCTCCTGGGTCCTGGTCGACCTGCTGCTGCCCCTGGTGATCGGCGTCGCGGTCGGGCTGGCCGGCGGGTGGCTGCTCGGCTGGGCGATCTTCCGGGTGACCTCGGACCGGCTGCGGCTGGCCGAATACGGCGACGGGCTGGTGCTGCTCGCTCTCGCCTTCCTCCCGTACGCGCTCGCGGAAGTGGCCCACGGCAACGGGTTCGTCGCCGTGTTCGTGGCGGCGGTCGCGGTCCGGACGCAGGAGCGCTCGCACGACTACCACGGTGTCCTGCACGCGTTCGGCCACCAGCTGGAACGGCTGTTCGTGCCGCTCGCGCTGCTGGGTCTCGGGCTGGCCATCGGCGACGGGCTGCTGCAGGGCCTGCGCGTCGTCGAGGTGGTGATCGCCGTGCTCGCGGTGCTGGTGGTCCGGCCCGTCGTCGGCTGGCTTTCGCTGCTCGGTTCGTCCGCGGGCCGGCCGGCCACGCTGGCGATCGCGTTCTTCGGCGTCCGCGGCATCGGAACGCTCTACTACCTCGCCTACGCGCTCAACCGGCTCCCGGTGCCGCAGCAGGACGTCCTGTGGCGCGTCGGCGCGCTCGCCGTGGCCGTGTCGGTGCTGGTCCACGGCGTTCTCGCGGAGCCGGCCATCCAGCGGATCGAGCGGATGGGCGGGCACCTGCCGACCTCCTGAGCGGGTGACCGGCCTCACGACGACCACCCGGTTGTGTGATGTGTAGCCGGCGAACCGGTGGGTAATCGGGGGACAAGGCCCTTTTGGCGACTGGCCGATCCGGAAATGTCGCCGCGACGGAAGGTGCACCGCCATGAACGACAAGATCGAGAACAAGGGCGAAGAGCTCAAGGGCCGCGCGAAGGAAGCCGTCGGTGACGCCACGGGCAACGAGCAGTGGCAGGCCGAGGGCAAGGCGGACCAGGCCAAGGGCTCGCTGAAGCAGGCGGGCGAGAAGATCAAGGACGCCGTGAAGGGCGTCACGAACAAGGACTGACATGTTCTGCGTGCTGCCGCACCTCCGCTGGGAGGTGCGGCAGCTTCGTGTCCGGGGGTGACCGTGTTCGAAGGCTTCGAGCTCGACCGCGTCGACGTCGGCGACGTGACCCTGCGGGTCCGCCGCGGCGGGTCGGGGCCGCCGCTGCTGCTGGTGCACGGGCATCCGCGCACCCACACGACGTGGCACCGGGTCGCGCCGCGGCTCGCCGACCGGTTCACCGTCGTCTGCCCGGACACGCGCGGCTACGGCGAATCGACGAAACCGCCGACCGACGCGGACCACACGCCCTACAGCAAGCGTGTCATGGCAGCCGACTGCGTCGCTTTGATGGCGCGCCTGGGACATTCCCGGTTCTTCGTGGCGGGGCACGACCGCGGTGCGTACGTGGCGACGCGGCTGGCCCTCGATCACCCGTCCGTGATCCGGGGCGCGGCGATCCTCGACGCCGTCCCGATCGGCGAAGCCCTCGCCCGCTGCGACGCGCGGTTCGCGCGCGAGTGGTTCCACTGGTTCTTCTTCGCCCAGCCGGAAAAGCCCGAACGGGTGATCACGGCCGACCCCGACGCCTGGTACAACGTCGGCACCAAGAACACACCGGCCCGGCTCGGCGAGGACAACTTCGCCGACTTCCACCGGGCGATCCACAACCCGGCCACGGTCACCGCGATGCTCGAGGACTACCGGGCCGGCCTGGGGGTCGACCGCGCGCACGACGACGCCGACCAGGCGGCCGGCCGGCGGATCACCTGCCCGGCCCTGGTCCTGTGGTCCAGCGAAGACGACCTCGAAGACCTCTACGGTGACGTCCTGGGCGTCTGGCGCGGCTGGACGACCGACCTCCGCGGGCAGGCGATCCGGTCCGGGCACCACATGGCGGAGGACAATCCCGCCGACCTGGCCGCCGCACTCGGGGAATTCTTCAGCGGCCTGCCCGCCGGTTGAGCCGTTCCCGTTGCGGGACGACGACGTACTTCGGGTCTTTTGTAGACGCCACGCCGGCCGCGTAGACGCCGAACCGCGTGCACAGGCCCGAAGCGACGTAAGCCGCCCCGGCGAGAGCGCCTGCCAGCCGGTTGCGGCGGGCCGCCAGCGAAAGCCCCGCGCCGGCGACGGTGAGCGCTTTCGCCGCCTTCAGCAGCTTCCCGGCTCGGCCAGTCCGGTAGGGCTCCGACGTCAGCCCCAGCCCGGCCCGCACGACCGGGCGTCGGGTGCTCAACTCGCGGCACAAGGCGACCGGTGAGCGGTTCGAGCAGGCGATCGACGTGATGACCACGCTCAACGACGCCGCTTCCCGCGCCGCGCCGGCCGCCGGGGCCGTGTGCGCCACCGACGTCACCGGATTCGGGCTGCTCGGGCACCTGCACAAGCTGGCACGGGCGAACGGGGTGACGGCGCGGCTCGACCCGGCGACCGCGCCTTATCTCGACGGTGCGCGAGAGGCTTTGCGCGACGGGTTCGTCAGCGGCGGGACGCGGCGGAACCTGGACTGGCGGGCACACGATCGTCGTCGGCTGAGTTTCCGGGCCCCGCGGCGGGTACGACTCGGTGTCGTCATCTTCGCAGCACGCCCACGGGGCGCCCTAAGCCATCCGCTCAACGGCGTCGCGGGCCTCCTTGAGGTCGGCGCCGGTGTGTTCGCGGTAGACCTTGATCGCCTGGATCTTCTTGCCCTGCCGCAGCAGCTCGGTCACTTCGGCGAGCTCCGGCTCCGCCACGACGACGCCGAGCTGGGCCGTGATGGCGTCGAGCTTCCGCTCCACCCGCTCGAGGCGGCGGCTGAGCTTGCGTTCCGTGGTCGACGTCCCCAGGCCGACGACGCCGACGAGCACGGCGGCGGCGAGCAGCAGCATCCCGTAGTCCATGGGCAAGCATGCTAGTGCCGGAAATTGTCGGTGGCCGCGGTTAGGGTGAGCCCATGACCACGCTGACCGATCGTCCGAACACCGCCCTGCTGGTCGTCGACGTGCAGAACGGTGTCATGAAAGTCTCCCTGGACCGCGACGCCGTCGTGGCCAGGATCGGCTCCCTGGTGGAAAAAGCCCGCGCGGCGGGCGTCGACGTCGTGTGGGTGCAGCACACCAGCGAGGAGCTGCCGCGCGACAGCGAAACCTGGCAGTACGTGCCCGAGCTGGTGCGCCGCGAGCCGGAACCGCTGGTGCACAAGACGTACGGCGACTCGTTCGAGGACACCGAGCTCGAGGCGGTGCTGGCCGAGCGCGGCATCGGCAAGCTGGTGGTGGCGGGAGCCCAGACCGACGCCTGCATCCGCGCGACCCTGCACGGCGCGATCACGCGTGGGTATGACGCGACGTTGGTGTCGGATGCGCACACGACGGAGGATCTGTCGGCGTATGGGGCGCCGTCGCCTGCTGCCGTGATCGCGCACACGAACCTGTATTGGCAGTTTCATACTGCGCCGGGGAGGACGGCGGGGACCGTGGAGGCGGATGAGGTGGAGTTCGGGGTGAAGGCGCCGGCGTAGGGCGGGTGCGGGGGCCGCCCGGGGGGCCGGGGGAAGGTGGGCTGGGGCGGACGGCTCGGTTCCAGGTCGCGTCTCGGGTTGCGGGCGTGCACCGGTGGAGCGAGGTCTCGGCCCGAAGATCACCCGTCAACCGGACTTCGAGCTGCGGCGGGGAACTCGGCCGGCGAGGGTCCAAGCGTGCGTTTGCCTGCCGCAGTGGCCGCTGCGCGGCAATCGTCGCGCAGCAACCAGGCCGCGGCCGGGCTGCCCGCGTAGCTCGCGCTTCGCCGATATCTCAGCTGCCGCGCAGGTGGTCGCGCAACGCTCGCGCCACCCGGGACATCAGGACCTCCGCCTCCGGTTGGAGCACCGCCGGGACCGTCGACTCCGTCAACGCCACCACCCCGAACACTCCCCCGTCCGCGTGCTCGACCACGCCCGCCTCGTGCCGCAGGTTCAACAGCGTGCCCGTCTTCGACGACCACTTCGCCGCGTCAGAAGCGAAGTCGGGCGTCAAACGATGGCGGATCACGTTGTTGGCCATCAGCTCCCGCACCGCCTCGGCCACCGCCGGGTCGATCTTCGACGGCGTCCAGAGCGCCTGCAGCAGGTCGAGCATCGCCCGTGCCGATGCCGCGTTCGCCCGGGTCACGTCGAGCTGCGGGAGCCGGTGGCCCTGCCCTGCCGTGCCCGCTGCGATCGCCAGTGAATGCGCCAGGTCGACCTCGCCCGCGTCGAAGCGCTCGGCCGGGGTGTCGACCAGGTCGCGCATCGGGTGCCGGACCGCGATGCCGCTCACCTCCCAAGCCGCCAGCATTCGCGCTACCTCGGCCGGGGGTGTCAGGGCGAACAGGGCGTCCGCCGCCTCTCCGTCGCTCAGGCACGTGCTCAGGTACACCAGGTCCTCGACCGCGATCTGCGCCGCATGCCGGAAGCGGGTCAGGCCGATCGGCCCGGGCGTGGTGACGCGGCCGGGGGCGACCTCCAGCCGGCGGGCGCCGTCGAGCTCGCCGCGGCGGATGCGCTCCAGGGTGGCCGCCGCCAGGGGGACCTTGACCAGTGACGCGATCGGGTACTCGCGGTCGGGGTCGATGCCCAGCTCGAGACCGGTCCGCAGGTCGCGGACCAGGAACGAGCCACGCAGGCCGCCGTCGGTCAGCTCCTCGCGCAGCTCGCGGAGCAGGGCCGTCATGCGGAATCCTCCTCTGCGCCCAGGCACCGCCCGACGGCGCCCCGCAGCACGGTACGCAACCGGTCCGCGTCGGACCCCAGCGCCGCCGCCACCGCGAACCCGCGCGCCAGGTCCAGCTCGCCCACCGGCCGCCACGGCAACCCCAGCTCGGCGGCCTGCGCGGCCGAGCACAGCAGCAGGTCCGGCGAGCCGAACACCTCGGCGGCCGCCGACGTGAGCGAGTCCGCCACCGCCACCTGCGACGGCTGCAGCCCGACCGCGTCACGCACGCGCAGCACCCGGTCGCGCACATGCGGGACGTCGTCCTCCGGCTGGAGCCAAACCCGACGCCGGGCGCCGCCGGACCGTCCGGCCCGCAGAGTCTCCAGGTGCACCACCCGGCCGGACGGCGGCGCGACCCCGGCCACACCCAGCGGCACGGCCCACTCCCCTTCCCCCGCCGGGACGGCCGTGAGCGCGGCCCGCACCTCCTGGGTACGGACCAGCTCGGCCCGCTCGCCCGGCGGCGCGGCGCGGAACTCCAGGTGGACGTCCAGCGTGCGGGCCTCGGCCGCCAGCTCGGCCAGGTCCCGCACCCCGCAGGTGTCCGGGACGGCCACCCGCATCGGCCGCAGCCGCGCCCGCCGGGCGTCGTGCTCCAGCGTGTCGGCCAGCTGGACGAGCCGCTGGGCCGAGGGCAGCACGTCCCGGCCGAACGGCGTCAGGCGCGCCCGGCGGGTGGTGCGGTCGAAGAGCCGTTCGCCGAAGTGCCGCTCCAGGGCCGCGATGCGCCGGCTGGCGACCGGCTGCGGGATGCGCGCGAGCGCCGCGCCCGCCGTGAAGCCCCCCGTCTCGCTCACGCTCACGAACGCCCGGCAGCCGCCGATCAGGTCCACGACCTCACTCTATGCGATTTTGGCATCAAACCACCTGTTTCCGTCTTCGACAGCATGACCGGATCCGGTGAGACTACGGGTGTCGATCAAGACCGGAAGGAAGCACCGTGCCGTTCCCCCACGTCCGGCGGGCCGCGCTCGCCGCGCTGGTCCTCGTCCCGCTCACCGCCTGCTCCGCGGAGGCCCCGGCGGCGACAGCAACACAGACACCACCGCCACCGGCGTTGTCGTCCACCGTCGCTGTGCCGCAACCGGACTTCGCCCCGCTCGAACGCGAATTCGACGCCCGCCTCGGGGTGTACGCCGTCGACACCGGCTCCGGCCGCGAGATCACGCACCGCGCCGACGAGCGCTTCGGGTACGCCTCGACGCACAAGGCGTTCTCCTCGGCGGCCGTGCTCCAGCGCACGAGCGTCCCGGACCTCGCGAAGGTGCTCAAGTACACGCGGGCGGACCTGCAGGCGAACTCGCCGGTCACCGAGAAGCACGTCGGCACCGGCATCTCCCTGCGCGACGCGATCGACGCGGCCCTGCGCTACAGCGACAACACCGCCGCGAACCTGCTGTTCCGCGAGCTCGGCGGGCCGGCCGGGCTCGCCGCCGCGCTGCGCGGGATCGGCGACACGACCACGCACGTCGACCGGATCGAGCCCGGGCTCAACGACCTCGCTCCCGGCGACGTCCGGGACACCAGCACGCCGCGCGCGATGGCCGGCAGCCTGCGCGCGTTCACCCTCGGCACCGCGCTGCCGCCGGAGAAGCGGACCATCCTGACGGACATGATGCGCGCCAACACGACCGGCGCGGCGCTGATCCGCGCGGGCGCGCCCGCGGGCTGGGCCGTCGCCGACAAGACCGGCACCGGCGAGTACGCGACCCGCAACGACATCGGTGTCGTCTGGCCGCCCGGGCGCGCGCCGATCGTGCTGGTGATCATGACCGACAAGAAGGCCGCCGACGCCAAGGCCGACGACCGGCTGCTCGCCGGAGCCTCGAAGCTCGTCCTCGACAGCTACCGCTGAGGCAGCGGAAGAACGCGCGCTTCGAGGTCGATGCCGAACGCGCCGGTGACCTCGGCCCGGACCAGCGAACCCGGTTCGGGCGCGGCGCCGGGGAACTTCACGTGCCCGTCGATCTCCGGCGCCTGGTGCGCCGCCCAGCCCTGGCCGGCCGTCCCGACGACCACCTCGACAACCGACCCGACCCGCTCTTCCGCGCGGCGGCTGCTCACGTCGTCGGCGAGGATCGAGAGTTCCTCGACCCGCTCGGCGAGCACCGCGGGCGGCACTTTGTCCGGCAGGTCCACGGCTTCCGTCCCGTCTTCGTCCGAGTAGCCGAAGACGCCGATGGCGTCCAAGCGGGCCGCGGCCAGGAACAGCTTCAGCTCGCCGAACTCCGCGTCGGTCTCGCCCGGGAAGCCGGCGATGAAGTTGGAGCGCACCCCGGCGTCCGGCGTGATCTCCCGGATCCGGTCGAGCAGCTGCAGGAACCGTTCCCGGTCGCCGAACCGGCGCATCCGGCGCAGCACCGGGCCGCTCGCGTGCTGGAACGACAGGTCGAAGTAGGGCACGACCCCGGGGGTCCCGGCGATCGCTTCGACGAGGCTCGGGCGCAGCTCCGCCGGCTGCAGGTAGCTCAGCCGGACGCGGTCGACGAACCCGGCGAGCCTCGGCAGCAGTTTCTCCAGCGCCTGCAGGTCGCCGAGGTCCTTGCCGTACGACGTCGAGTTCTCGCTCACCAGCAACAGTTCCCGCACGCCGTGGCCGGCCAGCCATTCGGCTTCGGCGAGAATTTCGGCCGGGGTGCGGGAGACGAAGGCGCCGCGGAAGCTCGGGATCGCGCAGAACGTGCATCGCCGGTCGCAGCCCGACGCCAGCTTGAGCGACGCGATCGGGCCGCCGCCGAGCCGGTGGCGCAGCACCGGCGGTCCGCTCGCCGGGCCGGTCCGCTCGGTCGTGTGCCCCGGGACGTGGGCGACGACGGCGGCGGGCCGCTCGACCGGGGTGATCGGCAGCAGTGTCCGCCGGTCGCGCGGGGTGTGCGCGGCGCGGGTCCGCCCCTGCAGGACGTCGCCGATGCGCTCGCCGATCTCCGGGTAGTCGTCGAACGACAGCACGGCGTCGGCTTCCGGCACCGCGTCGGCGAGCTCGCGGCCGTAACGCTCGGCCATGCAGCCGACCGCGACGACCTTCGCGCCCGTGCCGGAGGCGGCGAGGACGGCGTCGATGGACTCCTTCTTCGCCGCTTCGATGAAGCCGCAGGTGTTCACCACGACGACGTCGGCCGCGGCGCCGGGTTCGGCGAGCTGCCACCCCGAGTCGTCCAGGCGCGCGGCCAGCTCGTCCGAGTCGACCTCGTTGCGCGCGCAGCCCAAGGTGACCAGGGAGACGGTGCGCACGCCGTCAGTGGGCGACGACGTCGCCGTGGCCCGGCGGCTCGTCGCCGATGGCCGACACCACGACGGAGTCACCCTTGGGCCCGTCCCCGATCGCCTTGGTCTGGACCAGCACCGGCGAGTCGACCGCGGGCGTGACGACACCCATCGGCAGGTAGGCGGTGATCACGAACCCGCTCGCCAGCAGCACCCGGGCCACCCGGCGCCGCCGGTCCCCGGTTTCCCGGACGCTGACGCAGGTGCCCCACTGCTGCCCGGCCGGTGCTTCCGGCGCGGCGCCCTGACGGCCACGGCGTTCTTCGGCCATCCGCTCGAGATCATTCACGGTTCCCCCTCGACGAGTCCGGTGGCGGGTCGGCCCGAGAATCGCACGCCGCGCGAAACCCGCTCAAGGACTTCACCGGAAGTGGCCGGAACCGGTCAGTGACCACCGAACAGGCGCGTCACCGCCGTTTCGACGTCGTCAAGCCACCCGGCACGCTCCGGCTTCCCGGCGTCGGCCACCACCCGCAGCACGAGCCGTGTCACCTCCGGCTCACCGAGGTAGGGCGCCAGGCAGCGCCGCCAGATCGCGTCGAGCGGGTCGCCGAACAGGGTCCGCTCGCGCTCCTCGGTCGTGTCGGAGGTGTTGACGACCAGCAGCCGGCGCAGGCTCAGCAACGACTCGGGCGCGCCGCCCGCGTCGTCGAGCCGGTAGGCGACACCGGGGACGAGGATCCGGTCGAGCCAGCCGCTCAGGATGGCCGGCGGTTTGCCCCACCAGTTCGGGTGGACCGCGACGAGCCCGCCCGCGTCCCGCAGCTCCTCGCGGTGCCGCCGGACCAGCGGGTCCGGTTCGGCGGCGAGGAACTCTTCCGCACCGGTGCCGCTGGTGTAGGCCTCTTCCGCGGTCAGCACCGGGTCGAAGCCTTCGGCGTACAGGTCGTGGAACCGCACGGGCACGCCGGCGCGGGTGAGCGTGTCGACGACCCGCTCGGCGAGCGCGTGGTTGAAGCTCCCCGGCCGGGGGTGGGCGAGCAGGACCACCACGGGAGCGGTCATCCGGTCATCGCCACGAGGATGCGCCGCCGGCCGGTGAACGGTTCGCGCCCGTGCGCCATCAGCATGTTGTTGATCACCATGATGTCCCCAGCCTGCCACGGGAACGCGTAGCTCACCTCGTCGTAGACCTCACGGATCTTCTCCAGGTCCGAGACGGGGATCGGGCTGCCGTCGGCGAAGTAGGCGTTGCGCGGCAGATCCGCTTCCGGGTACAGCTCCAGCAGCGCCTCGCTGACCTCTTCGCCGAGGCTCGAGACGTGGAAGAGGTTGGCCTGGTTGAACCACACGGGCTCGCCGGTGTGCGGCTCGGTGGTGAACGACGGCCGGACGTGCCGCGTGCGCAGCCCGTCTTCGGTCCACTCGAAGGTCTGGCCGTTGCGGGCGCAGTAATCTTCGACGACCGCGCGATCCTCGGTCTGGAAAGCCTCCTGCCAGGTCAGGCCGAGCCCTTCGCGGAACGCGCGGGTGTAGGTGACGCCGCCCGCGAACCGCTCCCGCAAGTCCTCCGGCAGCAGCCGGTACATCGCCCGGCTGTCCGCGATCGGCGTGGCCCCACCGGTCTCCGCCGCGGTGTCGCACAGGAAGAACAGCCGCGCGGGCCAGCTCGCCGAGTAGGAGTTCTCGTTGTGCATCGGGATCGACTCGGCCGGCGGGTACTCCGTCGAGGTGTAGATGTTGCCGGCCACCGCCGAGCGCGGGGTCGACCGCTCGGTGTAGGTCAGCAGCGCCCCGCCGATCGTCTCGGTGACCTGGTTGAACAGGTCCAGGTCGGTGGGCAGCCCGCGCAGCAGGAGCGCGCCGTGGTCACGCAGGTGCGCTTGCAGCCGCGGCAGGTGGGCCTCGACCGACGCGAGGTCGGTGGCGTGGTGGACGGCGATCCGGGTGTGGGCATTGCCTTCCCGCTGCTCCAGCGGCGCCGTGAGATCGGCGGTCATGACTCCTCCAGTTCGAATCGGACCAGCTTGGTGGCCTCGGTGTGCAACGCGGCCAGGTCGTCGGCGTCGGCGAAGCCCGCGACGAGGACGTTGACCGCGTAGATCTCCTGGTCGTCGGTGAGCACCTGGCCGGGCGAGACGATGGTGACGACTTCGAGGACCTCGGGCAGGCCGGCGACCTGGTCCGCGCCCTCGACGCGCACCAGGCGCCCGGCGCCCTCGGCGTAGACGACCAGGTAGCCGACGGGAACGGGCAGGCCGGCGCCGCGCGCGGGCGGCGGGGTGCCGAGCGCGAGCGAGACGGCTTCGGCCGTGACGTCGATGCCGGTGGCGAGCTTCAGCAGCGCGGGCTGCGCTCCCCCGGCGCACCGCCCGGCGTTCACTTCGACGACCACCGGGCCGCGGGTCGCGTCGTCGATCACCTCGACGTGCGCGACCGTGTTGTCCAGCCCCAGCGCGAGCACCGCGCCGGTCGCGGCGCGCTCGATCGGCACGGCCCGCCCGGGCCCCAGCCCGAACGGCGGGCAGACCATGGCGAGCTCGAACTTCCGGTCGTCGACCAGCGGTTTGCCGACCACGGTGACGGGCTCGGCGACGCCGTGGCGGACCAGGACGTCCACGGCGTACTCCGGGCCGTCGAGGAACCCCTCGACCAGGAACACGCGCAACGGGTCGAGCGCTCCGGGCAGCAACCGGTGGTAACGCGCGTCCTCGGACTGCGGCAGCCGGGTGGCCAGGAGTTCATACGCCGCGGCCAGTTCATCCACTGTGGACACCGTGCGGACGAGTGTGCTCGCGGCGCCGTTGACCGGCTTGACGATCGCCGGCAACCCCACTTGGGCGGCGATCTTCGCTGCGTCGGCCGGGTCGGCGAACAACGCGCACCGAGGGCCCGGCAGTCCCGCTTCGGCGAGCGCCTGACGGACGGCGAACTTGTTGTGCGCCAGCGTGAACACGGCCGCCGGGCAGCGGGCGACGCCGAGCAGCTCGGCGACGCGGGCGGTGCTCGCGATGATCCCTTCGGCGGCAGTGAGCACCGCGGCGGGCTCCCGGTCGCGGAGCGCGTCGGCGACCGCGCCGGCGTCCCGGACGTCGCCGACCACGACGAACCCGTCCACGAGCGCCGCCAGCTCCGCCCGCTCGGCGTCGTCGAGGGGTTCGGTGACCAGTTCGGCCCGGAAGCCCTCGCGGCGCACGGCCGCCACGACGTCGCCGATCCAGTGCCCGCGTGTCTCGCGGACGACGAAGGCGGTCTTCACGAGACCTCCAGGCGGACGAGCTTGTTCGCCTCCGCGTGAAGGGCCGCGAGGTCGTCGTGGTCGGTGAACCCGGCGACGACGAGGTTCACCGCGTACGTCTCCTGGTCGTCGGTGAGCACCTGTCCCGGTGACACCGTGGTGACGACGTCGATCACCTCCGGCAGCGCGGCGAGCTCGTCGAGCCCGCCGATGCCGGTCAGCGTGCCCGAGCCGGACGCGTAGAGGATCAGCATCCCCAACGGGATCGGCAGCTTCGCCGGTTCCCGCGCGGGCGGGGGCGCGTCGAGGGCCAGCGCCGTGAGCTCGGCGAAGACGTCGATGCCGGTGCGCAACTTTGCCAGCAGCGGCATGATCGAGCCCGCCGGGCGACCGGCGTTGACCTCGACGATCGTCGGGCCGCGCTCGGCGTCGTCGATCACCTCGACGTGGGCGACGGTGTTGTCCAGCCCCAGCGCGAGGACCGCGGCGGACGCGGCTTCGGTGATCAGCGCGGCGCGCTCGCCGGTGAGTCCCGCCGGCGGGCAGGACAGCACCAGCTCGAACTTGCGCTCGTCGACCAACGGCTTGTCGAGCAGCTCCACCGGCTCGGCGACGCCGTCCCGGACCAGCACGTCGACCGCGTACTCCGGGCCGTTCAAGAACCCTTCGACGAGGAAGGTCTTCGCCGGGTCGAGCGAGCCGAGCGGACGGCGGTAGCGCGGGTCCGGGGACTCGGGCAGCCGCGCGGCCAGCACCTCGTAGGCGGCCGCCAGCTCGTCCACAGTGGACACGGTCCGGACGAGGTTGCTCCCGGCGCCGTTCACCGGCTTGACGATCGCCGGGAGGCCGACCCGCTCCGCGACGTCCGCGGCCTCGGCGGCCGAGGAGATCACCGCGAACGCGGGCCCGGTCCCGCCGAGGGCTTCCCGGACGGCGAACTTGTTCGCGCACAGGGCGAACACCGAAGCCGGGCATCGGGCGACCCCGAGCAGCTCGGCGACCCGGGCGGTGCTCACGATCGCCCCGTCGGAGCCGGTCAGCACAGCCACCGGAGCGCCGACGGCCGCGCGGATCGTCGCGGCGACGGCCTCGGGCTCGTAGACGTCGTCGATCGCCACGACGTCGTCCACGACCGTGGCCAGCGACGCGCGTTCGGCCGCGTCCACCGGGGGCGCGAGCAGCACCGCGCGGTGACCGGCCGCGTGCACCGCGGCGGCGACCTCGCCGACCCAGTGCCCGCGCGCCTCCCTGATCAGCACCACGGCACTCACGCGGCCTCCTTCCCGGCGACGGCGAGCTTGCGCTCCCGCTCCTGCGCGCCGACCAGGTCGTCCGGCAGCGAGTCGGGCACCTCGGTGTCGAAGCGGCGCAGCAGCTTCACCGCGAACCCGCTGACGTTGATGAGCAGCAGAACCAGTGCGTAGACGACGTAGGCGAGCCCGACGCCGCGGCCTTCGCCGGTCCCGAGCACCGCGCCGACCGAGCCTTCGAGGGCGCCACCGGGCGCGAGCAGCGGGGAGAACCAGCCGACGGCCAGGGGCGCCAGCACCGCGAACCCGATCGGCAGGGTCGACCAGGTGATCGTCTGGTTGATCGCGAACACCCGCCCGTGGAACCGCTGGGGCACCTTGACCTGCACGAGCGTCGCGTAGATGCCCTGCGACACGGCCATCGCCGCGGCCAGCAGGAACACGCCCGCCGCGACCACGACGAGCGACGGCCGCAGGCCCATCACCAGGCTGCCGACGGCGATGCCGACGTTCCCGACGAGCACCCCGGCCATCCGCCGGTGCCGCGGGCCGCCCCACAACGCCATGCCGACCCCGCCGGCCACCGCGCCGAGCGCCTCGGCCAGGGCCACCTGCGCGACGTCGGTGACCGTGCCGAACGAGAGCACCAGCGGCGAGACGAGCACCAGCGCGGGCGCGAGGAAGACGTTGGCCAGCGCGAAGTACAGCAGCATCGTGCGGAAGCCGCGGTGGTTCCACGAGTACTTCAGCCCAGCCGCGATCGCCGTCAGCAGCGGCTCGCGCGGACGCCAGCCGAGCAGGTCGGGGAACCGGACGAACAGCAGGCTGACGATGGCGAAGACGTAGCTCGCCATGTCGAGGACCAGGATGCCCGACAGCTGGATCGTGGCCAGCAGCCCGGCCGCGATCACCGGCATGAGCAGCTGCGCGAAGCCGTTGGACAGCTGGGCGAGGCCCATCGCGTGGCCGAGGTACTGCTTCGGGACGAGCTGCGCGACCGACGACTGGTAGGCGATCCGCTGCAGCGACCCCGCGACCGAGCCGAGCGGGATCAGCACGTACAGGAACCACAGCTGCAGGTTGCCCGCGGTCAGCAGCAACGCCAGCGCGAGCTGGATGACGCCGGCGATCGCGCTGGCCGCGATCATGATCTTCCGGCGGTCGCCGCGGTCGACGAGCGCGCCCGCCACCGGCAGGACCAGCACCCCGCACAGCAGGGCCAGCGCCCACAGCAGACCGAGGTCGGTGACCGAGCCGGTCTTCGTGTAGAGCCAGATCGGCACGGCGAACGACGTCAGCGCCGAGCCGGTCGAGGAGACCAGCTGCCCGACCGTGACGGTGACGAACCGGGCCATGCTCGGTTTCACCGTGAGCTTCTCGTCCACTGTGGACCGGTGCGTGTCGTGGACCGCCCAGCCCGCGTCCTCGCCCCTCGCCGAGACGTGCAGCTCGCCGGGGTTGTCCAGGGCGGGGTGGACGCGGGTGAGGATCTCGGCCAGCTCGTCCGCGCGGTAGCGGAGGAAGAAGTGCCCGGCCTGGTCCAGCACCACGAGCACGGTGCGGTCGGTGAGGAACTCCCACTCGCGGTAGCGCTCGGCGTAGTAGTCGGTGACCGGGTCCTCCGAGCCGACGACCGAGACGATCGGCGCGCGCAGCTTGGCGACGCGGGCGTCGAGCAGGCCGCTGAAGTACTCCTCGGCGGCGCGGCTGTCGGCGCGCATGGTGCTGATGATGCGGTCGGCCTGGTCCGGGTCGAGCTCCTCGGTGTCGACGCCCATGCCCTTGAGCCAGTCCGCGTAGTACCGGTTGCTGCGCAGCTTCTCCAGCCGCGTGCGCAGGGTGCCGACCGCGCCCTTGATCCGCGCGAACGGGAAGATCGCGCCGATGTGGACGACTTCCAGCCGGCGTCCGCGCTCTTCGAGCCGGCGGGCGACCCCGACGGCGAGCGCGTTGCCGACCCCGCAGTGGCCGTAGATGGCCAAGGGGCCGTCGATCCGCTCGAGGACCTCGTCCGCGAGCCGCTCGACCAGCACGTCGAACGGGACGGCTTCCTCGCTCAGGCCGACGTCGTGGCCGGGGATGGCCACCGAGAACAGCGAGAATCCGCCGGGCAGCGCGTCCGCGAGGGGCTGGTAGACGATCGCGCTGCCGCCGCCGTACGGGAAGCAGACGTAGGTCAGCGTCGGCTTCGCCACCGGCTTGGTCAGCTCGTAGAGCAGATGCCCGGAGTCGTCGCGGTCCCCTTCCAGGAACGTCGCCAGCTCGCGGATCGTGCGGTGCTGGAACAGGTCCATCACGCCCGCCTGGTGCCCGGCCTTCGCGATCCGCGCGACGACCTGGGTCGCGAGCATCGAGTGGCCGCCGAGGTCGAAGAAGTCGTCTCCGACGCCCAGCTCGTCCACCTTGAGAACGTGCCGCCAGATGTCCGCGAGGAGGATCTCCACAGGCGTCGAAGGCGCGACGAGCTCCGTGCTCGTGTCCCGGCTCGCGACCGGCGCGGGCAGCGCCTTGCGGTCGAGCTTGCCGTTCGGGGTCAGCGGCAGCTCGTCGAGACTCACGAACGACGGCGGCACCATGTAGTCCGGCAGGGTCTGCTTCAACGCTGCCCGCAGCGCCCCGGCGTCCGCGTCGCCGACGACGTACCCGACGAGCCGCTTGTCCCCCGGGGTGTCCTCGCGGACGAGCACCACGGCGTCGCGGACGCCATCTTGCCCACGCAACGCCGTTTCGATCTCGCCCAGCTCGATGCGCAGGCCGCGGAGCTTGACCTGGCTGTCGATGCGGCCGAGGAAGGCCAGGGTGCCGTCCGGCCGCCAGCGGGCGAGGTCGCCCGTGCGGTACATCCGTCCACCGTGGAACGGGTCCGGGACGAACTTCTCGGCCGTCAGCTCGGGCCGGTGGTGGTAACCCAGCGCCAGGCCGGCACCCGCGATGTGCAGTTCGCCCGGCACACCGACCGGACACGGCCGGCCACGCCGGTCGAGGACGTAGATCCGGGTGTTGCGGATCGGCGCCCCGATCGGCACGGACGCGACTTCGGCGAGCGCTTCCGGTGTGCAGTGCCAGGCGGTGACGTCGATCGCGGCTTCGGTCGGGCCGTAGAGGTTGTGGAGTTCGCAGTGCGGCAGCCGTGCGGTGAACTCGCGAGCCGTGCCGAGCGGCAGCTCCTCACCGCTGCACACGACCCGCCGCAACGCCGGCACCCGGTCGACGCCGGGTTCGGCCAGGAACAGGCTGAGCATCGACGGCACGAAGTGGGCGGTGGTGATGCCCTCGGCGACCAGCAGCTCGCGCAGGTACGCCGCGTCCTTGTGTCCGCCCGGCTCGGCGAGCACCAGCCGCGCGCCGGTGCCGAGCGGCCAGAAGAACTCCCACACCGAGACGTCGAAGCTCGCCGGGGTCTTCTGCAGCACCGAGTCCGACGCATCGAGGCCGTACGCGTCCTGCATCCAGTCCAGGCGGTTGACGATGCCGCGGTGCCCGTTCGGCACTCCCTTCGGCCGCCCGGTCGAGCCGGAGGTGTAGATGACGTACGCGGGATCGTCCGCGCCCGCCAGGGGTTCCGGGGGTGTGACCGGGCCGGTCAAGCCGTCGAGCACCACGACGGTCGCTTCCCCGGGCGGGAGGGTGTCGCGGAGGGCGGCCTGGGTCAGGACCACCGGCGCGGCCGCGTCGTCGAGCATGAACGCGAGCCGGTCCGCCGGGTACTCGGGGTCGAGCGGCACGTACGCGCCGCCCGCCTTCAACACCCCGAGCAAGCCGACGACCAGCTCGAAGGAGCGGTTCGCGAAGACACCCACCAAGATGCCCGGCCCGACCCCCAGCTCACGCAGGTGGTGCGCCAGCCCGTTGGCCCGCTCGTCCAGGTCGCGGTAGGACAACGACTCGCCGCGGAACGTCAGCGCGGGCGCGTCCGGCGTGCGGGCGACCTGGGCTTCGACGAGCGCGTGCAGCGTGCCCGGCGGGATCTCGCCCGCCGTGGTGTTCCACTGGTTCAGCACCAGGTCGCGGTGTGCGTCGCCGAGCAGGTCCAGTTCGGACACCGGCCGGGCCGGGTCGGCGACGATCGACCGCAGCAGCGTGACCAGGCGGTCGGCCATCCCGGCGACGGTTTCCGCGCCGAAGAGCGCGGTGTTGTGGACGAACTTGCCGATCAGCCCCGACTCGATCTCGATGGCGTGGAACTCGAAGTCGAACCGGGTCGAGGGCAGGTCCATCGGCAGCCAGCGGAAGTCCACTTCGGACTCCCCCGCCGCGTCCATCCGGCCCATCTCGTAGTTCTGCAGCGCTAACATGGCCTGGAACACCGGCGAGCGGCTGACGTCCCGCGGCACGCCCAAGGCGTTGACCAGCCGTTCGAACGGGACGTCGGCGTGGTCGAACGCGTCGAGCACGTGCCGCCGGGTCCGCGCGAGCAGCTCGGTGAACGCGGGGTCGCCGTCGAGCTGGGCGCGCAACGGCAGCATGTTGATGAACATGCCGACCACGCCTTCCAGCTCGGGCAGCCCGCGCCCGGCCGACGACGACCCGATCGCGAAGTCCTCCTGCCCGGAGTACCGGGACAGCAGCACCTGGTAGGCGGCGAGCAGGGTCATGAACAACGTGACGCCGTGCACGCGGCTCAGCTCACCGAGCGCGCGGGCGAGGTCCCGCTCGACGAAGAACTCGTGGATCGCGCCGTCGAACGTCTGGGTCGCCGGCCGCGGCCGGTCGGTGGGCAGTTCCAGCGGCTCGGCTCCGCGCAGGGTCTCCTGCCAGTGGTCCAGCTGCCGGTCCAGCTCGGCGCCGGTCAGCGTCCGGCGCTGCCAATGCGCGAAGTCGCCGTAGCCGATGGTCAGCTCGGGCAGCCCGGCCGCGGTGCCGTGGTAGTGCGCGGCGAGGTCGCGCAGCAGCAGGTCGACCGACCAGCCGTCCCCGACGATGTGGTGCGTGCAGACGACGAGGAGGTGCTCGGTGCCGGAGATCCGGGCCAGGGTGGCCCGCAGCAGCGGCCCGGCGGCCAGGTCGAACGGCTCGGCCACCGCGGAGTCCACCGCGGCCCGGGCTTCCGCTTCCCCCGCCACGTCCACAATGGACAACGGCACCGCGGCGGTCGGTTCCAGGTGGACCGACGGCCGACCGTCCTCGCCCGCCGGGAACCGCGTCCGCAGCGCCTCGTGCCGCGCCGGCAGGGCGTCCAGCGCGGCTCGCAACCGGTCGACGTCCAGCCGGCCGGTGAGGCGGATCGGCACCGGGATGGTGTAGGACGTCGTCCCGGGCGCGAACTGCTCCATGAACCAGACGCGTTCCTGCTGGTAGGACAGCGGGACGGGGTCGCCGTCCGGGCGCCGGGTGATGGTCGCGGCCGGTTCGGCCCGCCGGCGCAGCCGCCGTTCCAGCAGGGCGCGGCGCGCGGCCGCGCTGCTGGTCTCGTCGATCGTCGTCACGCCTGCCCGCCTTCGGCCAGCTGGGCCCGGACCTCTTCGTCGCTGAGCTGGTCGAGGTCCTCGGCCAGCCGCCGTTCGACCTCGGCCGCGAGCCCCGCCACGGTGGTGAACGAGAAGAGGCCACGCACCGGGAGGTCGACCCCGACCTGCTTGCGGATCCGGGCCATCGCGCGGATCGCCAGCAGCGAGTTGCCGCCGTGGGCGAAGAAGTCGTCGTGCACACCGAGCTTCTCGACCCCGAGGAGCTCACCGAGCACCTCGGCGACCAGCTCTTCGGCCGCCGTGCCCGGCGCGACGTACTCCGTCTCGCCGCCCAGCCCCGGATCGGGCAGCGCGGCCCGGTCGAGCTTCCCGCTCGCCGCCACCGGCAGGGCGTCCAGAGTGAGGAAGACCGTGGGCACCAGGTAGTCCGGCAACGTCGTCCGCAGCGCTTCGGCCGCGCCGTCGGCGTTCCCGACGACGTACCCGACCAGGGTGCCTTCGCGGACGGCCACTGCCGCGTCGCGGATGTCCGGAAGGTCGCGCAACGCGGCTTCGACCTCGCCCGGCTCGATCCGGTAACCGCGCAGCTTGACCTGCTCGTCGGTGCGGCCGAGGTACTCGAGGGTGCCGTCACGACGCCAGCGGGCGAGGTCGCCGGTGCGGTACAGCCGGCCGAACGGGCCTTCGGGGAAGCGTTCGGCGGTCAGCTCGGTCAGGCCGAGGTAACCGTGGGCGAGCTGCGGCCCGCCGAGGTGCAGCTGGCCCGCGACACCGGGCGGGACCGGCCGGAGCCGGTCGTCGAGAACGTAGACGCGAGTGCCGGGCACCGGACGGCCGATCGGCACCGGCCCGTCGACCGGACCGGACAGCCGGTGGGTGACACAGCCGACGGTCGCCTCGGTCGGGCCGTACTCGTTGGTGACGGTGCTCCCGGAGAACGGCCGCACGGCCTCGCCGAAGAGCGCTTCACCGCCGAGCACCAGGTCACCGGTCGGGTAGGACTCTTCGGGAAGCACGGCCAGATGGGTCGGGGTGGCCTTGACGAAGTCGGGCCGACCGCTGTCCACCAGGGAACCACCCGCGACGAGCGGGCCCAGCAGGGTCGTCACGGTCAGGTCGAACGACGCCGACGTGTGCAGCAGCGCACGTCCCGCCAGGCTCGGGTACGCCTCGCACGCCCAGCCCAGGTAGGTGGCGAGCGCGCGGTGTCCGATCCGGACACCCTTCGGCCGTCCGGTCGAGCCGGACGTGTAGATCACGTAGGCGATGTCGTCCGGACCGGGCTGGGGCGGGTTCTCCGGAGACGACTCGGCCCACACCGCCGGATCACCCAGGTCCAGTGTCTCCTCGTCGAGCGTGACACCGCTGGTGAGCACCACGCGGGCGCCCGCGTCAGCCAGGATCAGCGCCTGCCGCTTGCCCGGGTTGGCCGGGTCGAGCGGGACGTAGGTGGCGCCGCTCTTGAGCGTCCCCACGATGCCCACGACCAGGTCGGCCGAGTTCGGCGCGCACACCCCGACCACCCCGCCGCGGCCGAGCCGGTGCGCGACGCGGTTGGCGCGGGTGTTCAGCTCGGCGTAGCTGAGCCGCACCCCGCCCAGGTCGACCGCGACGGCGTCCGGCGTCCGTGTCACCTGTTCTTCGAATCGGGCGACGACCAGCGGAGCGTCCTCAGTGGACGTGCCACTCCACTCTTCGAGGACCTGGACCCGCTCGGCGTCCGACAGCAGCGGCAGGTCCGCCACGGCCACGGCGGGGTCGTCGACGGCGGCGGTCAGCAACCGGAGGAACCGGTCCACCATGGACTCCGCGGTGGCGCGGTCGAACAGGTCCGTCCGGTAGAGCAGCCGCCCGCCGGTCGCAGTCAGGTCGATCGCGACGTCGTCCTTGGCCGTCGAGTACCGGACCGGCTCGATGCCCGAGTCGGGGATGAAGTTGAACCCGAGCTGGTAGAGCGCCTGCACACCGCCGTCCCGCTCCGGGCGCACCTCCTCGGCGACCAGCTGGAACGGCACCCGCCCGTGCTCGATGGCGTCCAGCACCGCGGTGCGGACCCGGCCGACCAGCTCGGCGAACGCGGGCTCACCCGCGCAGTCCACCCGGACGGCGAGCTGGTTGACGAACATCCCGATCAGCGGCGCCAGCTCGGGCAGGTCCCGCCCGGCGACCGGCACCCCGACCACCACGTCGTCCGAACCGGACAGTCGGGCCAGCAGTGCGACGTACCCGGCCAGCAGCACCATGAACGGCGACGCCGAGAGCCCGCGGCCGACCTCGCCGACCCGGTCGAGCAGCCCGTCGGGCAGGGTGAAGTCGACCTGGTCGCCGGCAAAACCGAATTCGGCGGGCCGCGGCCGGTCGGTCGGCAGGCTGTGCACCGGCGGGAGCCCGGCCAGCCGCTCGCGCCAGTAGTCCAGCTGGGTGCGCAGAAGGGGCAGCTGACCGCGCTGCCAGGCCGAGTAGTCGGCGTACTGGATGGCGAGCTCGGGCAGCTTCGGCAGCCGTCCTTCGACGGCGGCGTTGCAGGCTTCGTTCAGCTCACTGGCCAGGACCAGCACCGAGCCGGCGTCGAACACCGCGTGGTGCACCACAAAAGTGAGGACCCAGCCGGCGTCGGCGAGGCGGCACAGCTGGGCCCGCCACGGCGGCGCGCCGTCGAGCGGGATCGGGCGCCGGGCGACCTCCTCGGCGAGCTCCGCGGCCCGCCGCCCCGCGTCCGGGACCGTCCGCAGGTCGTGCACCTCCGGCTCGATCGGCACAGCGGCGCGCACGATCTGGACCAGCTCACCGCCGTCCATCCGGAACGCCGTGCGCAGCGCCTCGTGGCGCCCGACGACCACGCCGATCGCGGCCCGCCACTGCCCTTCGGTGAGCGGCAGGTCCTGCCGCACCTGGCAGGGCAGGTTGTACACCGGGGACGCCGGGTCGAGCTGGTTCGACAGCCAGATCCGCTCCTGCCCGAACGAGGCGGGGAACGTCCATTCCTTCTTCTCGGTCATGGTCTCCTGCTTCAGCGCTCGAGCTTGGGGATGGCGGCCGGGGCGGGTTCGGCGGCGGGTGCGGCGCCGGCGCGCAGCTCCTCGATCCGCTCGACCAGGGCGGCCACCGTGGAGGATTCGAACAGCGTCTTCATCGCCAGCCGGGCGCCGGTGGTCTTGCGGACCTGCGCGATCAGCTGGATGGCGACGAGCGAGTTGCCGCCGAGGGCGAAGAAGTCGTCGTGGATGCCGATGCGCTCGACGCCCAGGACTTCGGCCCACTGCCGGGCGATCTCCGCTTCGAGATCCGTGCGCGGGGCGACGTAGTCGTCCTCGGACTGCGGCACGACCGGCTCGGCGACGTCGGTCTCTTCCAGCGACTCCGCGGTCACCCGGCGGGCGAACAGCTCCCGCACCGGGCGGGTGCTGATCACGACCTGGCCGCCGAGGCCGGGCGTCAGCGCGCGCAGGAACGCCTCGGCGCCGTCGACCGGCCGGATCCCGGCCGAGTCCACAGTGGACTTCGCCGCGGGCGCCGCGAGTCCGCCGCTGACCGCGCCTTCGTCCACCCGGCGCAGCACGAAGTCCTCGATCTCGACCAGCACGCGGCCGTCGTCGCCGCACAGGGTCAGGTCCGCGGCGATCACCTGGTCACCGCCGCCGTCGCGGTAGCGCAGGTGGCTGTGGAAGCTCGCCGGGAGCGCGTGGTGCACCACCACCCGGCCGTAGCTCATCGGCAGGTAGGTGCCGCTCCCCCGGCCGCGGCCGAACGCCGTCGCGACGTCGAGCAACGCCGGGTGCAGCCCCCAGCCGGTGTCGAAGACCGGCGCGACGAGGGATGCCAGTTCTTCGAGCTCGCCGACGTGGTGGGTGCGCAGTGCGGCCCAGCGCGGGCCGAAGGTGACCATGCTGGTCCGGCCGGTGCCGAAGGCGTTGCCGTCGTCGAGCACGCTCGTCCGGGCGCGCACGGCGTCGAGGTCCACAGTGGACACCGGCGCGGCCGGGACCCAGCCGGCGGAGCCGCGGACGTGCACCTTGGTCACCCCGGCCGCGCGGCTGGTCACCGTGAAGCCGTCACCGTCGAAGTTCACCCGGTACTCCGCGACCGTGCCCTCGGGCACCGAGAACGGCTCCAGGAAAGCGACGTCGCGCAGTTCGACGACGTGGCCGTCGGCCGGTTTCGGCAGCGTCGCCTCGACCGCGGCGCGGACGGTCTCCAGGTGTCCCGTGCCCGGCACGACCGGGACTCCGGCGATCCGGTGCTCGTCGAGCAGCCAGTGCCCGGCCGCCGAAACCAGCCCGTGGCAGCCATCGCCCGTGCGGGTGGTCAGCACCGGGTGGGTGACCGGGCCGTCCGCCCGGGTGCGGGTGGAGCGGATCGCGGTCGGCGCGGCGACCTCGGCGGCCATGCCGACCTCGTCCCAGCCGCCCCAGTCGTGCGCGACGACCCGGGCCCGCCAGCCGTGGTCACCGCGGGCGTAGGCGTCGAGGAAGTTGTTGGCCGCGCAGTAGTCCACCTGCCCGAAGTCGCCGGACACCGCGGTGACCGACGAGCACAGCGCGACGAAGTCCATCGGCCGGTCGGCGAACACCTCGGCCAGCGCCAGGGTGCCCGCGATCTTCGGGGCGAGCACCGCTTCGGCGGCCGCCCGCTCCTTGACCTCCGCGACGCCGCCGCCGGGCAGCCCGGCCGCGTGCACGATGCCGTCGAGCCCGCCGAACTCGCGCTCGGCCAGCTCGCGGACCTCCCGCAGCCGCGCCGGGTCGGTGACGTCGACGGCGAGCACGTGCACCACCGCGCCGGCGGCCTCCATCCGCCGGATCGCGAGCATCGCGCGCCCGGCCCGGTCAGCGCCGCCGGATGCGGCCAGGTGGGCGTCCCACTCCTCCCGCGGCGGCAGACCACCGCGGGTCAGCAGGATCAGCTTCGCCCGGACGCGCAGGGCGAAGTCCTCGGCCAGGGTGACGCCGATGCCGCCGGTCCCGCCGGTGATGAGGTACCGCCCGCCGTCCCGCAGCACCGGCGTCGCCACTTCGGGGACGGTGAGCTGCGTGTGTTCGAGGACCCAACGGCGGCCGGCGCTCAGCGCCACCTCGGCCGGTGCGTCCGCCGGGGCGAACAGCTCGGTGACGACCTCGGCGGACACGGCGCCGGTGTCGATCCGCCGCACCACCGTGCCGGGGACCTCCAGCGGCAGCACCCGCGCGATGCCCGCGAGCGTCATGTGCTCGGGCCGGGTCAGGCCGGTGCCGGTGACGTCGGCGGTCCCGCTGCTCAGCAGGTCGATCCGCACCGGCTCGCCCCAGGCCTGGACCAGGGTGAGGACGCTGAAGAACCCGCGGTCCTGGGCGGCCATGCCGGTCTCGGCGCCGCCGAGCGTCCACGCGTGCACGATCCGCTCCGGCCGGACGCCGAGCGCGGTGACCAGGGCGTCGTAGTCCTCACGGACCCCGGGCCGGACGGTGAAGCCGGTTCCGGTGACGGTGAACTCCGCGCCCGGCCGGACCTCGGTGACCACAACCCCGGCGTCCCGCAGCAGGCCGGGCAGCACGTCGTCGTCGACAAACGCCAGGCACGACCCGAACGGCTCGCGCCGCAGCTCCGGACCGGCCTGGCGCCACGACGGCACGGCGAACCACTCGTCGAGGGGCGACGGCCCGCTCGGCCCCACCGGCTCGACCACCGCGCCCGCCGGGTCGGGGTCGACCCAGAACCGTTTGCGCGCGTAGGGATACCCCGGCAGCGGCACCCGCGAGCCGGGCGCCAGGGAGTCCACGGCGATGCCGTGTGTCCACAAGAGACCGGCCGCCGCGTACAGCGTTTCGACGTCACCCTCCCGCTCGGTGCGCCCCGGCAGGCTCGGCTGCGGCGCGGGCAGGCCCTTCGGCACCTGGCCGCGGGCCAGCCCGGCGAGCTGGTGGCCCGGGCCGCACTCGACGAGGGCCCACCGCTCGCCGCCGGCGAACAGCGTCCGCACGCAGTCGCCGAACCGGACCGCCTGCCGCAGGTGCGCGGCCCAGTACCCCGGGTCGGTGGCCTGGGCGTCGGTGATCCAGTCCCCGGTGAGGTTCGACAGGAATGGCAGGGTGGGCGCCGACCGCGGCACCGCGGCGACGGCTTCGGTGAACTCCGCCAGGATCGGGTCCATCATCGGCGAGTGGAACGCGTGCGACGTCACCAGCTCGCGGCATTGGACGTCACTCGCCTTGAGCAGCGCGGCGAAGTCCGCCACGGCGTCCGGTGGCCCGGCGACCACGCAGGTGCCCGGGCCGTTGACCCCGGCGATCGCGAGCCCCTCGGGCAGCCGCTTCGCGACGGCCTCTTCGTCGAGCTGGACGGCGAGCATCGCCCCGGCGGGCACCGCCTGCATCAGCTCACCGCGCCGGACGACCAGCCGCAGCGCGTCGGCCAGGCCGAACACCCCGGCCACGGTCGCGGCGACGTACTCCCCGACGGAGTGCCCGATCATCGCGCCGGGCCGCACACCCCAGCTCTGCCACAGCTTCGCGAGCGCGTACTCGAGGACGAACAGTGCGGGCTGGGTGAACCGCGTCTCCCGCAGCGCGGCGTCCCCGCCGCGGTCGAAGACCAGCTCCTTCAGGCCCGGCATCCCGGCGAGCTCGCAGCACTCGTCGACGGCCGCGGTGAACACCGGCTCGGAGCGGTACAGCTCGGCGCCCATCCCCGCGTACTGCGAACCCTGCCCGGAGAACAGGAACGCCACCTTGAGCTCGTCGGCCTGCGCCGTGCCCAGACGGCGTGCGTCGCGCAGGCCGTCGACCGCGTCCTCCGGGTCCCGGACGACCACGGCCGCGCGGTGCGGGTACTCGGTGCGGCCGGCCGCGAGGGTGTGCGCGACGTCGGCGAGGTCGAGGTCGACGTCCCCGGCCAGCCGGTCGGCGAGCCGCTCGACCGCGGCGGACAGCGCTTCCCCGGTCTTGGCGGAGACGCGCAGCAGGTGCGCCGGGTGCGGGCGGCGGGTGCGCTGTGGCGCCGGGGCCTCCTCCAGCACGACGTGCGCGTTGGTGCCACCGACCCCGAACGAGCTGACGCCGGCCCGCCGCGGGTTCTGGGCCGCCTCCCACTTCGTCACGGTCCGCGCGGGGTAGAACGGGCTGCGCGGGAAGTCGATGCCCGGGTTCGGCTCGGCGTAGTTGATGGTCGGCGGGATGAGCCCGTGTTCCATCATCAGCACGGTCTTGATCAGCGCGACGACGCCGGCGGCCTGGGACAGGTGGCCGATGTTCGACTTCACCGAGCCGAGGGCGCACCAACCGGTGTCCGGCACGCCGTGGCCGTACACAGTGGACAGTGCGGTGACCTCGATCGGGTCGCCCAGCGCGGTCCCGGTGCCGTGCGCCTCGACGTAGCCGATGGTGCGCGGGTCGACCCCGGCCATGCCGACCGCCTGCGCGATCGCCTCGGTCTGCCCGGCGACGCTCGGCGCCGAGAAGCCGACCTTCGTGGCGCCGTCGTTGTTGATCGCGTTGCCCAGCACCACCCCCCGGATGTGGTCGCCGTCTTCGAGCGCCTGCGCCAGCCGCTTGACCAGCACCACGCCGACGCCGCTGCTCCACACCGTGCCGTTGGCGCCCGCGTCGAACGCGCGCACGTGCCCGTCCGGCGAGGTGAAGCCCTCGACGCCCATGTACCCGATGCCGTGGGGCATCTCCAGGTTCACCCCGCCGGCCAGCGCCATGTCGCACTCGCCGTTGCGCAGGGCTTCGCACGCCAGGTGCACCGCGACCAGCGACGTCGAGCACGCCGTGTGCAGCGCCAGGCTCGGGCCGCGCAGGTTCAGCTTGTAGGACACCGACGTGGTCAAGTAGCTCGGCTGGTTGCCGGTCGACATCCCGATGCCGCCGTGCTGCGACGCCATCACGCGCTTGTTGCGCAGCAGGTTCTCGATCAGGTAACCGGTCCGCCCGGTGCCGCCGTAGACCCCGATCGCGCCGCGGTAGCGGGCCGGGTCGTACCCGCCGTCGGTCAGCGCCGAGTGGCAGGCTTCGAGGAAGACGCGGTGCTGCGGGTCGGTGATCTCGGCTTCACGGCTGGTCATGCCGAACAGCTCGGCGTCGAACTCGTCGAAGCCGTCGACCACCGTGGTCGCGTTGACCCAGCTCGGATCGTCCAAAGTGGCCGGGTCGGCGCCGCGGGCCAGCAGCTCCTCGCGGCCGGCCGGCTTGATGGACTCGACACCGTCGACGAGGTTGCGCCAGAACTGCCGGAGGTCACCGGCGCCCGGGACACGGGCGGCCATCCCGACGATGGCGATCGGCTCGGCGCCGGGTTCGGGGTCGTGGGTCACTGGGCTGGCTCCTGTTCCTGGCCGGTCGTGCCGGCACTGCGGCGGGGTCTTCTGGACGGCGTGCGTCCCCGGCGGGCGGCGACACGCTCGGCGGCGCGGGCCAGTTCGGGGCTGGTTCCGGGCCGGGCGTGCAGGTAGGCCGCCAGGGCGCGGACGGTGGGGTGGCTGAACAGCTCGACGACCGGGATGCGGCGGCCGAGCCGGTCGGTGAGCAGGGCGTGCACCTTCATCAGGGCGAGCGAATGGCCGCCGACGTCGAAGAAGTTGTCGGTGACACCCACGCTTCCGACGCCGAGCACCTCCCGCCAGGCCTGCGCGATCACCGCCTCGGCGGCGGCGAGCACGGCGACGTCGGTGACCTCCGGAGCGGGCGCCGGCCGCGCGCGGGTCATCGCGTCCGGCGCGGCGGTGCGCACCGAGGGCCGCGGGGTCGCGGGCAGGCAGGTCCCGACCGGCCGGTCCGGCGCGGCGGCCAGCCCGGCGAGCAGGTCCGCGTAGTCCGCGGCGAACGCGGTCATCCGGACGGCGTCGAACAGGTCGGGGTTGTAGAGCAGCTCGACGCCGTCGCCGAGGACGTAGACGGTCAGGTCGAACGGCGAGCCCGGCTTGGCGACGGGCAGCCACCCGGCCCGCACGCCGGGCAGGTCCAGGCGCGGCTCGGTGAAGGTCAGGATGTTCACCATCACCTGCACCAGCGGGGCTTGTGCGGGGTCCCGGCCGACGCCCAGCGCCTCCACCAGCTTCTCGAGCGACGCCGCCGGGTGCGCGGTCGCGGCCAGCAGCTCGGCCCCGCCGCGCCGGGCGTGCGTGGCGAAGTCCGCGTTGTCGTCCGCCCGCAACCGCACCGGCAGGATGTCCACGAAGAACCCGGCGAGGTGCTGGGTCTCGGGCAGCTGCCGGTCGGCGACGACGGTGGCGACCAGGTGGTCGTCCCCACCGGTGAGCCGGCGCAGCAGCTGCCCGAACGCCGCCAGCAGCACCCCGGCCCGGGTGGTCCCGGTGCGCGCGGCGAGGTCCCGGACGGCGTCGGCGGCTCCCTCCGGGAACGCCTGGTGCACACTCGCGCCACGGTAGGTCTGCACGGCGGGACGCGGCCGGTCCCGCGGAAGGTCCACTGTGGACGGCGCACCGGACAGGTGCTCGGTCCACCAGGCGAGGTCCACGGCTTCCCGGCGGCAGTCCCGGTCCGCACGCCATGCCGCGTAGTCCGCATAGGACGCCGGGAGCGGCGGTAGTTCCTCGCCGCGATAGGCGGCCGCGAGATCGGCGCAGAGCAGCTCCTGTGACCAGCCGTCGAACACGGCGTGGTGCAGCGTGAAGCCGAGGACGTGGTCATCCGGGCCGAGCTGGTAGAGCCGGACCCGCCACGGCGGCTCGCGGTCGAGGTGAAGCGGTGTCGCCGCGTCGACGGCCAGCCGGTCGGCGAGGAAGGGCTCGGTCAGGCTGGTCATCGGCACCGGAACGTCGTCGACCGGCAGGCATTCCGCGCGCGGCACACCGTCGACCGGGCGGATCCGCCAGCGCAGCACGTCGTGCCGTTCGGCGACCGCCCGCAACGCCGTCCGCAGCGCGCCGACCTCCAGCGGGCCGGACAGCCGGAACGCCATGGTGATGTTGTAGGGCGCGGCGTCGGGGGCGAGCTGGTCGAGGAACCACAGCCGACGCTGCGGCGGGGACAACACCGGCGCGTGCCCGGTCGTCAGGCCCGGTCCGGTGAGCGGAGCGGCCGCAGCCACTCGCCGTTCGAGCCCGGTGAGGGTCCGCCCGGCGAAGACGTCCTCGACGGAGACGTCGGCGGCCAGCTCCGAGCGCAGGGCCGCGACCAGGCGCATCGCGGCGATCGAGTCGCCGCCGGCCAGGAGGAAGTCCGGTCCGGCGGCCGCGCCGAGCACCTGCCGCCACACCCGGGCCACGGGAGACGCGGGCTCGGGCGCGAACTCGACCGGGGTGTCCGCGAGGGCGCGCAGCGCGGGCCGGTCGACTTTGCCGGTCACGGTGTTGATCGGCAGCGTGGCGAACCGCCGGATCACCGCCGGGCGCATCGCCTCGGTGAGCCGGTCCCCGGCGTGCGCGCGGATGTCCTCATCGGACGGTGCCGACGCCGGGGCGAGGAACGCCACCAGCCGGGTGCCGCCGGGGCCGGGCACGGCTTCGACCGCGACGGCGTCGACCCCCGGGTGCGTGGCGAGCGCGGCTTCGACCTCGCCCAGCTCGATCCGCTGCCCGCGCACCTTGACCTGCCGGTCGGCCCGCCCGGCGAACTCGAGCCGGCCGTCCGGCCGCAGCCGGGCCAGGTCGCCGGTGCGGTAGGCCCGCTCCCCCGGCTCGTGCGGGTCGTCGACGAACTTCCGCGCGGTCAGCTCCGGGCTGCCGAGATACCCCGCGGCCACGCCGGGACCGCCGATGAGCAACTCGCCGAGCTCACCCGGCGGCACCGGCCGCAGGTGGTCGTCGACAATGTGCGCGCGGTGGTTCGGCGTCGGGGTGCCGAGCGGCAGCGGGTCGGCCGGCAGCCCGGTCACCTCGTCGGTGACCACCACGACCGTCGTCTCGGTCGGGCCGTAGACGTGGAAGAACCGGCGGCCGGGCAGCCAGCGGGCGGCCAGCTCGGCGGGCACCGGCTCACCACCGCAGGCCACGACCCGCCAGCCGGGCACGTCCGCCGGGTCGAGCAGCGACAGCAACGTCGGTGTGATGAACCCCCAGTCGACGTCGTGTTCGACGACGAAACGGCGCAGCCGTTCCGGGTCGGCCCGGTCGGCCGAACCGGCCAGCTGCACGGACCCGCCGACGGCCAGCGGCACGAAGACGTCCATCGTGAAGGCGTCGAACCCGAGCGACGAAATGCCGAGCACCCGCGTTCCCGGGCCGACCCCGAGCCGGTCCGCGAACCCGGTGATGAACGCGACGACGTTGCGGTGGCTGGTCAGCACGCCCTTCGGCCGGCCGGTCGAGCCGGACGTGTAGAGCACGTGCGCGGTGTTCTCCGGACCGGCCGGGCAGCTGCCGGGCGCCGCGGGCGGCGGGACGTCGAGCGCCTCGATCCCTGCCACCGCAACAAATTCGGCGACGGCGGCGTCCCCGATCACGAGCGAGACCCCGGCGTCGGCGGTGATCGTGGTCAGCCGGGCCCGCGGCCCGCCCGGGTCGAGCGGGACGTAACAGCCGCCGGCCAGCAGCACCCCGAGCACGGTGGGCACCAGCGCGGGCCGCCGGTGGGCACACACCCCGACCCGGGTCTCCGGGCCGGCGCCACGCTCGCGCAGGGCCGCCGCCACGCCCCAGGCCGCGGCGACGAGCTCAGCGTAGGTGAGCCGGCTTTCGCCCTGCCGGACGGCGAGCGCGTCCGGCGTCCGTGCGGCCTGCGCCAGGACCAGGCCGGCGACCGTGGTGTCCGGACAGGACAGTGACGGGCCGTGGATGCCCGCGAAGGGCAGCGTGTCGGTCACGGTGAACTCCCCAGTTCGGTGTGCGGCCCGGGACCGCGGTGGCGGCCGGACGGTGAAGCGTGCGGATCACGGGTGGTCACCCGGGACCGGCGGGTCGATCCAGAACCTGCCGCGGTGGAACGGGTGCCCGGGCAGCGGCACCCGGCCCGGCTCCGCGCCGTCGTGGCGGGCGGCCCAGTCGACGGTGTCGCCGCCGAGCCAGCGGGCGGCGAGCTCCCGGGCCGCGCCGGGCGGTCCGGCCAGGTTGTCGTCGCCGGTCAGGAGGGTGTCGAGCGCGTCGACCGCTTCCGCCGCGGTCGTCGCGACCACGGCGGCGCGGCAGGCGAACTCCCGGCGGCCGACCGCGAGCGTGTAGGCGACGTCGGCGAGCTCGGGCGGGTCGGCGGCGAGCCGCTCTCGCAGCGCGGAAAGCGTTTCGCGCAAGGATTCGGCGTCGCGCGCGGACACCGGCAGGACGTGCGGGCCGTCGGCGGTGACCCGCGGCCCGGCGGCCGGCGCCTCCTCGACGACCACGTGGACGTTCGTGCCGCCCAGCCCGAATGCGCTGACCCCGGCGACCCGGCGCGGCGCGTCCGGCCAGTCGATCGCCTTGACCGGCACGTAACAGGGCCCGCCGGCCAGGTCGGCCTCCGGGTGCGGCGCGGTGAAGTGCAGGCTGGGCGGGATCACGCCGTGGCGCACGGAAAGCACGGTCTTGAGCAGGCCCGCCACCCCGGCGGCCGCGTCGAGGTGCCCGATGTTCGTCTTGACCGAGCCGAGCGCGCACGTGCCGGCCGGGACGTCCCGGTACACCCGGTTCAGCGCGGCGACCTCGATGGCGTCCCCCAGCGGGGTGCCGCTGCCGTGCGCCTCGATCAGCCGGACGTCGGCCGGGTCGACCTCGGCCACGGCCAGCGCCTCGGCGACGGCGGCCGCCTGGCCCGCCGGCCCCGGCACGGCGTACCCGGCGCGCTCGGCGCCGTCGTTGGTCATCGCCCAGCCGGGCAGCACGGCGTGGATGTGGTCCCGGTCGGCGAGCGCGTCGGACAGCCGCCGCAGCACGACGACCCCGGCGCCGGAGCCGAACCCGGCGCCGTCGGCCGCGACGTCGAACGAGCGGCACCGGCCGTCCGGCGACGCCATCCCGCCCGCGCGGTACCGCGGCCACGTGATGCTGACGCCGCCCGCGAGCGCGAGGTCGCAGCGGTACTCGGCGAGGCTCTGCGCGGCGAGCCCGACCGCGGCGAGCGAGCTGGAGCAGGCACTTTGGACGGCCACCGCGGGCCCGGTCAGCCCGAGCCGGTAGGCGACCTGGCCGGGCAGGTGGTCGGTGAGCTGGCGGCCGAGGAGCCGGCCCTCCCAGTCGTCGGGGTCCACGTCGCCGGTCACGGCCGGGTTGCCGAACAGGTGGAAGAGGAAGTACCGGTTCACCCCAGCGGAGGTGAACACCCCGACCGGGCCGTGTTCCCGCGCCGGGTCGCGGCCCGCGTCCTCCAGCGCCCGCCAAGCCGTCTCGAGGAACAGGCGGTGCTGCGGGTCGGTCCGGGCCGCTTCTTCTTCGGTGAAGCCGAAAAAGGCCGCGTCGAAGTCTTCGATGCCGTCGAGACGGCCGCCGGCGCGGACGTGCGCGGGATCCGCGCGCAGGCCGGGACCGATGCCGAGCGCGGCGAGCTCGTCGTCGGTGTAGTCGTGGATCGAGTCGACGCCGGCGCAGAGGTTCCACCAGAACGCGGCCGCGTCCGGCGCCCCGGGAAAGCGGCAGGCGAGCCCGACCACGGCGATCAGGTCGCTGCCCGGCTCGTCCTCGTCGCCGGTCCCGGCGACAGCTCGCGGTGCGTCCGAAGTGGACTGTTCGAGGTAGCCGGCCTGTGCCGCGATCGTCGGGTGTTCCAGCAGGCCGAGCAGCGGGACGTCCACATCGAACTCCGCCGCCAGCCGCTGCTGGACCCGGCCCAGCAGCAGGGAATGCCCGCCGACGTCGAAGAACGCGTCCCCGGTGCCGATGCGGTCGTGCCCCAGCACCGCGCACCAGATCGTGTGCACCCGGCGCTCGGCCGGTGTCATCGGCTCGGCCGGGACCGGCGCGGGCGGCCGCGGATCCGGAAGCGCTTCCTCGTCGAGCTTCCCGGTGACGGTGAGCGGGAACGCCGGGACGGTGGTCACGGCGTTCGGCACCGCGTGGGCGGGCAGGGCTTCGGCCAGCGTGGTGCGCAACGCTCGCCCGTCCAGACGCGCGTCCGGCCCGGGGACCACGTAGGCGAGCAGTTCACCGTCGCGGACGATCGCCCGCGCTTCGGCCACACCGGGCAGCTCACCCAGCCGGGCCTCGATCTCGGTCAGTTCGACCCGGAACCCGCGCACCTTCACCTGGCGGTCCAGCCGGCCGAGGCAGACGAGCGCGCCGTCCGGCCGCACCTGCCCGAGGTCGCCGGTGCGGTAGCTGCGGACGCCGTCGGCGGTGGTGGCGAAGGCCGGGCTCGGCCGGCCGAAGTAGCCGTCGACCAGGTACCGGCCGCTGACCTCGAGCTCGCCGCCGTCGAGCACGGTGAGGGTGTACCCGGGCAGGGCGGCGCCGATCGGCAGCGGGCCGGTCGCGTCCGGGCCGACGTCGGCCGCGGTCAGCCGGTGCTGCGCGGCGAAGGTCACCTCGGTCGCGCCGTAACCGTTGACGTACACACAACCAGCGGCGAACCGGCCGCGGCGGACGTCGGCGTAGGTGGCCTGCTCACCACCCAGGAGGACGGTCCGCACCGAGGGCAGGTCGCCGTCGAAGGCGTCGAGGAGGTGGCGGTAGACCGTCGGGGTCGAGTGGTAGACGGTCACCTCGTGCCGCACGAGCTCACGCGCCGCGTGGGCCACGCCGTGGGCGCGGACGTCGACCGGCACGACGGTCGCGCCGGTCAGCAGCGCCGGGTACAGGTCGGGGATCGCCGCGTCGAAGCCGAACGAGGCCAGCAGGCTGAGCCGGTCGGCGGCGGTCACGGCGAGGGTCGTGATCTGGTTGTCCACGACGTGCAACAGGTTGCGGTGGGTCTGCGCGACCGCCTTGGGCGGGCCGGTGGACCCGGAGGTGAACAGCACGTAGGCCGGCGCGTCGGGGTCCGGGTCGGGCACCGGCAGCGGCGCGGTGTCCGGCCCGGACCGGACGACCCGCGCGGACCCGTTGCGGCACAGAGCTTCCGCGAGGTCGGCGTGCTCGGGATCGGCGAGCACGGCCGACACGCGCGCCGCCGTGACCTGGTTGGCGAGCCGGTCCCGCGGGAACGTCGGGTCCAGCGGGACGTAGGCGCACCCGGCGGACAGGGTGCCCAGGATCGCGGCGATCGTGGCGGTGCCGTGGCCGGTGAGCAGGCCGACGAACTCCCCCGGCCGGACCCCGGCGTCGAGCAGCCGCGCGGCGTGCCCGCCGGCCAGTCCGGCCAGCCGGGCGTAGCTCACCGCCGAGTCGTGCTCGAGCACCGCGATCCGCTCGGGCGAATGCCGGACGATTCCTGCAAAACGTCTGATGCAGCCGGCTCGCGTCATCGCTCGGCGTCGGCTCCCGAAGGCGAATGGGCGCGCGAAAACCACGGCGGTGAAGTCGACTTCATCTCACTCCCCAGTGCGATTCATGACGAAGAATCACGCCAGGTTAAGGGTCACGAAGCCGAAGTGGGATACGCAATCCGCAGAGTTGCACCGAATGGCCCATCGATCCCGGGCCGGAGGTAGCAGTTTCCCACGTGATCCACACTCCCAGTGCCCGCTGTCCCCCTCGAACGGCCACTGTGGACATTCGGGTGACTACCCCACGTAACGGGCGCTCGAGATGACTCGGTCGGATATTCACCGACCAAGGATCAGCGCATTGTTTCGGCGCGGCCATTCGCAAAATCGATTCAGCGCGCGCCGAATCCGCGCCATCCGGCGCCGAAGCCGTGGGGCCCGCGCTAACCGGCGTTGGCCAGCAGGCCCGGTCCCGACGGCGAGCTCTCGAGCAGGCACGCGTGACACGGCATCCCGCGCACCCCGTCCAGGACCTCGGCCTCGCCCGGGTGGATCGCCTCGCCGCACAGGGCCGTCAGGTGCTCCGGCACCGGGCCCGACGGGACGGGGATCAGGTGACAGACTCGTCTGCTCTCGCCGACGACGCCTCGGCGTAGCCGCACCAGCGCGAGCATTCCACCGTTTTCACCCATAGCCGAAAGATAGGCCGAACGGCCGAGCCCGGCTTCGTGCTCCCGACCCAACGATCTTGGGCCGGGGTGGTCTGCGGATACCAAACGTCAGGCCGCGGCCAGCACCGCCGCGCCCAGCCGGCGGCACAGGTTCAGGGCCAGCTCGACGTCCAGGCGGCCCTCCGCGAGCCCGCGCGGCAGCAGCTCCTGCGCCTTGCGGACGCGGTACTGCACGGAGTTCTTGTGCATCGTCAGCTCGGCCGCGGCCGCGGTGTAGCTGCCGCCGGTCGCCAGGAAGACGCGCAGGGTCTCGCGCAGCCGGGCGCAGTTCTCGTCGTCGGCGCCCAGCGGGCCGAGGGTGCTCGCGACCCACAGCCGGGCCGCGTTCAGGTCGCTCGTCATCAGGGCCACCGTGCCGACGTCCCGGAAGGTCAGCACGCGGTCGCAGTGCTCGCCGGCCGCGAGCGCCAGCGCGTGCACCCGGCGGGCCTGCTGGTGGGTGTCGCGGAAGCCGTCGACGCCCGTGCCGGGGTCACCGACGGTCACGCGCACCCCGGGTTCGGCCTGCTCGAGCGCCGCGTCGAGGTGTTCGCGGCGAACCGACGCGCCCGCGGCGAGCGGGAGCCACACCCACGCGCCGGCTTCGTCGCGGGGCACGAACAGCGGCCGGCCCTGCCCCTGGACGCGGTCGAGCACCGCGCCGGCGACCGACTCCAGCACCGACAGCGCGTCACCGGCGTGGCCCTCCGCCGCGTGCCAGACGATCATCCCCACGTGCGTGCCGCGCAGGCGGTAGCCGATCAGCGCCTCCGCCGCGTCGACGTCGACCGGCCCGCCGCCGTCCCCGAGCAGGTCCTGCACCTTCGCCGCCCGCGCGGCGCTCCGGTTGAGCAGCCACCGGTCGCGTTCGTCCTGGTAGACGCTCACGAGCTGGCGGACCACCCGGGTGATGAACTCGTAGGCGACCTTCAGCAGCCGGCGCATCATGGCCCCGAGCAGGGCCGCGTCGTCGACCAGTCGGGTGCACTCCTGGAACCCGAAGTCGAGCATCGCGGCCTGTCCGAGGTCGTACGCGCGGATCAGGTCGAACACCGGCGTGCCGCGCTGCGCCAGCCGCCGCGCGTACTCCATGGCCGCGGCCGGCGGCTCGACGGTCGCGGGGTCGATGCCGTGCCGGAAGATCTGCAGCGCGGTTTCGATGTTCTGGTAGACGCTCGCCGACAGCAGGCTCACCATGCGCTCGTCGTCGTTGACCAGCTGCGGCAGGTCGTTCGCGTAGAGCTGCACCAGCTCGCCGGTCAGCTCGGCCGCCCGGTCCGCCAGCGTGGCGGCGATCTGCCGGATCCGCTCCGAGACGAGTTCTTCGTCCACCATGGAGCCACCCTAAGGGGTGATCGATTCACCGCGGCCGAGGAACTCGTCGATCAAGCCGAACGTTTCGGCCGGAGCCTGCAGGTGGGGCATGTGCCCGGCGCCCTCGACGACCTCGAACCGCGCGGCGGGGAACGCGGCCGCGTACGCCTTGCCGAACGCCGGCGGGACGACGACGTCGTCCGCGCCCCAGACCAGCAGCGCCGGGATCCGGACCCGGGCCAGCCGCCGCAGCAGCTTCGGGTCGGCGACCGCGGGGCCGGCGTAGGCCCGCAGCGCGGCCATGTCGTCGGCCGACGGGCCGGGCGCGCCGGGCGGCGGCGCCGGCATCCGCACCGGCTGCTCCTCGATCTCCGGGCCGATGCCGTCGAGGACGACCAGCGCGCCGAGACGCCGGCCGCGGTCGCGAACGGCCATTTCGGACGCGACCCAGCCGCCGAAGGAGCTGCCGACCACGACGACGTCGGAGAGGTCTTCGTCGTCGAGGAGGTCGAGGTAGGTGACGGCGAGGTCGTCGACCCCGGTGAACCAGTCCGGCCGCGGGGTGCCGGCCCAGCCCGGGTGGGTCGGAGCGAGCACGCGCGAGTCCGGTGCGAAGTGCTCGACGATCGGTTCGACGCCCCGCGGGCCGGCGCCGCCGTGCAGCGCCAGCACGGTCCGGGTGCCGCTTCCGGTGTCGACGAGGGAGATGTCCAGTCCGGGGTGGGGAGACAACGTGCGAGTCATCGTGGCGCCTTTCAGTGGTGGGCGGCGTGGGCCAGCATCTGGTCGACCATCGCGGCGGGCGCGTCCGGCCGGAAGCAGGCTTCGAGGTTGTCCGCCGAGTCGCGGGCCGCTTCTTCCGCACGCGGGAACAGCGCGTTTTCGTAGGCCGAGAGAGCGCTTTCGACGTTGTCGTGCCCGGCCAGCGCCAGGGCCAGCTCGGTGGCGTCGAGCATGGCGAGGTTCGCGCCTTCGCCGGCGAACGGCGACATCAGGTGCGCGGCGTCGCCGAGCAGCGTCACGCCCGGCACCCGATCCCAGCGGTGGCCGACCGGCAGAGCGTGGATCGGGCGCGGGACCAGGCCGTCGTCACTGTCCACGATGAGCGCCCGCAGCCCGGCCTCGAAGTCGGCGAAGACCTCGAGCAGCCGGGCGCGGTCGGCCAGGCCGGTCACCGCGGCGGGGTCCTCGGTCTTCACGGCGGCGTACACGCGGATCCGGCCGCCGCCGTTGCGCTGGGCGATCAGGCCCTTCCCGCCGGCCAGCGCGAACATCGAGCCCGAGCCCACGAGCTCCGCCGCGGCCGGGTGCCGGGTGTCCACATCGGACAGATGAGCCTCGACGAAGGAGAGCCCGGAGTAGACCGGCGCCGCCTCCGACAGCAGCGGCCGGACCTTCGACCACGCGCCGTCCGCGCCGACGACCAGGCCGGACTCGACGACTTCGCCGGTGTCCAGGGTGATCGAGCCGGGCGCCACCGCGGTCACCTTGGTGCCCCAGCGGACGACGCCGGGTGGCAGCGACTCGACCAGGATCCGCTTGAGCTCCCCGCGGTCCACCTCCGGCCGGGTGCCCCCGCTCTCTTCGGCGGTCTCCTCGAACCGGACGACACCGTGCCGGTCGAGGATCCGCAGCGCCTCGCCCTCTTCGCGGGCGACCGCGCGGAACTCCTCGGTCAGGCCGGCTTCGGCCAGCGCACGCAGGCCGGACTCTTCGTGCAGGTCGAGCGTGCCGCCCTGGTCGCGGGCGGTCGGGGACGCGTCGAGCTCGTAGACGGTCGCCGTGATCCCGCGGGTGTGCAGGACGCGGGCGAGGGTGAGACCACCCAGGCCGCCGCCGACGATGGTGACGGAAGACATCAGGACTCCTCGGGTTCGGGACGCGGAGTGGCGAACGCGCCGTTGAGCAGCGCGTCGAACGCCCACCGCGAGCGGGCGGGGCCGGGGCCGGACACCAGGTCGGCAGCCAGCGCGGCGATGTGCGGATGGGTGGCCGGGGACGCGGTGGTCAGCGAGCCGACCATGTCCTCGTGCTCGCGGTCGGCGCCCGGCTTCTCCCGGCGACCGCCGTTCTCGGCGGCGGTCGCGGTGGCCGTCAGCAGCAGGACGTCGACCGCCCAGGCGGCCTGCCCCGACGCCATGCCGCCTTCGTCGAGCAGCGCGAGCACCGCTTCGACGAGGGTCAGGTAGTGCGGCCCGCTGAGCCGGGTGACGAGTGCGACGCGGGCCAGGCTCGGGTTCGCGAACAGCACCGACCGGTAGGAATTCAGCACGGCCCACAGCCGTTCGCGCCAGTCCCCCGCGCCGCCGAGGTCGACCTCGGCGAGCAGCTCGTCGAGCACCGCGGCGTGCAGTTCTTCGGTGTCCTTGACGTAGACGTAGAGCGACGCGGCCCCGGTGTCGAGCTCCTTGGCGAGCCGGCGCATGGTCACGCGCTCGACGCCTTCGGCCCGCATCACGGCGACGGCGGTCGTCACGATGCCTTCGCGCGTCAACGCCGGTTTCGCCGGGCGCTCGCGGCGGTTGTAGGTGCTGTCCGGAGCCATGCCTCCACCATAACGAACATGTTCGTCACGAGCACGTTCGGAGCGAACATGTTCGTATGAGTCAGGTCACAGGCCGGGTTCCTTCTCTGCTGAATCAGGGCCCGATCGAGTGCGGCCGGCGGCGTTCCGGCAGGGCCAGGACCGCCCAGACGACCTTGCCGCCCGCCCAGCGGGTGCTGCTCCCCCACGCCCGGGCGGTCTGGGCGACGATCCGCAGCCCCAGCCCGGGCTCCAGGATGTCCGGCCGCTCGACCAGGACGGCCGGGCGCGGGTCGTCGTCAGCGACGGCGATGGTCAGCAGGTCCTGGCGGAGCTCGAGCCGCAGCCGCGGTTCGGACGACGTGTGCCGGGACGCGTTGTCAGCGAGCTCGGCCGCGATGAGCGTCCCGTCGTATTCGAGGGCGGGCACGCTCCATTCGCGGGCCTGGTCGCGCACGAAGGCCCGGGCCTGCGCGATGCCGGGTTCGCCGCGGGCCAGCGTCCGCTCGGCCCGCCGGCGAATCCGGTTCGGCAGCGCGGCTTCGGCGGCTTCGACGTCCGCGTGCACGGGCACGAACCGGCCCACGCCGTAGTTGGCGAACGCCCGCAGGTGCCCGGCCTGCCGGGTGACCAGCGCCATGGGGATGCCCGGCCACTCCTCGAGCCGCCGGGCGACGAACGGGAACACGGCGGGCGGGCGGCCGCCCAGCTCCAGGCCGTCGATGTCGGCGACGAGCCCGGGCGGGGCGTCGGCGCCGATCTTCAGGAGGCCGTCGCGCAGGAAGGGGTACCCGGTGAGATCGAGCTCCCCGGTGATCGTCACCAGCGCGCTCGAGGCCCGGGTCCGCAGCCGGAGCTCGATGCCGTCAGCCACGAGGACCGGCTGGGTGGCGCCGTTGTTCCACGCGCACACGCTAGCCGTCCGGGAGGCGGGCGTACAGGCCGGTGGCGCACCCGTTCCGAGCCCGCGAGCGAGCTGATACCGCCGAACGCTTACCGGTCGCGCACCCGGGCGAAAAGAATCGGAAACATCGCCGAAACCCGGACCAGTTCCCTAACTGGTCTGGACCACGATTTCCAGGATCACCCGTCCGGCGGTTTCTCGTTTCCCTGCAATGGAGAGTTCCCGCTGGGCGGTCATCTGCGGAACACATGCTGCACGTTAGGCAATTACTAGGGAATTTCCCGAAACGACTTTCGAAGGGGTGTGGTGACGCCGGGCGGGCGGTATATCTGAAACGACCCGATCCGCAGTGGCCGGCCGGACTCCCCCGGCCGGTTCGATGCCGCCCGCCCCCCGTCACCGGAGGCACCATGCACCGCCTGGACCCCGCCCGTGAACACGTCATCGGGCTCTACCGCATCGTCATCGGCTTCCTGTTCGCCTGCCACGGCTTGAAAACGCTCTTCGGCCTGTTCGGCGCGAAGGCGGCCGCCGCGGTCGGCGTGTGGCCCGGCTGGTGGGCCGCGGTCATCCAGCTCGTCTGCGGCGCCCTGGTCTGCGTCGGCCTCGGCACCCGGTACGCCGCCGTGCTCGGCTCCGGCTCGATGGCCTTCGCCTACTTCACCGCCCACCTGCCCGACGGGCTGCTGCCGATCCAGAACGGCGGCGAAGCGGCCACCCTCTTCTGCTGGGCCCTGCTGGTCGTCGCGTTTGTCGGTCCCGGCCGCTTCGCGCTGAGCAATCTTCCCGCCCTGCAACGGAGTTCGCAGCGGACGGGAACCCGCGTCACCGCTTAAGGACGGGAGATCCCGACGCCGCTGCGTGCGTCGGGCCCGTACTTCGCCAGCTCCCCCGCGAGGTCGAGCCGGCCGATGCCGCCGCCCTTGGCGCGGTCCTCGTCGGTCAGCAGCTCGCGGGGGATGATCCAGACGACCTCGAACTCGAGCCCGCTGGGATCCTTGGCGTACAACGACTTCGTGGTGCCGTGGTCGGACGAGCCGACGAGCGCGCCGGCCGCTTCGAGCCGGCCGGCGATCCGCTCGAGGTCGCCGAGGGTGTCGACCTCCCACGCGAGGTGGTACAGCCCCACCGACGTCCGCCCGGCGCCCGAGTCCGCGGCCTCCGAGCCGAGTTCGAAGAGGCCGAGGTCGTGGTCGTTGGTCGAGCCGGGCGCGCGCAGGAAAGCCGCGCCGCGGTGCGCGTCACCGCCGTCGATGTAGTCGAAGCCCAGCAGGTCGCGGTAGAACGCGACACTCTCGGCCAGGTTCCGGACGTACAGCACGGCGTGGTTCAGGCGGAAGATCGACATCGGCTCCAGTGCCCAATCGATTGAAGTTTCAACTTCCAGGCTAGGCGCGTGCACCGAGCCGGTCAACCCACTCTCAGTGGGTCCGCCGACCGTCCGGGCGACAAACCTTCGACACCGCATCGAGGCCTGGTCCGGCGGCCCGCCGGTTCGTAGGGTGGGGAAACCGCAGGACGTCGTGTCAGCCGTCCCGCGGGCGGTGGCCCCCGGATCCGACCTTTCCCCGAAGCCAAGTCCGGGGTGCCACCGCACTCATTTACATACATACGGCATGTATGTAACCTGGCAAGCATGACGCCACGCAGCGAATCCCTCGGTCAGGAGCACCGCGTCCGGCTGCCCGCCGGCGAGGTGCGGTACTTCGAGCGGGGCGCCGGCGCCCCGGTCGTGTTCGTCCACGGCGTGCTGACGAACGCCGAGCTGTGGCGGAAGGTCGTGCCCGACGTCGCCGCGGCCGGGTTCCGGTGCCTGGCGCCCGACCTGCCGCTCGGGGCGCACGACCTCCCGATGCGCGCGGACGCCGACCTCTCCGTACCCGGCAACGCCGACCTGATCGCGGACTTCCTCGACGCGCTCGACCTGCGTGACGTCACGCTCGTCGCGAACGACACCGGCGGCGCGCTGACGCAGGTGCTGCTCAGCCGCCGGCCGGAGCGGGTCGGGCGGGTCGTGCTCACGCCGTCCGACTGCTTCGAGTACTTCTTCCCGCCGATCTTCAAGGCGCTGCCGCCGATCGCCCGGATCCCCGGTTCGATGGCGGTGCTCGGCCAGCTGCTGCGGATCCGCGCGCTCCACCCGCTGCCGCTGCTGTTCGGCTGGGTGGTGAAACGGCCGCTGCCCGACGCCGTCGCGCAGGCGTACCTGTCCCCGCTGCGGAAGTCGGCCGGCGTGCGCCGCGACCTGCGCAAGCTCCTGCGGGACGTGCACCCGCGCCACACCCTGGCCGCCGCCGAAGCCCTGCGCACGTTCGACCGGCCGGTGCTGCTGGCCTGGGCGGCCGAGGACAAGCTGTTCCCGATCCGGCTGGCCCACCGGCTCGCCGCGCTGCTGCCGGACGCGAAGCTCGTCGAAGTCGCCGACGCCTACACGTTCCTGTCCGAGGACCAGCCCGCGGTGCTGGCCCGCCACGTCGTCGAGTTCGCGGGTGTCATGGCAGATTAGGCGGGTGCGTCGTACCCAGCAGGACCGTTCCACCGGCACCAAGGCCGCCCTGGTCGCCGCCGCGCGCGAGCTGTTCGCCGCCCGCGGTTACCAGGCCGTCCCGGCCGACGAGATCACCCGCGCGGCCGGGGTCACCCGCGGCGCGCTGTACCACCACTACGCCGACAAGCAGGGCTTGTTCCGCGCCGTCGTCGAGGAGCTGGAACGCGAGCTGACCGAAGAGGTCGAGGTCGCGTTCGCCCAGGGACCGGACCCGCTGACCGGGATGACCCTCGGCCTGGGTGCGTTCCTCGACGCCTGCCTGCGCGACGAGGTCCAGCGCATCTCGCTGACCGACGCGCCCGCCGTGCTGGGCTGGGACGTGTGGCGCGAAATCGAGGCGGAGTACGGCCTCGGCCTTATCACCGGTGTCCTGGAGCAGGCCAGGGCGGACGGGCTGATCGTCGAAACGCCCGTCCGGACCCTGGCCCAGCTCGTGCTCAGCGCGGTGATGGAGGCGGCCAGGATGATCGCCTCGGCCGACGACCCCGCACGCACGCGCGCCGAAGTCCAGCAGGTGCTGGCCGGCTGGTTCGCGAGCCTGCTGCGGACCTAGCGCGTCCGGTAGGTGGTGAGCACCGCCGGGCCCACCTGGGTGCTCGACACCAGCCGCAGGTCGGCGGACGCCGAGCCGTCGAACAGCCGCCGGCCTTCCCCCACCACGCTCGGGAAGACGAGCAGGCGGTACTCGTCGACCAGGCCGCGGCGGGCCAGCAGCTGCGCGATCCCGACCGACCCGATGACGATCAGGTCGCGCTCCCCGCGCGTCACCTCGTCGACGAGCTCTCCTTGCAGCAGCGAGGAGTTCTGCCACGCACCTACGTCGGTCAGCGTGCGGGAGGCCACCAGCTTCGGGATCGAGTTCATCCGCTGCGAGAACTCGTCCGTGCGCTCCGGCCAGAGCTTCGAGAACAGCTCCCAGGTGGACCGGCCGAGCAGCAGCGTCCCGGTTTCGAGCAGCCGGCCCAGCCGGAACTTGTCGCCGGCGACGGCCTCGGGGCCGTGCCGGAACGCCCAGCCGCCGGTGGCCGTGCCGCCGGAGCCGTCGGGATCCTCCACAACGCCGTCCACGGTGACGAACTCGACGACGGTCACGCTCATGACAACTCCCGGTGGTCGTGGCGCGCCCTCTGGCGCGGCCTCACCGGTACCTACTCGGGCCGGCCCCCGGATTCATCGCTCAGCTGCGCGGGAGTCGTCCCCTCGGCGACGGCGACCGTGTCGAACCAGCCGCACGCGGGCTCGCCGGGCGGCCGGTCGAACCGCGTCACGTACGGCTTGACGTCGAGGATCGGGGTGCCGTCGAGCAGGTCGACCCCGGCGAACCGGATCGTGGCGCCGCGGACTTCGAGGATCCGGACCAGGCTGAACCCGATCGGGTTCGGCCGCCGCGGGCCGCGGGTGGCGAAGATGCCCATCCGGCGGCCTTCGCGGCGGAGCAGGAACGGGACCTGGGTCAGCGCGCCGGCCGGGCGGTCGGGCCGGTCCAGCAGGCTGACCAGCCACGCGTAGTCGAACCCGGCCAGGCCGGCCAGGCCTTCGGCGAACCGCTCGTCGAGCTCGACCGTGCCTTCTTCGGCGCGGTTGGCACCGGCCTGGACGGGGGTGTGCTCGAGGTCCGTGCGGGCGGTGCGCACGACACCGATCGGGATCATCGGCCCAGCTTAGGATCCCCGACCGGTGCCGCACGCGGCCGTCACGCCGTGACGAGCGAGAGGCCGTAGGTCTGCAGGATCTCGTTCACCGGCTGGAACCACGTCTCGCCGCCGGAGCTGCAGTTGCCCCAGCCACCGGAGGTTACGCCCTGGGCCTGGTCACCGGTGATGAAGGAGCCGCCGGAGTCGCCGGGCTCGGCGCAGACGTTGGTCCGGGTCACCTGGTAGACCGCGCCCTGGGAGTAGTTGACGGTCTCGTTCAGCCCTTCCACGACGCCGCAGTGCCAGTGCGTCGTGGAGCCCGAGCGGCACACCGACGTGCCGGCCGGCGCGACCCAGGAGCCGCGCACGAGCGCGTCGCTGACCGTGCCCCAGCCGAGCACGACCGGGGCGGTCCACCAGCCGTTGCCGATGCGGATGAACGAGTAGTCGTTGCCGGGGAAGGAAGAACCGGCGAAGGTGCCCATCGCCGAGCCGTCCCAGCCGACGACCGAGCTGCCGGCGCCGCCGCAGTGGCCGGCGCTGACGAACCCGCCCTGCACGGAGAACCCGATCGAGCAGCGTGTGTTGCCGTTGATGTAGTACGGGTCGCCACCGACGGTGCCGGCCGAGAACGGCTCGGCCGCCGGCGCGGTCGCCACGGTGACCGGGCCCGCCGCGCGGGCCTTCGTGAGGAAGGCGTCGACGTCGGCGCCGTGCGCGCCCGGGCGCAGCGTCACGACGACGCTGCCGGCGCGCGGGTCGGCGCGCCAGCCGCTGACGGCCGCGGGCGCGGGCGACGCCTTCGCGGAAGCGTCGATGGCGGCCTTGGCCGCGTCCAGCTTCGCCGCACTGGTCCGGGCGGTGGTGGGTTCGGCGCCGGCCTGCCGGACGGCGGCGGCCGCGGCCGGGTCGGTCACGCCCACCACGAGCTTGCCGAGCGCGGGGTCGAACCACGCGCCGCCGAACGCCGCACCGGCCGCGCGCTGGGCGGCCGGCAGCACGCGTGACGCGGTCGCCTCCTGGCCGAGCCGGGCTTCGGCCTGGGCGGTGGTCAGGCCGAAATCCCGCTGCATGGCGGCGATCAGCCCGGGCGAGGCGACCGCGGGGCTGAGGGACGCCGAGGCGAGCGACACCGTGAGGACGGCGGCGCCACCGAGGGCGAGGGCGATTCTTCGACGCATGGGAACTCCTCCAAGGCCGGGGGAAAGAAACACACCGTTCGCCGAGTGTGCGATGAGGCGGGTGGATGGTCCAGATTTGTCCGGTCTTCTGTCCGCTATTCGCGGAGGCGAACGACTGTCCATTGCGGACTCAAAACGTGAATGCACTGCACCGCAACGGTTTCCGCGCATAGCGGAGAGCCACGACCGAGTCCCGCTCGGCCGCGCCGGAGGTGCCGATCCTTCCTTACAACGTTGTAAAAAGGTCTGGACCAAGTAGAGCACACGCCCGCCGGCGACGGCCCGAACCGGAGTCTGCGGGGCAGCAGACGTGCATGACCGTCCCCTCCCCCGCGAGCACGGGGCGTTGACAGCCGCCGACCTGCTGGGCCAAGATCCTATTTCCTATAGGATTCTGCGAGCAGGGGGAACGGTGGCTGTCGTCACGCGGGCCGAAGTCTTTCTCGTCGACGTCGAGGTCGAGCAGGCGCGGACCGACGCCGTGCAGGCGTTCGTGTCCCAGGAGACCGTGTTCGTGGAGCTGACCACGGCCGACGGCGGCAGCGGGCTCGGCTACTCCTACACGATCGGCACCGGCGGCAGCTCCGTCGTCGCCCTGCTGCGCGACCACCTGCTCCCCCGGCTCGTCGGCCGGGACTCCCGGCTGGTCGAGGCGATCTGGCGGGACCTGTTCGCCGCCACCCGCGCGACGACCGTCGGCGCGATCACCGCACTCGCGCTGGCCGCCGTCGACACCGCGCTGTGGGACCTCAAGTGCCGCCGCGCCGGCGAACCACTGTGGCGTGTCGCCGGCGGGTTCCGGCCGCGGGTTCCGTTGTACGACACCGAAGGCGGCTGGCTGCACCTGAGCACCGAGGAGCTCGTCGCGGGCGCGAAGGCCGCCGCGGCCACCGGATGGGGCGGCGTGAAGGTGAAGATCGGCAAGCCCGACCCGAGCGAAGACCTCGAGCGGCTCACCGCGGTCCGGGAAGCCGTCGGGCCGCGGTTCGACCTGATGGTGGACGCGAACCAGTCGATGACGGCCGCCGAAGCCGTCCGCCGGGCCGCCGCGTTCGCCCCGCTCGACCTGTTCTGGCTGGAGGAGCCGCTGCCCGCCGACGACGTGGCCGGGCACGCCCGGCTCGCAGCGTCGACCCCGGTCCCGATCGCCGTGGGCGAGTCGCTGTACTCGATCGGGCAGTTCCACGACTACCTGCACCACGGGGCCGCGGCGATCGTGCAGCCCGACGTCGCCCGGGTCGGCGGCATCACGCCGTGGCTGAAGGTCGCCCACCTCGCCGAGGCGGCCAACGTCGACGTCTGCCCGCACTTCCTGATGGAACTGCACGTGAGCCTCGCCGCGGCGATCCCGAACGGGCGCTACGTCGAGCACATCCCGCAGCTACGAGCCATCACCCGGACCGAAATGGCGGTCGAAAACGGGCACGCGGTGCCCCCGGAAACGCCCGGGCTCGGAATCGATTGGGACCGCGACGCGATGGACGACCGCCGCACGGTTTGACACCCTGCGCGGACACCGCAGCGCCCGGCCACCCCTTTCCGGGTGGCCGGACGGTGCCGCGGAAATCAGATCTCGTCGACGCGGTAAGTGACCACCCGGGCCGGGACCAGCAGCGAACCGGAGCATTCCGCGACCGCCGGACCGAATCCGTAGGGCACGAATTCGCCGGCCACGAACCAGAAGGCGTTGCCACTGGCACACTGGGCGATCACCCGGTAGCCGTACCCCTCGCCGGGGAAACAGCTGACCGAAACCCCCTGTCCGAACAGGATCCCGTAGCGCTCGCCGAAGCAGCCGGGTGGCGCGAAATCGCCGCCGGCCGCCGCCGCTGGCACGACCGAAAGTCCCAGCAGCGAAAACACAGCGAACCCGAGAACCGCCAATTTCCTTCGCATGACTACTCCTCAGCGCGGAGAAACCCGACACAAAGGAGCATAGGAGCGCCGAAGAATTACCGGCAATTCATCGGGCCAGTGAACAACCATGCAGCGGAAAGTCACCACGCTGCTCCATCCGGGCTAGCCCGCGCCCCTGGACGGATGGCGAAGAGTGAAGCGGTTCCCCGGAGGCTCACGCAAACCCCGGTAACGGAGACCCCCGCCCGACAGCCCTGCGAAGGCGTGCCGGGCGGGTCACGACCGACCGAGATGTCCGAAGTGGACGGTCAGTGGGCGAAGGCGGTGAGGAAGCGGTCGCGGAAGGAGTCCATCTTCCACACCGGCGCCTGCGCGGCCGGGTGCAGGCCGTCGGTCCAGCCCCAGCCGGAGATCCGGTCCAGCACCTTCGGGTCCTTCGCGACGATCGTGATCGGCACGTCGTGCACCGCGCCCTGCGGGGTCACCACCGGCGGCTGGTGGTCGCCGAGGAACACGAGCACCAGGTTGTCGTCGCCGTAGTTCTGCACGAACGAGATCAGCGTCTTCAACGAGTAGTCGGTGGCGTCGCGGTAGGCGTCACGGATCTTCGCGGGGTCCTTCCAGACCGACTCCGGCGCCTCGCTCGCCGCCGGCTGCGGGGCGAAGACCGAGCCGTCGCCGACCTGGTTCCAGTCGACGAGCCAGGGCCGCGGCGACCACGGCGCGTGGCTGGAGACGAGGTCGACCTCCGCCATCACCGGCTGCTTCCCGGCCTTCGCGAGCTCGTTGCGCTGCAGCATCGACATCGTGAACTGGTCGGGCATCGTGGCGTAGGCGTAGCCCGGCCCGTGGTAGCCGATGCTGCGGGCGTCGTAGTAGGCGTCGGGGTGGTAGAACTTCTGCCCCTCGGGCCAGTCCTTCGTGTGCGCGGGCACGTCCCAGACGGTCCGCCAGCCCGCGCGCTGGAACGCGCCGCCGAGGGTCAGCCGGTCGCTGCCGAGCAGGTCGTTGTACCGCTGCTGGTTGTCGATCCACATCCCCGACTGCACGCTCGAGTGCGCCAGCCAGCTCCCGCCGCCGAACGTCGCCGACGACAGGAACGCGCTCTTCGCGCCGATGCCCGCGGCCCGCAGCTGCGCGGTGCCCGCGTCGAGCGTCGCGCCGATCTTCGGGGCGAACCCCGGGTCGTCGAGGGCGATCCGGCCGTAGCTCTCCACGAAGGTGAGCACGACGTTCTTGCCGCGCAGCCCGGTCAGCAGCCGGTCGCCGGGGGTGGTGCGGAACGCGTCCTCCGCGGCGATCTCGCCGAAGGGCCGCTGGTCCCGCAGGTCCGCGCCCACCTGGCGCAGGTCGCCGTAGGCCAGCGCGGCGGCGCTCTGGGCGGCGAGCGGCTGCCCCGGTGCGATCTCGACGCCGAACACCGAGCTGACGATCCAGATCACGCCGAGCACGGCCACCACGCGCGTCGCCCCGGTTCGGCGGCCGGCGGCGATCCGGGTCAGGCGCAGCATCGCGAGGACCATGAAGACCATGACCGCGACCGCGAGCAGGCCGGCGCCGACGAGCGCGGCGATCGTGCCCACCTCGCCGATCTGCCCGGCGAGGAACTCGACGCCGGCCTGGAAGAAGCTCCAGTCGTAGACCGGGTCGAACGGCTTCTCGAGCGTCGCGTAGAAGCCGGTGTCGAGGGCCTTCATCAGGGTCAGCAGCCCCAGCACGAGCCCGACGGCCACGGCGACGACGTTCCGCGCCCGCGGCGGCAGGACCAGCACGAACGCGGCGACGATGAGCCCTTCCACCGGCACGCGCACGAGTGCCTCGGCGGAGAAGGTGGTGAGGTCGTCCGGGGCGAGCAGCCCGAACAGCACGAGCAGGGTGGCCAGCACCGTCAGGACCAGGCCGGCGAAGGCGTGCCGGCGCCGGCCGGGCCAGGGCAGCCCGAAGTCGGGCAGGGCGGTCCCCGGGTCCGGGGAGCGGCGGCGGGCGAGCCGCGGCAGCGGCTGACCGGTGTTTCCGAGCATGCGGGCCTCACGTCGTGGTTCACGGCGGTGACCGCCTCCCCTGCGGCGGGTCCGGCGGTCCTCACCGGATATACGAGCCGGCCCGGCGCGCGGTTCAAGACACGAGCGGCCGCACTCTACCCGGGTTGGCGCCGTTCAAACCCCGGAGCCGGGCTTTCACCCGGGAAAGGGGCGGGAATACCCACGACAGGTGAGTGCGTACGGCCGTTCGGTTGCGAGCCCGTTGCGCCGGTGTTCTCCTCGGGGTGTCCGAAGATCGGTTTTACTGACGGAGGCTTACCGATGAATCTGTTCGACAAGGCGAAGGAAGCCCTCGGCCAGCACCCGGACCAGGCCGACCAGGGTGTCGACAAGGCCGCCGAGGCCGCCAAGCAGCGCTTCGGCGACCACGCCGACAAGATCGACCAGGGCTCGGACAAGGTGAAGGACTTCCTGCACAAACAGGGCGGCGGCCAGCAGGACGCGCCCCCGCAGTGACCTTCCGCCGGTGAGGCCCAGCCGTCCGGGGGAAGCACGCTTCGCTCCCCCTCCGGCTGGGTACCACCGGCTCCGTGGTCGCCACCTACCTCGTCCCCGTCCGGACCGCCCTCATCCTCTTCCCGTTCCTCGTGCTGGCCGTGATGCTGCCGGCGGCGTTCGTCAGCTACCGCCGCCGCGGCCGGGCCGGCGGGTGGACGACGGTCGTCTTCTACGCGTTCCTCTTCTACCTGCTGGCGATCGCGACGCAGACGGTGCTGCCGCTGCCCGCCGATTCGACGTACTGCGCGGGGCACACCTACGCGAGCTCTCCGCAGTTGCGGCCTTTCTACTTCGTCGAAGTGGTGTCGCAGCGGGCCCGCGGCCACTGGAGCCCCGGCGCGCTGCTGCACAACCCGGCGGTCTGGACCACGGCGCTGAACGTCATCATGCTCGCGCCGCTCGGGTTCTTCGTCCGCTACGCGCAGCGGATGCGGCTGGTGCCGGCCACTTTGGTCGGTTTCGGCGTGTCGCTGTTCTTCGAGCTGACCCAGCTGACCGGCCTGTGGTTCGTCTACCCGTGCCCGTACCGGCTGTTCAGCGTGGACGACCTCATCCTCAACACCGCCGGTGTCGTCGTGGGCTGGCTGCTCGCCGGTCCGCTCGGCCGGCTGCTGCCGCCGCCGGCGCCGGAGCACGAGCGTCGTCGCTACGCCGAGAAGGTCACCTTCACCCGGCGGCTGTTCGCGCTGGCCACCGACCTGCTGGGGTTCGCGGCGCTGCTCGGGTTCCTGTTCGGCCTGCTCACACTGTTCGGTGAGGACCTGACGCACCGCGACACGCCGGTCGCCATCCTCGCCCTCGTCTGGTTCGTGGTGCTGCCGGCGGTCACCGGATCGACCCCCGGCAAGCGCGCGATGCTGCTGCGGGTGGTGCGCCGCGGCCGCCGCCGGGCCGGGCCGATCGCGCTGCTGGTCCGCAACGGCATCCTGCTCTCCCCGCTGTGGCTCGGCTGGCTGGTGCTCGACCTGGACCACTGGGACCTCGGTGAGCACCCTGAGCAGCTGCTCCTGCCGATCGCGCTGGCCGTGTCGGTGTTCGTGGTCGGCGTCTGGACACCGCTGGCGGTGCTGCTCGACAGCGAGCACCGGGCACCCTACGAACGGCTGACCCGTACGGTCGACGTCGCCATCGTGCCCCCGGCCGCCGAGCCGCCGAAACCCGCTTCCGAGCCCGTTCCGGCCGAGGTCCTTAAAGGACGGTGAGGGACCACCGCGCTGCCTCGGCCGGGCCGCGCTGGTAGATTGCGCACCGGAGCAGGTTGAGCCGCCAGCCCGCGTCCCTGATCCCTCATCCAGGAGCTTTCCATGACCACCGACGCCACGCGGCCCCGGCAGCGGTTCTCCGGTGACGGCTGGTCGCTGGACATCCACGAGGCCCCGGACCTGAGCGTGTACATCCTGCGGGGCGAATTCGACTTCGCCGTCTCGCCGAAGCTCGCGGAAGTGTTCCCGCCGGAACCCGGCGCCGGCCGGGTCGTCGCCGACATGACCGAGGTGGAGTTCTGCGACTCCAGCTGCCTGCAGGCGCTGCTGCGGCTGTCCCGCGGGCTGCGCACGGCCGGCGGCCGGTTCGCCGTGGTGACGACCGTGCCGGCCGTGGTCCGGCCCATCGACCTGCTCGGCCTCGGCGACGTCATGCCGGTGCACCCCACGCTCGACGCGGTGCTCGCTTCCTGGAGCGCCGAATCATGACGACTTCCGAAACCCGTGTCAGCGGGGCCGGTTCCGGGCATGAAGAAGGGGAGGCCTTTCCCCCGGGGCCCGGCACGGCGAAGGAGGCGGACGTGAAACTGCGAGCTGTCCGGCACGAGCTCGGCATCTCCGCCGACCTCACCGAACTGGCCAAGGTCCGGTCCTGGGTCCGCGCCGTCCTGTGCGACCTGCCGGCCCACGTGGTCGGCACCGCCGTCATGGTGGTCGACGAGCTGACGTCCAACGCGCTGCGCCACGGCCGCGGGCCCTACCACGTCCGGCTGCTCCCCGGCGCCGCGAAGCTGCGGATCGAGGTCGACGACGGCGCCGGTGAGCCCGCGCGCCGCCGGGCGCCGTCCGACCACGGCGGACGCGGTCTCCTGCTGGTCGAGCGCTGCGCGGCGGCGTGGGGCCAGCTGCGCCGGCCCACCGGCAAGACGCTGTGGGCCGAGCTGCCCACCGAGCCCGGGCCGGTCCATGGCTGAACGCGTGCGCACGGCGCCCGCCGCTCCCGTGGTCGTCGACCGGGGCTGGGAAGCCGCGCCCACGGCCGCGGTCGTCGCCGACGGCGCCGGCGTGGTCCGGATCCTCAACGAAACCGCGCGTGAGCTCTTCCCCGGCGCCCGGCCCGGCTCCCCGCTGTCCGGCACGGTCGCGGACTGGCTGGCCGACGCACACGAGGCGTCGGCCGACGAGGTCGTCCGCGGCGAAGTCGGCGAACGGGCCTTCGCGGCTCATCCGATCCCGCACGGCGACGCGACGACGTGGTGGCTGATCGAGGAGACCGACGTCCTGGCGGCCCGGGAGTCGCTGGCCCAGGAGCAGCGGCGGACGGCGTTCCTCAGCGACGCGTCCGCGGCCCTGCTGGGCTCGCTCAACCTCGAACGCTGCATGGAGGTCGCCGCCCGGCTGGCCGCGGAGCACCTCGCCGACGCCGCCCTCGTGCTCGCCCCGACCACCGGCGGGAGCTTCCCCGCCGTCACCTGCGTGCGTGGCGGTGAGCCGGCGCGGTCCCGGCTGGAGATCGACCCGGAAGAGCTGCCCGGGCTCGGCGAGGCCCTGCAGGGCTTCCCGCCGGTGCCTTCGCGCTGGCTCGACCCGGACGCCGCGCCCGGCTGGGTGCTGCCCGGGGCCTTCGGGCCGGTCGGTTCGATCGTCGTCACGCCGCTGCCCGGCCACGGCGTCCCGGCGGGCGCCCTGGTGCTGCTGCGCCGCGGCGACCGGGCGTCGTTCACCGACCAGGAAGAGCTCTTCGCGCGCCTGTTCGCGGCGAGGGCCGGCGCGGCGATGTCGGCGGCGCGGGTGTTCGCGCAGCAGGCGTCGATCACCGACACGCTGATGCGCGAACTGCTCCCGCCGACCCTCGAACAGCTCGGCGGGGTCGAGTTCGCCGGCCGGTACCGCCCGGCCCGCGACGGCGAACGGATCGGCGGCGACTTCTACGACGTGCACTCCGCCGACGGCGAAGAGGCGCTGGCCGTGCTCGGCGACGTCTGCGGCAAGGGTCTCGACGCCGCCGTGCTCACCGGGAAGATCCGCACCACGCTGCGGGCGCTGCTGCCGATGGCGGGTGACCACCACCGGCTGCTCGACCTGCTGAACCGCACGCTCGGAGACAACCAGGACGCCCGGTACGTGACGCTGGTGCTGGCCTCGGCCCGCCGCGAGGGCGCGACCGTCCGGCTGCGCGTCACCTGCGCGGGACACCCGCCGCCGCTGGTCGTGCGGGCCGACGGCCGGGTCGAGGAGGCCGAAAGCCGGGGCAGCCTGATCGGCGTGCTGCCGGAGATCGAGTCGGTGAGCGCGGACATCACGCTCGAGCCCGGGGAGACCTGCCTGCTCTACACCGACGGGATCATCGAGGCGAAGGGCGGCCCGCTGGGGGACGCCATGTTCGGCGAGGAGCGGCTCCAGGAGATCGTCGCCGAGTGCGCGAACATGCCCGCCGACGCCGTGGTCGAGCGGGTGCAGATGGTCGCGTCGCAGTGGATCGGGCGCGGCGCCCACGACGACATGGCCGTTCTGGCGATCACCGCGCCGCGCGGGCAGCACCTGGCCGCGGTCGGCGGCCACGGTCGCGGGAGGTACACCGCATGAGCACCGCGACCCGCCCGGCCGGCGTGGCCGAGCAGGCCGAACGGCTTTGGGACGCCGTCACCGTCGGGGACGAGTACGCCGCCGGGGACGTCGTCGTCCAGGCGCTCGACGACGGGACGGACCCGGAGAGCGTGCTCCTCGACGTGATCGGCGCAGTGCAGCGGCGCGTCGGGCAGGAGTGGGCGGCCAACCGGCTCACCGTCGCGCAGGAGCACGCGGCGACCGCGATCAACGACCGCGTCATCGCGACGTTCGGGTTGGTGCTGCGGCGGCCCGAGCCGCACCTCGGCCGCGTCACGGTCGCGTGTGTCGACGGTGAGTGGCACGCGATGCCCGCCCGGCTGCTCGCCGAGGTGCTGCGGCTGCGCGGGTTCCACGTCGACTACCTCGGCGCCCAGGTGCCCGCCCCGCACCTGGTGGCGCACCTGCACCGCACCGGGCCGGACGCGGTCGCGCTGTCCAGCTCGATCGCCACCCGGCTGCCGACCGCGCACGCCACGATCACCGCGTGCCAGGCCGCGGCCACCCCGGTCATCGCGGGCGGCGCCGCCTTCGGGCCCGACGGCCGGTACGCGCGGCTGCTCGGCGCCGAAGCCTGGGCCCCGGACGCGAGGACGGCCGCCGACCGGCTGACCGAGCCGCTCCCCCGCCCGCACGGCGCGCACCAGCCGCTCGACGACCTGCCGCACCTGGCCGACCAGGAGTACACGCTGGTCACGCGCGGCTCCGGCCGCCTCGTGAAGGCGGTGCTGGCCGGGCTGGAGGAGCGGATCCCGGCCATGCGGGCCTACACCGACCAGCAGCGCCAGCACACGGCCGAGGACGTCGCGCACATCGTCGAGTTCCTGGCGACGGCGTTGTACGTTGGCGACGCCGAGCTGTTCATCGGCTTCCTGACCTGGACCGCCGGCATCCTCACCGCGCGCGGCGTCCCGGCCGCCTCGCTGGTGCCCGCCCTCGATCTGCTGGAGACCGAGCTGCGCGACTTCCCCCGGGCCACCGGCTTCCTCCGCGACGCGCACACGCACCTGGCGGACGCGGCCGTCGGATCGGGGCTGTCCGCATGACCAGTACGTTGAACTGCACCTGGGACGCCCCGGACGACACCGAGGCGCACGTCGTGGTGGCCGGTGAGCTGGAGTTCACCACGGCGGGGCTGCTGCTGAAGCTGGTCACGGATCGTCTGGCCGGGCACCCGAACGTGCGCGACGTGCACCTCGACTGCGCCGGGATCACCTTCTGCGACTCGTCCGGGCTGTCGGTCCTGATCCGCGTCCACCGCGTCGTCAGCACGGCCGGGGCCCGCCTGCACCTGGACAACCGGCAGCCGGCGCTCGACCGGCTGTTCGTGCTGACCGGAACGGCGGCGTACCTGACCGGCGAGTCCCCGGCCGTCCGGGCCCGCGTCGACTCCTAGGGCGTGCCTGCGACGTATAGTCGCGGCGAGGGTGACGCGCCACGCCGAGTTTCCGGCACCGGCGTGCAGGAGGGGCAGAGGTGTTCGGCCGGAAGAAGAAGCTCAACGATCTGAACGGCCTGATGGCGCAGCTCAGGCCCGACCTGAGCCCGGAATCGCTCGGCGTCGGGCCGGGTTTCCCGGGCGTCGCCCCGAACCCGCTCCTGAGCAGCGATGCGCGGAAGCGCACTGCGGAACTGCGTGCCGGGGTGCTTGCGCTCGGCGTTCTCGTCGACTGGCGGGAGGTCAACAGCAATCCACGCGTGGTCCTGATCTTCGACGTCGAGACCGCCGAGGGCACCTCGTTCCGTGGTGTCGCGGACGAAGACCTCACGCTCACCGAGCTCACCCGGCTCGCCCCGGGCCAGACGTTGCCGGTGCGCTACCGGCCGGCCGTCATGGACCACTACGTCGCCCTTGCCCGGGACGCGGACCCCTCCCGGGTGCAGCAGCTCTCCGACGAGATCGCGAGCCGCAAGCGGACCTGACCCGGAGCTCGTGCGCCTCTAGGCGTCCTTCCGGGCCAGCGCCGAAGGCCACCAGATCCGCCGGCCGACGTCCACGGTCAGCGCGGGCACCAGCAGCGACCGCACCAGGAACGTGTCCAGCAGGACGCCGAACGCCACGATGAACGCGATCTGGGCGAGGAACAGGATCGGGATCACCGCGAGCGCGGAGAACGTCGCCGCCAGCACCACACCGGCCGACGTGATCACCCCGCCGGTCAGGGACAGCCCGCGCAGCGTGCCGTCGCGTGTTCCCCTCGTCAGTGCCTCTTCGCGCACCCGCGTCATCAGGAAGATGTTGTAGTCGATCCCCAGCGCCACGAGGAACACGAACCCGAACAGCGGCACGACCGGGTCCGCGCCCGGGAAGCCGAGGACGTGGTTGAACACCAGCGCCGAGACACCCATCGTCGCGGCGAACGACAGCACCACCGTCGCGATGAGCAGCAGCGGCGCCAGCAACGACCGCAGGAGCAGGGCGAGCACCGCGAAGATCACCAGCAGCACGATCGGGATGATCAGCTCGCGGTCGTGCACCGACGTCTGCTGCGTGTCCAGCTGGATCGCCGTCGGGCCGCCGACCTTCGCGTTCGCGCCGGGCACCGCGTGCACGGCGTCCCGCAGCTTCCCGACCGTCGCGACCGCCGCTTCCGAGTCCGCCGGATCGTCGAGCACGGACAGGATCTGCACGCGGCCGCCGACCACCTTCGGCTTCCCGTCGGGTCCCGGCAACGGCAGCGACTGCGCCACGCCGGCCGGCTTCGCCGCGGCGAGCACGGCGGGCAGCGCGTCCGCGTCGGCGATCGTGATCGCGGGCGCGCCGAGCCCGCCCGGGAAGTGCCGGCCGAGGATCTCCTGGCCCGTCCCGGACTCGACCTGGGTGAGGAAGACGTCCGACTGCGCGGTGCCGGACGCCTTGAGCTGGGGCAGGAACGCGACGCCGATGCCGAGCACGAGCGCCGTCACGACCCAGACCGCGCGCGGCCGGCGGCCGACCAGCCGGGCCACCCGGCCCCAGATCCCGGACGTCTCCGGGTGCGGCGAGCCGAGCGCCGGCTTGAACGGCCAGAACGCGCCGCGCCCGCACAGGGCCAGCACGGCGGGCAGGAACGTGGTCGACGCGAGCAGCGCGGAGCCGATGCCGATGGCCGCGACCGGGCCGAGGCCCTTGTTCGAGTTGAGGTCGCTGAACAGCAGGCACAGCACCCCGAGGATCACGGTGCCGGCCGACGCGGCGATCGGTTCGAGCGTCGCGCGCCAGGCGAGCTTGAGCGCGTCGAACCGGCTCGGGGTGTCGCGCAGCTGCTCGCGGAAGCGCGCGACGGTCAGCAGCGCGTAGTCGGTCGCCGCGCCGAACACGAGGATCGAGAGGATGCCCTGGCTCTGGCCGTTGAGCGCGAGGACGTCGTTCTTGGCCAGCAGGTAGACGACGAGGCTCGCGAGCCCGAGCGCGAACACCGCCGAGAGGAGCACCAGGAACGGCAGCAGCGGGCTGCGGTAGACGACGATGAGGATCAGCGCGACCACGCCGCCGGCGACGAGCAGCAGGATGCCGTCGATGCCGCCGAACGCCTTGACCAGGTCGGCGATCTGCCCGGCCGGCCCGGTGACGAGCACGGTGAGCCCGGCCGGGGCGCCGGCGAGCCGCTCTCGGACCTCCTTGACGACGTCGGCGGGGTTGCCGTCGGCGAGGATCGGCACCGCGAGCTGCACGGCCTGGTCGTCGCGCGGCGCGTTTTCTGGCCTCCCGAGCGGGCCCACGACCCCGGGCACGCTGCCGAGCTCCCGCGCCTTGGCCTCGAGGAACCGGCGGTCGTCGGCGGTCAGGCCGCTCGGGCGCTCGGCGACGACGGTCGCGGGCAGCACCTGGCGGGAGCTGAACGCCTTCTGCTCGTCGGAGACTTCGGTGGCTTCGGCCGAGCGCGGCAGGAAGGCGGCGTTGTCGTTCTTCGCGACTTCGCTCAGCTTCCCGGCGAAGGGGCCGCCGAAGCCGCCCAGCCCGAGCCAGGCGATCACCAGGAGCGCGGGGATCAGCCAGCGGAGGCGGCGCGGCTTCTCGTTCATGGTCGCTAAGGTCCTTTCGTGGGCGGACACGCCCAATTGTTCAGCAGGCTGAACATTCTGCACGACGACCCGGAGTGACGGTGAGCACAACCCCCGAACCCGACCTGAGCACCTGGCCCACCGGCCGGCTGCTCGCGGTCGCCGCGCGGCTCGTGGAGCAGCGCTGGGCGGCCGTGCTCGCCGAAATGGGGCTCACCCACGCCGGGCTGATCGCGCTGCACGTCCTGCGCGACGGCCCGCTCCCCCAGCGGACGCTGGCCCAGCGCTGCCAGGTCACCGACCAGACGATGAGCCGCACGCTCGACCGGCTCGCCAAGGCGGGTTTTGTCACCCGGACGGCTGACCCGGTGGACGCCCGCCGGCACCTGACCCGGCTCACCCCGCGCGGCCGGACCGTCCACGACCGGGCGGTGCGCGCCGAACCCGCGCTGCTCGGCGGGCTCGGCGAGGACAGCACCTTCCGCGCCGGCCTGCTCGACGTGATCACCCGGCTGTCCGCGGAGGATCGAGACCAACCGGTGACCTGAGCGGCCCCGCCCAGGCCGCGGGGTGCGCGCGAGGCGCCACTGTGCGCTTGAGGTCCCCGGCCGAGCTCATCCGGGCGATTCACTTCCCGCGAGCCTGGGTAGGTCTTCTTCCATGTGGATCGCGGTGAGCACCCCAGTGGCCCTCCTGATCGCCACCGTCCTGATGGAGCGGTTCGAGCGACGATGCACGCTGACGCCCGTCACGAAGGGCGAACCGGCCGAGCTGCCGGCTTCCGGCGCTCTCGACTAGCCGTCCTTTGTAGACAGCCGGACGACGCTCCCCCTCCCGCGTCGCCTGGCCACCTTGATGTGATCCACGTCTCATTCCTTCCCGTCGAGAACCCCGGGGTCACCCCGCGGCGACTGACGAAGCAGATCCGGCGGACTCCGGATCGAGGGAGGAGAACACCATGCGCACCAAGGCCACCCGCACGGTGACCGGACTGGCCGCCGCGGCCGGGCTCGTCACGGCGGTGAGCATCGGGATCGCCGGCGGCGCGTCGGCGGCGCCGGGAACCACGGAGGGGACCATGACCACCACGAACCAGCCGGAGCCGCCGAAGGGCGCCCGGGCCACCGTGCAGGTGAGCCCGAACCCGACCACGCAGCGCGGCCAGGAAGTGACCATCACCGGCAGCTGCGGCGGCGGCACCGGGCTCAAGTCCGTGCTCGGCGGCTTTCCGGAGCACCCGGCACTGGAGAACATCCGGATCGTCGACGCCGGTCCGGACCACTTCGTCGCCAAGGCGACCGTGGCGCAGCACATCGGGAACGGCGTCGGCCCGGTCTTCGTCGACTGCGGCGGCGAGGCGGGAGTGACACTTCTGGTGACCCACATCTGACCCGGCCGGGCCCGCTCACCGGGAATCACCTCCGATGAGCGGGCCATCCGGGCCGATTCCGCGGAATTCAGCAGGTCTTCCACGCGAAGTGGTAAATCGTGTCCACGCTCGCGTGTTCGGAATCCATTTCGATGTAACTCGCCCCCGAGGAGGTGCCCGCGTCGGCCCGCAGTTCCGCATTGATGTTCAGGTTGCGGTCCTCGCCGCAGGGCGCGAACACGAGCTCGGCGACGTCGGTGACGTCGGTGGCGCGCCACACGCCGTGGAACGGCCCGGGGAAGGTGTGGCGCACCCGGGCGGTCGGCGACGTCCCGGCGAAGTAGTAGTTGGCCTGCTCGAGCGCGCTCGCCCCGCTCTCGATGTGCGCGAAGCCGCGGTACTCCGCCGATGCGATCGCGTACGTGAATCCTTGGGGCACATGGACGAGCACGTTGATCTGGCAGTTCTTCCGGGCGTCGAGCGCGGAGGAGCCGCCGCCGGCCTTGGCGGTGAAGTTCGAGTAGTGCACCGTGAACGCCGTGTTGTCCGACGCGACGTCGGCCGAGGCGGTCGCCGTGCCGGCCGGGCAGCCGGACCCGTTGATGGTCTTGATGTCGAGCGTGATCCTTTGGTCGGGAGCCGAATCCGCCACGGATTCGACGGGTGCGGCGACGGCGGACAGAATCATTCCGGCTACGACCAACATACCGAGCATGACGCTCCTCCAAATGGGCCACGGTGCCTTTTGATCACGATGATCGCGCGCGGAACGGATCGTAGCGCGATCGCAACCTTTTCGACGGCCACTGAACGGAGTAACACGGCGACCCGGCGTGCGGGAAATCCATTTCCCGCCTATTCATCTTTCAACAATGAGATATTGTGAAAATCGGCATCTCAAAACTGGTCTGGACCAGTATCGCGCCGGAGCGAAAGCGGCGGGGTCGAGCCGGCCAGCAGCGCCTCGGCGTCCAGCGTCACCGCGCCGCTCCCCCGCTCCGCGAACCGCCGGGCCACCAGCGCGCCCGGCTCGGCGACGTGGTCCACGCGCCCGGACAGGAACGCCCACTCGTGCTCGTCGGAACCGAAGTACAGCACCGTCCCGAACACCTCGCGGAACCGCCGCCACGACGCGCGCAGCGTCTCGTTGCGCCACAGCGTCGGGCAGCCGGCCTGGCAGGTCACCACCCCGCCCGCGGCCAGCACCCGCAAGCACTGGTGGAGGAAGTCCGTGCCGTACAGGCGGTTGTGCTGCGCTTCGGGGTCGGAGTTCTCGTCCGGCAGGTCGATCACGACCACGTCGTAGTGGCCGGCGGGCGCCGCGGCCAGGAACACCCAACCGTCCTCATAGGACATCAGGACCGGGCCCTCGCCCCGCGTCGCGAGCGCCAGCTCCCCGGCCGTGTAGCCGTAGGGCAGGTGGTCGGCGCATGCCCGGACGGCCTGCTCGTCGATGTCGACGTGGTCGACGTGCGTGGCGCCGGCGTCGACCGCGAGCTGACTGGCGACCCCCTCGCTCGAGCCGATCACCAGCACCCGCCGCACCTGGTCGGCCAGCAGCAGCGCGGGCACCATCAGCGCCTCGTGGTACACCAGCTGGCTCGCCTCGGTGCTCTGGCGCTCGCCGTCGCAGAAGAGCGAAACCCCCTGCGCGGTCTTGCCGATCAGCACCTCCTGGTACGGCGTGCGCGCGTCGAACACGACGTCGCCGACCGCCCAGACGCGGGTGAGGCCGGCGCCGACCGGCTCGTGGATCGAGGGCATCAGCGTTCTCCCCGGTGGACGACGGACAGGTGGACCGAGCCGGCGTCGAGCGCCTTCGCCAGCAGCCGCAGCGCGTGCTCGGGGTCGGCGCGGTCACCGCAGGTGAACACGTCGGCGAAGAGCGACCCGTGCTCGGGGTAGGTGTGCACGGACGCGTGCGACTCGGCCAGCAGCGCGATCACCGTGGCGCCCTGTGGCGCGAACCGCTTCGCCACGAGGTCGACGACCGTCGCGCCCGCCTCCGTCACCGCCGCGCGGAGCAGCTCCCCCAGCCGGGGAGCGTCGTCGAGCAGGCCCGGGTCGATGCCGTGCAGCTCGGCCAGGACGTGCCGCCCGGTGAACCGGCCGATCTCAGGCATCACCCCACCGCCCGACGCAGTACGTGCGCAGCGGCTCGATGCCGTTGAACGCCACCGACGCGTAGCTGGCGGTGTAGGCCCCGGTGCCGGGCAGGTCGAGCCGGTCGCCGGTCCGCAGGGCCAGCGGCAGCTCGTACGGCGTCCGCTGGTAGAGGACGTCGTCGCCGTCGCAGGTCGGCCCGGCGAGCACCACGGGCCCGCTCGGGCCGCCGGCGTCGACCGGCTCGAACCGGTAGGCGATCGCCTCGTTCTCGGCCTCGGCGAGCCCGTTGTACCGGCCGATGTCGAGGTACACCCAGCGCCGCTCGCCCCGGTGTGCCACCAGCACGACCTCGGTCCGCAGCAGACCCGCGTCCGCGACCAGCACGCGTCCCGGCTCGAGCAGCAGCTCCGGCCGTCCGCCCGGGAAGTGCGTGTCGAGCGCCGAGGCGATCGTCGTCGCGTACGCGGCCAGCGGCGGGACGGCGGTGCGGTGGGTGGTCGCGAAGCCGCCCCCGAGGTTGAGCCGCGTCAGCACGACGCCTTGGGCCGCGGCCTCGGCGAACAGCTTCGCCGCCGTCGCGATCCCGATCTCCCACGCGGTGACGTCCGGCTGCTGCGACCCGACGTGGAAGGCGATCCCCGGCCGCAACCCCAGCGCGGCCGCGCGCAGCACGAGGTCCAGGGCCTCGGCGGGCTCACAGCCGAACTTCCGGCCGAACGGCGTCACCGAGTCCGGCGCCTCGAGCACCACCCGGATGGAGACGGCCGAGCCGGGCGCGTGCCGGGCCAGGTGGTCGACGTCGTCGGGCGCGTCGGAGGTGAACTCGCGGACCCCGCGTTCGAAGGCGAAGGTGATGTCACGGGGCTTCTTGATCGGGTTGCCGTAGGCGAGGTCCGCCGGGTCGGCGCCACGCTCGAGGCACAGCGCCAGCTCGGCGGGCCCGGCGACGTCGAAGCCGACCCCGGCGGCCACCAGCGCGTCGAGCACCGGTGGCGCCGGGTTGGCCTTGACGGCGTACCGCACCAGCGCGCCCGGGAACGCCGAACGGAACTCGCGCACCCGCACCGCGACGGCGTCGGTGTCGACGACGAGGCACGGAGTCGGCGGGTCCCGGTCCTCGAGGAACCGGCGAAGGGGTTCGGCGCACACGGCGCCAGTCTCGCAAACGGCGTCAGACGAACCGCCACAGGTGGTCCGGTGACCCGTTGTCGTCCCACTGGGTCACCTGCGCGCCGTCGGCCGTGGACTGCTGGTTGACGGCCATCACCTTGCCGCTGCGGACGTTGACGATCTTCGACCAGTCCCCGCCCGCGTCGACGATCCGCCAGTTGTGGTCGGGGGTGCCGTTGTCCTGGAACTGCTGGACGTGGGCGCCGTTGTCGAGGCTCTGGTCGTGGACCGCCAGCACCTTGCCGCTGTTGCGGTTGACGATCCGGACGGTGCCGTCCCCGTTGTCCACAACCGCCCAGAGGTGGTCGGCCGTGCCGTTGTCGCTCCACTGCGTCACCTCGGCCGTGTCGGCCAGTGACATGTTCGACACCGCCAGCACCTTGCCGGAGCGCTGGTTCTGCAGCTTCCGCCACGCGGTCGTCGACGCCGCCGGGCGGGTCAGCAGCGCCAGGTAACCGCCCGCCACCGGGCGGGCCTGGAAACCGCGCTGGGTGGCGTCGGCCACGACGTACCAGTCGCTGAACGGGACGCGCTGCGGCGTGGTGTTCGCGTAGCTGTAGACGCCCTCGACCAGCGTGGTCCGGATGTTCGGCTGGTCGGTGAGCCACGCGGCGGTCCACAGCTCCCAGTCGGCCTTCGTGTAGTTGTTGCGCGGGTCGAGCAGCACCCCGTGGGCGCTCGCGCGGCCCTGGTACCAGGCCGCCTCCTGCGTCGCGACGCCGAGAGGGACCAGGTCGAGGCCGAGCACGCGGTCGGCGAAGCCGTTGTACTTCAGGCTCCAGGTGCCGGGCTGGTCGTAGGCCAGCTTGAGGTGCTGGTTCGACGGGTCCTGCGCCAGCGTCACCCACTGGCTGACGTAACCGCGGGAGACCGACCGGTACCGCTGGGCGTCGGCGGTGTTGCCGGTCGCGGCGGCGATGATCCCCATCGCGCCGACGCCGATGATGCCCTTGAGCGCGAGGTTGGCGCTGTGGGCGATGAACCCGGTGAAGTCGTCGGTCTGGTTCTGGAAGCCCGGGTCGAGGGTGTTGCCGACGAGGTACTCGGCCCACTGCCGCAGGATCCGGTAGTGCGTGTTCGCGAAGGCGGCGGCGTCGGCCGACGGCAGCCGCTGCACCAGCGCCGCGGCCATGATCAGCATGTTGGCCGACTCCTCGACCGGCATGCTCTCCTCGTTGCCGTCGTTGTGCCCGGCCGCGTCCGGGTAGTGCGCGCCGACGTCGTGCTCGGAGAACTGCATCGGCCACCCGCCCTGCTCGGCGTAGTCGAGCACCGGTTCGAGAATCAGCCGCAGGTACGCCGGGGAAAGGTAAAGGTAGCCCGGGAACGCCGGGTAGATGACGTCCACGGTGGACATGTTGCCGCTGGAGGAGATCTCCTTCAGGAAGCCCCACGGCGCGCCGCCGCGGTCGACCAGCTCGGTGCCGCCGAACGCCTGGCGCAGCGCCAGCGCGCAGATCCCCGCGTAGTGCTCGCCGGTGGTCCCGCCGCCGGCCGCGGCGACGGCGTCGTCGTGCAGCCGCTGGTCGATCGCGGTCGCCGCACTCAGCGCGCTCGCGTAGTCGTCGGCGAACCAGACCGCCATGTCCTGCCAGCTGCCCCAGTAGTGCGTCCACCAGGGCCGCAGCTCGGCGCCGAGGTAGCGCACGGCGGGCGTCCGGACGTGTCCGATCGCCAGTGTGAACGCCGCCGACGTGCCACCGGCCGCGATCGTGCCGAGGTTCTTGGTGAAGGCGAGCACCGGCCAGCGGTCGCTGATCGCGCGGGGCTGGGCGGTGTCGCTGGTGTTGTTCAAGGCTCCTTGGCCGGCCGACGCGGCGCGCACCACGGTGTCCTGTCCGATCTGCCAGCTGACTCCGGACGCCGGCGCGGCCAGCACCAGCGAGCCCCAGCTCGCCTGGTCGCCGTTCTCCTGCAGCACACCCGGGCTCGCCGGGGTGCAGCTCAAGAGCGTGTAGCCGTTGGACTGCTGCTGCGTCCAGGTGACCGGCGTCGAGGTGTTCCCGTGCACCCACTCCGCGGAGGTGTCGAAGTGCAGGTCGACGGCGTGGGCGCGGCCGTCGGCGCTGGCGGCCTGGAGCGTCACGTAGCCGAACGGGACGCTCTGGCGCTGCAGGTTCGCCGGGTCGACCGGCGAGAAGAACGTGACGGTCAGGTTCACCCCGCCGCCGGTCAGGACGTAGGTCGAGCGGGTGCCGGTGACCTGCAGGCTGACCTGCGTCATCGGCGTGAGCGCGGGTCCGCTCGGCAGGGCGGGCTGCCCGGCGAAGACGTAGGCGGCGCCGTCGATGCGGGCGAGACCGCAGAGGGCGGTGACGTGCCCGGTCCAGAAGCTCGACCAGGTGCCGGGGAGGTTGTCGGCGGGCTGCCAGGTGGACAGGTACGGCGAGCGGACGATCAGCGGCGTCGCGGGCGGCCGGATCGGGCCGAAGGTGCCGGCGGCGGCCGCGCCGCCGGGCAGCCAGAGCGCCGCGGCGACGGCGGCGGCCGTGCCTCCGGCGAGCCGGAGCAGGTCACGGCGGGTCAGGTGATCGCGTTCTCGGACGGACATCGGTGTCCCCTTCCACGGCGGCGAACAGCGCAGCCCAACTTTTACATCGTTGGTACAACGTTGTAAATCCGCCGATGGTCGGTCCGGGAAGGGCCACCGGACCACCGGGTCCGCAGGTCCGGTGGCCTTTTCGAGCCATCGGTGGGGTCGCTCCGCTCGTCTTGCCGAGCACCCCGGCACGCCGACCTCGTCTTCACCGGCGGGCGGATCACCGCCGTCGGCGGCGACCCGAAACCCCTGATCGGCCCGCCGTGGGCGCCGGGATCGAACTCGCCGCCGTCGCCGCGTACGCCGCTTCCCACCCGCGGCTCGAGTGGCTGACCGGCGGCGGCTGGTCCCGTTCGGCGCCCTGCCGCGGTCCGGGGCCACCCTGACCGCCGGGAACGACTGGCGGTGAGCAGCCCCGACCCGCTGCAGGGCATCCACGTCGCGGTCACCCGCACGCCGTACGGGGAAGACGTGCCCCTGTTCTTCCCGACGCAGCGGATCGGCCTCGACGCGGCGATCACGGCCTACCCGGCGGGTTCGGCGTAGGTGAACCACTTCGACGACACCGGCTCGATCCGGCCGGGCCTGCGCGCCGATCTCGTGGTGCTCGACCGCGATCCCTTCGACAGCCCCGAAAACGAGATCGGGGCCGCGAAGGCCGAACTGAGCTTCATCGGGGGCCGGTGCGTCCACGGGCCATGACGCCCGGTTCCGGCTCGACGGTCACCCTCGGGCGCAGGGGCAGGTTCTCCAGCCCCTCGAGGTCGAGCACCAGGAACCAGTGCGCGTTGGCCGGAATGTGGATCTTGAACATCGGTGTGGTGGCCACCCCGCCGTGCATCCGGTAGTACTGCCGGCGCCGGTATGCCTGGTAGTTGACCGCCGTCAGCAGCCTGACGTTGGCCATCGCGTCCAGGCGGACGGTGACCACCGCGTCTCTTCGCACCTTCCCGAGGTCGAACACGTTCGCTTCCATCTTTCGTCCCTGCTTCCACGCGTGGGTTCTGAGGTGGGTCGCGGGCAGCGCGGAGCACGCCGCGAGCACACGACGGAGTGGAGGTTCGGGACGGGACCTAACCGGGGCCGGTGCCCGGTTCGCACGCTCGCCAGAGCGGATGGAAGTCACCATGCGACTGCGCGAGGCCCCTGCCGGAGCGGGGAATGAAGTCGGCGGTCAGGAGGGCGGGCGGGATCGGGGAGCCGCCGCCGACGGTGGCATCGGCGGGAGTCGGGCTTCGCGGGACCGGCGGGTTCTGGGGAGGGTGGTTCTTCTTTTTCTGGAGCGGCTGCGGTTTCTGGAGCGGCTGGGCTCGGGTTCCAGCTTCGGCTTCGGCCGCGTTGGGTCCGGTCGTGCGGGCTTTGGTGGCTGCGGTCTGGCGGGCGGGTTCCGCGGACTCGGGTGAATCCGGCGCTGCCGCTTGGGGTGCGTGCTGGGGGTTCGCCGCGCGGGTGGGTGCGAGCGGTTGATCGGGAGCGGGGCTCCCGGCGGGCGGGGCGGATGTGCCGGGGTGGGCACCATCGTTGCCGGCGGGAGCCACGACTCCGGTCACCGGAGCGACGAGATCCGTGACGGGCTTGACGATCGGGGCGGTCGCCTCGGTCACCGGCGCGACGAGGTCGGTGACCGGCTTGACGACGGGCTGCGCGATGTCGGTGATCGGCTGCAGCACAGATCCGACGGTGCGCGCCACGGGTGCGACGGCCCTGACCACGGGAGAGGAGATGGGCTCGACGAGGTGCGCCACCGGCTCGACCGCCGGAGCGGCGGCCTTGACCACGCGCGCCACCGGCTCAACCACAGGCCCCGCACTCTCGACCACTCGCGCCACCGGCCCAACCACCGGCCCAGCAGTCTTCACGACCCGCGCAACCGGCTCCGCCACAGGCGCGGTGGCCACGCGCGCCACCGGCTCGACCGCCGAGGCGGCAGTCTCGACCACCGGCTTCACCACGTCAGACGCGGCCTTCACCGGCTCAACGACAGGCGCACCGGACTTCACAACCCGCCCAACCGCCGAGGCAGCGGTCTCGACCACCGGTTTCTCCACATCACCCGCAGCCGTCACCACCGCAACACCGGCCGGCGGCGAAGCCCCCGTCGCCGCTTCCGCGTGACCTGACACCAGCCACGAGAGCAACCACAACCCCGCCACTGCCCCGGCCAGCATCAGCAGCCGACGCGCGGTGGTGGTCGCGTCGCTTGCCCGGGTCACGTCGGGGAACCTCCAGAGGCGAGAGCAGACCTGGGACTTACCCTCCAACGCCCCCGGTCACACCCCGCGCTACGGCTCCACAGCGTCTTCCACTCGTCCGGACTATCAGCAAGCCTGAGTAAAGACTCCAGTCGGCGGAGCCCGGTACCCCAGTCGCCACGACCAGGTTGATCAGGGTTCCTGAGCGTGGTGCATCAGCGCGCCCAACGCCGTGATGCCGTGCTGAAGGCCTTCGCGGAACGTCGCGCGCTGGCCTGGGCTCAGGTCGGCGAGCAACGCGTCCTCGACCTCCGCGACCGCCGGCGCGCAGTCGGCGAGCAAGCCGCGACCGGCTTCGGTGAGGCCCGCCAGCAGCACCCGCTTGTTGCCCGGCTTGGGGGTGCGCGCGATCAGCCCGCGCTTTTCCAGCGCCAGCACCATTTCGTGCATGGTCTGCGGCCGCAGGAACGACCGGCGCGCCAGCTGCGCCGACGACAGCGCGCCGCTGGCTTCGAGGACCGTCAGCGCCGTGTACTGCAACGTGGTCAGGCCGAGCGGCCGCAGCGCGTCGTCGAGCAGCGCCCTGACCACCAGCTCGAGCCGTTTGACCAGGTAGAGCGTCAACGGCGCGCCGGCGGGCTGCGGCTCCGCGGTGGTGCTCACGCCGCCCATCATGACACGCGGCGGCCGTTATGCTGCGATCATGGACCACGCTCGGCAGACCCGCGTGCGGCAGGCGTTCGACACCTTCTTCGCCCCGCCCGCGCCCCCGCCGGAAAGCCACGTCCTCGACCTCTTCCACCGCACCGCCGAAACCGTGCCCGCGTACCGGAAGTTCCTGCGGGAGCACGGCATCACGCCCGCGGACGTCGTCACGATGGCGGACTTCCGCACGCTGCCGCTGGTCGACAAGGCCGGCTACCACCGGAAGTACCCGCTGCCCGAACTGTGCCGCGACGGCACGTTCGCCGGGCTCGACATGATCGCCGTCTCCTCCGGCTCGAGCGGGCACCCGACGATCTGGCCCCGCTCGCTCGAGGACGAGCTGCACGTCGCCCGGCGGTTCGAACAGGTGCTGGTGGACGCCTTCGGCGCCGGCGAGCGCGGCACCCTCGCCGTCGTCTGCTTCCCGCTCGGCACCTGGGTCGGCGGCCTCTTCACCACGGCGTGCGTGCGTCACCTCGCGGCCAAGGGCTGCCCGATCACCGTGGTGGCGCCGGGCAACAACAAGGCCGAGATCCTGCGGGTGCTGCCCGAACTCGCGCCGCACTTCGAACAGGTCGTGCTGCTGGGCTATCCGCCGTTCGTGAAGGACGTCGTCGACACCGGGCTCGCCGAAGGCCTCGACTGGCCCGCGTACGCGGTCAAGCTCGTGCTCGCCGGTGAGGTCTTCAGCGAGCAGTGGCGGGACCTCGTCGCGCAGCGGGCCGGGATCGCCGACCCGGTCCGCGACATCGCCTCGCTCTACGGCACGGCCGACGCCGGGGTGCTCGGCACCGAAACGCCGGTGTCGGCGGGCATCCGCCGGTTCTTCGCCGACCACCCCGACCTCGCCCGCGAGGTCTTCGGCGACGCGCGGCTCCCGACGCTCGTGCAGTACGACCCGGCCAGCCGCTTCTTCGAGGTGCACGAGGGCACGCTCGTCTTCACCGGCGACGGCGGCATCCCGCTGATCCGCTACCACATCGCCGACGACGGCGGGGTCCTGCCGCACGACGAGCTGCTCGCCTACTGCGCCCGCCACGGCTTCACGCCGCCGCCCGGGCCGGAGCTGCCGTTCGTGTACGTGTTCGGCCGGTCGCTGTTCACCGTCTCCTTCTTCGGCGCGAACGTCTACCCGGAGAACGTCACCGTCGGCCTGGAGCAGCCCGGCATCAGCGACGTGGTGACCGGGAAGTTCGTCATCGAGGCGGTCGAGGACGCCGACCGCGACCGGCGGCTGCGCATCACCGTCGAGACGGCGCCGGGCGCGACCGCCGACGCCGCGCGGATCGCGGAGTCGGTGCGCGCGCAGCTGTGCCGGCTCAACAGCGAGTTCGCGCACTACGTCCCGCCGGAGCGGCAGCTGCCCGACGTCGTCCTGCGGCCCGCCGGGGATCCCGAGTACTTCCCGGTCGGCGTCAAGCACCGCTACACGCGGCAGGCCTAGGGAGTGTCCTGTAAGTGATCTAGCTGCGGTCCGGTTGAATTGCGGCGTGGTTGGTCGGGGTGAGTTGACGGAGAAGGCGTGGGCGGTGATCG